>CAYMYA010000001.1:0-75096 GCA_964394565.1 uncultured Gammaproteobacteria bacterium
CGTCGAGGATAGCGAGAGAAATACCAGCTACGTTGCGCATTTCCGATCCTGTATGTGGGGCGGGTAGTCAAAATCACCTAAAGTGGGTAGTGATGAAGAAAAAACCTCATGAAGGTGTATCATTATTCCGTCGGAAGTTGTTGCGGCAAAGTTTTTTAGCTGAATGAATTATGTCAAAGAGTTTTGAATTCGGCGAGAATGAAGAGAACATATTTGCCGTTCGCGAACGTGCCTTTCAGCGGGCAAAGCGATTGCGAGCGATGAATACTCCTGTGCTCGAAGAGTTTTTTGATGTGACCGGTTTCTCAAATAGAAAAATTCAGGCTGACCTTCGTTATGTAGCAAAGAGAAAAACGGACATCGCGGATACCCGATTTCGAGTTGAGCAAGCAAGACGTGCTGATGTTCTCGAAGCTATCCTTGCGGAACAGATTGAGCTTTCGGATTGGCTAGGCCAGGGAACGGAAACGGTATTCGCGAGTGAATATGATGATATTGCCCATGGAGTTGACTTCGCGATTGTGCTTCCGGGACTCAGAGAATCTGATGCCCGTTATCTCGCAGTTGATGTCACCTTTTCTGCAAAGCATATTGAATCGAAATTGCAAAGAGTAAAAGAGGCAATCGATGCGGGAACCCTTACGAGGATTGATTACTGCCAAGATAGCGAAGGCACAAAGCATTCTCCTGGTCGGGTTCCCCAATGCGTCCTGCTGTTTAACGAAAGGGAGATGGATGGGATTACTCGACTATGGATGGACCGAAAAACGAAAGATCTCGGGGCTCATCCTTTTCAATATGCTCTTGTTGAGCAGTTAGGTTGTCAACTCTTGATGTTTGAACAATACGCAAAGCGCATCGGCAATACGGAACTTGAGGCGATATTTTTGCAAATGAAAGAATTACTCGCTCTTGGGCTTCCAGAAGAGCGTTATCGCAACGTCTCTCTTCAATCGTTTGAAACAGTGCAGCAGCTGCGCGAAAGTTTTTACCGTGTCTTCGGGAATCGACTTATTTTTCCAAAAGGGACTCGTTCTTTTACGGAGTGGGCTTGCACTCTTGAGAGACCCGTGGAACCAGAAGAGGAACCTGAGGAAATGTGCGGAGGCTTTTTCACGCTGAGCCAGCTCACGGAGCAGCTTCGTGTTGCGCTTGGCGAACCGCAACTCGGAAGAATGAGGGTTCATCGCTATGCCACTGTTGTTGCATCGGAGCTTGGGCTTTTGCCGACGGGTGACTTTGCATTGCTCCCTGCAGATCACCCTTTACCTACAAAAATATATCCTGAGGGTATACGACAGTATCCTGAAGCGCTCCTTGCGCGTCTCATACCTATCTTTCAAGAAGCTGACCGATTTCCTTTTGCGCCGGAGGGTTGGAAAACGAATGCAGAACTTACTGCTGCACTTCAGGCAAAAGGTGTGGCCATTACATCGAAAACGGTACGGCGGTACGCGGATACACTCCAACAGGATGGCCAAATTCAGCCTTTTCGCTCCGCGAGAAATCGGCGCCATGTGTTTTATGCTCCCGAACTCTGCACTGCTATTGAGCACATTGCCGAAAAAAATCAGCCAAAACAGGAGGAAGTAACAGTCGTTCCATGGGAAGCAGGGTGGGTTTCACTTGCTGAGCTTTCGAGTGAATTTGCTGGCCAGGTAAGTATTGCGGTCGTTCGGAAGATTTGGGATTCCCGAGTTGACGAAGCATTGGCTGCAGGACAGGTGAAGGTCATGAAAAAAGAGAAAATGAATCCATTCGAATATGGTCGCGCAGATTTTATTGCAGAAATCCGGAAAGAAGTTCTGAAAGTGACGGAGATACCCGAACCACAGGAAGGAGAAATGACGAGGCCGATGATCATTGAGCACTTAGGGGCACCCAGAAAAACCGTTATGCGACTTCTGGATCAAGCTACAAAATTGCATCCTGAGTGGAAAATACAACGGAAGCCGAAGATGGCAAAAGCTGAATGGTATTATCTTCCACAAGCTATTGAAGCGATACGACCTGAGGTGGAGTATATCAATGGTTTAGAGAGCCCGAAAACAGGGGAGATGACCGTGCCGGCAATTACGCGTTGGGTAAAGGACTTGGGATTTCTTCATAGTCCCGTCTTTATTCAGAAGATAGCACGCGGTGTTGTTCAAAATCATCATGATGACGTTCATGATCGCATAGTTCCAGACGGTAATTACTATCCACACTACTCTACGGAAGCGATTCTCGCCATCCGAGCGGAAGTAGAAAGACGCGCACGTATTCCGCCGAAAACGGAGAATGATTTGAACTACAGGCAGATGCAAGCATGGTTGCAATCTCAAGGTCCAATAAATACAGGAATGGTGAAGAAAATGTTAACAGATCTCGTCGCACACCATCCCGATGTCGCATCAGAGCGACGACTGCCCGACAATCAAATTCTTCTTTGCTACCAAGCAGATAAAGCTCTACCAATTCTTACGGAAGTCCTAAGGGTCAGGGAGACAAAACGATAGATTGTTGAATAGAAAAGTACCATTTTTCAATGACGACTTTTTGATAAGACATGTGGGTCACCTCACACGCCTGCTCATGGCTCGGCGTACGGGTCTCGAATCGCGCGGCTCACACCAATGCGTTATGCGGTATAACCTTTACTGTGGCGTAATGGACTCATACAATGGGAAAACGATATCCTCGCGGTTTTCGTCCATGAGCATGCGGATCCAGATTGCTTTTTCGCCGTCGAGGATGAAGCCGATGTGTTGGCTGCCGATGCACGGTGCACTGCCATAGCGGCCGTCGCCAACCACGAGTATGGCGTCGTTAGAGAGCTCACGCTCGAGAACGACCTCTCCTCGGTTCGAAGAGATGTAATTATAGGCATCTTCCTTGGTGAGTAGATTTCCTCCTGTTCCGTCGCTTTTTCGATACCTGAATGAGGAAGCGTCATTTTCCCAAATCTCTAGGGTTGCGGTATGCGAGCGTCCATCGCACGAATCGTCAATATCGTACGAATCAAAATTTCCCTTTCGCAATCGCTCGAGAATTCCGGTATATCCGTTTCCTGACCTCTCCCAATCTCCCGGAACATTCAGTGTGTATCCGTGCGTTTCAACGGTCTGCCAGTCGATTGGTGTTGGTCTCAAGAGCACATACGCCGTGACAGCGAATGCCGTGAGCGTGAGGAGTGCGACGAGAACGAATGTTCGACGGGGGAGTGTCATATGGTTACTCAACACGAACAAGATTCACATTTTTAGTCGAATTGTTTCTCTATTAACCAATGTTTGACTATAGGAGTACACTCGTTTTATAGTCCTCTTTTCTATGACATCCCTCAATACGCACCTCCAGGAGCAGGCGCCAATCATCACGAGTAGGGAACTGATTGCATTATATCAGCGACGCGAGCCGGTGACCATGATTGATGTACGTGAACGCGCTGAATGGGACGCGGGGCATATTGATGGAGCGATACACATTCCCAAAGGAATTTTGGAATTTACCATTCGTGATCACGTTCCGGATCGTCATGTGCCGATTGTGGTGTATTGCGCGAGTGGTGCACGTTCTGCGCTGGCAGCAGAGACGTTACAGCAGTTGGGTTATACCAATGTCAAAAATCTCGAGGGGGGATACCTCAGCTATCGTCACGTAATTTAACTCTATGTCCTACATCAATACTCTCGCACGGATTGCATCGGAGAATACGAACTTTCGTACTGTCCTGCATACCACAGACAAAAGTCAGCTCGTCGTGATGAATATTCCTGTTGGTGGTGAGATCGGGGAAGAAACGCACGCACACGTTGAGCAGATTCTGTTTGTGCAATCAGGCACTGGGAAAACCGTGCTCGACGGGAAGGAAACCGATGTCAATGCTGGGGACGTGATCATGGTGCCTCCGGGCACGAAACATAATCTTTTGAATGCCGGAGCAACGCCGCTCATCATCGCGACGGTGTACGTCCCACCAAATCATATCGACGGCACAGTGCATACAACAAAAAAGGATGCAGAAGCAGATGTTGCAGATGAAGCGTTTGGTGCTACGGTGCGCTGAGTCTGCAGGGGTTCAGAGTAGCGTATCTACTCTTTCATGGCTTGCTTTCGCAAAATTGTTGCCCTGTGCCCGTGCGTTTCCACGCGGCGTTCGAGAAACGAAACAAGCTTTGCGGCAACAGGAACGCCTGTGGCCTTGCTGATACCTTCTAGTCCTGGGTTGCTATTGACTTCGATGATTTTGGGTCCATCTTTTGTGCGGAGAATATCGACACCGGCGATATCGAGCCCGAGGAGTAGAGTCGCCTTAATTGCGAGTTTCTTTTCTGCAGCAGACAGCTCGACGGTGCCAACACTACCGCCTTTGTGAAAGTTTGCACGGAACTCGCCCGGTTTTGCGGAGCGCTCCATGGAAGCGAGGATCTTTTTTCCTGCAACAAATACACGAATATCTTTCCCCTGTGCTTCCTCGATATATTCTTGAACCTTCACGAAGCCCCGTTCTTTCTTGGTGAGATAGTCGACAATTGGTGCGAGTGAACGCATGGATTCTGCAATAAATACCCCAGTGCCGTGTGTACCGTAAATGCTTTTAATGATGACGGGAAACGTAAATTCCTTGACCGCACTTTCTAACATTGATGCGTCGCCAACAACATGTGTTTTTGGTACCGGGAGACCGAAGTGGTTGAGCATTTGCAGGGTGCGAATTTTATTCTTTGTACGAAATACTCCAATGTACGTATTGATGACGTAAAATCCTGCAAGTTGAAATTGTTTAATAATGGAAGCATTGACGCTTGGGTCTGCGGTAAATCCAGGGCGGACGAGAATAACATCGAAATCTTCCGGATTGATAATTTGACCTTGGTATGTGAGCGTCTTTCCGTTTCCAAAGACAAGGCTGACGTGTTTTGCATAAAGCATCTTGACGCTGTGGCCGCGCTTCTTTGCTTCCGTCACAATACTTGCGGTTCCGACGGCAATATGTTCTTTTCTGGTAACGAAGCTGAGAATTCCGAGACGCATAGAATGCGGATGAATGGTGAGGGGAATGCCTTGAGGCCGAAAGTTTAGGTTCGTGCGCGGATGTCGTCAAGAATGATGTGGAGCTCCTCCGCGGTTTTTGCAGTCATCATGCGCTCTCGGTCGGGCTTCATGTGAGAAATGCCCTTGAAATACCAGCTCATGTGTTTACGAAACGTGGTCACGGCACCTGGACCATATTGCTCGAGGTGGAGCGCGAGATGGTAGCGAACTACTGCAATACGTTCTTCCAGGCTGACGGGCGTGGGTGTTTCGCCGCGGGCAATCTGCAAGTATTCCCGGAAGATCCACGGATTGCCTAGCGCGCCGCGGGCAATAAGTACGCCATCGCAACTGGATGTTTCGAGTGCTTGTGGAATGCGTGCGGAGGTGTGTATGTCACCATTACATAATACCGGAATTGAAACTGCGCGCTTGACACGCCCGACCATGTCCCAATCTGCGACACCGGAATAGCCTTGGGTTTTTGTTCTGCCATGCACCGTGAGAAGATCAACCCCGGAATCTTCAAGAACTTTTGCGAAGAGTATTGCTTCCGTTGGATCGCTCCACCCCAAACGAATCTTCACAGAAAGCGGAACACGGATGACGTTCTTGATTGCGCTCACGATGTGTGCAGCAAGTGCGGGTTCTTTCATGAGTGCTGCACCGTTGAAATTGTGCACGATTTTATAGACCGGACAGCCCATGTTGATATCAAAACCTTCCGGGTGATGTTCATCGGTAATCATGCGAGCCGCTTCTGCCATGATTACGGGATCGCTTCCAAAAAGCTGCTGCACGAGCGGCCGTTCGTCTGCGTGTATTTCCGTCATGCCCAACGTTTTATTGTTTTTTCGCACTACTGCTTCACTCGAAACCATTTCTCGAAAAACAATTGGATACTCTCTACTCGCGCCTCCTTCTTCGTTCATTCGGAGCTTCGGAGGGACAAGCCGTACCTCGTTCTGTGTCACTGCTTTCACGACACGACAAAACGCACTATCCGTCATGTCTGCCATGGGGGAGAGCGCAATAATGGGTTTTGGGAGTGCGGACCAGTCGAGACGCATAGTAAAAGAAGTATACGGTATTGGGCTCAGTTCCCACGAAGCGAGAGCGACGAGGGGTATTGGCGCTCGGGTGGCGTCGAGGGAGGCCTCCAGAGGCGCGCAGACCGACTTTGTCGGTTCGAGCACCTATGGAGTCCGAGACGACAGGATCCGTCAGTATGCTCATACCCCTCGTCGCCCGAGCGAAGCCTCTATCATGATACAATCGTGCATATGATGCAAAATATTGAATTTTCTGAGGAAGAACTGTTCGAGACGATCTGTGAAGAGGGTGTGATACAGGGTGTCGCCACGGAAGCAGCCTATGCGGAGCTCGTCGACGAAATCATCGAGGATTTGCGAAGAGAATCTGAGTTGGACGACGATCAAAATTTGCCAGGACATGCGGATCACCTCAAGTCGCGGTTTGCGGAATACATTTCACGCATAGCGGAATAATATGCGGCTGACGTTTCACGGTGGCGTTGAAGACGTGACGGGGTCATGTTTTTTGCTGGAAACGTCAAAAGGAAAATTGTTAATTGATTGTGGGATGCATCAGGGTGAACGCATGTGCTCCCAGAAAAATCTTGAGCCGTTTGGGTTCACGCCTGCACATCTGACGTCTGTCGTGGTGACGCATGCGCATTTTGATCACACGGGGCGCATACCGGTAGTAGTCAAAGAAGGATACACGGGAAAAATTTTCATGACGCCACCCACAAAAGCGCTCACACAAATCGTCCTTGAGGATTCCGTGCACGTCATGGCGGAGAATGCGAAAAAATGTGGTGACCCTGTACCATACGAAGCTCACGATCTCACGGCAATGTTAGAAGCAGTGGTGACGGTGCCGTATCATCACGTTATTGAACTGTTTGATGGTGTGACGGCAGAGTTTTTTGATGCGGGGCATATTTTAGGGTCGTCGTTTGTACGTGTGATCGCGACTGACGGTATGGAAACAAAATCATTTATTTTTAGTGGCGATATTGGGAATGATGACGTGCCGATTTTGCCCGCCACGGAAGATCGTCCTGCAACGGATTTTGTGGTGTGCGAAGCCACATATGGCGGAGGAGAGCATGAACCGACGAGCATGCGCGAAGCAAAGCTTGGGGAGTTTGTGAAAAAGATTATTGGTCGCGGCGGAACGGTATTGTTGCCAGCATTTTCTGTGGAGCGAACCCAGGAAATTTTATTCGCTTTGGATCAATTACTTCAGCGTGGCGAAATTCCGCACGTGCCGATGTATTTGGACAGTCCACTCGCGATTAAAGCGACGACGGTATACAGGCATTTTCATGAGTATTTATCGTTTGAACATCCCGCTGCACCCGGGAAGGACGACGACTGGTTTCGGTTTCCAACATTGACGGAAACGTTATCTGTCGACGCCTCAAAACACATTAACGAAGATCGGCGGCCGAAAGTTATCATTGCGGGAAATGGCATGATGACGGGTGGGAGAATTATGCATCATTTGGCGCAGTATGTTGACGACGAAAGATCGGGGATTCTTATTGTGGGCTATCAGGCAAAATACACACTCGGAAAGACGATTCAAGGTGGTGCAAAAGAGATTAGGATTTTTGGTGATACGCGAAGTGTTCGGGCAACTGTTGAAACAATTGATGCCTTTTCAGCACACGGGGATCAGAAAAAGCTCACGCGGTTTATTCGCGGCACGGGGGCGTTGCCAGAAACGGTGTTTTTAGTGCACGGCGAAACGGAAACGAAAGAACAATTTGCTGAACATTTGCGCGTGGTGTTGGGCGTGACGGTTGACATTCCACATGTTGAACAGACCTATGAGATTCTCTAAGATTGTTCTGGTGACGGGAATCGGGGTTCTCTCATATGCGCTTGTCATCGGGCGACATTTTGAGACAACGTGGGCTGGGGGAATGGGATATCGACCACACACGGTGGTGGTGACGGTAGCGGATGAGAAAACGATTGACGTTGCGTGCGATCTTGTTGATCCGACTCGAGAGAATATCATCACGTGTTCTGGACAACGAAAAAAAATCACCTTTGGTACTTCTACAATTTGGCTAGACGAACATACACAACTTGTGGTGACTGAACATAGAGAAGGGTCTGAAGCCCTGACGTTTTACGGTGGGAGAATTGTGGTACAGGGACCAACGGTGCTTCATGTACGTGATCTTGTGTTTCGTGTGACAGATCGTGCAAGCCTCGTGAATTTCGGCTGGCTCTCAAAACTTGATGTGCACGCTATTTCTGGTGACGTCACCGAAGCATCAACAGTCGTTCCTTCCGGAACAGCAGCACGGTTTGATACCCTCGTACCATATGACGACACGGAAGAGATCGCGACGAACTTTGCTGATTCGAGCGCCGCGGCGTTCTACGCGTGGGTTGAAAGTCACTAAGTTTCACGCAATTGTTTTTGCATGGTTCAAGAAAAACGGTCGTGATCTGCCGTGGCGAAGAACGAATGATCCATATGCGATTGCACTTTCGGAAATTATGTTGCAACAGACGCAGGTCGATCGCGTGATTCCAAAATGGCGCGCATTTTTGGAGGCATTTCCCACGTGGAAGGATCTTGCAGAGGCGAAAACGTCGGATGTGCTCCGGTTATGGAAGGGGCTCGGCTACAACCGTCGTGCCGTCATGGTACATCGACTCGCGAAAGCAGTTGTCGATCAGGACGGGGAATTGCCGAACGATATTGCTGCAATGAAAAAGCTTCCGGGAATCGGTGAATACACCGCGAATGCGGTTGCTGCGTTTGCATTTTGTAATGCTGATGCCGCTCCCGTCGACACGAATATCATCCGGATTCTTCGGCGCGTATTCCCGCGCCATCGTTCTGATCCAAAATCGATGCAGCAGCTAGCACGTCAAATTTCTCCGGGAAGGGTTTACGCAAATGATTCCCGATCGGGAAAGATATGCGTAAGTTCCGATTGGAATGTGTGGACGTGGAACCACGCATTGATGGATATCGGTGCGCTGCATTGTTCATCGCGGGGCCATGTATGGGGGCTGTGTCCGCTCGCGCCGTTGCACGGGTCGAAGGAGAAGGCAGAGGAACAAGGGTCTCCGATGATGAAGCGTGTGAAATTTGAAGACACAGACCGGTATTTCCGCGGGCGAATTGTCGATCAACTGCGTGAAGGGCCGATGACGCTGAAGGCGTTGCGAGCACTTCCAGTTTTTGATCGTCTCAACGACGAACATTTTGCGACGCTTGTGAAAAGGGTTGTGCACGATGGTGTCGCGGAAGTACACAAAAATAAGGTATTCTTGAGCGGTGATGGGTAATGTTAATGCTAAGCTTTGACTTTTTCGTTATGTTGAGTACGGCGAAGACTCTTAAATCGTCATATGAACATCAATAAAAAACGAGTGTGGTATGCATTGGGTATTGGGTTCTTTGTTTCGCTCCCGATTCTGTATGTATATCTCGTTGGCGAAGTTCCGGAGGATACGATAATGGATACGTTAGCGGGCGTACTTATGACCCCGGCGATGCTGCTTGCGATGCCACTGCTCTTCCTTGCACCGTTCTTTGAAAATCCTGACTGGTACGTGCTCGGAGTATTTTTTTACATTATTCCTTTTCTGAGCGTTACGATGTACGCTCTGCTTGGATACGCAGGACTCGCGCTGACCGCAAAAAAGAAATAATTATGGCACTCTTAGAATTTTACGGTGACACATGCCCGCACTGTATTGAGATGAATCCGATGGTGGAGAAAGTTGAGAAGGATCTTGGGGTGACGATTGAGAAGCTCGAGGTATGGAATAATGAGGAGAATGCGAAGCGCCTCGAAGGTATCGACAACGGACTGTGTGGCGGTGTGCCGTTTTTCTATAATGAGGAAACGAAAACGTTTATCTGTGGATCGAGTGATGAAGAAACCGTGACGCGTTGGGCAAAAGGTGAGAAGGGTGAAGGAATCGGCGGAGGAGAGTAATTATGACATTGCGCACATCGATGGTAAAAACACCAAAGCCCCTGGGAGGGCTTTTGGTTGTTTTGTCGATGATGGTGTTGAGTGGCGCTGGCTGTACGACGGTGCAAAATGCAGAATCGAGCATCGCGACGGCAACCGTCATGATTCAAGAGAAAACTTCTGCGCTTCAAGCTGCCATCGAGAGTGCTCAAGCGACGTACGAAAAGGCGAAGGCGATGTACGAGATTCTGAATCCGCCAACTGAAGCAGATCCTACTCCATCCGCTCCACCCACCGAGGATCAACCGCAACCTGCAACTGAAGAAAATACTTCTTCCCAGTAACCGCCTCGAGTTCTCGGCGTGTGGACTGGCCAATTTCCTTAATGCCTCGCCCGCCCGCTCCAATGATCATCGGCTTGTAGCGTTCGGAGTGCGTAAAAATTGTTGCGTCGACGAATACCGTGCCGTTCTCTTGAATATCGATACTATTCACCTCAACGTGCGTTGAGTATGGCACTTCTTCACGTAAGCGGAGGAAAAGTTTTTCGCGAATCAATTCCGCGAGCCACTCCTCATTGCCCATGCTTGTCAGCTGAAATTCAGGATACAAGAATTCGCCTTCAGGCATCTGTTCCCAAATCCACTTCTCCAGAAGATCCGTGTTTTTCGCAGTCATCGCCGATACCTCCACGTATGCATCGAACTTTTCGCCAAGATCGCGGTAATACTCAACGAAATTCTTAGACGCTTTGTCGTCCATTTTGTTGATGACGAGCAGTTTAGGAATCGTAATCTTTTCCACGAGACGGAATGCCTGTTTCTCTTCGTCACCAATCGGTCGCGTCGGGTCGACGACATACAGCACTGCGTTCACGTCGCGGAGGGAGTCCTTGGCATATGCGTTGAGCTTGTTCGTGAGCGTGTCGCGAGCCTTCTGCATAATTCCCGGCGTATCCACAAACACCACCTGCCCCTGCGGGCGCGTGATGATTCCTTGGATTGGCCGACGTGTGGTTTGCGGCTTTGGCGTAGTAATCGCAACTTTTGTTCCAACTAACGTGTTGATGAGCGTGGATTTCCCGACGTTACTTCGTCCCACAATCGCAACCATTCCTGACTTTGGCATAGGTGATCTTCTGTTCGTCATCCCCGCGAGGCGGAGATCCAGTGAATCCGCTGAAACAGAAACAAAGAATAATGCGCGAAGATTAGCGGGAAAAGCCGTTCTCGTCAACCGTCTCTATACTCGTCGTTGTTTTATCACCCTTCTTCACTAGCGCTGCCACAAGCTCGACGTGTGGGGTGTGGGGGAACATGTCCACGGCGCGGATGGCGTCGACGTTGTAGTGTTCGGAGAGCTGAACCATTTCGCGGGCGAAGTTTTTGTAGTTGCAAGAGATGTAGACGATGCGTTCGGGCTTGGCTGCGACCACGTCGGCGAGCGCTTTGTCGTGCATGCCGGAACGGGGAGGGTCGAGAATAACCACATCCGCGCCGAGTTTCATCCAATCGAAGTTTTCGGTTTTTGCATCGTGGAAATCGACCGTCACGTCGTTCAGCTCAGCGTTTACCCGAGCGTCCTTGATCGCATCAGCGACGAGTTCGACACCAATCGTCTTCTTTGCTTCACCGGCAAGCGCGATGCCAAAGAATCCTGTGCCGCAGTACAAATCGAGCAATGTCTTCTCCGTGAGATCGCCCGCAAACTCGCGTACCGTCGAAAGTAACATCGGTGCGGCGTACGAATTCGTTTGGAAGAATGCGTTTGGAGAAATGCGGAACCGCACGCCCTCGACGGTTTCTTCAATTGTTCCCGGACCGTCAATCACGCGCAGCTCGTCGCCAAACGAAAGATCAGAGATGGTGTGATTGATCGACCACACCACCGTGGTGGCGCTGGCTTTCTTTGCGAGGTCGCGTAACGCGCGTTCGATTTGTGCGGTGTCATTGTTAAAGTCCACGAGTGTTGCTTCATTCTTTTCGCCGAGCTGATTCTCTCCGTTTGGCGCACTCGTCACGATGATGATCATCGTTTCGCCCGTCGACGTTGCGCGGATGACGGCGTACCGCAGGGTGCCGATGTTCGATTTTCGATCGAAAAAGGAAAGTCCAGATTCCTTTACCCATGTTCGAACAATTGGAAAAAGTGCCTCGATCTTTTCGTCGCCTAAGAAACACGGGTGATCGTCGATCACTTTCCACCATTTTCCTTTTTCGCGCAGTCCCACTTCGCCTTGAAAGTTGATCACGAAATCCATGCGGTTGCGGTAATGTTCCGTTTTCGGGGCCGGAAACATTTCCTCAACACGTAGATCAAGTTTTTTGATTGCGAACGACCCGTTGATTTCGGAAAGTTTTTGCTGCAGTTGTTTTTCGTACGGGATATGGCTCCACCCACAAGAACCGCAGACGTCAGGGTTTGGGCACGGGGAAATATTGGTCATATTGGCGCGAAGTGTAGCGGTTTTTGCTCCAATGTGCAATATTTGGCATACTCTTGACGCATGATTGTTCTCGCGCACAATATTCGGAGCCTCCATAATGTTGGATCGATTCTTCGGAATGCTGCAGCGTTTGGAGTGGAAAAGGTGTATTTCACTGGATTTACCGGTGTTCCACCACGGAAGGATATCGCGAAGGTTTCCTTGGGTGCAGAAGATCTTGTGCCATGGGAAGCGGGGGAGATTCATGAGGTCATTGCCACGGTGAAAGCGCATGGGTACGCCGTGTTGGGGCTCGAGACTGGGCCGGACGCAATGCGCATTGAGGAGATTGTGCGTGCGGGATCTGTGAGAAAGATTGCACTTGTGCTTGGGAATGAAGTTGACGGAATCGATGCGGATACTCGTGTTATGCTAGATGGGCTTGTGATGATCCCGATGGAGAAAAAACAGTCCTTAAACGTTTCAGTGGCCAGTGGCGTTGCCATGTACGCGTTGAAATATTTGCACCTGTAGCTTAGCTGGATAAAGCGCCTCCCTCCGAAGGAGGAGATCGTGCGTTCGAATCGCGCCAGGTGCACCAGAGAACTTTCTTATTTTGTCGATTTTGCCTTGTGCCATCCCAAACTCGCCGAAAATAAGAAAGTTCTCTACAGTACTCTTATGCCAAAACTTTCCATTGTTATTCCTGCGAAAAATGAGGAGCGATACCTTCCGAACTTGCTTCAAGAGATTGCAGAACAAACGTTTCAGCCCTTTGAAGTGATTGTTGCTGATGCTCACTCGACAGACGGCACGCGTGATGTCGCGCAACGTTTTGGTGCACGAGTCGTGGAAGGAGGATTGCCTTCGGTTGGCCGTAATCGTGGCGCCTTGGCATCCACGGGGGAGCTCATATTCTTTTTTGATGCAGATGTCGTATTACAAAATACAACATTTTTAGAACGGGCGGTGAAAGAGTTTGAACAGAAACACTTCGATGTTGCCACTGCCGATGTCGGGGTAGTTCATGGGACAACGTTCGATGATTTTGCACATGCGTTTTACAATATGTACGTTCGCGTGATGAATCGATTTCATCCGCACGCACCAGGATTTTGCATTTTGGTGCGGAAAACATTGCACGATGCTATTGGGGGCTTTGATGAAGGTATTGTGTTTTGCGAAGACCACGATTACGCCATGCGTGCTTCGAAAAAGGGAACATTCGGTTTGTTGCATTCTGTTGTCGTGTATGCCACGACGCGTCGCCAAGAACGCGACGGCAGAATTTCAATGGCGATGAAATATATTCTTGCAGAAATGCACATTCTCTTTCTTGGTCCGATCCGCCACGATAAATTTAAGTACGGATTTGGGTACGAAGAGAAGAAATAAGTTGCGTGTTACAATGGGTGTGTATGTCACGTCCCATTTTGGTTGAAGTCATCCCGTCGCACGTCCATCTTTCCGAAACGCATCATCGGATCCTCTTCGGCGAGCGGCATTTTGGCACGGTTCACCAGGAATTGAGTCAAACCGGGCAGTTTGCGTACACGGAAACGGTTGATGTAGTGGGGTCGAATGGGAAACAGATCGCGCTGCGCGTTCTTGGACCCACCCGAAAGACCACGCAGGTTGAGCTGACGCCAACGGAAGCGGCGCTGCTCGGGATCGATGCGCAGGTCGCGATTTCTGGGAATCTCGTCGGCGCGGCAGATTGTATACTCCGCACGACATTTGGGAGCGTAGAGGCGCAAAAGTCCGTCATTCTTCCGCAGATGCATATCCATCTTTCTGATGCAGATGCACAAACGCTGCGAGTGCATCACGGTGCAATAGCTCGTGTAGAGGTCATTGGTGGCGGTTCGCGTGTGCTCGAGAACGTTTTGATTCGTGTTCACCCAACGTATCGAGCGCGCATGCATGTTCATGCCGACGACGCTCGCGATCTTTGGCTGCATGCGGGGACTCACGTCCGCATTCGTGATATTCAAAAGTAATATGATGTATCGACTACGGCAATGTGGTTTTTCTGCCATGTTCGGTGCTGCGATCTTCTTCGGTATGGTGTCGCCAGCCCGCGCGTCGACCGTTGATCTTGCGTTGGATAGTTCCAGCATTTCTTTTTCCGAAACGACGTTGTATGCGGGTGATGAAATTCGAATTTATGCTCGGGTGAAAAATCTTGGGGACACCGATGCAAGTGCTTATGTATTGTTTTATCAGGGCGGAATGCTTGTAGGGAAATCTCAGGCGGTTTCACTTCTTGCGAATGGGAATCCGGACGACGTGTATGTTGATTTTACTGTCCCAACGGGGAGTTTTAATATTCGCGCGGTATTGCAGGGATCCGCACCACAAGATCAAAATGTTGCGAATGATTCGACGATGACTCCATTGTATTCGCCAGTGGTTGATGCAGATCGCGATGGCGTCGTGGACGATGATGATTCGTGTGTGCAAGATGTAAATCCTGATCAGCTCGACACGGATCGCGATGGACTGGGAGATGTTTGCGACGGTGACGATGACGGGGATGCGACGCCAGATTCGGAGGATGCCTATCCGTTCGACGCGTCGAAGTCACAAGATGTCGCAGCGCCTGCTGCTTCAACTCCAACTCCAACTGCGTCTGCAATCACATCGAATACCGCCCCGACCGTTGTGTCGCCAGCGGTACCGAAATCAGATGATGCTGAGGCAGTGAATACCGCGGATCGTGAAGTCGCGGATGATACGACGGTCGTCGCACCTGCGGCATCGTCAACACTCACCACATCGCCACTCGCTCGGTTTTCCTGGAAGCAAACAGACTGGCGAACATATGAATTTACTCTCGCAGAGCAACCAGAAGACCATGTACAGTTTAGTTGGGATTTTGGTGACGGTGCGACAAGTGTGCAGCCACAAATTTTGCACGCATTTTCAGGCCCAGGCACATATACTGTGACACTCGCAATTGTCGACGATGCGGGGAATACATTTTCCGATGCGCAGACGTTCGATGTGACATTCTTCCATCTGGATAACCCGCAAGTTATCGCGATAATCGTGCTGCTGTTTATTGCGCTGTTTTCGTTCGGCTTTGCGTTTATTCGCCTCCGCGCATCATATGATCAAAGGACTTCTCACAAGTAAGACGGCGGGAGTGACGAGCGCCGCGGTGATTATTGGTGGTTTTTCGATGATTTCCCGTTTTGTCGGCGTGCTTCGTGACAATATTCTTTCAAGCATGTTTGGCGCAGGCGATGTTCTGGATGCATATACAAGCGCATTTCTCATTCCCGACACGTTGTTGCAGCTCCTCATTCTCGGTGCGTTGTCTGCGAGTTTTATTCCGATTTTCTCAAAATATTACGGAAAGGATGACGCGAAGGCGTGGAAATTTACGAGCACAATCTTGAACGTGTTTGGCATGGTATTTGCTGTTGTTTCTTTGTTTGCGATTCTCTTTGCCCCATGGTTGACGGCATGGGTGGCGCCGGGATACAGCGCAGAAAAAATGGAGATGGTGATTTCGATGAGTCGTGTATTGTGTATTGGGGAATTCTTTTTTGCGGCATCCATGGTGTTCGGGTCGGTGCTTCAAGGAACGAAACGGTTTTTTTTGTATGCCCTCGCGCCGATTGTCAATAACGTTGGTATCATTTTTGGTGCAATTGGTTTTGTGCCAATCATGGGGCCGATTGGCTTGGCATGGGGTGCGGTGTTTGGCGCTGTGCTTCATGCAACGTTGCAAGGTATCGGTGTGTACGCGCTTGGATACCGCCATACGTTTCGCATCGACTGGCGTGATCCAGATTTGCGTACCACGAGCATACAAATGGTGCCACGCGTGCTTGGGCTTGCGGTGAACCAGCTGAATTTTGTTGCGATGGGTGCGCTCGCGACGCTTGGTGTGGTTGGGTCGGCGACGGTGCTGAAATTTGCGTATACGCTGAACTCATTTCCTATTGGGATTATCGCGATGGCTTATGCCGTCGCATCATTTCCCGCGTTGTGTGAGCGTGTTTCTGCAAAAGACATTCCGGGTTTTGTGGGCACGTTCAGCCACGCCATTCGGCAGGTATTACTTTGGATCATTCCAGCGTCCGTGATGTTTTTATTACTGCGTGCCCAACTTGTGCGACTGGCGTTTGGTCGTGGAAAGTTCGATTGGGATGCCACCGTCATGACTGCGGATACGTTGGCATTTTTTGCACTGAGCTTTGCGGCGCAGGCGATTATTTATATTGTTGTTCGTGCGTTTTTTGCGCTCGAAGACACGCGGTCCCCGTTTATTGCAGGGGTGGTCGGAACCGTGACGAACGTGATTCTCGGTTCTTGGCTTGCGCCAATATACGGCGTTGCGGGGCTCGGCGCAGCGTTTTCGTTTTCCGCGATGCTCCAAGTGGCGCTGCTTTGGGCAATGTTGCGCCATCGTGTCGGGGTGCTTGATGAAGCGCGCATTCTGAAAACCGCTGCGCTCCTTACTATCGCTGGACTCCTTGCAGGCTTCGCAACGCAGTGTATGAAGTATATTATTGTCGAGGTTATCTATCTCAATACCTTTATCGGCGTCTTGATTCAGACTGTTATTGCCGGTGGTGTGGGTATGATGGTGTATTTTGGTGTTGGCTTGCTTTTGCGCAATGAAGAAGTACGCATATTCATCTCTGCATTTCATCGAAAAGTTTTGCGTCAGGTACGGCCGCAAGAAACGATTAGCCAAGATGTGTGATCCATATGACGTATGCTCAGGTTTTGCGGTATCTGCGTCGGAGCATTCTCGTGCTGGGGCTTTTTGGATCAGGCTTTGTGTTTGTCTGTTTTTCGTTGGTGCAACGTGCGTCTACGTATATTGTCCCGGCAGGTGATATCGCGCCTGCTCCGGTGGGTATTGTGCTCGGAGCGAAAGTACAGGCGAATGGCCAACCGAGTGACGTGTTACGCGATCGACTGGTGACCGCGGCAGATTTGTATCATCGTGGCATCGTACAGAAGGTTCTTCTTTCCGGCGATAACGGGCAGGTGGAGTATGACGAAGTCAACGATATGCGCGTGTTCATGCTTGGTGCCGGTATCCCTCCGGAGGATATTTTTCTTGATCACGCAGGATTCGATACATATGACAGCATGGTGCGAGCCCGTGAAGTGTTCGGTATCACGTCGGCAATTGTGGTGACTCAGCAGTTTCATCTGCCCCGTGCACTGTTTCTCGCGCGTTCGCAGGGCATGACAGCGTATGGCGTTGTGGCAGATCGACAGCGGTATCTTGGGATCGTCCAGCTTCGACTGCGTGAAATTCCTGCGAGTGTGAAGGCGTGGATAAACGTCCTTTTTGCGGCCGAACCCACATATCTTGGGAACAGCATTGATATCACGGGTGACGGGCGAGTGACGTGGGACGAAGATGCAAATATTCTTGACGAAACTGAATAAAAAGCATAGGATTCTGCCTCATTGATTGATCGCGCTGAGGTATGAACATCACAAAAACTCGTGTCATTATTGCAGGAGGATTGCTGCTTGGTATCGGTGGTTTTGCTTGGGGAATGTTCGGATCGGCGCCGACACAAACGTTTGTCACGGACGTCGTGAAGCGCGGAGACCTTCAACACACCGTGGAAGTCACCGGTGAGCTGAAGAGTGTTACTGATCTTTCGCTTGCATTTGAAACATCCGGAACTGTTTCTGCCGTTTTCGTGGAAGCGGGCGATTCCGTGCGTGCAGGGGATGTGTTAGCTGAGCTCGGCACGAGTGAGCTTGGTGCTGCGGCGGAGCAGGCGCGACAAGGCGTTGTGGCAGCCCAAGCCGAACTCGATTTGCGTCTAACCGGCATTTCTTCGGAGGAGGAAGCTGCGGAGCGTGCAGGAGTCGCGGTTGCGGCAGCGCAGCTGAGCGCCGCATCCACAGATTTGGATACAGCACTCCTTACAGAAGCGATGGGGAATGCGCAGGATGCCGCGACCGTCGCGTCGGCGCAATCGGACTTCGATCAAGTCGCCACGCAAAATGCGGAGGCAACCGAGCAGGCATCGGAAGGGCTTCATGCAGCGCTGAATACCGCGCTGATTATTATTCGTACAGGCCTTGAATCTGCAGACCAAGTTCTCGGCGTCGAAAACACATTGTTAAATATCGATATCGACGAATATGTCGGCATTTTAGACCGTAACACGCTCACCGATGCGACCGAAGCATTTGTGCTTGCTGCAGATGCGCGTGACGAAGCTGAAGATCTCGTGTTGGCGCTGACAGAAGACGCTCTCGAAGCCGACGTTCTTCTTGCATATGCAAATGTTTCTTCTGCGATGACGTATACATCCAATACACTGTTGTACGTGAGTCGCGCCCTGGATGCCAGCATGAGTGATAGCGGTGACTTTTCGAATGCGGATCTTATTGCGTTGCGTGCAACCATTGCTGCTGAACGTACAACAGTGTCTACCGGAATGACCGCCTTGCGTACCGCAAAATATACGTACGATACCGCATTGCGTCAGGCAGATGACCGATTGACGGATGCGACGAATGCATTAGCGCTTGCAGAAGCGCAACAGCATTCTGGCGAGGCCACCCGGAGTGCGGCAGTGTTGAAGGCGGAAGCCGCGATTGCGATACAAACAGCAAATATGGCACGTGCAGAAGCGCTTCTCGCGCAAGTTCTTGCTGATCCGCGGGAGATTGATGTTGCGGCCCTTCGTGCGGCAGTGGCGCGCGCCGATGCCGAATACACCGCAGCACTCGCACGTCTTCGCAAGGCGCAAGTTCGTGCTCCAATTGACGGTGTGGTGACGCGTGTCGCGTTCGATATTGGTGAACAGGTGAGTGCCGGACAGGAAATGATTGGCGAAATTGCCGGCAACGATACGTACGAAATCATTCTGGATGTTCCTGAGGCAGATATCGCGAGCCTTGCCACTGGTCAGGTTGCGGACGTCACATTCGATGCGTTTGGAGATCGTGTGATGTTTAGTGGCTCGGTGTATGCGGTGGATCCCGCAGAAAAGGTTATTTCAGATGTGGTGTTTTACGAAGTGAGTGTTGTGCTGAACACGGATCAAGACGTGAGTATGTTAAAGCCGGGGATGTCTGCAAACGTGACGGTGCATACCCAAGAACGCACGGACGTGCTCTTTGTCCCAAGCCGCGCAATTTTGGAGCGTGATACCGTGCCGTATGTCCGTGTGCCAAAAAATGAACACGAGTTTGAAGAAGTTCTCGTGACGGTTGGGCTGCGAGCGGATGATGGTCTGTCAGAAATTGTGAGTGGCGTCGAAGAGGGAACAGCGGTGGTGATTTCCGTTAAAACAGAATAACTATGACAAGCGATGTCGTGATCGGCATGCGTGGCATTGCAAAGACGTATCGAAATGGAGACGTGGAAACATCTGTGTTGCGCGGCGTAAATTTAGACGTGCGACGCGGAGAATTCGTTGCGCTCATGGGGCCGTCGGGTTCCGGGAAATCAACCCTCATGCATATCATGGGGTTCTTAGATCAACCGGAAGAGGGGACGTACACGTTTCAGGGTCGCGATGTCAGCCGTTTAACGTCGGATCAGCTCGCCATGATGCGCCGGGGTGAAGTGGGCTTTGTCTTTCAGGCGTTCCATTTACTTCCGCGGCTTACCGTGCTTGAAAATGTCATGCTTCCATTAGCGTACATGAACATTCCCATCGAGGAGCGTCGTACGCGTGCAAAAAAAGTACTTGAGGACGTCGGATTAGCTGATCGTGTGACGTACCTGCCGAACCAACTTTCTGGTGGGCAGAAACAACGCGTTGCCATTGCACGTTCGTTGATTACAGACCC
Organism: uncultured Gammaproteobacteria bacterium; assembly: GCA_964394565.1. Taxonomy (GTDB): domain Bacteria; phylum Patescibacteriota; class Patescibacteriia; order UBA9934; family UBA9934; genus CAIKHN01. Next base: position 20,220 of record CAYMYA010000001.1, read on the forward strand.
CGCGGTGATTTTTGCAGATGAACCAACGGGAAACCTCGATTCAACATCGAGTGATCAAGTGCTTGGGTTGTTGCGTGATTTGCATCAAGCCGGAAGAACGATTGTGATGGTGACGCATGAAATGGATGCCGCGGCGTATGCATCGCGCATTATCCGCATGAAGGACGGACTCGTCGCATAATATGAAAATACAAGATGTACTCACAGCATCCGTCGATTCAATTCGGAGAAACACGTCGCGCTCATTGTTGACGGTGCTTGGGATTGTGATTGGTATCGCGGCGGTGATTTTAATGTTGTCCATTGGTCAGGGCGCACAGGGGTACGTGCTCAGTCAGGTTGCTGATTTGGGAAGCGATCAAATTTTTGTAGAATCGGGTTCTGGTGATACGACAAGTGGGCCGCCGAGCCCGTTTACGGCGCAAACGCTCACGCTCGATGACGTGAAAGAGCTCCGGCATCGTGGGCCATTCTCCTTTGTGTCCGCAACGGTTCTTTCAACGGGTTCGGTGCAAGCGGAAGAGGAGAGTATTTTTGTTGACCTCGCTGGAGTCGATGAACATCAGCTCTCTGTTTTTCCCGCAGAAGTTATTGCTGGGCGATTTTTAGATGAGTCTGATGTGAATGCATACGCGAATGTTGCGGTATTAGGGTATGACATCGCGGAGAATATTTTTGGTGAACAGGATCCTGTAGGAGAACGTGTGAAGGTGAAGGGTAAGGGGTATCGTGTGGTTGGCGTGATGGAACCGCAGGGGAGTAAGTTTTTCTCGAATCTGGATAACCGAGTGTATTTGCCGGTAACCACAATGCAACGGGAAATTTTGGGAGATGATTATGTGAATTTTATAGCCATGCGAGCCATAGGAGACCTCGACGATGCAAAGGAAGAGGCGCGGTGGATTTTGCGTGACACGCACAATATTGATAATCCGAACGGCGAGCTTGCGAAGGATGACTTTGCAATCACCAGTCAGCAAGATGCCGTCGATATCATTGGATCTGTTGGGTTTGCACTTACCCTACTTCTCGCTGCTATTGCAGCAATTTCCCTGGTGGTTGGCGGCATTGGCATCATGAACATCATGCTCGTGTCCGTTACGGAACGCACGCGGGAAATTGGGTTGCGAAAGGCAATTGGTGCGACGGAACAGGATATTTTGAAACAGTTTTTAGCAGAAGCGATTATTCTGACTATCGGCGGCGGTTTACTTGGGGTATTTGTAGGTATTGCAGGCTCGGTCCTTATAGGATTTGTACTGATGCAAGTTGTGGATGGGTGGGTCTTGATCATTCCGCCTTCCGCCGTGTTCCTCGCTTTTGCTGTTTCTTCAATCGTCGGGTTGGTATTCGGTATCTACCCCGCAAAACGTGCCGCAAAACTCGATCCAATTGAAGCGTTGCGGTACGAGTAACAGGATAAACAGTACGTTTTGGCAACATCGGGGGAATCGGTTACACTCCTTGCATTCCTTCTATGCTTTCTACAAACGATATTCGTCAAAAGTACCTTGAGTTTTTCCAGCAGCACGGCCACGTCGTCGTACCATCGTCGTCGCTCGTGCCAGAGAACGATCCCACGACACTCTTCACTGGCTCTGGCATGCAGCCGATGATTTCGTATTTACTCGGTGAGCCACACCCTGCGGGAACGCGCATCGCGGACAGCCAGAAGTGTTTTCGTTCTGGAGATATTGAAGAAGTTGGCGACAATCGTCACACGACGTTCTTCGAGATGCTCGGGAACTGGAGCTTGGGCGATTACTTTAAGAGCGAACAGATCCCGTGGATGTATGAGTTCTTGACGAGTGAGTTAAAACTCGACCCGAAACATTTGTACGTCACAGTGTTCCGTGGAAGCCCGGAGATTGCCGTTGCTCGTGATGACGAAGCGATTGCGCTCTGGACGAAATGCTTCGCAACCGCGGGCATCGATGCGAAGCTCGTCGAGAATGCCGAGGTTGGCGGAATACAAGGCGGACGAATTTTCTCGTATCCAGAAAAGAAAAATTGGTGGAGCCGTGCTGGCGTTCCGGGAAACATGCCTGTTGGTGAGCCCGGTGGGCCAGATACGGAAATGTTTTGGGATTTTGGGGAAGCGTTGGGTTTGCACGAATCGTCACCGTTCGCAGACCCCGTTTGCCATGTGAATTGTGACTGCGGACGATTCCTCGAAATAGGGAACAACGTGTTCATGCAATATAAGAAAACGGCAGATGGATTCGTTGAACTCCCTCAGCGTAATGTGGATTTTGGCGGCGGTCTCGAGCGTCTTGCTGCGGCAGCGAACAATGATCCTGATGTTTTTACGATCGATGTATTCACTCCATTTTTCGATGGAGTAAAGAACAGCTTTGGTTGGGATTATAAAACTGCGACTCCAGAAATGCAGAAAACCCTTCGTATTATCGCTGATCATTTACGTGCGAGTATTTTCTTGATCGGTGATGGGATTCTTCCTACGAATAAGGATCAGGGATACTTTGTGCGCCGCTTACTTCGACGTGCCATTCTTCGTTCGTGGAAATTGGGTCGCGGTTCATCGAATCTTTATCCATTAGTTCGAGCCTTTACGACAGTATATGCAGACGCTTACCCATATTTGTTAGAAAAGACAAAAGAAATTCAAACAATCGTCGAAACTGAAGAGACAAAGTTTGCGAAGACGATTGAGCAGGGTCTTCGTGAGCTGAAGAAGATTGTTGATCGCGGAAATGGCGTGACAGGAACGGATGCATTTAATTTGTATCAATCGTACGGCTTTCCACTGGAGTTGACCACGGAGGAATTGGAACGGTCGCACAATCTCAAAATCGATGCAGATCAGTTCGCGGCTGATTTCAAAAAACATCAAGACTTGTCGCGTGCAGGAAGCGAGCAAAAGTTTGCTGGAGGACTTGCGGATCATTCGGTAGAAACGACGAAGTTGCACACGGCCACGCATTTGCTGCACCAGGCGCTCCGCATGGTGTTAGGTGATCACGTCGCGCAAAAAGGAAGCAACATCACGGCAGAACGGTTGCGGTTTGATTTTTCACATGGCGAGAAAATGACGTCAGAGCAGTTGGTCGAGGTTGAAAAAATTATAAACGAGCAGATTGCAAAAGATCTTCCAGTCTCGTTTGATATGTTGACGGTTGAGGAGGCGAAGGCGCGGGGTGCTATCGGGCTTTTTGAAGATAAGTACGCGCAGGTTGGCGATAAGATCAAAGTGTATTCGGTTGGCGATTTTAGTAAGGAAATTTGTGGCGGTCCGCACGTGGAGCACACGGGGGAGCTGGGAGGAATCACGATTGTGAAGGAAGAAGCCGTTTCCGCTGGTGTGCGGCGAATCAAGGCTGTGCTTGGGAAACGGGTGTAAATGATCATTATAGAAAGTGCTACGGCCGGCCACCTGGGGAAGGTGGCCGGCCGTTCGTGAGCGGGGGGCTAGCGGCGCTTGTCAGCGTCCGCGCGCTCCCCGGTGGGGAAGAGACGGGGCGCAGTCATCCGGAGCACGTCCGGGTGACCGGCAAGAGCCGCTTTACGGCTCTTGCCGTTGGGAGGCCGGGCTTCGGCGAGGCGGAGGGCCTCGGCCGGGGACGGGGGGGAGCAGTGGGAAGCGCAGTGGCGCGCTCCCCGGTGGGCGGCAGACGATCTGCGACTCATCAGCGTGGAACTCCAAATGGAGTAGCGGGATATACCGCCATAGCCCTGGTCAAGACGGCCAAGACTTAAAAATAATAGCATATTTTGAAGAAAAATCAAAATTTGGCCAATCTGGGGGTAAATTCTTGACAGGTTGGGGGGATTTGTTACACTTTCGTCGCTTTACTCAGCGGTTCGTGCGCCCGCGCGAGCGGATGTGGTACGATATCGCAAGTTATGGCGGAAAAAGACTTTATTGAAATGCGCGGTGAGATTCTGGAAAGTCTTCCCTCGGGAAGCTTTCGCGTGAAACTCGAAAACGACCGCGAAGTCATTGGGCACTTGGCAGGCAAGCTGCGAAAAAATCGCATCCGCGTTCTGCCAGGCGATGACGTCAAAGTTGAGATCAGTCCATATGATCTCACAAAAGCACGAATCACGTTCCGTTTCTAGCGGATCGGCATCTCGAGCTTCGACCCAATCATCCCTCAATATTTTGGATGATTTTGTCTTATTCCGTTCCGTCGCTAATTCATCAGTCGCATTATGAAAGTTCGCGCTTCCGTCAAAAAGATGTGCCGCGATTGCCAGGTCATCCGTCGAGAAGGCCGTGTTCGCGTCATTTGTAAGACTCCTAAACATAAGCAGCGACAAGGCTAATCTATGGCACGTATTGCTGGTGTAACTCTTCCGTCGCAGAAGCGTCTCGTGATTGCTCTGCAGTATATTTACGGCGTTGGTGAAAAGCGCGCCATGGATATTTTAGATCGCGCAAAGGTTAGCGGTGATGTCCGAGTGAAAGATCTGTCACCCGAGCAAGAAAACGCCGTTCGTACTATTGTGGAAAAAGAATATCGTGTCGAAGGTGAGTTGCGCCGCGATGTGATGTCGAACATTAAGCGCTTGAAGGATGTTGCTGCGTACCGCGGCGTGCGTCACATGAAAGGACTTCCTGTCCGTGGACAGCGTACAAAATCCAATTCACGAACTGTGCGCGGCAACGTGCGCAAGACTGCAGGAAGCGGTCGTCGTGTTCTTGCAAAGACCTAAGCTATGACTGAAGAAACCATCATCGAGACCCCAGCAGTAGAAATGACTGCTGCAGAAGCGTCCAATGCAAAGAAGGCTGCCGCCAAGGGAAAAAAGAAGGCGGTGCGTCAAATCCCACAGGGTCGCGCATACGTTCATGCAAGTTTCAATAACACGATCGTGTCGTTGACGGATGCAAATGGAAACGTGATTGCGTGGTCGAGCGCTGGAAATTGTGGCTTCAAGGGTCCAAAGAAGGCAACGCCATACGCTGCAAGCGTGATTGTGAAGAAGATCACGGAGAAGTGCGAGCCGTACGGACTGAAAGATCTTCACGTCTTTGTGACGGGGATCGGAAATGGTCGTGATGCCGCAGTTCGTGCACTGAATACATCAGGGTTTAACGTGCTCTCCATTAAGGACACGACGCCGGTACCACACAATGGTTGCCGCCCGCGCCGTGCTCGTCGCATGTAATCTATGGGAAAGAATTTGAGCCCAATGGGCAAAATGAGTCGTCGCGAAGGGGTTGCGCTGTCAACGTCGATGTCGACGCTCAAAGTGATGCAGAAGCGACCATACATTCCTGGTGTGCACGGCAAGGCCGGCATGCGCCCAGCGAAGGTATCGGTTTTCGGTACGCAGTTGCGCGAGAAACAAAAAGCAAAGCGTTTGTACGGTATTTTGGAGCGTCAGTTCCGGAACTACTTTACAAAAGCAACGAGCATGCCGGGCAACACGGGTGAAAATCTTGGTCGATTGCTGGAGATGCGGTTGGATAACGTGGTATTTCGTCTCGGATTTGCAAAGACGCGTCCACAGGCTCGTCAAATGGTAAGCCATTGCATGTTCCTGGTGAATGGGCAAAAAGTAAACATCGCATCATATTCCGTGAAGGTGAATGATACGATTGAGATCAAGGCGAACAAAAAGGCGAAGAAGGTTTTTTCAGATCTTGATGAACGCCTGAAAACACACCGTGTTCCAGGGTGGCTGCACCGCGAGGGTGAGGTCGGTAAAGTGGTGAGTCTTCCAATGGGGGATGATCTGAAGGAAGCATACGATCCAAAGCTCATTATCGAGTTCTACTCGATGCGCTAAACGCTTAGTCCCATAATTTCTCACTATGGAGACCATCTTCCTTCCCTCAAAAATGCATTTCGCGCCAGGCGCTGCGATGCATGAAAGTATTCTCACCATTGAGCCGTTGCATCATGGGTACGGCACAACGGTGGGCAATGCGCTACGTCGTGTCATGCTTTCTTCACTTCCTGGTGCGGCAGTGACCGCCATGAAAATCAAAGGTGTTCAGCATGAGTTTTCTACGGTGCCCGGTGTAAAAGAGGACGTACTCGATATCATGCTGAACTTAAAGAAGTTACGCATGAAGGTACACTCAGAGGAGCCGGTGACGTTGAAGCTCGTTGCAAACAAGGAAGGCGTGGTGACTGCGGAAGCATTTGAAAAGAATGCAGATGTGGAAATCGCAAACGCCGATCTTGAGCTCGCAACGATTACTGACGCAAAGGCGGTACTCGATTTGGAAATCACGGTTTCCCGCGGACGCGGTTATGTTCCAACAGAGGAGCGAGACAGCGCACCAACAGAAATCGGTGTGATCTCTATTGATGCGATGTTCAGCCCAGTACGAAACGTCGGATTCCGTGTTGAGAACACTCGTGTTGGAGAAATCACCAACTACGACAAGCTCATCATGAATATCACCACTGATGGCACCGTGACACCGCAAGAAGCTGTTGAACAGACCACAAAAATTTTACTCAATCACTTCACGTGGATTCAGGGTCAACTCAACCACGCAAGTCTCACTGAACAGATTGCCCGTGCATCGGAGGACGCCGAGCCAACCGAGTAAATCGTATGCGTCATCGAAATAAAACAAAAACACTGGGCCGCAAGGCTGCTCCACGGAAGGCGCTTATTCGCGACTTGGTTACCGCAATGGTAACGTATGAGCGCATTGAGGTCACTGCAGGTAAGGCACGTGTTGCCCGTCCAGTTGTGGAAAAAATGATCACGATTGCGAAGAAGAACACTCTCGCATCTCGTCGCCAGCTTTTGGCATACTTCACCACGGAGCAGCCAGTGAAAAAGCTCATTGAAGTTCTTGCGCCACGATTTAAAGATCGCAATGGTGGGTATACGCGCATGACCAAGATGGGAACGCGTCAGGGCGATGCTGCAGAAACGGCAATGATTGAATTTGTCTAATATGGCAACCCCAACACGAAAAACCTATACAGTTGATGCATCGGGAAAGATTCTCGGGCGTCTTGCGACGGATATTGCAATGCACCTCATGGGCAAGACGAGTGCGGTGTTTCAGCCGAACATCGATGCTGGTGACGAAGTTGTCGTGACGAACGTTGCGAAGATTAAGGTGACCGGAAAGAAGTACGAGCAGAAGAAGTACTATACACACTCAGGTCAGCCGGGTGGTTTGAAAACAAAAACCATGCGCCAGATTTGGGAAAAAGAGCCAGCAGAAGTTCTGCGGCAAGCGGTTTCACGCATGTTACCGAAGAACAAGCACCGCACGGCACGCATGATTCGTCTCACTATCTCGTAATATGGCAACCAAGTATTTTCAAGCAATTGGTCGCCGCAAGACGGCAACCGCACAGGTGCGCATTTCTGTAGGATCTGGGAAGATTGTCGTGAACGGGAAGCCGTTCGAAACATTTTTCACGACTGAAGAACTTCGCGGTGTTGTGGTGCGCCCACTGAAGGAAGTAGGGAAGGCGGATGCATTTGACGTGAGTATTAAAACGGTTGGTGGCGGTATGGTTGGTCAGGCCGATGCATCACGCCTCGGTATTGCTCGTGCCCTTGTTGAAATGGAGGCAGAGCTCAAGACGGCACTCAAGGCCGCTGGTCTCATGACCCGTGATCCACGAAAGAAGGAGCGCAAGAAGTTCGGAAAGCGCGGCGCACGCCGCAGCCCACAGTGGCGCAAGCGTTAATTACGGAAACAGATCCCTCTCGTCAGCTCGGGAGGGATTTGTTATTGTGGTGACGTATGAAGTTTTCTGAAATCGTTAGAGCTGTTCGGCGCATTGGAAAGGGAAGGAATAAAGCTTTTGAAACAAAACCTATTTCGCGCGATCAGCTGAAGAAGGCGGCAGAAAGATTTTCTACCAACTATGGTGGTGTCATTAAGGATCTTTCTAGAGAATAGGTGTGAAACTTGTTTATCCCACGCGTCCTGAGATCGAAGAGTGGGCGACTTGGGTTGGGAATTCGGGTTCACTGTATAAATACTTGCCAATTGTAGATGCCCGTTGGGCTAAGATAATTGAGGGTGAGTTTCAACTTACGGCATTAAGTCAGGACAGAAATGACGCGTTGAGATTTTCGGCGAGGCTGTTCTATCGAATAATAAAAAATCACAGATTTGTTGACGGGAATAAACGATCGTCTCTGGTAAATGTTTATCTTTTCTTATCGATGAATGGGCTAGAATTAATGATTCCTCCGAGGTTACTTTATCACCTCGCAAAACAAGTTGCTGGTTCAGACGACGATCAAGAAGTCGTGATCAATATGATCGCAAAACGGTTTGGGGAAGATATTAAGGTTTGGGTAAATAAAGACTAGCTCACAGATGTATGAAAAGTTTAAGGGTATATATTGAAGATCGAAAGATGTTTCTAGAGACGAAAATGGATGAGCCCAAGTGGGAAGGAATAGCTCTTTCGGAGTCTTTGTCCTGGGATGAGATACTTGTTCTGGTCCCTGGAAGAATACTTGATACAGATTTTGACGAGGATGTTTTTAGACGATTAATGAGCTTGACTCGCTCTCTACCTGTCATCTCAAAATATCAATACAAAGATGATTTACAGGCATTGATGTGTGAATTTCGAAACCAGGGGACTATCGGGATAGTTAACTATATTTTCAATCTCTATAGTTTGAAGTAAATGTTTTAGAAGCGTTAAACACGAGCAAGGAGTCCCCGAAAGGGGATTTTTTGATACGCAAATATAGTCTGATCGGGAAACATATGCGTAATATGTTTTACGACACTTGCAGAAATGGTATATACTCATTAAGCATTACTGAATCTCAGATTGCGTAACACTTGATTTTTTTATGGCACTTGAAGCAACACACGTTCGGTTCGCGCTTGATCTCTTACCAGTACTGCCGGTTGTCGACATTGGCGGATATTGTGCCGGGGCAGTGTACCCGGATACTCGATATGTCACTCGAGTCGATCGGAACGTCACACACGGTCTTGATTGCCCTCATGATCCGTTCGCGGAGGGTCTTACTGACTTTCAGCGTGGCTGGGCGACGCATTTGTTATATGATCACTTGGCGGGCGACGCGATGAAGCAGTATTTATCGCCCGAACTCGGTTCGTTATCAGCGGGCTCTCCGGCATGGGTAGAATTCACTGCCATGAAAGTCGTTGAAGATTTGGAGACACTACGCAGACGGCCAGATGTCCTTGATCATCTCCGGAGACTCTCGATCCGAAAGTCACCCTCAGGCGAGTCACTCGAGCAGCTGCAGTTACATTTTTCGCTTACGTCTACACTCTATCGCTCGGTTCCAGAGTTTCGTGAGTACAGTCAATGGTTTTGTGCTATTGGTGCTCCGAAAGATCTCACGTACGGCATTGCGGGGCTAGCGCAAAGCATGGTCGAGAATGCTGAACTTTTTGCGAATCTTACGGCAATTTATGAGCAGACGCTTGCGGGTGTTTTGGTTGATCAACTGCATAAAACAGCGTAAACTGCTTCCATGGCTTCATTGGCAAAAAACACCGCAATGCTTACGGTTGCGTCGATGTTGCAGAAGGCGGTTGCGTTCGTGTATTTTGCGGCGATTGCTCGCATGATTGGCACCGAAAATACCGGCTCGTATTTTCTTGCGCTCACCCTCGTCACCACGATTGGCGTGTTGACGGATCTTGGGCTGAACTCAGTGCTTATCCGTGATAGCGCACGGGATCAGGAACATACGGTCATGCTTCTGCGCCGCGTGTTTAGCCTGAAGCTTATTGCAGCGCCAATAGCAGGCTTTGTGGCCGCCGTACTCCCGCACGTGCTCGGATATGATGCCGAGACGACATTCCTTATTCTCCTCGCGATACCTGTGATGCTCGCAGACTCAATTTCGTTAACGATGTATGGTGCACTTCGTGGCGCTCAAGAGTTGCGGTATGAGGCACTGGGAATTTTTCTCGGGCAAGTGTTTACGACGATTATCGGCATCGTCGTGCTGTTTTGGATTGACGCATCGCTTCCCATGCTTATTCTCGCGCTTTTCGTTGGGAGTTCATGGAATGCGGCGTTTTCCGCGTATCATGTTGGAAAGCGATTTGGGTTTCACACGTTCATCCCATCTTTTACTGAGTGGCGTTCATTATCCCTCGCCGCACTCCCATTTTTTCTTGCTGCAGTGTTTGTCAAAATCTATTCCTTTATCGATTCATACATGCTTGGCATCGTGATCGGCGCTACTGCGGCTGGTCTGTACAGCGTCGCATACAAACTCACGTATGCATTTCAATTCCTTCCGCTCGCATTCATTGGTGCCCTGTACCCCAAAATGGCATCATTAACTGGAAAACCGGAAGAACTCAAAAAAGTATTTTTGAATGCAGAATGGTATCTTGCCCTTCTTGTTTCTCCGATTGTTTTTGGTATTTTTGCGCTTGCTCCAGAAATCATCACGCTGGTATACGGTACGGAATACGCTGGATCTGTATTGCCACTCTCTGTTCTCATCTTTGTGCTTATTCCAATTTTTTTCGATTTTCCAATCGGCTCGTTGCTGAATGCAAGCGGACGACAACATGTGAAAACAGTCATTATGGGGGTCACGATGGCAGTGAATATCCTTGCAAATATCTTTTTGATTCGTTGGTATGGGGTGCTCGGCGCTTCGCTCGCTGGCTGCGTCAGCTTCGTGGTCATGTTTTGTCTCGGCGCCCTTATGATCCGAGGGCAAATTGCGATTACTGTAAAAGATTGGTTCCAGTCTGTCGGAGGGTTTCTTTTGTCTGGATTCATCATGGCTACAGCAATTCTTCTTGTAAAATCAGTGTTTCCAATGGCAGATAACGGTATATCTCGCTACCTTTGGATCGCGCTTATCCCATTTGGAGCGATGATATTTACTGGAGTTGCATATGGTACTGGTACCTTTACAACAGCGCATTTTTCTCAAATCCGATCATTTTTCCGTAAAACTTCTTATGGAACGACTCCTGTTGCCCACGAGTGATTTTGCCCCGAAACGTGGTGGCGTGGCACGTATGCTGTCGGCGCTCGTCGACATGGTTCCTGATGTGCGGCCACTTGTTGTCGCAGAAACTGAACCGCATCTCTCGCTATTGAAAAGATTTTGGCACCATCGTGTGTTGTTTGATGCAATATTTGTGAGTCATGTTTTGCCCATAGGTACAGCGGCGTTTGTATACCGATTGTGTACTGGAACACCGTATGACGTATTACTGCATGGTATGGATTTTGATCGCGCACGATCGAAGAAGAAAAAATCCATACTGATGTGGTGTGTTTTGCGCGGTGCACGTCGTGTTTTTGCGAATTCTCATGCACTCGCAATGGAAGTTTCGGCATTTTCTAGACGACATTGCGATGTGTTATACCCGTGTATTTCGCAGAAATTTATTGAAGTGGCAGCAGTGATTGGTGAAAGGCAGGGGAATGGCATGCGATTGCTGACGGTGGGTCGGCTCGTTGAACGGAAAGGGCACAGAAAGGTCTTAGCTGCTATGTCGCAGATTCCTGATGTAACGTACACCATTGTCGGGGATGGGCCGATGAAACGTATTCTTGAAGATGACGTCCGTCGATATGGTTTGGAAGGCCGGGTGACATTTGTTCAGGGTGTTTCCGACGGAAAATTACCCGAGATCTACGCATCTCATGACATTTTTGTGATGCCGACAACGAAAACACCGACGGATCGAGAAGGGTTCGGTATTGTGTATCTTGAAGCGGGACTTTTTGGGTTACCAGTGATCGCAACACGTCAGAGTGGTGTCGATGAAGCGGTGATCCATCAGGAAACTGGCATCCTGATTGAGGATTCGGTGCAGGAGCTTGTTCAGGCAATTCGCACAGTCGTGGCCGATCCCATCCTCCGCGAACGTCTTGGTCGTCACGCACGAGCGCGAGTGCTTACAGGGTTTACTGGCGCGCAAACATTTCACGCGCTTGGCGCGCGACCTAACACGTCATCACAACCATGGTCTCGTATTTCCGTCATTATTCCAACATATCAGCACGCACGAGCGCTTCCTGCGTGTTTACGTTCGGTATTTGCACAGACATATCCGAATGTTGAAATCATCGTTGTTGACGATGGCTCGACGGATCACACGCAGGACGTGTTACGAGAGTACGGTACTCGCATCACTATTGTGCATCAACAGAATCAGGGTGGAAACGCGGCGAGAAATCGTGGTCTTTCCATTGCAACCGGAGAGTACGTGATATTCGTTGATGCTGATGTTGTCATGAAACCCGCGATGCTTGATGTTATGTATGCTATGTTACGAGCGCATCCAGAAGCCTCGTATGCCTATAGTGGTTTCCGGTTTGGTTGGAAATATTTTTCCGGTGTTCCGTTTGATGTGGATCGTTTGCGACGATCGAATTTTGTGATGACGACATCACTCGTCCGTCGAAAAGATTTTCCCGGTTTTGATCCCACGTTACGTCGATTCCAGGACTGGGATGTTTGGTTGACGATGCTCGAACAGGGAAAGACGGGGGTACTCATGCCGGGGACGTGGTTCTCAGTGGTCATTGATGGGGAATCACGAACGGGATCGTCTTGGCTTCCTTCGTTCGTGTACGATGTTCCGTGGCCAATCGTTGGGTACACGCCAAAACGCATCAGAAAATATCAGGAAGCACGTGAAATTATCGTGAAAAAACACCATTTGCCGATATGACGCATGCGCTGAAACAATGGTTTGACCGGAATACTGCATACAGCCTTCTTGGTTTACTGGTGCTCCATGGCGTGGCATGGCTGACCCAACACACGGCGTGGACCGCGATTCCATTCGCAATCATTGTCATTGCCACGCTCATCGTCTCGTGCAAATCGTTGACGTGGGGATTCGCGATTGCAATGCTTGAGATTATTATCGGCGGCCACGGACATCTCATCGATATCTCACTCGGCATGACGGTTGGTTTACGTCTTGGTATCTTCGGGGCGGTGATGGTCAGCGTGCTCTATCATCTCTTGGTGAAGAAGGTTCGGCCGGTGTTTGTGTTCGAGCGTGATATGCCGATTCTCGTGATTCTCGGGGCGGTGATCATCGGATCGATGATTGGTGTAGCGAACAATCCGTTCGGCCAGGTGTTCGATGACGCGAACGCATTTGTGACGTTGCTGTACCTGCTTCCAGTCTCGATGATTGTGTGGACAAATGAGGCGAAGCGGATTGTACTTTGGACATTCGCACTCGGCGCGACATGGGTGGCAGGATCGTCGCTGTTCTTGTTGTATTACTTCACACATTCAAGTCCCGATGCAATCTGGGCGATGTATCACTTTATCCGCGATGCGAGACTCGCTGAAGTAACATTGCTTTCTGGCCCGTCGTGGCTTGTGGCAACGTTCCCGAATGGCCCGTGGTTTTTTCGGGTGTTTGAGCCCGCGCAGGCATTTGTGATGCTGTTTACGTTTGTACTGTGTTCGATGGTGTGTTACGTGGCAAAAACTTGGAAATATCGATTAATGATGACCATTCCTCTTGCGCTGATGTTCGCAGTCGATTTGAGCGGACAGTCGCGGAGTTTTTGGATCGGTTTGATCGTCGGCGGCATCGCTCTTGCTGGTGCGGTGCTGTACGAACGTCCGAGTGCGCGTGAGGTCATCCGAATGAAGGCGACCGGTGTCATCGCGATCGTTATTGCGATCGTCATGATGTGGGTTGCAATTGTGTTGCCATTACCATCACGTCCTGATGTATCCAACTCTCCATATTACAAAGGACAAGATGATGATACGCGCGATCTTGCGGTTTCGAGCCGTTGGAATTTGTTGACGCCGATGATGGAGAGTATAGGTAAATCCCCGGTGTGGGGAACGGGGTTCGGAACCACGGTGACATTTATTTCGGACGATCCGCGTGTGCGCGCAACCAACCCAAATGGCGAGTGGACGACGTATCGATTCGAGTGGGGATTCCATGATATTTGGATGAAGATGGGACTCCTCGGGCTCTTTGCATTTGCGTGGTACTTTTTCTCGGTATTGCGTGCAGCGACACGATCGATTCGATCGAAACAGGAAACGCGTTGGCTGACGGTGTCACTTGCAGTTGGTGTTGTGGCAATTTTTGCATCACACGCATTTTCGCCGTATTTGAACCACCCAATCGGACTCGGATTTATGGTTATGATCTTGCCGTTTATGCCGTGGCAAAAAAAGGATTTGCCAACGATGGCGTCGGTGATCGATGCCGTTCCAAAAGTGAGTGTTCCTCAAGCACGAAAACCGATCACCGTGCGAGAATAAATAACACTTGCACCTATTTTTTCAAATACCCTCGCACGAAATCTGCACCGGACATGCTCTTAGTATTTGCGGGCTGTAGGGTGAAAATTTCAAATGGCATATCGCCCGCCATGCAGAATAATCGACCGTCGGTACTGGACGGCCCTGTGGTAGCCGATCGATCCAACTGCGGTGCAGGAGCACCGCTGAGGATTTTTACGAGCGTTTCGGTTCCGTTGAGACTCCAGGTGGTCCATGTCCCTGGCCAGGGGGTGTACGCGCGAATCTTTCGGTCGATCACGGCCGCGGGCTGTGTCCAGTCGATACGTCCATCCTCTTTGGAGAGTAATGCGCAGACAGAGATGCCACGAGTGGGCTGAGCGACAGGCATGAGCGACCCAGCGACGTATCCTTTGAGGGAATCGATGAGGAGTGGCGCGGCAATGGCAACGACTTTTTCGGTGAGCGATTGGGTTGTTTCGTCTGGCGCGATCGGAATTGACGCTTGTGCGAGGAGTGGGCCAGTGTCCATGCCCTCGTCGATGGTCATAATTGAAACTCCCGTCACAGTGTCTCCAGCGGCAATGGCGGCTTGCATTGGGGAGGGGCCGCGGTATTTTGGTAATAGGGAAGGGTGAACGTTCACAAAACCCTTCGGAATACGCTCAAGAAGAACCTTCGGGAGAATACGGCCATATGCTACGATCACTGCGACATCGGCGCGTGTTGCATCGAGTGCTTCAAGAAATGCTTCGTCGCGTAGCTTGATTGGCTGGAAAACAGGAATGTTGTGTGTGAGCGCAAATTGCTTGGTCGGCGGTGCGGTGAGGATTTTTTTCCGTCCAACATGTTTGTCTGACTGGCATACCACTCCAACAATGGAACATTCAGGATCTGCATGGACAGCGGCGAGAATTTCCGCGGAAAATGCTGGAGTACCGAAAAAAAGAACGCGCATACGCTAAAGTGTGGACGCTTTCTTAATATTTTCCGCACGATCGATAAACAAGATGCCATCCAGGTGATCAATTTCATGCTGAAAGATCGTTGCGAGTAGACCCTGTGCCTTGATGACGACTGCACCCCCGTTTTCGACGATTGCATTGACGGTGACAGAGCGGTGGCGCTTCACGATGCCCCAACATCCTGGAACTGAGAGGCAGCCTTCTTCGCTCTCTATCATGCGAAATGATCGTTCCGTGATGCGGGGATTTATGTATGCCGTAGGAATTCCATCGTTCTCTACAATAATGACTCTGTCGTGGACACCAATTTGTGGCGCAGCAATACCAACGCCGTTTTCTTTCTTCATGGTTTCCTTCAGTTCATCGATGAGCAGCTGCATTTCTGGTGTAACAATACGATCAACGGACACTGCTTCGCTGACCTTGCGCAGATTGTCATTGGGTTCATGGAGGACGGGTCTTGACATAGGTTACTGTTGAATACGAATATTGATGTGATCAGGAATTTCTGGAAAATGGCGTTGCCATGTGTGAAAGATTTCTCGTGAGATTTTTGCCGTAAGCATTCCGTGACGTTCGACAAGATGAGGGATGAATATCGAGGGGAGATCTTCGCGTGACGCGTGTTCAAATGTGACGATGACGCCAAATGGTGGAAGGAGATATGTCTGTCGCATTGCACATTCGTGCATGAGCACGTGCTCTGGTCCAAGCAATGTCAGGAGCCGATCGCGTGCGATGGTTTGAATGATGCATTCGGCATGTTCTCGTGCGGCGAAATGTTGGAGTCGCTGAATTTTCCGTGCAGTCTTTTCGGCACCACGAAAATCTCCCGGGGTATAACCTACGTCGGCGAGGAGTTCGGCGACAAGCCCGAACCCATAGGTGTGGAAGGGAATGAGCACACTGCTCCAAAAATATTCCGTCACGACAACGATATCAGCAGTGAGATCTATACGCCCTTTCTCGATCTGTCCGATGCTGTGAGAAGGGAATACGACTTTGAGATCGTCGACAATGCGCGCACCGCCCACAAGCCTTGGTCCTACTTTCTGTGAGCCACAGGCGGGACATGTTGTTGGCTTCCACATTTCCGCACCGCAGGCTTCGCAAAGAAGATCTTGCAGCCGCACGACGGGAAGGTTTCCGCACGTTCCGCAAAATGGCACATGGCCACAGTCTTTACACTCTAGACGTTTTGCAACGCCTTTGCGGTTTAAAGAGAGTAGCACTCTTTTTCCGCTATGTAAAGCCGTTTTTATGGCCTCTAAGAGTGTTTGTGAGAGGAGTGGATAGCCGCTTGATTCTCCGCGGTTTGTGGTGTCAAGAATTTGCGGCGCAGAAGCCTGATATTGAGCGGAGAGATGTTCTTGACGCGGTGTCTGATCAGCGCGCGCACACGAATGCTCGGTTATTGGTGGAAGAGCATCGGTAAGAACAAGACGCGCCCCGTGAAGCGCTGCGAGTGCCGTTGCGGTACGGACGGCATCGATGTGGGGATTCCGCAGTACACTCCCATGATCTTCACACGCCGCTTGAACCACAAGAATGGTTTCCAGAGACTTTGGTTCAATCAGTACCGTCTGTCGTGTACCGACAAGGAGTTGATGATCGCCGCGCTTCCATGTGCGAAGTACTGCATTCCGATCCGATGGTTTTGTTTTCCCCGTAAGGAGCATGGGACGGAACGGGCTCAGGAGCTTTTCAAAAAAACGTGCATCACGTTCTCGCGGGACAAGAATGATGGTTTGGCCACGAGCAGAGGTTGTGAGCGCATGAGCGAGGACGGCGACGGTTTCGTCATCTGTCGCGAAAGATGCATATGGGGATTCGCGGATAATTTTCAGCATGCTGCGTACCACCGTGATGATATCTTTTGGTATGGAAAATGAAGGGGAGGCTCCGGGATTCTGAACCGAGAACGATGCGTCATATGGCAGAAATCCCTCAAACGCAACACTAAGAATAGACGACATCGATTGTCCGAGCTCAGTTGCAATGGTGTGCAGATGCTTTCGTTGCGTTGCGCTGACGGAAAACAGTGCAGGCGATGGTGACAGTTCGATCACACGTGGCTCTGCGGTCGTCTCGCAGATTTCTTGAATGAGGCCAAACATTGGACGGTGGCGGAAGGAAATATTGACGATATCGCCAACGCGAACAGGACTTCCGTTTGGGATACGGTAATCGAATGCCCCAAACCGTCGGGGAAGTTTCAAGATCGGGTATATTTTTGCGAACACAATCATCAAATACGCAGCTCTGCAAGGAGTAGTCCAACCCCAAATGGCGCTTCATGCGAAAGGACGGCGCTCTCGACCGGAGACCCATCTAAGGTGCCGAAAAGCATCACGATTTGGCGATACGATGCATCTTTCGCGTTTGCTAAAATGTTCGGATCGATTTGTAAGAGCCCTGCAGAATTTTTTTGCGCAACCAGCGTTGCTAACTGATCATCAAAGATTTTTCCGTCTTCATGAAATTCGCCCGGAGCATCCTCGGATCGCGTGTGGGAGCCGTCGCCACAAGCCAAAACCGCAATACGCTTCGAGCTACTCATGAGCGATTCTCGTAATGCAGTACCGAAATCGAAGTGTTCTTTTGGTGTTTTGTTACATGGTGCAATCGGTAAAATACAAACGTCAGGCAGGTGTTCAGCCAGGAAGGCTAAAGGAACCGTTGCAGAAAATGGAAGTTCTTTTTCTGTTTCAAGTGTTATTGCATGTCCAAGACGACGCATGTTCCGTTGTATTGTGTCCGCAAGCATGAAATCTGTGGTATAGGTTTTGCTGTACCCTAAATCCCCAAATTCTGCTAATCCAGCATGATACGGATCAGCGACATTGATTGCGAATGCATCGACAGGCGTTTCTGTGTGATCACAGAACAACACAATCGTTTCTGGTTTTGTAGCAAAGAGTTCTTCTGAAAGAATCGTAAACGCGTTTCTGGTTTTTGCTGCAGCGTTCACTCGTTCTGGGTTGACCGATTCGATCAAGAGTGGCGTGCAGGGAACTATTGCGGCGAAAACAATCATATGCGTTACTCGACGGCACCAAGATCTGCGCCGACCTTGTGAAGATTTAACACGTCATCGCTCACAAAGACAATATTTTCCCACGCGTACCCATAATCATTGAAGGTTTGTTCGCTATCGATTGCGTGACGCTTTCCTTCAGCAACAACGTACACCGTTGGATTTTCCATGGAACGCACGAGTGTTCCATCGGGAAGTTTCAGAAACGCCCCTTCGCGGTATTGTTCAATTTCTACTGGTTCTGCGGATTCTATGCGTGCACTCGGCATTTGCGCTTCAAGAATCGCGGGATCCAAAATTGCCATGCGCTGGCCGTCTTTGAGGAGAAACATTGCTCCGTTTTTCAGCTGCACCACGCGACCTGACGGATCTTGTGTCGCTGCAGTGATTGGTTCGCCAACTTCGTATGTGGCAACTTCTTGTGCGGTAATCTCAATGAGTTCCGCTTCAGAAAAGCCTATTGAACGAAATGCTTCCATGGATTCAATATGTCGCATGGCATCGTCAACAAGCAGATAAATATTTCCATGTTCATCCTTGACAAGAGAATAATTTGCTAACGATATTTCATCGCCGACCGGATATTGCTCAAGAACTGTGGATGCAACCGTAATGATGAGACGAGCATTATAGCGCGACGTCAGTGCGCTTTGGCTGGTGATGGGTCGGCGATACCCTTGTTCAATACGCCACACGCCGCTTTCACCCGCAGCCTGCAGCAGTGTTCCAGTCGGATATTCTTTTCCGAACCATGCATCCCAAATTTTCACAAAGTTTTCATTGCCGTGCAAATGGGGCGTATATGCATACATTGCTGCAGTCGCAGCATTGAATGGTACGACCGTGGTTCCGTCAATGTTCACGGGGACATTCGTGCCATATTTTCCCGCGGTCACTCCGTACGTTTCGATGTCCGCTAAATATCCCTCGATAAATTGCAATGAAGCAGAGTTGATTTGCTTTCCAAATCCCTGCCAACGCGAAACACCGGCATCGGTCATGGAACAATCGTCACATACACCGTAACCTGTCGCCCAATCGTATTGTTTTTCAGTGGGATCTTGATCTTCAACGAGACTCTGCTCTTTTTGCAGGAGGACTAAGAGGAAGCGAGGATTGATGCCGTGTTGTTGTGCGGCGCGCCAAATAATGTCTGCTGCATTGCGTGTAACGCCTTCCCAGTCTGCGGTGCGATACTCTGCGAGTGTCCCGCGTTCCAAAAATGCTTGGATCTGATTTCGATCCATCGCTTGAGCATCCTGAAGTTCTTCATCTGAAATGATATAATTTGGATTAAATGCCAAAGCGCTGGCTGGCAAAAGGAGGGCAAAAAATCCCCCAATGGTACTAAGAAGCAGTGATCGTATAATCATACGTTCACAGTATAGCGAACCCCTCGTGCGTTGACACGTTTCGCCTGGGGAAGCATTATTTGGCCGTAGGATACGTATAATTTTCTTCATCACATTATGGCAAACCTTTCCGTTCCAATTCAAAAATTTATGCCGAATTTGCTCCATCTTTTGTCGCCTTGGGCAAATGAGGAAAAGCGTATTCTCAATGGTTTGATCGAGGTAAATGCGCGAAGCATTAACAAATATGAGTTCATTACAGAAACAGGCCACCTAAAGCTCGACCGGGTTGGTTACTCAACACTGTCGTATCCTGGAGCATACGGATTGATTCCTCAAACGTGGGACCAGGATAACGACATGCTGGATTTTATTCTTGCGAATGTCACGGAAACGCTTGTCCCTGGATCGCTCGTGGAATTGCGCGTGATTGGGATTATGAAGTTTGAGGACGGCGGAGAAATTGATGACAAAATTATTTGCGTTCCTGCCGACGATAAACGATCTGATCACATCGTTTCGTATAAAGATTTGGGTGCGCATTGGGAAAAGGAAACTGCACATTACTTTGAGTATTACAAACACTTGAAAAAGCCAGGAACATGCAAGGTACTCGGATTTTTCGAGGCCGACGAAGCGGTAAACGTCATTCGCGAATGCACTGAAAGGTATCGTACAGAAATCCTTCCGAAGATCGAGGGGTAGAATCAAACATAAAAAAAAGAGTGTCAAACTGAAGACCGCACCCCGAGAGCGAACGCCCGGGGGCGGTCTTCTTAGAGTGCGGCAGCGCGTTGTAGGTTGACTGTCCTACCGCCCGATCTCCCCGCAGGGGCTCGGGCAGGGTGCGAAGCACTTCGGCTCCTCACACTTTCCACCGATCCCACCGCAGCAGAGCGCGATGAGGATTGAGATCACTACGGTGGCTGCGATCAGCCACCCGCATCCGTTGCCCGAGGTTTCTGCTCCACTGCCTGACATCGTTGCCTCCATGGTTGTGCAACTGGATACAATAGCATAAAAATGAGGAAAAGTCCAGCAATTAATCCAAATAAGCCCAAATTATTGGGTGTTTGAGAAGGGGAGGGGGCGTGAAACACTGTCGACTAAACAAACGTCACGGTATCCTTTTTGACGTCAACGGTGACAGAGGAATCGATGGCGATGTTGCCCTTTACAATTTCCAGGGCGAGGGGATCGAGAATTTTGGATTGAATGACGCGCTTTAATGGGCGAGCGCCGTACAAGACGTCGAATCCTTGTTCCGCGAGATATTTCTTGGCGCGATCAGTGAATGTTACAGCGATATTTCGTGCTGTTTTTAGCCGTTCCACTACGAGGGCGAGCTGGAGATTGACAATAGAAACGATGTCGTCCTTGCTCAGCGCGTGGAACACAATAGTTTCATCAATGCGGTTGAGGAATTCTGGACGGAAATGATCGCGCAACATGTCCAATACTTTTTCTTTTGTCGCTTCATGTTTCGCACCATCGTCTTCCGCGAAGCCAATTTTGCGCCCACTGTTCAGGATGACTTCGCTGCCGATATTCGACGTCATGATGATAATGGTATTTTTGAAATTCACCACACGCCCTTTTGCATCCGTCATGCGGCCGTCATCCAGAATTTGCAAAAGCATATTGAACACATCCGGATGGGCTTTTTCGACTTCATCCAAAAGCACAACAGAGTAGGGGTGTTTGCGAATCTTTTCTGCAAGCTGGCCGCCTTCCTCATATCCAACATAGCCCGGAGGTGAACCGATCATTTTGCTGACGCTATGTTTTTCCATGTATTCGCTCATGTCTAGGCGAATGAGCGATTTCTCATCATTAAACATGAATGCCGCGAGTGCGCGTGCCAGTTCCGTTTTTCCAACACCAGTCGGTCCAAGGAAGATGAACGAACCGATCGGTTTTTTTTCTTCAGAAAGTCCAGCACGAGAACGACGCAACGCATTACTAACGGCAGTGATAGCTTCGTCCTGCCCAACAACGTGCTTGCGAAGCTCTTCTTCCATACGTGCGAGTTTCTCCATATCACTTTCAAGCATTTTGGACACTGGAATATGCGTCCAACGGCCGACGACCGTCGCGATGTCTTCTTCGGTAATCACTTCTTTCAACAAGCCGCGTTCTGCTTGAAATTTTTTGAGTTCTTGTTCCTTTGCGGTGAGATCCTCACGTTTTGCTGGAAGTTCTGCATAGCGAATTTCCGCCACGCGTTCAAGGTTCCCGCGACGCTCTTCGTATTCCGCTTCGTTGGTGAGTTTATCAATTTCACCTTTGCGCTCACGAATCGTTGCGATTAATTGTTTTTCGTTCGTCCATCGTAGTGACACTTCTGCAGAACGTTCCTTGCTATCGGCAATGAGTTTTTCAATTTCCTTGAGGCGCTCTTTCGACGCTTTGTCGTCTTCTTTTAATAACGCTTGCCGTTCAATTTGGAGACGCATCTCTTCGCGCGTCATCCGGTCCAAATCTTCTGGCATGGAATCGATTTGTAGCCGGAGACCTGCAGCGGCTTCGTCGATTAAATCAATCGCTTTATCCGGCAACTGCCGATCAGAAATGTATCGCGCAGAAAGTGTTGCAGCGGCAACAATAGCGTTATCGGAAATGCGAACACCGTGATGAATTTCATAGCGCTCTTTAATACCGCGCAAGATAGCAATCGCGTCCTCCACCGACGGCTCTTCAACCATAATGGGCTGGAATCGGCGCTCGAGTGCTTGATCTTTTTCAATATGTCGCTGATATTCCTTGGTAGTTGTCGCGCCAATAACACGCAGTTCGCCTCGCGCTAATGCCGGCTTCAGAAGATTGCTCGCGTCCATAGGTGACTCGTCACCTTTTCCGGCGCCGACCAGCATGTGAAGTTCGTCGATGAAGAGGATGTACTTGCCTTCGGACTGCGTGACTTCTTTCATGACGGCCTTGAGACGCTCCTCAAATTCTCCACGAAATTTTGTGCCAGCAATTAATGCGCCAAGGTCGAGTGAAACGATTTCTTTTTGCTTCAGTGTTTCTGGAACGTCGCCCGCCACAACACGAAGAGCCAAGCCTTCTACAATCGCTGTTTTTCCAACCCCAGCCTCGCCAATGAGGACAGGGTTATTTTTTGTACGACGAGAAAGCACCTGCATGACACGACGAATTTCTTCATCCCGACCAATCACGGGATCAAGCTTTCCATGTCGCGCGCGTTCAGTAAGATTTTGACTGTATTTTTCGATCGCCTGATATTTTGCTTCAGGATCCTGCGAATCAACACGTTGACTGCCACGAAGATCCTTCAGAGCTTGAAGAATGAGCGCTTCAGTAACCTGATGCTCAGCAAGCATGGCCGCGATCGGTCGATCAATGAGCAGACCAAGTAATAAATGTTCAGTAGAAATATACTCGTCACCAAATTGTTTTGCGGTTTTCGCAGAGGCTTCAAGCACATGCGCGAGGGCAGGGGTAAGAATGATTTGGCCAATGCCGCCACGCTCGCGCTTGCCGTGCTTTGGGAGGCTATCGCACATCCGATCAATATCGCCCAATAGTGCAGGAAGACTCGTGGCCATTTTTTGAAAAATTGTCACCACAAAACCGCCCTCTTGACGGGCAAGTGCCGCGAGAAGATGAATCGGTTCAACGCCCTGTTGTCCGTTTTCGTCGGCAAACATTTGCGCACTCTGGATTGCTTCTTGCGATTTGCTGGTGAAATTGTTGGGAATCATAGCCAAATTTTCACGGTATTAGCACTCACCATGATAGAGTGCTAATACCGAATCGTCAACGGTGTGGTTATTCACAGGTTGGGAAAAATATGCTAACATTGGCGCTATATGCGTCGTTTTCTTCCGTCATTATTTTGGATATGTCTCGTGTTCGCCGCTAACGCTGTTGCACTTGTGCTGGATTTGTATGCGCAATTTCTGTGGCTCGATATCCCTATGCATTTTTTCGGGGGCTATACGGTTGCATTATTGGGTTTGGCGATTTATGAGTGGATGAAAGATCGTGTAACAATTCGCCGCACATCCCATCCGCAAAGTCGTATTGCGCTATTCCTTCTTGAAGGCTTTGTGGTGATCGGATTTGTGCTTTGTATCAGCGTAGCATGGGAGATTTGGGAGTTTCTGATGGATCAGTATGCAACCGCATTTGTTGAGCGATTCGGCGCGACACAGCCTGGTATGGCAGATACCATGGACGATTTTCTGAACGACACGATCGGTGCGGTGACGGGCTGGTTGCTCTGGCGGACGAAAACATAATTATGCGTGCATATTCGATATTCGGTATTCCGTTACACGATGTCACGCCCGAGGAGCTTGCGGACATTTTTCTGCATATTCATGGTCTGATTGTGACGCCAAACCCGGAAATTCTTCTTGCAGCTCGGAGAAACGATGCGTATGGTGCACTCCTTCGTTCCGCAGCGCTTGCACTTCCTGACGGCATTGCAACAGTATTCGCAGTCGCAGCGTTGCACGACGTCTCCACACTTCGTCGTTACCCCGGGGTCGATACTGTTTCGATGATCGCGACTGCCGCAAAACACAACAAGGAAACATTGCTCGTGATTGGCGGGTATAAAGAGGATTACGATCGTTTACTCGAACGTCTGCGACGTGTACATCCAGAACTCCGCGTGATGTGTATCGATCCGGGCGTCATTAACGAGGAACGCCCCATGTTGAGCGAAGAGCAATGCGATGCACTCCGGCATGTCGGTTCTTCAGTGGCGATTGTTGCCCTAGGGCAGGGAAGGGGTCGTCATCAGGGCAAACAGGAACACGTAGCCGCTGACCTTTGCACGCGTCTTCCAAATGTTCGTTTTGCGATTGGCGTGGGAGGTGCGGTGGATGTATTGTCCGGGCGTGTGGTACGTGCACCGAAATCATTCCAAGTATGGGGATTTGAGTGGCTGTGGCGACTTTGCACACAGCCGTGGAGGTTCGTGCGAATCGTTCGCGCGGTGATTGTCTTTCCAACGCTCGTGGCTTGGGATACACTGAGACAGGGTCGTTTTCTTCGCGCATGTCATTCGGTTTTTCGCGCATTCATTGTGCATTTCTTCTCAATATCTGTATGAACGTTCGTACCCGTCTCGCTCCATCACCAACAGGAAAAATGCACATTGGTACGCTACGTACGGCATTATTTGATTATTTTCTCGCCAAGCAACACAATGGGCAGTTTATTATTCGTATAGAAGATACGGATCAAGGACGTCGTGTGCCGGGCGCGGTAGAAAATCTTTTGGAAATGTTTGCCGCAGTACATATTGTGCATGATGAAGGGCCGTATCTTACCGCGGAAGGCACAATTGCGGAAAAGGGCGAATTTGGGCCGTATGTGCAATCTGCTCGTCTGCCATTATACAAACGTTATGCAGATGAATTAGTCGCGAAAGGATTTGCATACCCATGCTTTTGTACCGTTGAGCGATTAGACGAAATGCGTAAAGCACAGATCGCAGTGAAGCAGACAACCAAGTACGATCGACACTGTTTGTCACTTACTGCGTCCGATGCGATGCGACGCATCTCTGCGGGTGAAAGTCACGTGATTCGCATGAAGATTCCAGAAGGTAAAACGGAATTTGTTGATGCGATCCGTGGCGCGATTGTCTTTGATCACCATGAAGTTGACGACGCGATCATTATGAAGTCCGACGGTTTTCCGACGTATTTCTTAGCGTGTGTCGTCGACGATCATTTCATGCAGATTTCTCATATTCTTCGTGGTGAAGAATGGATTTCATCTACGCCGAAGTCGCTTATATTGAGTCAGATGCTCGGATGGGATTCGCCGATATTTGCTCATGTACCGGTACTCCTTGGCCCGGACAAGAAAAAGCTCTCTAAACGCACTGGCGATACCGCGGTTGAGGAATACTTTAAGCATGGATATCTCGCAGAAGCTCTTGTGAATTTTATTGGTACGTTGGGATTTAATCCTTCGGGAGAACGGGAAATCTTTACGCTTGATGAATTGGTTGAGAGCTTTGATTTAAGCAAAGTCAATTCTGCGGGCGCTATTTTAAACATAGAAAAATTAGATTGGATGAACCGTTATTACTTGATGCAGTTATCTCAGGAGGATCTCGTACGTCGTGCGGCAGCATTTGTCCACGCAGATTGTTCAGATATTCGTGTGCAACGTGCGCTTTTTGTGGAACGTTCCCGTGTTTCACGGTTAACGGAGTTTGATCAGGCCATAGCGCCATATCTGCAGCTTCCCACGTATCATCCGCATGTACTTATTTGGAAAAAGGCTGATCAAAATGATGCAATTGCCCAACTCTCTGCTATACGCGATGTTCTTCATGCACTTGGCGAAAAAGATTTTGAACAGCCTGATCTCCTCGAAACGAGCATTAAGGAGTATATTCTTCAGGGAGGGCTTCAAAATGGCAATGTCTTGTGGCCACTTCGCGTCGCACTCTCCGGTGCGGAAAAATCTGCAACGCCGTTTGAGTTATTATGGGTATTAGGAAAACAGGAATCACTTGAACGCATTTCCGTAGCGCTTAAGCGGCTTCACGAATAACGTTCTTTTTATGGAGGGAAGGGGAGTGAGGGCAATTCAGGGAGCGATATTCATGGGGTGTCTGTTATTGACGCCGATATTTGCGATTGCCGCCGAGGACGTCACGCAGTTGCAACAAACCATTACGCAAAAGAAAAATGAAATTCAAGCGCTAAATGCGCAATTAGATCAATATAAGGCAAAAATTCGGGAATTAGCAGGGAAGGGCGCGTCGTTACAGAACGATATCGCGCTCCTTGAAAACGAAATTGCCATGGGGCAACTTGATATCGCAGCAACACAAAATGCAATCGATCAAGAAACGCTTGAATTACGTATTATCGATGATCAAATTGGGCAAGTTGAACAAGAGCTTGCTGATCGCCGCGCAATGCTGGCGGATGTGTTGTTCGCCATGAACAAAACTGATGGGCAAGGTGTACTTGATGTCGTGCTCAATATTGGTTCCATGGGAGATGTATTCGACGCTGCGCAGCAAATTGCCAGCGTGAACGAAACCATGAAATCAGCTCTGGAGGCGACGAAAAATACGAGACAATCGCTTGTAGATCGTCAAACCGAACATGAAGCAAAGGTGACGGATCTTTCAGAGGTGCAGCGAGAACTTGCGCGGAAAACTCAGAATCTTGATTTACGAAAGAGTGCAAAAGTTGTTCTCGCACAGGCGACATCGGAATCCGAGAATGAATACCGAACATTAATGAGCGAAATTCGCTCAGAACAGCAGGCAATCGCGAATGAAGTTGCGGCATTGCAAGACGACGTGCAGAGCAAGCTAAAATCCTTAGACGGGTACGAGGGCGAAACGACCTTTACGTGGCCAGTACATGGAGTGATCACTGCATTATTTCACGACCCATCCTATCCGTTCAGGAACCTCTTCGAACATGCTGGGGTAGATATCGCAGTACCACAAGGGACGGCGATTGAGGCAGCTGCACCTGGATTTGTAGCGCGTGTGTACAAAGGTCAAGATTACGGCTACTACGTGTTGATTATTCATGCAAATGGTTTTGCAACGCTCTATGCGCATATGTCGCGCATCGACGTGGAATTAGATCAATACGTTTCTCGTGGGCAAAGTATTGGTCTCTCTGGCGGCCGACCTGGAACACCCGGTGCCGGCTTTTCTACAGGCCCTCACACGCATTTTGAAATTCGATTAAATGGAATTCCGGTCAATCCTTTAGCATACCTTGATATGAGCCAGTTCTAGCGCCCTTCATGATGCGTTATGTTGCGTTCTTTGAAAAAAGAGCCACTAGAGTAGCCTTATTTTAACACAGCGCATTTAAATGCGTCTGGATTTGGGTCATCCTGAGGGTCGGCGCGCGAGGATAAGCAAGTAGGTATTGGAGCGAAGAGCGACTTCAACCATCGAGGCCAAAGGCTCTCAGCCATTGCGAGGAAAACGTCACCGTCGACGAAGCACGTTGAGCTGACACCTGACGTTGATCTCCAAGATGAGAGAGTTTAGAGGGACACGTATTACGGTTTTTCAATGACCGAGAAAGTGTAGGAAGAACACGAGTCGGTCATTATTGATTTGATGGTTATCAATAACCTCACAAAGCGTCGTAAATGATATATTGTACGACGCCAGATATTCTATTGCAATATACCTACTCTTCTCCGTTCTACTCCCCGCATACCTTCCCGATCACATGCACATCAATACTCACAAGTTTCTTCAGATACACTTTACGAGCTATTTTTCTTGTAGATCCACGAGATCTTGTAATACTTCATCTACGTGACCCGAAACCTTTACATCATCGTATCGTTTCACCATCTCCCCTACTGGATCGATGATCACTGTGGTGCGCACAATGCCTTCATATGAACGTCCCATAAACTTTTTCATTTTCCATACTCCATACGCTTCACAGACTGCATGATTTTCATCTGCGAGCAGGGTAAATTGTAATGATTGCTGTTTTGCAAACTTTTCATGTCGAGCCACACTATCTGCAGAAATTCCCAGGACAACCGCTCCGTGTTGCGCTAATCGATTCATGTTGTCACGAAAACTGCACGCCTCAATAGTGCACCCAGGAGTCATATCTTTCGGGTAAAAATAGAGCACAACCCACTTCCCTGCGTAATCACTCAAGGTGTGCATGACCGCATGTTGATCGGGTAAAGTGAAATTTGGCGCTAGCATAAAGAAAGATTTATTTTGTATAAACGTACGCACCAAACCTGAGGTCAATGTACTGATCTGGTAGGACAGAAGTATCTGCAGCAATCACTGCTCGAAGTGCATCCATTTGCTCAGTGATACTGCGTGTCGCGATATCGACATACAAATCATACTCCGCCGTAGTATCAATGCGAACAAATGGCGCGTCAATGCCATCGAGAAAAAAAGCAACTGCATGGAGTCCATTCATAGGCAGTTGTTCGGAGAGAGTAAGAAGCGCCAGGGTTTTTTGTGCTGAAAGTGCAGGTGTTGGATCGTTTTTTGTATTCACAACAATTGGCATGTCGACCTGAAGTGGAAAAAGATATTCTTCTGGTAATGGGGTTGCACTACCCATACGGATATCGATTGCCCGTGACTCTTCCGTGGTAGCATCTCGTATATACACCCCAGACACATCGAGCATGACCGTTTTTTCTTTTGTTCGCAGGGCGATCGTGGTGATTCTTTCCACGACGTCAATGTCAAATTCCTGTCCGTTTCGGCGAATCGTGACGGATTGCAGGGGGTATTGTTGAGAAAGCCTATCAGCCAGAGTGGCGAGTCGCACACTGTATATATTGGTTTCCGATGTGAACGGAAACCGTGATTGGCGCATGCTCTCCCACACTGATTGTGATAGTGCAGATGGATCAAGGGTCACAACGCCGCGTATGTTCACCGAGCGGAGTTGGAATATTGGAATGTAGGTTATGCCAATCCCACAGGCAACGAGAAAGACGGTTCCCAAAACGATACCCAAGCCAATACGCCATTTTGGAGTTTTGATCTTTAAAAATAGTGGGTTTTTAAGTGTGCCGTCATCGTGCGCTTTAGCATGGCGGAGCCGAAGGAAATTTCTGGAGTGTTTTACCATATCACTCGCGGAAGCGAGGAGGCAATGCGGGTTACCACCTCATAATGAATTGTACCGAGATGCGCCGCGATATCATCTGCACTAACGGTATGCATTCCATCACGACCGAGTAATGTCACTTCGTCGTCAATGGCGACTGACGGAACCGCGGAGACATCGGCCATACACACGTTCATACATATATTACCGACGATCGAGCATTTTCGTCCACGAATAATCACCTCTCCCCTGTTTGAAAGCCCACGATCATACCCATCAGCATAGCCGACTGGCAACACCGCGATCCGAAGCGGCCGATTTGCGACATGAGTGCCGCCGTACCCAATAGCACTGCCTGGCGGAACGTCTTTGACCTGTGCGATGCGTGTCTTCCATTGTAGCACCGGAGAAAGCTCGATATTTTGGCGTCCCAATACGACGTGTCGTTTATGTTGTTTGCTTGCCCAAAGTCCGTACAACACAATGCCGTAGCGTACCATCGTTCCCTGCACATCTGGATTGGTCATAGCTGCAGCAGAACCTGCGATGTGCTGATATTGAGGATGGAATCCAGCAGCGTGTATTGCTTCAAGCGCGAGGGAAAAATTCTGTACTTGAAACGCATTCATCGGATCTGTTGGCTCCTCTGCATTCGCAAAATGCGACGCAGCACTCATAAGCACCACTCGGCCTTCTGTACGCGAAATAAACTCTAAAAGATTTGCGGCTCCCCTCGGTCCGACGCCTTGGCGATGAAGACCGGTTTCGATCTTTAATGAAACCCGTGCGGGGCATTCTGTAGTTCCGTATTTGCTCAATTCACGAATTGTGCGTTCGTCGTATACGGTTTGGATCGCGCCAATACTCACAACGTCTTTCAGTCGTTCAGGGACGGTGTAATTGAGAATAAACACTGTTGCTGCTGGCGCGTGTGTTGCAAGAAGTATTGCTTCATCAATCGAATCAACGGCAAAATGCGTTACCCCTGATTCGAGGAGCAGTGCAGTCATTTCTTGCTGACCATGCCCATAAGCATTTGCCTTAATGACTGCACAAAATTCGACCCCAGGAACGAGGAAACTTCGAAGTGCGGCGATGTTATTTTCCACCGCCGCACGCGAAATCTCGACCCATGTTTTGTGTCCGTGAAGAACCATGCTATTTGCGTTTTTCTATGACGTCCTGACCGCCCATGTACGGACGGAGGACTTCTGGAATACGCACAGAACCATCGGCATTTTGATAATTCTCAAGAATTGCCACGAGCGTTCGCCCGATCGCAAATGCGGTGCCATTTAATGTGTGTACAAACGCCATTGTGCCAGCTTCTGTTCGATAGCGTGTATTCAAGCGACGGGACTGGAAATCTGTACACGTACTTGTGGAATGCGTTTCTCGGAACGTTTCTTGTGTAGGAATCCACGTTTCAATATCAAACTTTCTCGCAGCAGGAAGACCAAGATCGCCGGTGCATTGTTTAATAACGCGGTAATGCAGCCCAAGCCCCTGCATGAGCTCTTCTTCGATACTGCGCAACAACAGATGCTCTGCGTCCGACTCTTCCGGCGTTGTGAAGCTGAACATTTCAACCTTATCGAACTGGTGCATGCGGAGAATCCCACGAGTATCCTTCCCGTAACTTCCCGCTTCACGACGGAAGCACGCGGAAATCCCAACATACCGAATTGGCAATGAGGAACGCTCGAGAATTTCATCCGCGTGGAACGCACCGAGAGGCTGCTCTGCGGTACCAATGAGGTATAGGTTATCTTTCTGGAAGTGATAGATTTCATCCTGTCCACCGTGTTCCAAGTACCCCATGGCGCGCATAATATTCTCGTTCACCATGTCTGGCACGATCATCGGCGTAAAACCGTGTTTTGCGGTTCTCGACATGGCGTAAGAAATCAGCGCCATTTGTAACCGTGCGCCGTCGCCAATAAGGTACGTAAACCGCGATGCTGCCGCCTTGGCGCCACGATCGACGTCAATAATGCCGAGTGCTTCGCCGAGGGCGAGGTGATCCTTTGGCTCAAAATCGAATGCTGGGCGCACACCAACCGTATCGAGGACTTCATTTTCTGAATCGTCTTTGCCAACCTTCACATCAGGAAGTGCAGGGTTCGGTATTCTGTACAACAGCTCCCGCAATTCTTCTTCAAGTGGCGTGAGCTCTGCATATAATGTTTCGGCCTTCTGGTCGACTGCGCGCATTTCTTCAATGAGACGCTTGCGTTCATCGGGCTCCGCCTTTGCAATCACACCGGAAGAAGCATTCTTCTGTGCTTTAATTGCTTCGACTTCTCCCGTCAATGAACGAACGCGCCGATCGAGGTCGAGCAAGCGCTCAACATCAACGGTGACGCCTTTTGCGAGAGATCGTTCTGCAAGTTCTGTGCTATGTTCACGTAAATATTTCATGTCGATCATAGAGGGTTCAGCAAGGATGATTTATAACGTTCAGGTTCGAAAGCATCGAGCACGATCAGTTTGGGTGACGATGTTCGATCCGAATAAAATCGCTCAAGATCTTTTTTGAGTGCACGTTGGTCGTACCCAAGAAGAATAACGTCCGGATGAATGGTATCGAGAACGTGGTATTCGCCGTCTTGTTCATCGCCCATCACGACGTCGTCGACGAGCATGGATTCACGGAGTGTATCCGCACGAACTTGCCAAGGCTGTTGTGGTGCGTGACCTTTCAGGCGTATCACACTCGCATCGTTTGGGACGACGGCGATGCATCGATCCACCCGAAAACGCGCTTGTTCAAGCATGGCGCGATGCCCTTCGTGCAAACCGTCAAACACGCCGAATACGACTCCAGTATTCATACGTCACGATTCATCCGTAGCGCCGCCTCGCTCACTTTTTGGCTTCAGCGTCGGGAACGCAATAACTTCTTTCAAATTTGGAGCTCCGGTGATAAACGCAACTAACCGATCGATACCAATCCCTACCCCACTCGTTGGCGGCATCGCGTATTCCAGCGCAGTGAGAAATTCTTCATCTAAAAATTGCGCCTCCTCGCTTCCCTTTTCACGGAGCGATTCTTGTTCTACAAACCGCGCGCGCTGATCTAGCGGATTATTGAGCTCATGGTAGTACAAATTCACAATCTCCGCACCCATCATGACGAGCTGTGCACACGCGCTCTTTGTTGGATCGGCAGGATTTTGCCGCGCAAGTGGCTTTAAATCTGCAGGGTAATCAAACACCCACGTTGGTGCAACAATAGAGGCGCGACCAGTTTTTTTATACAGGGCATCCAAATATTCTCCGAATCCATGGCAATCCTTGAAATCAATGGCGAGATTTTTTTCTTTTGCTGCCTGGAGCACAGCTTCTACATCCTTCAGCGTATCGATATCGATGCCGCTGGCTTCAAGAATGGTTTCCCGGAACGTTTTCCTTGGGAATGTCTGGGAAAAATCGAGCGTGATTCCCTCGATCGTCACCACCGTTGTACCAAGACCACCCTGAACCCCCTCGCGAATCATTGCTTCGTTCAGTGTAATAAACGCTTCTTTCGTGGTGTACGCGTGGTACAGTTCAAGCATGGTGAATTCTGGGTTATGCGCGTAGTCGATACCTTCATTGCGAAAACACCGACCGATTTCATAAATCTTTTCCATGCCACCCACGACGAGTCGTTTTAAATACAATTCTGGAGCGACTCGCAAGTAAAAGTCCGTGTTCAGCGCGTTGTGATGCGTGATGAATGGCCGTGCACTTGCGCCGCCCGGAATGGGCTGAAGCATTGGCGTTTCAACTTCAAGGAAACCCGCGTCGTCCAGAAAACGACGCATGGCCGCAATAAGCTTTGAACGAACGAGCAGCCGTTTGCGAGATTCTGGGTTGGAAATTAGATCAAGTTCACGCTGCCTGTAGCGTATTTCTACATCCTGAAGTCCATGCCACTTCTCCGGAAGTGGCTTCAGCGCCTTCGCAAGCAAACGGAGCACTTTCGTGAGTATAGACTTTTCACCCGTCCGCGTGAGATATGCTGTTCCTTCAACTTCAAGAATATCACCGACATCTAACGGCGCGACCATTTCGGTATATCCGTCCGGAAAATCTTCCTGACGGATAACAATCTGCATGTCGCCAGAATTGTCCGCAATCCGCAGAAATGTGAGCGCACCAATATTGCGCAATGCCATCACGCGCCCAGCAACCGTTTCCTGTGCTGCTGACTCGACGCGTTGATCAAAGGTCTGAAGAAACTCTGCAATCGTCACGGTTCTGTTACTGCCAGCTGGATATGCCTCAATGCCCTGCGCAGTAAGTTGCGCGAGCCTGTCGCGTCGCATCTGTTCTTCCGCAGTCATGGTCATACGATTTATTTCACTTCGAGAATTTTGTATGTGCTTGTACCTGATGGGAGTACGACATCCACCGATTCCCCATCCTTCGCACCCATGAAGACACTGCCCAGCGGCGATACGTTACTAATTTTTCCCGACATTGGATCCGCTTCATTCGCGCCGACGATTTCAAACGTTTTCTTTACGCCATTTGATTCTGCAACAAACGTCGAACCAAGACCGATTTTTCCCCCACTCTTCTCTTCAACCACCACAGCGTCAACAATCATTTCTTGCAGCTGTACAATACGCGTTTCGTTTTGTGCCTGCTGCTCCTTTGCTTCGTGGTATGCAAAATTTTCGGAAAGGTCTCCCATTTCCTTGGCATCAGAGATTTTCTGTGCAATTTCCGGGCGCAACACCTTCATACGGTGCTGTAATTCTTCCTTCATAGACTGAAGGCCGGCTGCTGAAGTATATGTGACAAGATTTTCCATAAGATATGCGAGATAGTGTACCGTATTCATTCGATTAAGGTGTCTCCAAAAACAATCCCGCCAAAAGTGGCGGTACGTAAAAAGAGTATCCCATGCCCACGAATGAGGGTCAAGACGAACCAAAAAACCTGAAATATCCTCAAAAGAAACAGCGCACCCACGGAAGTCAAGATTCGCCTTACTCCCCTCGGGCTAGCCACCGCCTCAGTATGAAGTGGAGTGCCGAGCTCTCACGTCATGCCTCACCACGTCGTCAGCTTCGTCAGCGTGTTATTGAGTTAGAGCACAACCTTCTTTTGAAAGAATGAGCGTGGCAGGACTAAATTTGTATGTGTCCCCAGCATGAGTTTGGGGGATGAGAATGGCTTGCTGATTTACACCTGAATCGTGTAGTCTCTTTTGGATAGTGGCAAATGTATTCTTATCTGAGAAGAGTACTAATTTACCTTGAGCAGATAATGCTTGATAACTAGCTCTGGCAAGTTGAACAAAAAGCCCACCATTGTCGTCTGGACCAAATGTAAATGCGGTGATCAGACTAATTCCTCCATGCAGTGAATGAAGAATGTCCAAGCCATCTTCGGTGTGAACAATAATTTTCGGTAAAACCTTTCTGAGTTGTGCCAACTGTGTCGGGTTGGTTTCGAGCGCTTCAACGCTTCCACCAGCGATATTGCAAATTTCATTGAGCATAAAAGTCGGTCCGCCACCACCTGATCCAAAATCCATCACTCTTCTAAAATCGGATAAATTAAGGTGACCATGCTTAATGGCCTCTTGCATAGCATGTAGTGAATATCTAGAACCATCTCTTTGCCATGTAAAAGCAGGATCAGATCGGAATTGGGGAAACTGTGCTACATCTAAATTTAATATTTGAGCCAGCTTCAAAGACTCGATCCTAGCCCTATCTGCTTTATCAAACCCTTTATGATCTAAGTCTTGTTTAAAATCCATATTGCTTACAATACATCATACAACTATTTCGGTTTCTGTGGATTTAACCCTGATTCGCCCTATTCCCCTCGCGAGCGATTCGCGAACCACCAGGCAAAGATTTCTTTAGCGATTGGGGTGGTGTAGTAGGCGTTACCAGCTTGTTCTACAATCACGGTGACGGCGATTTCGGGTTTTGCGAAAGGACCAAAGCCGGTGAACCAGGTGTGCTCCGCCTTCCCCGTCGCCCATTGCGCGGTACCGGTTTTTCCCGCAACAGGCTCGGCGAGATCTTGCATAATCGTCGCACTGCCGTATGTGATTGTTGCGCGCATCGCGTCGCGAATAACGTTTGCGATATCTTCTGGCATAATGCGTTCTCCGGATGAAGTTTGGTTCAATGCCAAGTGCGGCGTCATCATCGTCCCCCAGTTCGCAAATGTTGCGGTGGTGCGGTTCATTTGAAGCGGTGTGACGAGCAAATCTCCTTGGCCAATGGAAACGTTATAGGTGTCTCCGATATACCAGGGTTCGCCTTTTGCGCTCAGTTTCCATTCTTTTGACGGCAAAAATCCAACCGCTTCGTTTGGAAGGTCAACGCCTGACGGTTCCCCAAGCCCAAACAAATTCGCGTACCGCATTAAACGCTCAATACCAAGCCCTTCAAATGCCTCATTACCGCCACCGATAATGTAAAAGAACGTATTCACGGAATCGGCAATTGCGTGATACACGTTTGTGGAGCCGTGCCCGGCAGAACGCCAATCGGGAAAGAATCGCGAGCCAAGCCAAAGGCCACCCGTGGAAAGGAAACTTGTTGACGGCGTGATAATCCCTTCCATCAACGCAGCAGCGGCATACACCGGCTTCATCGTGGAACCAGCGGGATATTCCCCCTGCGTTGCCCGAGGGAATAGTGGAGCGTCAGGGTTCTCGAGCAACGCAGAATATTCCTCCTGCGTAATGCCACGCGCAAACATGTTCACATCGTAGGACGGGTACGAAAGCATGGCGAGAATCTCCCCAGTGTTTGGATTGGTGACAACAGCTGCAGCACGCTTGATTTCTGCATTTTCGAGAGAAGTATTGAGAATCGCCTCAATGGCTCTTGTGAATTCCGCATCGATGGTGAGCGATACGTTTTCGCCCTGCACGGCATCGGTCTTTTTTAGTGTACGCAGCGGCACGCCCTCAGCATCCACTTCGACAATTTCAACTCCTGGCGTACCGCGAAGGACGCGCTCATATTCTGCTTCAATCCCCTGCCGTCCGATACTATCGAATCTGCGGTACCCCTCCGCACGTAACGTTTCAACGTCATCTGGCGGAATGCTCCCAGTAAAACCGAGCACGTGTGAGAGCGTCGGCATCCACGTGGTGGCATACGAACGTGTGGACGCGAGTTCAACAGTGAGCCCCGGGTGTTCTTCGTGCGTTGCGAGGTATGCGAGGGCTTGCAGGTATGGCACGTCGTCTGCAAGCAACACCGTAGCATCGTGTTGCGCGGCAA
Source organism: uncultured Gammaproteobacteria bacterium (assembly GCA_964394565.1). Taxonomy (GTDB): domain Bacteria; phylum Patescibacteriota; class Patescibacteriia; order UBA9934; family UBA9934; genus CAIKHN01. The sequence continues at coordinate 56,583 of CAYMYA010000001.1, forward strand.
GATATCGTGATTCAAACTCGTTCACCGAAACCGTAAATTGAGCACCAAGTTCAGCAAAATATTTTGCGCGAAGTAATTGATCCGTGGGAATATCGGCAACGCTAACGACAAGATGAAACCTCGGCGTGTTCCATGCAAGCGTCTCACCCCGACGATCTGTAATGACTCCACGGTTCGGAATGACGACTTTCGTACGGGTACGATTATTATCCGCAATCGCGCGATACACCTTACCTTCCACAATTTGCCACTGGCCAATACGAACAAGAAAAATACTGAACGTCACAACGAGCAAATACAGACCAATCTTCTTTGCGCGTGCTGAGACGATATTCCCAACATAACTCCCCGTTGATAGTTCTGAGGTTGATCGTTGTGCAAGAACGTCATCAAACGTTTCGTCCATCGCACCAAATGCCAATGTTCCGATCGCGTCATCGTCGGCCAACGGAAATACGGTACGTTCTTTTTTCTGTCGACGAAACATCATGAGAGCGGTTTTAATGCGACGCGTGAGCCGATCGTGCGGCGAAATGACCGAATGAGCATCGTTCCCAAATAAAGCGTTGGAATCAGGAGGAGTTCCTGAATCCATAGTGTTGAAAAAGAAATGTTCCACGTGACGTGAAAGAGTCCATGCACAAAGCCATGAATCACCCACAATATCACGATACCAAACCCATGCGCGACGAGCCCAACACCAAGCAAGGCATACAACGAGCGTGTGCTAAAAATTTTAATCATGAAGAGTGGCCCCAACATGGCGATGATCGCCGAAACAAAATCCCCTCGCAATATGGCAAGCGCGAGAAACCAGACAATCCCCTCAGGAATACCAACGCGCTGTAAGACGAGAAGCCCTGACGTCATCATCAGTGGAATGAACGCGATCCAATCGTCGAAAACCCAAAGGACGGACGTCTCCAGGGCGAGCAGTATACAAAATGTTAGCGTGAGCACTATTGAAGACCGAATCATAGTTCTGGAACAATGTGTTGAATGACCAAAACAACATTCCACGCCCGCGGATCATGAATTGGCGTCACTGTTGCGGTCACAAATGGCGCGCTTTCTTCAGTCGTCACCGTTTCCACAATGCCAATAAGTAACCCCTCGGGAATATTCCCTCCAAGCCCACTGGTCACCACGCTGTCGCCAATCGCAATCGTGGCATCCTGCGGAACGTACTGCAATGATAATACCGCCCCCTCATTCCCTACCACGAGCCCAAGAGTTTTTTCTTGCCCAAGTATCGTTGCAGTAATCGCACTTTGAGGATCTTCTATGAGCCGAACAGTCGCTTGCGTCTCCTGAACACGTATAATGGTACCGAGCAAATATCCTTCCCCAATGACGACGGCATTGCCGATACGAATACCGTCGCGTTCCCCACGATCGATGATGATATCTGAGGACGCTAAGACCCCGCGTGCGATCACGCGCGCTGCAACCTTTTGCAGATTCTCCGATGTTCGTTCATATGCGAACAATTGTCTCCACTGAGCAACTTCGTCTTCTGCACTCGCGAGACGAGTGTTTCGTGCAACCTGATCTACCAACGTTTCCACGCACGCATTCAATCGATGCATTGTGCTATCGTCATTCGCGAAAACACGTGATGTCATTTGCGCAACGGTGTTTGCTACCGCATACATGCCTCCAGAAATACGGTGTAGTGCACCTGCAATCAGCGGAATACGCGATACCATCCAAAAAACGAGTAACGCAGCAAAAAAACCCGCAAACCGCTTCACGGCAACCTGGGCTTTTTCCGAAAAATACCATGCACGAGGCATACGGGAAATTATCGGCGACGCTCAGCACCCGTTGCAGGAAGCATCACGTCGTGTAAAAGCCCCTCGTCGCCGAGCAAAATTCCGCACCCGCGCACAACCGCAGTTTGCGGATCTTCAGCAAGGTGCACAGGAATATCCGTTTCTTTTGCAATTGAGCGCTCAAGACCACGCAGCAAACTTCCTCCGCCAACGAGCGTAATACCGCGCTCATAAATGTCTGCGACCAGTTCGGGAGGCGTGAGCTCAATCGTAGATTTAATATTTTCGATAATCGTACGCACTGACCGCGCAATGGCTTCACGAATTTGCGTATCTGTCACAGTTACTTCTTTTGGCAAGCCAGTGATCAAATCTCTTCCACGCATGGTCATACGCAAGTTGTCTCCTAAATCCAACGTGCTCCCGATTCTACATTTCACTTCCTCCGCAACACGTTCACCAAGTAAGAGATTAAAAACATCGCGCGCATATTGCAAAACATTTTTCGTCATTTCATCACCAGCAATGGTGAGCGATTTCCATGTCACAATCCCAGAAAGCGAAATAACGGCAATTTCCGTGGTGCCTCCACCGATATCTACCACCATGTTTCCGAGAGAGTCTTCAATGGGCAACCCTGCGCCAACTGCAGCGGCGATGGGTGCTTCAACAAGAATAGCCTGCCGTGCGCCGCCGGAAAGCGCGGCGTCTTCAACTGCTTTGCGTTCAACCTCGGTAATTTCCATTGGCACACTCATGACGATACGCGGACGCGGCACGAAGGTGAAGGATTGATCGTGAATTTTATCAATGAAATATTTCAACATTTTTTCCGTCACTTCAAAATCTGAAATCACGCCTTTACTCAATGGCTTGGTAATATGAATATGTGGCGGTGTTTTGCCGAGCATATCCTTCGCAGTTTTCCCTACTGCGAGAATATGATTGGTTCGCGTATTGATCGCAACCACCGACGGCTCGTTCATGACAATCCCTTTTTCTCGCACAAAAACGCGCGTTGTTGACGTGCCTAAATCTATCCCAAGATCTTCCGAAAACTTCCCAAAAAACCGATCAAACATAGCACGGGCATGTTCCCACACCGCGCCATTTCAAACCACACGTCTATCCACACCAATGGGTACGCTATCGTGAGACGACAGGGTTTAAATTTCCCGTGCTCCCGCGGTCATACTGAGAAACAGTGCCTCAACAAGTGCTGCAAGCACGACAAGAATCAGCATCGTTCCTAAAGAAAACAACTCCTGAGCGAGCAAGATGAGCGACGTCATACACAATAAGGCAAGCACAATGCCCTGACGTAATGAACGTGCCACAGCCTGATCGATGGGCTTTTCAGGCGCTCTCCAGGCACGAAACACTGTGCCCGCCATGGTGCACACACCAGCGACGCCAGCACCAAGAGTGAGATAAAAAACACCATACGCCAATAACCCTGCGGTAACAGGGTCGATAGCGAGCATTACAATGCACCAAGACGAAATGCTCATTGCGGTACCCAGTGCGAGTACCACAAGATATTGTCGAAGCGTCATACTGCGAACAGTATACTCTAAAATCTGCCACGCTCAATCTGCACTCGTGGTGTGATGGTGTGTACTTCTGCCTCAGGAACCTCTTCTCCTAATCGGGCAAGAATTTGTGGCGTCATCCCGTCGAGATCATATGATGCCCCCGCATTATCGCATCCAATGACGAGAACGCCATTCGCGTAACTAATGACCCGAATATCACGACATAAGACACTATCACCCAGCAATTCATCTAAAATCTCATTCGCACGATCAACAATAATCGCCGCGGTGACTTGCTTCGTCACACCATGACGACGTAGCGCACCGTCAAGTAAACTACCAAGTTTTGTCAGCGAAGCACGGCGCTTAGATTTTTGCATATGGGCAAATATCTTTAAAATCACAAAATTGACATTGCGGACCAGGCGTTGCTTCAAATGTAGAGGTGCGGATACGTTCCATCGTTTCACGAATTTGCAATTTGAGCTTTTCTTTATCTTTATCTGTTGGCTCAAAACTCACGGCAGTATTGGATTCGATGTAATAGAACGTGAGTTTTTTAACGTGCAGTGGCGGGACAAAACTTTCTTCACCGGCGATAGCGTAAAGAATTAATTGTCGACGATCATCCCAATCAAGCGTTTTTTTCGGGCTCCCGGTTTTATAATCGATTATTTCTACACCGCCGGGCACAGTATCGATACGGTCGATGCGCCCCTTTACCAAGACGTCTCCAACTTTCAAGGTAAAGCCTTTTTCTAAATATTTTGGAGACGGAGGGTTTTTTACAAGCATGGCGTAATATTCTTTCAGATATATCCTGCCACGTTCACGATAATCGTCACGCGTCGCAGAGTCGGGATACCATTCGTCGATCCATGCCGCATCATACATCTCCATGAGGTCATGCAATGTCGGCATCGCAACACGTTCAGATGGTGCACCAAAAAGCGACGACTGCATGAGCGCGGTATTCGCAAGAATACGCTCCATGAATCGCTGTAACGTATCGTGCACGGATTTTCCAAAGCTCATTTGGTGTTTGCCGTATGATGGAACGCCAATAATATGCGCATATTTATATTGTTGCGGGCAATTCGAGAACGCGGCAATTTGCGAAAAGCTGATTTTATCAGGAACATGGATGTTTGCATTCCCTGCAGCCGACAGTTTTGCATCACCAACGATATCGTTCATAGCATTCCCGCGCAAAGGCGCTGTGATCGTTGGAGAATACTCAAGCTCGGTCAGAAAACGTGATATCTTTTTCTTTCGCGCCCCTCCGTAATCTTCTGCGCTCATCAGATACACGCCTTCCTTTGCACGTGTAATCGCAACGTAAAACAGCCGACGCTCCTCTGCGATATGATCGTCGAGCGCAACATTCGTCTCAAGTAGCCCTGGTGGAAAATCTATTGCATGTGAACGCCCGACTGACGGGAATCGCTGTTCGACTAAGTTTACTAAAAAGACATAACGAAATTCCAAACCTTTTGAACCATGTACCGTCATGACCGAAACAACATCCGGTCCTTCTTCTGGGTTTTGCATTACCGCACCACTTTCTCCAGCTGCACGCTCGGCGTCAAATTCGTCTAAAAATCTCGCGAGCGTGACGTCGTCATTCGTGACAGAAAATCGCTTCAATCGTGCAAGAAACCGGTTCAGAAGCCGATAAAGCTCCTGTTGTTCGAGCTCAGAAAACGCCTGACAATCCGCAAGGAGTCCTGTTTCTTTCACGGTTGCCACAAAAAGCTCAATAACAGGAAGACGTTTCGCGCGATCACGTAATGCACCGATAGTGCCAACGATATCCAAAATTCGGTTCCGCCCATCCATACTTATTCCAGCGGCATCAGCGTACGAGAGTAAATCAAACAAAGACATCCCCTTGCGTTTTGCATAAAACATCAACGCGGCAAGGTCACCCTGCATCAGTCCAAGTCTCGGATGAGAAAGGATACGGTACAGTGATGGGCTATCGTGAGGCGCATGAATGACGCGCAAATACGCAAGCGCGTCTAAAATAATCGGTTTTGTATACAATCCAGACATCGCAAGAAATCGATATGGAATTCCGGCGCGCTCGAGCGCTTCGAGAAATGGGTCTGCATGATCATTGCCACGAACGAGAATCGCCACATCGCTCCATGCCGCTCCCTGGGTATCGTGCAGTGTTGCGATCGTGTGTACCGTTGTTTCTACCTCTTCTTCAAGCGTTGCGGCATGAATATGGTGTACGAACCCCTCATGCGCAGTGTGAGAACGCAATTGTTTCGATAACCCCTCTGTGATTTCCAGACGATGCGGATTGTTTCCAGAAATCAAGCTATACGCCAAATCTAAAATCACTTTCCCGCTTCGGTAATTATGTACAAGAACAATCTTTGTCGTCTCCGGATAATCTTCCCGGAACCGAAGAATATTTGCGAGCGCGGCACCACGGAATTTATAAATTGCCTGATCATCATCACCAACAATCGTGAGATTATTTTTGGGAGCAGCGAGGAGTCGCACAAGTTCATACTGCACACTATTCGTGTCTTGAAACTCATCGACGACAATATATGAATATTGTTCCCGATATTTCGCAAGAATATTTGGTCGTGTACGAAAAAGTTCGACGGTGTACGCAAGCAAATCGCCGAAATCGAGCGCGCTTTCCCGAAGCAAGACGTTCTGATATGTCGCGTAGGCCTGTGCAACTTCCTGATATTTTTCCAGTTCAAGTCGCTCCTCTTCTGGCAGCGCAAGGACGTTCCGTGCATCGCCGTCTGTCGCACGTTCAATCATCTTCTCGACGTATTTTTTGTATTGATCAGGCGAAATACCTTCATCTTTTGCACGTGAAAAATGCCCGAGTAGTACACGAAAAAATTTTGTCGGGTTCCCACGCGGACGGTAATACTCCAATGCGAAATCCGCAATATGCTTTCGCATCATGAGCCATGTATCGACTTCGGAAGCAACAGTAAAATCCTGCGGTATCCCAATGTCCACACCGTGTTCACGTAATACACGTTCGCAAAAGGCATGAAACGTAGAAATGGAAAGATCAACATACCCAAGCGGCAGAAGCCGATCGACGCGTTCCTCCATTTCATTCGCCGCTTTATCCGTAAATGTGAGCGCAAGTATACCGTCTGGCGTCACCTTCCCTTCTGCAATGAGCCATGCGATACGTTTGGTAATGACCGTGGTTTTTCCCGTTCCTGCACCAGCAATAATCATGAGCGGCCCCTCTCCATGGGTTACCGCTTTGACCTGCTCGTCGTTCAGGCCGTCTAAAAGTACATTCATGCAAATATTATAACGTTGAAAGTCCTTGTGCGATGTCAACAAAGAACCGAATGCCATTTTGCGTCCCAATATACCAACTGAGGGCAAACAATGCGCCGCATTGGAGCACGACAACGATCGGGGAAATCTTCCACCGCACCGGCAGGAGCACAAGGGCGTCATCGTGCATACTCATACGCAGTGCAAGGACTCGTGCAGCAACAGAGCTCATCACGACAATCCAGGCACACATCAAGACGGCCGTTGCGATAATATGAAACTGCAATCCGTACCCCATGCCGATCATCATGCTCATAAACATGCCAGAAACTGGCATACCTATACTTCCCAAGAGTACAAACACGAGCGCGCCAGCTGTAAGCGGCAGAAGCGAGAACGTATTTCGCAAACCAGAAAACTTCGTCGTTTTATACGTTGCGTGCAATATTCCGGACAGCGCAAACATCGACGAGCCCAATACCGCAGTTGCGGAAAGATGCATCAGAGCGGGAATCGTGCCTGCAACACCCATCCCCATAAAGGCAATCAGAATGCCCACATGAAACATCAACAGTTCTGCAAAATATTTCTTGTAATTCTTTTGCCACACCAGTGTTCCGGCAAGCACAACAACAGTGAGCACACCGAAAAACAACAATATTCCGCCGGTCCATACCCCGCCGTCAGCAAGCATGCCGTCTACCACGATACGCAGGCGGAGCATACCGTAGACGCCAAGAATGGTTGTAAGCGGAGCAACGAGCGCAGCAATGGGAGACGGAATTTTGCTGTACAGTTCCGCGAGCCCTGCGTGCATTGGCGCAAGACCGAGCGAAACCCCGTACCCAAGAAGGGTGCAGACGAATGCCGTACGTGCAACAAGCTCCATTGATCCAAATTGTAATGGGTTATACGTCAACACCACCAACCCAAATGCGCTCAACAATGCACCGAGCAACAGCCGCACGCTCAAGCGTCGCGCAATAACCCCGTTCGTATTGCGTTCATACAAGGATAGGCTACAAACCGAAATTGCCCCAAGCGCATGGATACTAATCCATATCGCGACTGCGTGCGAAAGCAGCGTGCCGATCGCACCCGCAATCACCGCCCCCGCAACACAAAATACCGCGTACATTCTGTGCTTCGGAGCAATAGCGCCGGCACTTCCTTCGTGTCGAAATACGTTTATACTCATCAGAACCCCTGATAGCGCGACACACCCTGCCAGCACCGCTACAGCAATGCTCGCGAGATCTGGGTTCCACAGGGCAAGAAAAAAATTATTCATATTTACACGTTAGGGAACCATAGTGTCACCAGAATTGAGAGAACAGCCAGTGCAGTCGCAAAACGCATCATGCGCACTGGCGATACCGTCATAAAGCGTTTCACCGCCATTCCCAATGCATCCATCAAGACAACACTCACAAGCACTTTACCCCCCAAGATGCCGATGGCCAAAACCCAGACGTCGTGTGTGATTGAAGTTCCCATCGTGATCATCGCAAGAGCATTGACAAAAAGTACGCCAAACGCTGCCCGCAAAAGCATGGTGACATCGCGCGTATGATCAGACGGTTTCTCCAACGCGACGGCTAGCAGGAAGAGGGCAAACGCAACAAGAGCAAGAACCACCCCAAACGTTGGAGTTTGTGCAAGGAGAGCAAGCACCTGACCAGTACGTAATTGTGCTGTTGCAACCCCAAACGCGAGAAACACCGTGCCAAATCCACACAATGCCAACGGCAATACCGACGTCCTCTCAATTACCGCAATGCTACCCCCAATAAGCGCGAAGAGTGCAATAAACGTCAAAATATTTCCGTCGCTTGCTTGATCAACTGGTACGTGGATGAGCGGCAAAAGTGCGAGAGAAACCGCTGTCGCACCGAATGCAAGTGCAGCAACCGGAGACGGGACTCGTCGATACGCAACCCACGGGGGAATCCAGGTTTTGTGCTGTATCACGGAAACAAAAGTTTCCCAAAGTCCTGCCGCAGATGGCGCAAGGATGAGAAGAGCGAGTGTCTGAAGAACCGAGAATTCTAAAAATGTCATAACGCAATTGCGAAAGTAAGAATAACCGCGAGCATCATGAACACGAGCGAAGGTGTGACGACTCTCGTTACATAGCGGTCATGCCATGCGTACAATGTTCGCCACTGTTCTTGCGCGGGTACCGCAATGTATTGAATACACAATTTCCGTACCTCTCGGAAAAATATATGAATACGTGCATCGGGAACAGGAGCATGTACCTGCTCCTTTGCATCCACGAAATTTCCCATCTCAATACGCAATGTTTTGTCGCGAAGCGCCCAATATGCCAGACTGCACACCATGATCCCGAGCGCGAGAACGGCCGGACGAAGCAAGGCACCCCCTGCAACAACGGCTCCCTGCCACGTCTGTGCATCTTGCGTTAAGGGCTCTGCGCCAATCGCGTACAACGCAAACGGAACAAACACGGCTCCAACCACAGAAAATCCAGATGTCAGTATTGCTGCAACGTTCCGCCATGCAAAACGTTGTTTTGCATGAACGGCCGTCCGAATATTCTCGATGATGGCATACCCCTGACGGACAAGTGAGCCAAGTACGATCAAAAAACCCAGGGCAAGCGCGAGTGCAAATGTGCGTGGCAGAAGTGTGAACTGTAACACCATCACGCTCCCGAACATCCATTGGCTCACAAACAGAAGCGAAAGAGGAACCCCTAACCGAGCAACCCCGGAGATTGCGTACTCGATGCCACCACCTGTCTCGTCACCAGAATTTCCCCCAAGCACCACACCGATACTCTGAATAATCGTTGCGAAAAGCACGATATTCATGGCTTCATACATGTTCAGAGATTGGAAAAGCATCGTCGCACTCAACATGAAGAGGACGAAACCGACACCATGAACACATGAGATGCCGCCAAATGCATGACGTTTAGATGCGTACCGTGTAACAGAAAGAATCGTCATGATGCCAAGAAGTCCAACAGGAAGCGCAAACCATATATCGAGTGGTGGAAATACAAAAAGTAAGAGCCGAAGAAAAAGGTACAGCGGCGCAAGAAACCATGCCGTTTGCATGAGTGCCCGTATAGCTCCCCCAGGCACGCTACCACCATCTGCACTCGCCATGCGTGCAAATGGCCATGCGCCGGAACACGCCAAAACACCGAGAACGATTGCACTAAATGCCCCAATCAACCGCGGGAAATCAAGTTCAGCAGCAATGTATGCCAACGTCGCAAAGTCATTAAACAATGCACCAGAAGAAAGGATGAAGAGTCCCGCCGCTATGAAAAGCACACCGATCCCCCTCACCACGAACATCCTGATGCGCTTAAACACCACGCACGCCTCTGCACACATCAACAGCATCAATGCCGCAAGAACGCCAAGAATGTTCGTGGACAATACGAGCCACGTCATGCCGAACGAAAGCAGTGCGATACCGAACACGGTGAGAAACGCTTGTTCCTGAGTTTTTCGGTGAACATACCACTCTACCCCGAGTGCGAGCATCACAAGGCTAAACGGGAATATAAACATCGCCGCAAACGTATCGAGTGTTGCAACCATGCTAAAAAATGCGTTCGTTGGCAACAAAAAAGGATCGGGAGATATCACACCAAAAACACTAGCAAGCACTCCAGCGACTCCCACTGCCGCAAAAATCAACGCATTCGCACGCTGTGCCTGTTCCTGTGCAAGAAACCACATACCGATCACCGCAATAATCGGCCCAAGCATCACCACAGCCATCGACCATTCCCAAGGCGTCATATCACAAATCGCTAGGATTCAATGGGCAAAGTGTATGCTCAACTGCACAGAATTCATAGAAGTGTTGTGGACGAAGCAAAATGTCATATATTCTTTTTACTAGTGTCGTAAAATATTCGTGCCCGTCGAGTTCCCTCGTATGTTGCAAATACAAAAGCCCGAGTCATGCCCGAGCTTTTGACGGAACAACTATTCTTCCCTTCGGTGTTGCCTGACCTTTCCTTTTTTCATCGCAACCCTGTACCGCGCGATTTCACGCTCCAAATGCGCAGCAGCGTCGGCATATGAAACATCATTTCGGTGACGCGCCTCTACCAGGGCCGCTTCTGCCCGTTTACGGGCTTCGTCGATTGCCGACAATTCGAGCTCTTCCACACGCTCTGCGGTATCCGCGAGCACCACGACAGAACCATCCTGGCGCACTTCGAACATCCCTGTCGACGTTGCAAGAAGTTCAAGTTCACCACCCTTTCGTACGCGCATTTCACCCGCTTTCATCAACGTCAACAATGGAATATGGTGCGGCAATACCGTAATTTCACCCGTGCTCGTCATGATGGAAATGCTCTCGGCATCGCCTTCAAAAACCAGACGTTCTGGTGTGACAACCACATAATGGAGTGTGAGTTTCGACATAGAGACTACTAATGAACTCTCATCACATGGTCACTTCGTCGATACTTCCCTTCATGTAAAACGCTTGTTCCGGCTTGTCGTCGTGTTTCCCTTCCAAAATTTCCTTGAACCCACGCACCGTTTCTGAGAGCGTCACGTATTTTCCAGGGCTTCCCGTAAATTGTTCCGCGACGTTAAATGGCTGCGACAAGAATTTCTGAATTTTTCGCGCGCGCGCAACAAGCATTTTGTCGTCGTCAGAAAGCTCATCCATACCAAGAATCGCAATAATATCTTGCAAATCCTTGTATCGCTGCAATACTTTTTGCACGCCACGAGCGGTATGGTAATGGTCTTCACCAACAACATTTGGATCGAGAATATTCGATGAGGAATCCAACGGATCCACTGCCGGATAAATTGCAAGTTCTGCAAGAGCACGTGAGAGCACCACGGTCGAGTCCAAGTGACCGAATGTTGTTGCTGGCGCTGGATCCGTTAAGTCGTCTGCCGGCACATACACGGCTTGAATTGACGTGATAGATCCCTTTGTTGTTGACGTAATGCGTTCCTGAAGTGCACCCATTTCAGTCGCGAGGTTCGGCTGGTACCCCACGGCAGATGGAATACGACCAAGCAATGATGATACCTCTGAACCAGCTTGTGTAAAGCGGAAAATATTATCAATAAACATGAGGACGTCGCGGCCTTCGTCGTCGCGGAAATATTCTGCGAGCGTCAGCCCCGTCAACGCTACACGTGCGCGTGCTCCTGGCGGTTCGTTCATCTGGCCGAACACAAGCGCAGTTTTATCCAACACGCCAGATTCCTTCATTTCCATGTACAAATCATTTCCTTCACGCGTACGCTCACCGACACCAGCAAAAACGGAGTATCCGCCGTGTTCTTTTGCGATGTTATGAATAAGCTCTTGAATCAACACCGTCTTCCCCACTCCAGCGCCACCCAATAATCCTGTTTTTCCACCTTTCAAAATCGGACAAATCAAGTCGACGACTTTAATTCCCGTTTCGAAAACCTCTGCCTTTGTGGATTGCTCGATAAACGCCGGAGCAGCACGGTGAATAGGATCTTTTCGCACCTCTTCCGCAACACCAAGCCCATCGATTGCATTTCCTGCCACGTCGAACATGCGTCCAAGCGTTTTTGGTCCAACCGCTACACTGATCGGACGGCCGGTGTCCGTCACTTCAATGCCACGAGTCAATCCATCCGTGGTGCCCATGGCAATGGTACGCACAATGCCATTTCCAAGATGCTGTGCGACCTCAAGCACCAATTCCGTTTCCCCATGTTTCAACGTTAACGCATTCAAGAGCGTCGGGACGTCACCAGTAAAGCGGACGTCGACGACTGCTCCAATAATTTGTGCGATTGTTCCTTTCATATGTTGGTTATGAGAGTGCCGCGGCACCGCTACTAATTTCTGCGATTTCCTGGGTAATTCCTGCTTGCCGAACCTGGTTATACGTGAATGTTAATGCATCCATCATGTCCCGTGCGCTATCTGATGCATTTTTCATGGCAAGCATGCGCGCAGCATGTTCCGACGCACTCGATTCCAGTAGCGCCTGATAAAATGCGGTCATGACGAGCCGTGGAATCATTTGGGAGAGTAGTTCATGTGCGTTTGGTTCGAGGGTGTATTCGACGCGTCGTACTTCCATGTTCGAGGATATTGGATCCCCGCCAGCGCGGGGATGACCCATGTCCTGGTCGGCATGCGCATGTTCTCCATACGGTAACACCACTTGTGCTGTAGGAATTTGCGTCACTCCGCTGACAAAATCCGTGTAAAACAGGCGCACGCGCCGGTAGGTTCCACTGGTAAACCCGTCGATCGCCATGCGTGCGACAGGAACGATATCGCTATATTTTGGCGCGTTACCTAAGCCGGTAAAACTTGCAATCACATGAACATTCAACCGTTGCAACGCATCACTCCCGCGCTTCCCCACAGCAATCACATCAACGTCACCTTTTTCCGTTTCTTTCACCATCTCCCGCACAAATTTCACCATATTCACGTTGTACCCGCCCGCTAAACCACGATCAGAGGTAAAGACAATCGCGAGCTCGCGCGTCCCACGCCCAGGCTGCAATAATTCGTGGATACTATTTACGCTCTTCATCATGACTGCTTCAATCGTTTCCCGCGCAAGACGAACATACGGCCGTCCCTTCAGGGTTGCTGCTACCGCTTTGCGCATTTTACTTGCTGCCACGAGTTCCATGGCTTTCGTAATCTTGCGCGTGTTTTTGACCGATTTAATTCGGCTCTTAATGAGTTTACGCGACGCGGGCATATATTACACAGAGAATGTACCGAGAAAATCCTTCAGCGTAGATTCAAGTTTCGTTTTCACATCACCAGAAACGTCTCTCGATTCCAACATCGCCTTCAACACCTCCGATCCAGCTGAATGCATGTAGCGTAAGCATTCGGCTTCGAATTTCTCAATCGCGGTCACGGGAATAGCATCGAGCATGCCCGCATTCAGTGCAAAAATCACCACTGCCTGCTCCGCAAAGTTCATCGGAGAATATTGCTTTTGTTTCATGAGCTCCATGGCACGGCGACCACGTTCAATTTGCTTCTTCGTTGCATCATCAAGATCCGTGGCAAACTGCGCAAATGCTTCGAGTTCGCGGAACTGCGCGAGGTCGACCTTGAGTGTTTTCGCGACGTTCTTCATGGCTTTCGTTTGGGCTGCTGAACCCACGCGAGAAACTGAAAGCCCAACGTTCAACGCTGGACGCTGGCCACGATAGAATAAATCCGTTTCCAAATAAATCTGACCATCCGTAATGGAAATCACGTTCGTGGGAATATACGCGGACACATCACCCCCCTGTGTTTCAATAATTGGCAGCGCAGTAATCGATCCCCCACCGTGTTCTTCGTTCAAACGCGCTGAACGCTCCAGTAAACGTGAGTGCAAGTAAAACACATCTCCTGGGTATGCCTCGCGCCCCGGTGGGCGACGAAGCAACAAAGAAATTTCACGGTACGCCCATGCGTGCTTGCTCAAGTCATCGTACACAATAAGGACATCTTCGCCCTTTGCCATAAAATACTCTGCTATGGCACAGCCGGCATACGGCGCAAGGTACTGCATTGCCGCGCTATCTGATGCACCCGCAAGGACGATCGTCGTGTAGTCCATTGCTCCCGCAGCTTCTAAACGTGCTGCAATCTGTGCAACGCGCGATTCCTTCTGTCCGATCGCAACATAAATACATTTCACGTTCTCACCCTTCTGATTCAAAATTGTATCGATGGCAATGGCCGTCTTTCCGGTTTGACGATCACCAATAATCAACTCGCGCTGTCCGCGACCAACAGGAATAAGCGCGTCAATCGCTTTAATGCCGGTGTGCATTGGTACCGTGACCGCTTTACGCGTCATCACGCCTGGCGCAACCTTCTCCACCGGAGCCATAACTTTTTGTGACAGCGCACCCTTCCCGTCCAGCGCAACACCAAGAGAATCCACAATGCGACCCACGATGCCATCGCCAACAGGAATAGACAGAATGCGGCCAGTCAATTTCACGGTATCGCCCGCCTTCACACCCACCGCATCACCAAGAATAATCGCTCCAATCGTTTCCTCTTCGAGGTTCAGTGCAACGCCAAACACCCCGTTGCCGAAATCAACCATTTCCTGACTCATGATATTACCAAGTCCGGAAAGTCGCGCAACGTTATCGGATACACTCATGACAGTACCCACCCGCTCCTCGTGTGCTTCGGCCTTAAAGGCGTCGATGCTTTCTCGAAGAACGGCAATGATGTCAGCTTTTTTCGTGGTCATAATAGTAAGGGAAAAGACGCTATGCTTTCTCAAGATGAATTTTTAAGCGTTGTAGGCTTCCGGCAATCGATGCATCAATGCGCCTGTCATCGATACGGATAATCGCGCCACCCATGAGCCGTTCATCGACACGCTCGAGAATTTCCGCGCCAGGCGCAGCGGCCTCAATACTTTTACGCAATGCTACCGTAAGCGGATGTGCGGAAACGACTGTAACATGTGCCGCACCATATTTCCGCTGCCATGCACCGTGGACTTCGCGTTCAATGTCGCGCCATCGGTATATCCAACCACGTAACGCAAGTTCGGACACGAACGCTTTCACGACTTTCACAAGTTCTGTCCGTGACAAATCCTCACATTCGTGAACAAGAAGTTCCGCAAGTTGTCTGTTCATGTTGCTTGCCATAATTATGTCAGCTTTCGTACGACTTCTTCTGCAAGAGACTGCGATTTTTTCGCCGTCATGCCTTCCGTCGCAATTTTCGCCGCAGCACGCACAGCGATATCAATAATTTCTTTTCGCATTTCCACAAGAGACGCTTCACGTTCAGCAATGAGCTGTTCTTTCCCATGAGTAATAACCCGCTCAACCTCGCGTTTTGCCGACTCAATCATGTCATTTTTTCGAAGATCGGTTTCGTGCATCGCCGCTTCAATAATAGCCTGCGCTTCTTTTCGCGCATCATTCAACATGGCGAGACGTTCGCTCTCCGCTGCCTTGACGCGCGCCGAAATATCCTCAACATCCTTCATGCTCTTTGCAATCGATGTTTCCCGCGCATCCAACACCGCAAATATCGGTTTGTATACAAATCGCCACAACACGACTAATACGAGGATAAAGTTGATCAACTGCGCGAGGAACAGATCACCGCGTAAACCGAAAGTGCCGAGAATACCCGGATCTGTTTCGTGTACAGCTTCCGCAACCACAGTTTCGGTTCCCGTTGCCGCAAATTCGTTTTCAATCACTTCAGACATAAAAGATAATTCAACACCTCATCACACGCAGAGGTTCGATTAATCGAATCCCCTAGCGCGTATTGACGTGATTACAAGGTAAACGCAATCACGAGAGCGTAAATAGCAATAGCTTCTGCAAATGCCATGCCAAGCAACATTGGTGCGAGGATTTTTTCCGCCGCTTCTGGATTGCGCCCAATCGAAGTCATTGCCGCATACCCAATCGCGCCGATTGCGAATGCAGGCACCGCACCACCGATACCAATTGCGAATGCCTTCGCAAGAAGAGAAATCATGTCTGCTGTCATATCCGTACGTTAATCATGAATGAAAGCTGAGCGACGAACACTCGTCGATCAGCGCTCAACCACGAACCCGCGAATTATGCATGGTGTTCCTCATGCCCTCCGTGCGGCGTTGTCGCAATAATGAGGTACACAAGCGTTAACATCGCAAACACCGTTGCCTGAACCGCGCCAACCAGAATTTCCAAAAA
Organism: uncultured Gammaproteobacteria bacterium; assembly: GCA_964394565.1. Lineage (GTDB taxonomy): Bacteria > Patescibacteriota > Patescibacteriia > UBA9934 > UBA9934 > CAIKHN01. The sequence continues at coordinate 72,873 of CAYMYA010000001.1, forward strand.
CATAAACGGGATCGGAACCACAAAAGACACAAGCCCGAGCATCACGGTCAGCAGCACTTCACCAGCAAAAACATTGCCAAACAATCGAAGTGATAGTGAAAGCGTTTTTGCAAACTCACCCACAATTTCAATGAGTCCAACACAGAATTCAATCACCGCCGTCACGACCGCCATTGGCCCGTGTTTCAACGACTTCCAAATGCCCTTCACATTCAAAAATTTACTCAAATAGTCAAAAAACCCAATGGCTCGCACTCCAGCAAGATGTGAAAACGCCACCGCGGTCACCGCAACCGCGAGAGTAAAGTTCAAATCGCTTCCTGCAGGACGTAACAATGGAATCAACTCCAGTTCTCCGTGCATGATGCCGTAAATTCCTATTGTGCCCGTTCCTGGCACAAGCCCAAGCCAGTTGTTCGCAAGGACGACGAGAAAAATCGTGGCAATTAATGGAAAGAACTTCCGCGCATTCGCACGATTGCCTGCAATCTTTTCGATTTCGCGTGACATCACGTCGATCATTCCCTCAATCGCATTGTGAATACCGCGAGGTACAATCCCCTTGCGTCTTGATGCAACAGCGGCAATGCCAAGAAAGAACACCGTCACGATCCATGCGTTCACCATGGCATTCGTAACAGGAAATGCGCCAAGATGCGCAATTGGCTCCGCAGCGAGAGGAATCATGGCAAAATTAGCGGGAAATAAGTTTTTTATACTCTTTCGCATACTGACCAACTTTTTTTACAAGTAACACCGATGTCCCCAAAAAGGTGAATGCAAGAAGCACAATGAATATGGTGTGGCCAGTGCCATACCGAACATCAAAATACTTTCCAAGCATTGCCGCAACGAATGCGGGTACGAGAATTGTTCCCATGATGTCCGTTACTGCCCGCAGCGCGAAGCGCAACGATGGGCCAAATCCGTCCATAAAAGCGGCATGAGTATACCCTGCCCATGAGTGAATGAAAAGACGTAAGGGGAAAACTTATAAACAAAGTGGCTAACCAAAGCGAAAACATGGTTATCCGATCTGGAAAAGACGCATCGCATTCTCGGTGGTGACTTTGGCGACGGTGGTGAGGGGGATGCCCTTGATGTCTGCGATGGCTTGGGCAACAAGGGCGACGTTTGCGGGCTCGTTGCGCTTGCCACGGTGCGGGACGGGGGCAAGGTACGGGCAGTCGGTTTCGATCATCATCTGCTCAAGAGGAATTTCCTTCGCTGCTGCGGCGACCGATTTGCCGAACGTGACGATGCCGGTGACGGAAATCAAAAATCCCAGTTCAGCGTACTGTTTTGCGTCGTCGATCGTGCCAGTAAAACAATGAATCACTCCTCGCTTCTCGATTCCGCCTCGATCAATCTCCTCGGAGATCAACGCACGCATGTCGTCGTGAGCTCCAGTGATATCCGCCGTCGCGCCACCACGGCAGTGAATAACCACAGGCTTTCCATACTTCGTCGCAAATCGTAATTGTGCCCGAGCAACATTGCGCTGATCGTTCTTGAATCCTTCAACATCGATCCCTTCTGGCACGCGCGAGTAATCGAGCCCGAATTCCCCAATCGCAACAACCTTTGGATGAGTAACGAGCGCCGCATACCGTGCTTCATCGAATTCGTTTTCCGGGGTCGGTGCGTCGAGAGTCTCTTCGTTCTCGTCAACAACATTGTGATCATGCACGTGCCCCGGGTGCAGCCCAATGGTGCACCACACATGTTCGTGCGCTTGCGCAAAACCAATCCCCCGTTCGCTCGTGGCGAATTTTGTTCCCACGGTGACGAGTCCGATATTTGCCTCGCGAGTTCGCAAAAGAACATCGGCGAGATCCGCGTCAAATGCCGGGAAGTGAAGATGCGCGTGAGAATCGATGAATGAATACATATTTTTCACGCATCCCCGCGCAGGCGGTGATGACGGAGGTTACAAAAGCCCAGCGTTTGTTTCTAATGTAATGGCTCGACTGATAATTTCAGAGGTAACGACGGCGTTACGGAAATCGCCCACAGGTACGAGCGTCACGGAAAAATAGGCAAATACGAGCACAAGCATGCTGACTTGCAGCAGACCAAATATCGCACCGAGGCTCGAATTCACAAAATTCACCAGCGGCACAATGGCAATGACTTTCCGGATCATGTCGAGAGTATCCACCAAGTACCCCGCAAGTTGGTTGGCGATGGTCAGTACAAGGAGAAATGCGATCATCGTGAGCCA
>CAYMYA010000001.1:75196-95265 GCA_964394565.1 uncultured Gammaproteobacteria bacterium
TTCACGAGCTTAAATGGTTCTTCGATTTGGATTTTTACGTTTGCAGCATCGATCACAGACCAAACCGTATCGACGTATGCACGAAAATCATACTGCTCGATCGAATCCTTCAATTCAGTCTCCTTTGAGGATGCATCGTACGCGAGCCGATCAAACCCCTCCGGGAAACTCTTTGCCGCCATCGCGGAAACACGACTCACGAGATTTCCAATGCCGTTCGCGAGTTTTGTGGCAAAAAGAATTTCGAATTGTTCTTTGGAATAATCTCCATCTTGCCACGATGGAAGGCCACCAAGGAGGTACAAGCGCGTTGCATCGGTTCCGTATTCTGCAACAAGATCGTACGGATTGATGACGTTGCCGATTGACTTGCTCATTTTTTGGCCGTCGGCGGTGACATACCCGTGAATGAATACTTGTTTTGACGGCGCAATACCCGCAGACATGAGCATCGCTTGCCACATCGCAGTTTGCTGACGAAGATTATCCTTCCCGGCAACCTGCACACTCGGCCACGCGGAATCAAAGAGCGATCCTGCCTTTGGCCAGCCCAATGTCGAAACGTAATTTACTAATGCATCGAACCACACGTACATTACTTGCTCCGAGTCGCCCGGAACGGCAACGCCCCACGGCATTTTTGACTTCAAACGCGAAATACTGAAGTCATTCAAACCGCCCTCCACGAAGGTACGAATCTCATTCATGCGTGCTTGTGGCATCACGAAATCTGGGCGGTCGCGATAGAGATCAAGTAGCTTTTGCTGGTACTTTGAAAATGCAAAGAAATAGTTTTCTTCTTCGAGCAAATCTACCTCTCGGTTCTGGTGCACTGGGCAACGACCGTCCACGAGTTCAGAATCCGTTTTCTCAAGCTCACACCCAACACAGTACTTCACTGAATATTGCTTCTTATAAATATCACCATTCGCATCACAACGCTTCCAAAATTCTTGCGCTGCAGCAATGTGATGTTCATCCGTCGTACGAATAAAATGCGTGTACGAAAGATTTAATGCGACCTTCAATCCATCAAACTTCGCGGCATACTCGTCACAATACACTTTCGGATCAACGCCAACTTCCAACGCCTTCTGGTAAATCTTTTGGCCGTGTTCATCTGTTCCCGTATTGAACACGACATCGAAACCTTTCAACGTATGATATCGGGCCAACATGTCCGCCTGCACAATTTCTAACGCAAAACCAATGTGCGGATCGGCGTTAACGTACGGAAGCGTTGTGGTAATGGAATAGGTTGGCATAGAAGAAAACTTGAGGCAGGAGTAAACGAACGGAGGAATGGCGACGAGGGACATTGGACGACGCGAGCGAAACTCGACCCAGCCACAGACAAATTCCATGTGTCGTCGTGGCGTGAAGAGCCGAGCGCAGCAGAGTCCAATGCCCCGAAACGCCCGCAATCTCGCACATCCCTCCTCGAGGAGGGATTACATCGGAGAGACCACAATCACGAATTCGCCGCGGGAGCTAGTTTGCTCAAGATCTGCGAGAATGGTTTCTGCGGTTCCACGGTATATTGTCTCATGAATTTTTGTAAGCTCGCGGAACACAACAAGGTGACGGTGCAGCGGCGCAAGCTGTTCCAATGTTTTCACAATACGGTGCGTGGATTCATACAACACCACAGCATGCGCAATACCGCCGACCTCTCCAAAAAACTTCTCCCTCCCCTTTTTATTCGGCGGAAACCCCAGAAATGTAAACCGATCAAGTGCAATCCCTGCAACAGAAAGCGCCGCAATAATTGCCGAGGCTCCAGGAATTGGCACGACCTTCACGCCCGCAGCAACCGCGTCTGCAACCAAGAACCCCCCGGGATCCGATATGCCGGGTGTACCAGCGTCCGTCACAAGCGCCATCGTTACACCACCCACGAGCTCATCCACAATCTTCTTTCGGGCTAGCACATCCGTGTGCTCATGAAACGCGCGGAGTGATGGGCGAATGTTCAAGCTCGCCATGAGCTTTGATGTGACCCGCGTATCTTCACACAACACCACATCGACATCGTCCAAAATTGCCCGCGCGCGTTCGGTAATATCCCCAAGGTTTCCAATTGGTGTTGCGACGATGTAAAGCATAAGGTGGAAGGGCTGGATCTCCGCCTACGCGGGGATGACTGGTTGGTGCAGGGATGATTGAAAAAAAATGAACGTTACTCGGTGAGGGGAGTTGTGGCTTCGGTTACGGGCTCGACGGGAACTTTCGTGATGACTGCGGCCCATGTTGGGTGCAGTGCCGCAATGCAGCCCCAAAACCCGCGAGTGACTTGGTACTGCAACAAGTGCGTGCCGTTCTCGTCACCAGAAATTGCTTCGCCGTACACACTCCACACGCTTCCCGTTGCATCATCCGTCAGACGTTTTTTCTCAAAATCGTACGAGAACGTCCGATCTCCGGTCTGAAATACCCGTGCTTCACCTGTGCTGTAATCGTACACCGCAATCACTTTCTCATCCCCGAGATACGCGATATTTATACCCGTTCCCTGCAAAACTTTATCCGCAAAGGCAAGGCCGTTCGTTCCGTCTGTCACCCCATATACGACCCATTTTGAAGTAAAACTTGACGACGTATAATTCATCGGAAAGTACATCCCTTCCGACGTATCGTATGAATTATACGGATGACGAGCGTAATCACGCACAACCCCGGTGTCCGTTGAGAGCACTAAGCCAGATGGATACGCGCGCTTCCAATCATCCCACGTCATCATATGCGACGGGATCACGCTGAGTGATGTACCGATCATTGGCCCTTGCACCGCAGTGCCAAGCCCCTGAATCCACAACGATGCTGTGTGTGCATCTCGGAACACCGTGTTGTTGTTGTACACCTGCCCGGTTGCAGAAAATGTCGTCACCACGCCATCAACCGTGCGATCATACACCATTCCTGTGGCGCACAACGGACAATACGTGATCGCGATATCCTTCCCGCCCCAACTATCGTTCACCACACCATGCCAGTTTAAAATTTGAACAGGATAAAACCGATGTTCGCCATTGATGGAAAGGTCGATGCCGTATAAATCGTCCGCAAGTATTGCATCAGACGCGAGCACGGATGTGTATTTTGGGTTTGTGAGCGCAGGAATACCGCCGTCAACGACACCGCTGTTATAGAGTTCATCTCCGGGGACCAACGACGTGACGCCCCCGCGCGTAACCGCTGAAGCATATAGCCCACCGTCCAGGTTTGGCCATGCCGCATCTGCAATACGCTTTGCGTCATACACCTGATATGCAGCAAACGCCGCACCAATCACCACCACCATCCCAAAAAATGAAAGGATTTTGCGCTTTTGTCGTTCAGTCATAGTTGAAAGGATTGTAACGAAATTCCCATAAAAGAACAACCTTGCTACAATCGACGTGTCCCTTTTGTTCTTAGACATTCCTATGATTTCTCTTAATAAGCCCGCACCAGATTTTCACAACGTCACCGCATACCAAAAAGGCGAGTTCATAAAAGTGAGTTTGAATACGTACAAAGGAAGCTGGGTCGTACTCTTCTTTTACCCACGCGACTTCACATTTATTTGCCCGACAGAAATTAAAGGGTTCCAAAAGCACGAAGCCGACTTTGCCAAACTTGGCGCGAAAGTGATTGGCGCAAGCACGGATAGCGAGTGGAGCCACAAAACATGGTTCGAGCGCGATCTCCCAGAAGTGGCGTATCCCATTCTTGCGGATACCACCCAGCGCGTTTCGCGCGACTACGGCGTGTTGAATGAAGACGACGGCAGCTCAGACCGAGGCTTGTTCATCATCGACCCTGAAGGCATCGTGAAGTACGCCCTTGCCTCCGCCGGCTCCGTCGGCCGCTCCGTCAAGGAAGTCCTCCGCGTCCTCACCGCCCTCCAATCCGGCGAACTCTGCCCCGTCGAATGGGAACCAGGTGAAGGGACATTGGGAAAAGCGTAAGACAAAAAACGTCCTCGAAATTTCGAGGACGTTTTTATTTAATCACATTATTGGCAATTTTGAGTCAATTGTTTTTTATTGAACTATATTAAAGGTATTTCCATCCTACCTCTTCCCATCAGACTCGCACCCAGACTGTGTGGCTCTTTTGTGGGAATTCTCAACAACTTCAATCTCACTTTTTCGGTTTCCGGAGCACAGTGGCACGTTCCGCTTTAAACGCTTCCCGAGCTCCAGGCTTTCCAGATTTAGCATCTCTCTGAAGTACGCCGTATTTCTGATAACCTCGAAGACTCTTTACAAACTTGGACATATCCGTGATCACAACCGATCCCGCACCATTGTCCTCGATAAGAATCCCCATATATCCCAAAAGCCTTTGATAATTAGCAAAAGCTTCTGGTGCGAGTTTTCCTCCATCCCTATCCATGACATTTATTGTTCGATTAATAACGTATTCGATTTCATCCTTTAATCTTTCGAGGTCCTCTGGAAGATCATAGTTCCGATTTTCTGCATCTTCCATCGATAACTTTCTCACTGCATCATCAAATGCACTAAAACCTTTAGACCATTGCTCAATAGGCGACAAACCCTTTTTTACCAATGCATCAATCGCACGACGTGCAGAGGTATAAAGACGAGAAACACGCGCTCCAGCAAACTTCACCACACCTTGGTTTTGTCGTGCTGTAATAATTGCTCTTCCCAAAATAACATCCTCACCGCCATCCGCAACTTCAGGACGATATCCCCCAACTGCCGCATATGTTGAAGCTCTAAATGCATAGTTCGCTCCACTCGATGCCATAAAACTTGAAACGCGCCTCTCACGAATCATTCGATATTGGAATAATCTTGTTCCCACATGAATTGCGGGATATTTCACATATGCCTCAGGATCCCAATCTAACTGACCAAGCATTGCATCAATATCGGGATTTTGATCAAACTTCTGAATAAAGTTCTCAACATATTCTTCCGCAACACCAGTATTATCCGCATCATTACTTACCATCACTAACTCCAATGCATTTTTCCCTCGTGCGGCATTTCTCAGCAACACTGCATCATTTAAAAGCTTTCGAACTAAGCTGATTCGAGCCTCACTCATTGGTAACGCAGCTATCATAACTCGGATGTTGATTTCCGGGTGATCTGCTTTAAATCGCTCAATTTCGCGTATAGTTGCATCGGCATTTAATGGATTACCTCGTTCGTCAGTTTCTGGGTAATTTACAAACAAATTGAGTTCGAATTGATTATATGAAGCACTTTGGTAGAGATAACTCTCCAAAGACTTATAGATCGCTTTTTCTTCTTGATGACCTGCTACAGGAATATTAATCGCGACCCTTGTCTCATCCAACATCTCACCTGCCTGTTGAGCCAAACGACGAACCTCATTTCGATATGTTTCGGGAAGCTTCGCAAGGTATTCCTGTGCTTCCTTATACTGATTCAATTTTGCATGTGGATTTTTTTTCAAAGTCTCCGATCGATTTCGAGCAAGCATGACTCCAAGCATTTCTGTATCAGCAACGAGTTTGTAGTATGGAACTTTTTCCGGAAGCTCACGTCCATCGTCTTTTGTTTCAATAAGCTTTTTAAGCAGTGCCTCTTGGCCGCCCGAACCACCGGCGGACTCTACAGATCCCATGAAATACCCAGTGACGTCCATTCCTGTATGTGGATCAATTTGAGTTTCAGCCAGCTCATCCCCACCCATAGATTTCCCAGCTTTATGCAACCGCTCCAACGGAGTGCGGGGGCGGAGTGGGAGGATTGGGGGCATGATGAGTGTTGGGGGCTGGGAGTGTGGGAGGGTGATGTGAGTGACGTGCTCTGGGATGCACTCGCCAATTTCTCGGGTGAGGACGCCTTCTTTCAAACCCTTACCAATGTGCGTGGCCAAAATTCCCAGGTGGTGCACGCCCTTCTCATCGAACCCACGGCTCACCGCGACTTCTGCATACTTACCGAGGAACACTGCCTTCCCATCTTTCACCGCAAAGAACGTGCGTGCAATATCCGAATCCGCAGGAATGATTGCCTGACCATGCTCATCGAACAGAATTTCAACGGCGTGATTTTGCGATGATTCATTCATTGTCAGCACGAGCCGCAACTTCCCATTCGCCATTTCCGCGAGCGCATCCACCTCCTCAATCCCCTGCCATGAACCGTCCGACGTCATGGAGCTCATGTCCATGACGAAATCACCATCCGCATTCACACCAGCAACCTTGCCCCAATCAAGCCCTTGCTCGTTGAAATCAAACACTGGTGACGGGGTGTCGTTCCCGAACCAAATATCGCGCTTGATTTGATTCACGTCCGGCGCATGTTCGTGTAACCAATCCCACGTCGCAACACGTTCAGTAACAATCTCTGAGTGAGTCGTGAATGTATCTGCCTCCACCAACGATGCTCCGAGCTTCCGCAGTGTTTCTGCCGATGCCGCATCGAACGTCCCGTCTGACCCAATAAACAAGCCGGACGCAATCACCTTGTGATCTGCGATGGTTTCGATTGCAAACGATCCATCTGCCTGCGGCACCAAATGCGTACCATTCGGTGTGGTAAACACGCCGTCCGCAATGCGCTCAACGTTCGGTGATCCAGCTGGGAGTAGCGGAGTGTCACCCGAAATGTACCCCTTCAGCCACGATGCAAAACGGCCAATGCTTCCGGTGACGGTTTCGTTGTCCGATGCCAATGCCCAAATTTCGTGGGCAACATACCCAATGCCTGCACCAATCAGCGCAGTTTGAAGACCAACCTTTCTTGCACGGTTCTGCGCGTACGTCGCAAATTTCTCATTCGTTTTGCGCACGCCGCTTTCCTCGTTTCCGTAAAATTCGGTCGTCGTTTCTGCAAGAATCCTGTTGTACTCTTCTTGAAAGCCCGGTACCGCAGCACGAAGCGCCGCTTTCAACGCCATACGCGTTGCGTCTAAGTTCCGTCGTTCAACTTCCGCCTGCATGGGCGACGAGTACCGCAACAAGTCCACTTTTTCTGCGTTACTGATACGCACACGCGCTTCCATTTCTGCCAGTGCCTTCATCACGATTGCCGGATCGGCATCCGGACGCAAGGTGTTTTCTGGTGTCAAAAACCCAATACCGCCGTACGCTAAGTCCTTCGCGTTGGCACGCGCCATGGCAAATTTCTGCATTTCATCGCGCCGTGGCTTTTCGGACGCATACAACTCATCGAGCTCTTTTTTAAGTTCGTACCGTCGCAACGGTCGCCACAACGGCGTGTCTTGATATTGCTTCGTCAACTCCGCACGACGTGTCGCAAGATCATCCAACTGCTCCTGGCTTAGCTCCGTGTTCACATCTCCACCAAGTGCCATCTGTCGCTCGTGGAGCGATCGCTCGCGGTTCAGCTTCCCCTTTTCTCTCCACCAGCTGTACAACCCCGTGATTGCTCCCGCGCCACCAAACGTCATCAGATTCGCCGCGGTACTGCTGAGCGCAGTGCGTCCAAGGATGTTTCCAATCGCCACGGTCGAAGCGACCGCAACAGCAAGCTCGTTTCTAAACGCGGACAAAATCCCTCCAACAACGTGCTTATCCTTCCCCCAACGCTCCAATTTCTCCAGCGCACTGTCGACAAGATTCTTCTCCCGTTCCGTTCGTGCACCGAGTTTTGCTTTACCAATTGCAAAATCAATATCAAGATCCAGATTATCGAGGCCGCCAGCGTGCAGCGCTGCCATGCGCACTTCCTCCGCAATCGCACGCAAATTATCTGCATACATCAGCCCCCGGCCTTTTGCCTCACCGGCAAGTTCGCGTGCGTCTTTAAAAACACGTGCGCGACGAGCATCTACTTCTTCCTCGGTCATTTCTGGGTTTGCCGCGAGCTCACGCACTAACGCGTTCAGTTCGCGCTTCACCTGCAATTCTGCAGGCGTATTGCCAAATTCCTTTCGGCGTTCGCCGTCTTTTCCTTCCTGATGCAGGAACTCCTCGTGCTCCGCAAGAAATCGATCCATCACGGCACCAATCGCGGCCCGGTGCTCCGCACGCGTTCCGCCCTTATTCGCGTAAATGTTCTTCTCCGAAACAATCTTAGTCCTTGCGCGATTCAACTCGAGCTGACGAGTAATTTCATACCCAATATTATGCTTGAGCATTTTCGCAACAAACCCGGAAACGCCCTTGAGCTCAGCTTTCTCACGGTGTAACGCTTCTTCCGCATCGTCGGATGCTGTCTGTTCCACACTGTCCGAATAGTCCACCATGGCATAGCGTCTTGCAAAACGTTCCTTCATGGTTTCCCTTGGTTCGTCCGGAATATCTGCAACCGGCACAACGAGCGGCGTGTTTTCCGTGGCACGGTGGCCTTGCACGGCAGTTTCGTACCGCTCCAGACGCAATGCTGGGATTGTCATCATGCGCTTCCCATCTGCGGAACGCAACATGACGGGTGCGTGATCGTCACCGCGAATCACGTCAACAATCCTCCACTGCTCCAACGTGCTTTCATCGCGACTTGGCAGCTCCACAGTTTCCCCAAGTCTTCGCGCATACTTCGCTTGCGCAGCAATCTCCCTGTGGAAACGCTCGTCGAGAGCACGCGTTTTTTCTGGTTTGATACTCTGTGCCATATATTAGCTCAAATAGGACGTACGGAAATCCGCAAGCGTCGCAGAAAATACTTCTTGATAGTTTTGAATATGCGTCATGAAGAATTCACGCAACACGTCCGGCTCTGGGTTCATGTCCAACAAATCATTTAATTCCTGCACCTGTTCTGCTGACATCAGTGCGACCATTTCTGCGTTTAATCGCTCCCCCACGCGCGTGAGCAAGTCTGCGCGATACTCATCCATAATTGCTGGATCTGCGGCAATACCCTTCTCTTCCAACAAATGGTCAACGAACTGTTCAATCGTGGTCATACTGCAATGAAACAAGAGTTTGGAAAGAGTATACCAAAGCAAAGAGAGCCGTGCGGCTCTCTTTGTGACTAAATATTCTCCAGCAGTTCTACGAGTGTTCGTACTCCGTGCCCTGTACCACCCTTGCCGAGGTACGAACCAACAGGTTTTTCGTAAAATGCTGGACCCGCGATATCTAAATGCACCCACGGAAGTCCATCAACAAACTCTTCCAAAAAGAGCCCAGCAGTGAGCGATCCGCCGTAGCGATTCGTTGGAATATTCCGTAAATCTGCAATGTCAGACTCAATCATGCTCTTGTACCGTTTCTCAAGTGGCATGCGCCACATTTTCTCCCCCGCATCCTCTGCTGCGGCAAGGACGGCATCTGCCAATTCCGTGTTGTTACTCATGAGTCCGGTGATTTCTTCCCCGAGAGCGACGAGACATGCCCCCGTGAGCGTGGCGAGATCGACAATCGCCGTCGGCTCAAGTTTCGTGGCGTACGTCAGCGCATCCGCGAGCGTGAGGCGCCCTTCGGCATCGGTATTGAGAATCTCGATGGTTTTCCCGTTACTGGCCTTCACGATATCTCCCGGCCGAATCGCCTTTCCCGACGGCATGTTTTCCACCGCCGCAATAATGCCGTGAATTTCCACCCTTGGCTGCAACTGACCGATGACGGAGAAGAACCCCAACACCGCCGCAGCGCCCGCCATGTCGCATTTCATGGTCATCATGGAATCCCCCGGCTTCAACGACAACCCCCCGGAATCAAATGTGACACCTTTACCCACCACCACCAACCGCTTCCGCGTTGCGCGTTCTGGAACATATTTCAGGTGAATGAACTTGAGTGGTGTATCTGAACCGTCGTCCACCGCAGTGTACGCGCCCATACCGAGCGCTTCACATTCCTCGCGGTCTAGCACCGTGAGGGAAATATTCTTTCCCCCTTCTTTTGCAATGCGCTCTGCAGCCTCTGCAAGTGCCGACGGCGTCATGACTTTTGCCGGCATGTTCACCAAATCTCGCGCAATGTTCACGCCCGATGCAATCGCGTTGCCACGTTCCACAGCTTTCCGCACGCGCAGCACGTCTTTGCCATGCGCAATACACAACGTCATCTCTTTCATGCGTCGCGAGGCATTCTTCGGCTTATACGCGTCAAACGCGTAATCCGCGAGCTGTGCCGCAACGACCATAGCTTCTGCAACATGGGCAACATCACCATCTCCTGATACCGGAATTTCTACCGCAAGCGTTTTCGCACCAAACCGTCGCGCAGCATTCATTGCCGTGCCGATCATTTCTCGCGCAGTTTCTAATGTCGCATCTGCAACGTCACCCATACCGATCATCAGGAGGACATGCGCGGTGCCGTGCCCAAGCTCAACCGTAACGACTTCGTTTGGCTTTGCAGAAAACTCGAGCGATTTCATTTGACGGAGCGCGCTCTTGCGAACCGTTTCAGGTAGCCGTGCAACCGCACGATCAACGGTAAACGCATCGCCGCCAAATATTGGGAGTGCAAGCGCATCCGCTTTTGCCGCAAAAAGATCGATCTTTTCACCAAGGATGTTCATACAATACATATTGCCTCCGTATCATGAGTGAGTTTTCGCACAATTTCGGGGATATCGTCAATGTGGACAGTTCCAAAGAGCGCTGGGGTACCGACCATTGGAACAATCATCACCGTGGGGCCTTCAACGCAACAATCCATACACGACGCCGAAACCACACGCACGGGAATATTGGCTGCCCGTACCGCTTCCTTCAATGCGAGGCGGAGACCCGGCTCCGTCACCCCACAGGATTTCCGGCCATCCGTGCGCTGATTTTCGCACACGAAGACATAGGCTTTATACACTTTTTGGCTAATCTCATGCATAATTGTTTGACGAATCGTGACTCTTCGGGCATACTCTACACCATCAAATACCCGTAACGCATAGAACTTTCACATTTGAGGCTAGTTTCGATAAACGTCGAGCAAAGCTCGTGAGGCGTACTTCATTGGTATGTCGAGCGAGTTTGCGATGATGTGAGTCGAAAATAGACCAAATGCGGAAGTTCTACAACATTTATGCCATCACGACATCACCTGTCTCGAAAGGGTCAAAATGCACTGTTTGCCATTAAGCGCGAAAATGGTTTTGCCAAGCGCCGCAAGGCCAAAGCTATTCGCATGCGCAAGTTAGAAACAAATGCAAAGTAGTACAATCGCCCTCGATCATCTCGAGGGCTTTTTGTTCCCGCTGAAAAATGCATCAAGATCTCGGTACCACGACTGCACAGCAAGCCGTTTTACGCAGTCATGTACCTCATCACGTCCAAGCATTGTCATGACCAAGATGCGCATATCCGCAACAATATCTTCACGATGCTCTGCTTCCTTTTCTGCACGGAGCGCTTTTGCGCATTCTTTTGCTCGAATAAAAAAGTTCGGGTAGTCCGCGGCAGCAAGCAGCGCCTCTCGATCACGACGAAGATGTTCAGTAATAAATTGACGAACCATGAGATCGGAGAGAGGACCGGGTTTGCGTGTTGTCGTTTTCCAACGATGCCAACAGAAGCCATGTTGCTTTTGTGCAGCGTACAGCCGCTTCACCGCGTCCGACGTCATCCCAAGTTCAGAAAATGTACTATCCAAATGACTTCGAGCATCCCGAGAAAGTCCACGGAGTTCAAAGAGCTCCGGAGACACTATACCCAAACCCACCAACACCATTGCACCAATACTGTTTAATGTTGCATGTTCGAACCGCTCAGACGTATCTTGCGCTAAAATTTTTTTCATGCTCGTCACGAGGCGCGTTTCGATACGATCTGAAACAATCGGTAAAAATCGCCGATACACGACCTGCTCTCGAACACACATTTGTACCGTGTCACCCGTTTGAGGATCTATAGTGTTAAGAAGAAGACGGCACAATGCTGCGAGTTGTTCAACGGGTTGACTGAGTGACTCCGCGAGCTCTGCAGCTTTCTGGTAGCGACGACGAGCATCGAGGGTCCCTGGTCTTCCGTCAACATCGTGTGCCACCTCATCGCGTATGATCTCATCCAGACTCTTGAGCTCGTTTCGTATTCATTGAGGATCATGAAGTGCATGTGCAACGTCGAAGAACGATACGCGACGATTCGGTTCGCGATCGTCATCAAAAAACGTACCATCTTGCATGGTAAAAAAACACACGTAACGCAAATTCTTGCAAACGGTCATCACTGGTAAGCGCGAGGAGGTCAGCGTGCTCCATCATCAAGGCACCAATATTTGGAAACGCACTGAGTACACCATTGAGACTGCCCCGGTGTTCCTTTGGAAGCGCACCGACTGCCCGGCTTAACACGTCATCCGCAATCTTCGCCGGCGCATCAGGCGTTGAATATCCTAATTCCATGAGTTGTCGTGCTACGTTTTGGCGCTGTTGGATTAATGTATCCATCTTTTGAGCCAACGCTCCTCTTTGCGCATGCTCAAGACCTTGTATTTGCTCCATCTCCATCGTTCTTCTCATATGGGAGGAGTATAACAAAATGTACTACTCCAGCGAAAAATCCAGCACACGTTCCAAAACCGCTGCTCGCGCAATATTCTTGCCAACTATTCCGTTGCGTTCCTTCCACTCGACCGAATCTGTGCCGAGCGTGCGTTTGCTCACGGTAAGGCGAAGTGGCATACCCATTAAATCCGCATCCGCAAACTTTGTTCCTGCTGTGGCGTCGCGGTCATCGTAAAAGACGGAAACATTCTGCTGACGGAGCTCTTCGTACAGCGCATCGGCCGCAGCCACTGAAGCGTCATCCTCTCCGACCCGCACCAAGTGCACCAACGCTGGCGCAACACTCTTTGGCCAGATCATGCCACGGTCGTCGTGCGACGATTCGACAATTGCACCAACAAGTCTACTTGTGCCAATGCCGTAGCATCCCATCAACACCCGCTCACGCTTTCCAGCATCGTTCGTAAACTCAAGTTCAAACGCATCAGAATACTTTGTGCCGAGATCGAAAATGTTTCCTACCTCGATTCCCTTTGTCGTCATGAGCGTCGATTGGCATTGCGGGCACGCATCGCCTGCTTTATGCTGTGCAATTTCGGAATTCTCGCCAAATGCGCAGTGATCGCAGGCGATCAGCACATCTTCTCCAGCATCCGTGAGCGCTTGGAACTCATGCGAGAGATTTTGCGTAAACACACCGCCGCTCGCCTGAACCACTTTCACATGCATTCCGCAGCGTTCATACACGCGCACATATGCCTCAAGTGTTTTCCGGTAAAACGCGGTGAGATCTTCTTGTGTGGTGTGAAAACTATACATGTCCTTCATGCGGAACTCGCGGCCACGAAGTACACCAGACTTTGCGCGCAATTCATCGCGGAACTTCGTGTTAATCTGATACGTTGCAAGCGGCAAATCCTTATACGACTGCACAAACTTTTTCACGAGTGGTGTAACCACTTCCTCATGTGTGCAGCCAAGCGCGTACTCTTTTCCCGTTTGCGACTTCAATTTGAATAACACGTCAACGCCTTCCCAACGATTTGTGGTTTCCCAATACTCTTTCGGCTGAAGTGACGGCATGAAAATCTCTCGTGCACCGAGCGCATCCATTTCCTCGCGGACAATATTTTCAATCTTGTGCAACACCGCAAGCCCAAGCGGCAACCATGTATACACACCAGCCATTTCTTGGTCGACGAACCCAGCTTGCACCAAAAGTTTTGCATTCACCGATTCGCTATCCGCAGGAATGGACTTTGTTGCTTTTGAAAATATTTTCGAATAGCGCATAAAACAATCTTCGTTTTGTACAAACTCAGTTTCGCGCAAACTCAGTTTCGCGCAAACTCAGTTCCTTTTATTCCTTGATGGTACCGGAAAATAGAGAACATAACAAAAACCAGCGTTACCCGAGGGCAAACGCTGGTGCGGTGAAGGGAGCGGGGTGCCCCCTGTGCCAGGTGGTGGGAGCGAGGGCAGCGCGCATGGCGCCCACCCTCGCCCCCTGGCTGCGGCCAGGGGGATTGGCCGCAGCCCCACGGGCAACGTTTTTGTGCTGTCCGCGGGAGGCTTCCCTCCGCGTGAGTGCTCCGTTCGCACAACACATTCCCGCTTCCCTTGTGCGGGGTTTGCGCGTCTGACGCGCCGGACCACCCCCGAATGTTACACATCGATCCTGGTCGACGGAAACATCCGGTGTGGGGAGGAAAGGCTCGCCACCTCACTACCGTCCAGCTTGCGCCGGGGAGTGAGGCCGCCTTCCTCAGTTGGGGGGGAGACAAGCTTCCCCTTTTCTGAATTCTCTAATTTCAATCCCCTCTAGCGGGGCCTGACGACGCCGTTTCCGGCGCCCTACCCGCGAGCAGCATGCTGCTCTTAGGTATGAAGAAATAGTATCACAATTCCGGCTTCCCGTCAAGGGAAACCACCAAAAGTCCCATATTATCGACATAATCCCACCTGAACTATGGAAACACTTCAAAAAGCAAACCAGCGCTCGACCCGAGGGGAGCGCTGGTGCGTTGTCAGAGGAGCACCTCTGACAAATAGTGTGGTGACTGTGGACGGCCAGGCAAAGAGGGGGGTTCCCCTCAGTGCCCGGCCGCCCAGCCGCGACGAGTGCGCTGACTTTTTTGGGGGGCCAGCCACTCGCCACGGCATCGTCATCCTTAGACCCATCCGGGGCCATCGCCGTTCCGGACATACCTTATCGGCGCTATTGTGCCGCCGATCCCGCCACCTCCTGCGGGTCTCGCCCCATGCCAGGGTTTTGCCGGGGGTCATACCGGCGAGGTTCTCAGGAGAGCGGCTCACTCCCCCGAGACCGAGGTCGCGACCTAGCGCGCCTCTTTTTCCGAATTTGTCAATTGCTTTCCTCCCAAGGTCGGCCAGACCTTGAAAGTGAGTGCTCCGCCGCACAGCAACCCCGAAAGCCCTGCAGAGCTTCGCTTTTTGAATGGGGGGTCTGCAACTCCACCCACCCAGCGGAATGTACCCGGATTGTGCCATCGACCGAATACAATCGGCGACGCTACCTGCGGTACAACGGAAGAGTGAACTTCCCTCGCCTTTTTCCGGCTGCCACCGGAGGCAAGGGCAATTCCCCTTCTTCTCTCAGCGCGCGCTCCACCATTCCGCGCGCTCCTCTCCACCCGTCCCTCTCGCCTCAAAATCGATGAGGACCTCACTGGGAGGACCTCACTGGCGCCGTTTCCGGTGCCGTGCCTGCGAGCAGCGAACTGCTCTTAGGTACGAAAAGAAGTATACCACAAAGCTGGCCTTCCGTCAACAAAGGCCAGTGAAACCCTTAATTTATAGCCTCAATTTCACCCTGCACGCGATACCAATCGCGCTCGTGTTGCCCTAACAAATCATCGATTTCTGCTAATCTCGTCGCTTTTTCTGGCGCATAATCTGTGGGATTTTCGAAAAAAAATTCGAGGATTTTGGATTTCTCCTTATCGAGTGTCTCGATCTCTCGCTGTAGCTTTTCAGCGATACGGCGCTTTTCCTTGAGAACTGCGCGGCGCAGGGCGCGATCCTCCGAAGATCCTTCGCTGCGCTCAGGATGACTCAAACTCGTCCCACCCGCTTCATCATCTTTTGCTTCTTCGTCCATCATGGTGCCAAGGTCGCTCACGTACTCCTCGTACGTTCCGGAAAACTGGCGGAGTGTGCCGCCGCGAATTTCGTAAATCCGATCCGCAAGCTCGTTCACGAACGTGCGGGCGTGAGAAACAAACATGACAGTTCCGGCGTACTCCTTCAGGGCAAGGGCAAGCGCCTCCGCGGTTTCCACATCCAGGTGGTTCGTCGGTTCGTCGAACACTAACACGTTGTGCTCGTGGAGCAAAATACCCGCCAAGCACAACCGCGCGCGCTCGCCGCCCGAAAGCACATGCGTTTTCTTTTCCAAATCGTCGTTCCGAAACAAAAAATTTCCGGCCATCATAAGAATGCGCTCCCCCGGTGCATCTCCTGGTGCCATGCGTGTGAGGTATCCGAGTACCGTTTCATTCGGCAACAACGTTGCATCTGTTTTTTGATCGTAGTAGCCAATATTTGCCCGATGCCACCACGTCACCGAGCCGTCAAGCAGCGGAAGTTTCCCCACGAGCGTTTTCAGAAACGTTGACTTTCCCTTTCCGTTCTCTCCCGCAATCACAACCTTCTCACCACGATTGATGGACACAGTGATGTTCGATGCAATCACCGTCGACCCGTAACCAATGCTCGCCTTCTCAACTCGCACCATCACTCCTTCCGGAATACTCGGCGAAAGAATCTTCATCCGCACCGTCGACAAGTCGTCCTTGATGTCGTTCAACGTGGAGCGCAGACGGGCGATGTGTTTGATTTTGTTTTGCGCACGTGACGCCAAGCTCGCCTTATAGCGAAACCGATCCACAAACACTTGGTGATGCGCAATTTCTTTCGCGATACGCTTATTCGACTTGCGCTGAAATGCTTTTTGTTCATCCTTCCACGCCAAATACTCACTCACCGACCCCGCATACTCCACGAGCGTCGCACGTTCGATTTCGTACGTATGTGTACACGTATTTTGTAAAAACTCCCGGTCATGCGCCGTGAGCACAAAACTCCCCCGGTACTCCGCAAGAAAACGTTCCAAGAGCATGAGGGTCGGCAAGTCCAAGTAGTTCACCGGTTCGTCGAGTAACAAGAGCGTCGGGTCCTGCAGCAACATCGCCACAATTTTCACACGCATTTGGTACCCACCGGAAAGTGCGGACGGCGGCAACAGCATATCCTTCTCCCGTAACCCAAATTTCGCGCTGAGCTTCCGCGCTTCCCACGGCTGTTTTTTTCCAACACTACACAAATACGCTTCCGTGGTACTGTCGCTCGGCAACACTTCATGCTGCATCACCATCCCGAGCTTCGTCCATGGCAACGGGGCGATAGTTCCGGCATCCATCTCCTCAATCCCCATGAGAATATTCAACAGCGTTGATTTCCCAGCACCGTTTCGACCAATCAACGCAATATGTTGCCCTTCAGAAATCATAACGCTCACGTCGTCTAATACGTGTTGGCGACCATACGCCTTGCGGAGATTTTTCACTTCTAGAAGTGGCCGGTTCATAGTACGATGCGCATTGTATGCGACTCCCCACCCGAAAGAAAGAGCTTGAACGAATGCAAGCGAACGATCTTGATGTTCATGTGACGAAAGAAAAGCTCGAGCAGATGAAACGAGATTTGGCGCGCCTCATTGCGCACGACCGCGGCGTTGCAGCAGCAGAAGTGGTCCGCACCGGTGAAATGGGCGACTTTTCCGAAAACGCAGGGTATCAGATTGCAAAAGGAACGCTGCGCAGAATCAATGCACGAATTGAAATACTCCAAGATCGTATTGCGCGTGCCGTGATCATCCCCGATGGTCCAAGCACAACGGTGCGTATTGGATCACTCGTCACCATACACATGAATCATCGCAACGTCACGTACCGTATTCTAGGATCCCAAGAATCAAACCCCAGCCGCGGAACAATTTCCCAAAACTCCCCTATCGGCAAAGCACTCCTCGGAGCCAAAGTGGGCGCCACAGTCTCCGTCCAGCTTTCCGAACACACGCTTCCCGTCACCATTCTCGCTATCGCTTAATATATTGGACGCAATCCCAAATATTTACGGATCAAATTTTGATGGACACCAGCACCCGGCACAAGGTGCTTTGGGCTATTGACAAGCGGGGGAAACGAGCATGCAATGATGGTAAGGCCTTTATTCTTAAAGCCCATCTTATGATCCTATCACTCCGAAAGGGTCTCAGCGCAGTGGCGACGGCGGCAATGCTCGTCATGCTCGTGCCGAGCATGACGCTCGCGTCCACCCTCAGTGCACCAGGAAACGTCGATATCAACGGCGGGATTTACACGAACGATACCACCCCTACCGCAACGTGGGATCGCCCAAGCGGCGCAACCTGGTACGAATTTCTCCTGGATAATGGTAACTGGCAGAGTATCGGCAACGTGAATTCATACACCCTCTGGCCGCTTGCAAACGGCTGGCACACCTTCTATGTGCGTGCGCACAATAATTTAGGCAATATCAGCCCGTCTGCTTCAGTGACCTTCGAAATTGATACACAGGGTCCAACCGTCACCGCCGTTTCACCCAGCACTGCAGTTGAAGACATCGCAACGACATTTACAGTAACCACAGCGGGAGAATCTGCAACAACCTTTTGCAATTTCTACGTTGATGGTGCAAGTGTTGGCGGTATGACAAAATACAGCAGCACGTCGTTCAAAATCTCCTACACGTTTGCGCAAGACGACACCTACACCGTATACGCCCGTTGTGCAGACGGGGACGGAAATTACACCACCGGCCCGTCGATCACCATGACGGTGACACAACAGGACGACGAACCAAGTGAAACATTTTATGTGAACGATGTTTCACCGACGTCCGCAACAGAGGATGAATCGGAAACATTCCGCGTCACCACATCGGGCACACTCGATGCCGACACATGCGTGTTGTACGTGAGCGGTTCTTCCGTCGGCACCATGAGTGAAACATCAGCAAACTCCTTCTCAAAATCTTACACCTTCACGAATAGCGGGTCATACACGGTATACGCCTATTGCGAAGACGAGCATGGCAACTGGGAACGCGGTGATTCCGTCACTGTAACGGTTGATGACGACGAAACATTCTCTGTGCCAACAGTATCGCCGTCGACCGCCATCGAGGATGAAGAGGTCACGTTCAGCGTAACGCCAACAGGCACGCTGGATGCCGAAACATGCAAACTGTACGTCAGCAATGCATATGTCGGCACCATGAGCGAAAGCAATGGCACGTTCCGCTTGGACTACACCTTCAACAACGATGGGAGCTATTCCGTATATGCGTATTGCGAGGATGAACATGGTGACTGGGAAAAAGGAACCACGCGCACCGTGACTGTCTCACACGAAACCGAGGAACTGGATGTTCCCGCGGTAACACCGAGCTCAACAGATGAAGACGTGCGCACCGAGTTCACTGTACGCCCAACGAGCGATCATAATATTACAGAATGCTGGCTATACGTTGACGATTCACGTGTCGCAACCATGACAGAAGAATCCACAAACGTGTTCACCGCGTATTACACCTTCACGAGTCACGGGTACTATACTGTGTACGCATACTGTAAAGACAGCAGCGGTGACACAGATTCAGGCACGAAACGAACCGTCACCGTGTACCATGACAACGACAGTTCGGCGAACCACGGCGACCTGATTAAAACCCCGTGTACATCCGGGGCAACGTCGCTCGATCCGTGTAAAGCCGTGTACTACTATGGTGAAGACGGCATGCGCCACGTATTTCCAAATGAAGCCACATACTTCACATGGTACAACGACTTTGACGACGTCATTGAGGTGAGCACGAGCTACATGGCATCGCTCACGATTGGCAAGAACGTCACTGTTCGCCCAGGCAGTGTACTCGTGCAGTTCGAAAGCTGGGATCATGTATTTGCCGTAGAGTCCCCGCACACCCTCCGCCACTACCTCACCCCCTCTCTTGTGCAATCGGACTACGGAAGCGATTGGGGAGATGACCTCATCACACTCTCAGATTCTCTGTACGGAAATTATTCGCTCGGCAATGACATCGACAGCTCAAGCGACTACGATGCCAGCGACGAATACTACGGTGTCGACACGATCGACGACATTCTCTAAGCTCCCCACAAAACCGGCTCCACGCCGGTTTTGTGTTTGTGTATTTTATGGGCAAAGGATACGGTTAAAGCTAAGCTTTAACCAGTAACTTTAACCAGTAACAATGATGCTATACTGTTGGCCTTGCTATGCACCATGAACCACGAAAAACTGCGTTTCGTCTTACGGTGAAGCGCTCTGCTGCGGGGCTGGGGCTTTTTACAAACGAGCGTATCCCAAAGCGACGGTTTATTATTGAATATTGGGGCGACCTGGTGACGGAAGACGAAGCAAACCGCATCGGCGGCAAATATCTTTTCGAAATTGGCAACGGGAAAACGATCAACGGCACCACACGCAAAAACATCGCACGGTACATTAACCATTCGTGCCGACCAAACTGCGAGATTGAAGTTATTGGAAATAGAGTGCTCGTGTACTCCCGAAAAATCATCAAACCCGGCGAGGAACTCACGTACGATTACGGCAAAGAATATTTCAACGAATACATCGGCAAGCA
>CAYMYA010000001.1:95365-104964 GCA_964394565.1 uncultured Gammaproteobacteria bacterium
TTGAGGAGCACCGATCCTGGCCGATACGTCACAGCGCCCTGAATGGGCACATCAGCCATGACGTCCTCGTCGATCACCATCACCGCATCAAAATCGCTATACCACGAAAAATACGTTCCTTCATCCTGAAAAACATAACGACCGCCGTCGCGTCCGCAATAATATACGGTGGATGACGATGCGGTGCGAATGAGGCTCTCTGCCTCACATGCCACGTCATCGTCGGCTTCAAGAAGACCGAGATTTTCACTAATCGAGATGCGAGTCTCCTCTTCCGCAACCGCGAGTGGCGTAGATGACAGCGAAACACTTGAAAGCTTTTCCTGTGCCGCCACGAGCGAAGCGTACGGATTGATGACCGTGTTGTTTGGGTCGAGTATTTCAAAGTGCACATGATCAGCCGTCCACTCTGCGTTACCACTATCTCCTAAATACGCGATATGTTGCCCCCGCTTCACGCGCACGCCTTTCTCGATGCCTGGCGCATATGCATACGCTGGCCCACCAAGTCCGTCATCAGTACCAGGAGTATCGTTGTTGATGTGCACGTAATTGTATTGGTAGCCGTCGTCACCACCAAGCATAATCATGTACCCATAGCTTGGCTCATCCATTGGGGCAAACAAAATCTCCCCATCCACCGCTGCAAGAAGCGGCATCATTTTCTCCCCCATGATATCCGTGGCGTGGTGTGTTCTTCCCCCACTGCGTAGAGCATCGTACGTATCCGTAAACGTCACGTCACCATCAACCGGAAATGCGATGTCTACAATCTCTTCCGCACGTGCCAATCCTGGAATCCCGAACACAAGGAGTGCCACCACGACGAGGTGTTTCATAGTACTGCTCAGCGTACCAACTTTAGCGCAAATCTGGAAGTAAATCTGTTGATGACTAGTGAGTTTTTCCTTATTGCAGTCGACAGTTTTGGGAAAGCACTCGATACACAAAAGCCTCCCATTTCGCACAAAAATACGATGACGAAAGGCCTTTATGTGTGGTATTCAACTATCGTGTACTGACGGTGTTCGATGATTGGTCGCCCAGCAGCTTTTGCACTATCAATCGTGTGCTGCGTTCCGGTGCTTCCGTTCACCTGAAATGCGTACACCTCATTTGCGTACGTCACTTCTTCCAAGTTGCGCAAATCGTAATGTTTTTGCTCGATGTCCCGATATGGCATTTCGAGCAAGCTCGCGGGATTTGCTTCGCGAATATTTCTCAGAAGGCTCGCAAGCGCAGCGATGGATGCTTTTGTTACCGGCGCCTGGCACCAATGATTTTCACAATCCTTGATGTACTCTTCAATATACGCCGGAATAATGACCCGTAATGTTCGACACGATGGATCGAGCATGAACGCTTCGTCCATCGCAAAATAATCAACGCCAGTTGCGCCACCCGTCACGATGCCCTTTCCTTCCGAGAATACTTGACGAACCGCATTGCGTACATCACGCTCAACCTCTGCGTTCACGAGTCTCCACGTTCCGGTAAACAAAGCCCAGATCATACCGTTATGCAATATCGTCTGCGTCGAGTAGCTCAAGGATGTTGTCGAGTTTGCGTTCAATCGAACGGAGACGTGTCTCTATGTCGGAAGACGATCGAGAATCACCAGATGGGCGACGATCTTCCGAATGTGGGCGACTCACGTACGCTGGGCGGTCGCCATAAGAAGGACGACGGTCGTCACGCGGAGCATCATCCGTACGGAAACAGTCGCGGCACTTTACCGGACGGCCTTCACTTGGAAAAAATGGCACTTGGCATGGCTTGCGGCATTCGCTACAGATTGCGTCGTGTAATTCGCGCGGTGCTGGTTTGCCTCCCCCGGCACGGTTCCATGTCCCTTTTTTACTAAATTTACGATCACCGGATGAACCTGCAAACTTCGGACGGAAAGAATTGTACATAGATTTCGCGAAGGTTAGCAGAGAATTGGAAAAGGCACAAGGGGCAAAAAGATTATGTCATCTGAATCTTGGAATGGGTTAGGAGGGAGAAAAGGAGGGCGCCCGGGAGGATGAGGTGTCGATTTTGAAAACAGCACTTTTGCTGATGCGAACATTTCGCATCAAGAAACCGTTCGCGAGTCGCTCGAGGTTTGGTGCAGTCCTGTATTCATCGACAGTGCTAACGAAGGCTGTGCATCGCATTCGATGAGGTGATTAACAATATTCGTGCACATCGTTGATTGAGACGCGAAATTTTCAAATGTCGATTTTCGGTCGGGCTGTCTCCGGAGAGACTACCTCGGAGATCCTTTTCCCCTCTCATCACAACCCTTCCAAGACTCAGGTTCCGAGATTGCGCTCAAGATGACGGACAATTACTCCGTCGCAACGGTGAAATTGATTCTGCCAAGGACTTGTCCTGTTGGCGTTTCAACACTCACACGCCACTTCCCTGCTGCAAGGGAGGATACGGCGGAATATCCACGGAACCCATCTTCACGTCCACCCAAAATACCAAAACGCAACATGTGTTCTGTTTCCCAGCTCCGCCGATAATCATCGTAACGCTGCCACACATGCACGATAGTGGTTTCCAAACCTTCTGGCGCATACACCGCCGTGTACGCATACAACGAATCGCCGGGAGTCAGTCGAATGGTTTGCCCGGGCATGAGTTTTTCCCACCATGATTCATCCGGGAGTGTCAGCGTGTAATCGTCCGCAATCGCATACACCATTTCGGCATCACGCAGCGCGAGGGGAATTGGGGGAATGATGTTCAAAAAATATCCAAAGTTCATGAGTGCGAACACGCCCGCAATCACACCCCACATCTGCAAACGATCCCGATACATCTCCCCCACGTTCACCAAGAGCGCCAAAAGCCCCGTCATCACTGCCATGCTCGAAAGACCTCCCGCAAGAAAAACGAGCCAACTTAAGGAATCAAACAGATGCGCGAACCATATAGCGAACAAAGAAAAGAGGGAGAAATACAGAATGCCAATTTGCACAATGGGTCGCACGACAATATGACGGAGCGTTTCGTTCGAAATCATCAGCCCAGCAACGAGTGCGATCAGTGGCCACGTCACAGATATGGCACCACTAAACCAATAAAACAACAACGACGTACTCAATAACGCTCCCATGGCGAATTGCTGAGCGAGCGGCGCGAGAAGTCGAATGTAGCGCAGCTTCGAATACTCTTCCCCGCGCTTCCATGCAGTGAGCAGCATTGATCCCATGACAACGGCAAGATACACACACATGAGGAGAAATTGCTGCCGTTCGTCGAGCACGCGGAATTGCACCACATCAAATGCCGTTCCCGCCAAAAGCATGGATGGCATAAACCAGCGCTCATAGTTCTGAGCGAATGCTCGAACGCGGGCATACGTCCGCATAGCCTGCACTGAACCAGGAATCATAAGAATAGTGTGAGTATAACAAACACAAAAACACCCGGGAAACGGATGACCTCGTTCACGACAACTTCACATCATTGTTGAGAATCTTGATCAAGATCGCTCAATAATTGCTGCAGTTCTGCCGAAAGACGAGCATGGTCTTGGTCTAATGTATGCAGCTGTTCCAAAAGTGATGCATCTCCAGCCATAATCGTTTGGCGCAGCTCACGACACACGTGCATTGCTTTTTTGATATCCGCAACCGTTTGCGGCGTATACGGTTGCGTGTTCCACTTCGTGTGTACGAATTCAAGTAAAACATTCAAAACAAGAACGCGAAGTTCTCCAAATACTGGAATGTTGTCTACTATGGCTATTTTTGCAACATTCGCAACCTCTTTCACTTGCTCAAGAAGTTGTCGGACTCCCGGAAACTCAGCAAGCTGTCGATAGAGTACCTGCTGTTTTCTCTCTGTGTTCCCAAGCTCTCGCAAGACGTCCTGGACTCTTTTCTCACGCGTTTCCCTCGTCTGCTGTTCATGTGTAGGCGTGCCTTGTTTTTCACCTTCAAAAGACATAGAAATTCTGTACATGTACCTCTTTATAAATACGTAGCCACGACCTCTATAGAAGCTTACACGATTTTTACCGATTCAATATGCGTTTTCCACAGGAGAGAACCGATCGGTACATTGGACCAATCACTCGACAGAAGTGAAAAATATTGCTATCCTTCCGCGCATTATGGCTCAAGGAAATGTTGTCGTGCGGTTTGAAAATGTCTCGTTCGGCTATACCACCGAAAACCCCATCCTCGACGAGGCGAGCTTTTCCGTACGCGAAGACGCAAAACTCACCGTCATGGGGCAAAATGGTGCAGGAAAAAGTACAATTTTTAAACTCATCACCGGCGAACTCGCCCCAGACAGCGGCATGGTGCATTTTGCCCCTGGAACAAAAATTGCCACTGGCAAGCAGGTCATGGCGCGCGAGCACCTCACAGAAACCGTCCGCGAATACTTTTCTCACGCGTTTGAAGACGTGCCATATACTCTCGACAAAAAAATCAACGATGTCTTAGACGTCGTGAATCTCGCCGCGCCACTGGAAAAAATCGTTGGTGAATTTTCCGGTGGTCAGCAAGCGCGATTACTCCTTGCCTACGCACTCATTCAGGAACCGGAGATCCTTCTCCTCGACGAACCGACGAACAATTTAGATCGTGACGGAATCGATCACCTCACCGCGTTTCTCATCATGTACCCAAAGACCGTTCTCGTCATTTCTCACGATGCCGACTTTTTGAACAGTTTTACCGAGGGCGTGTTACACCTGGATGTGTACACGGGCAAAGTGGAGAAATACGACGGGAACTATACGGATGTAGTGGAGGAAATTGCTGCGCGCGTGGAGCGCGACCGTGCGAAAAATGCGCAGTTATTAAAAACCATTCAGGATCGCAAGGATAAAGTGAACTTTTTTGCACATAAAGGAGGAAAAATGCGCAAGCTCGCAAGCAAGCTAAAAGACGAAGTTGCGGAAGCAGAAGAAAACATGGTCGACGTCCGCCGTGACGACCGAACCATTCCCGACTTCACCATTCCTGCGCAACCCGTGAAGGACGTCGTCGTGAATATCACGAGCGTGAAAGTCATCAAAAACTACCAACCACACAATGCCGAAGTGAATATCGCATTGCGCAAGAACAATCACTTACTCATTGCTGGTCCAAATGGCATTGGCAAGAGCACGCTCCTGCGTTCGTTGGCGGATGGATCGAACGACGGTGCCGTCATTGCGAAGGACGTGAAGGTCGGCTATTACAAACAAGATTTTTCCGGGCTCGATTTTTCACAAACCGCATACGCCTCCCTCGCCAGCGTGATGGATGAACCAGATAACGAAACTCTTCGTCGTATTGGCGCAAAATTCCTTCTTGATGGCGACGCGCTCGCAACCCCAGTCGGTGCGTTGTCCGAGGGACAAAAAGGATTGCTCTGTTTTGCGCGATTCGTCGCGCAAGCCCCAGGACTGCTGATTTTTGACGAGCCAACCAACCATATTAACTTCCGTCACCTCCCAGTCATCGCTCGTGCGCTGAACGAATACGAAGGATGTATGATTGTGGTGAGTCACGCAGAAGATTTCGTGAATCAGATCCGCTTCGATCGCACCCTAGATTTATCGACACTTGTCACGTAAATCATTGTCCTAACATCGTACGTATGAAGACACCACAATTTTTGCATTGGATTGAGTCCCTCACGGTATGGATTGGCTCACTACAATCAATCGCGCTCCATACGCTAGTATTTTCTCTTGCGTTTCTGCTTGGCGCACTTCATGCTGTCAGTTGGGACACCGTCCTCTTGGTCTTAACCACCATTGTTTCACTTGAAGCAATCTATTTGGCAATTTTCATTCAAATGACCGTGAACCATAGTGTGCAGTCATTACGTGCCGTGGAAGAAGACGTGGACGAAATTCAAAAAGATATCGACGCGATTGAGCAAGATGTGGACGAAATTCAGGAGGATGAAGACAAAGGAATTCTTCGCGACAAATTACAGCAGCAAGCCCTAGAAGATATCAGTCTCCGTCTGCAAGTACTCCTTGAAGACGTCAAGCACCTCAACATTCACCGAGAGTAATATTTTTTATGCACGTTGGAACGTTTTTCGCAAGCGTTGGCACCATTGCCGAACTGCCAGATGACTCTCGGCCACACGTGGCAATGGTTGGGCGTTCAAATGTCGGCAAATCATCCATGATCAACCACCTTGCGAACCAAAAACGACTCGCGCGCGTAAGTGGTGAACCAGGGCGCACGCAAACCGTAAACCTGTACGATTTTTCGGGAAAATTTTTTCTCGTCGACCTCCCAGGCTACGGCTACGCGAAAACGGCAAAATCCATTCGGGAAAATTTTCCACAGATGATTCAAGAATACCTCAGCACCTCCGAGCAGCTCCGCATGGTCTATCTCATCATCGATGCGCGCATTCCGCAAAGCCCGTTCGACGTCGACATGATGAAATGGCTGACAGAACAAGATATTCCGTTCACGATCGTCATGAACAAGATGGATAAGGTGACGAAGAATGAGGCGTTTGCGCTGCACCAAAAGCTCGAGGCGCAATTCCCAGGCGTCAAACGCATTGAACACTCTATCCGGGACGGCAAAAGTCAAAACGTCATGTGGAGCGCTATTGAACGCGCCGTCCGTATGCCGCAACGCCAACCCCCGCCAGTCTTCCTGCCGCCCAAGACGCTTGCAGATTAAACCCGCCAGTAAACCCATCGACGTTCAGCACTTCACCGGCAAAAAAGAGCCCGAGGCACACTCTCGACATCATGGTCTTCGGATCGATTTCGGAAAGCTCAACACCGCCCGCTGTCACGAACTCGTCACCGACTCCTCGACCGATCACCGTGAGTGGGATTGTCTTCAGCCATGTGAGGCATCGCTGAATTTCTTTTTTTGATACTTGATTCACGCGCTTCAACTCAAAACGTCCACTCTCGCGCACGGCAACCTCTGCAAGCGCATGGGGCACGATCATGCCAAGCACATTGGCAAACTGTTTATGTGGATGTTCCGCAGCAAGCACAGAAAACGTGTCACGCAACCAATCGAGTGTGACATCTGGAAACAGATCGATCCTGATCGACAACGGCTCTTTTGGACCGTACGTCTCGAATGCAATCAATGACGAGAGCGCAAACACCGCTGGCCCGCTCACGCCTTTATGTGTGAAGAGAAAGGGTCCGGTGAACGACGGCTTCCCGTCGCGCTTCGCGGTCAACGATGCACGCTCGAACGATAACCCGGAGATTGATGCTGGCCATGATTCTTGCGTCGTAAACGAATTCAAGCTCGGTGCGAGTTTGGTGATGGTGTGGCCAAGCGACTGCGCAAACGCATACCCATCCCCTGTTGAACCAGTTTGCCGATACGCCTGCCCACCCGTGGTCAGCACAACAACGTCCACGACCATCGGCACGGTGGCGTCCTTCATGTGTATGACGAACCCGTCGCCGCGTTTTTCCATCGAGGTCACCGAACGTTTTAGCATCACCTGAATGCGCGATTGTGCAAAAAGGTTCTCAAACACGCCAACAATATCGTGGCCGTCATCGGACTGTGGGAATACACGCATATCAGCCTGCGTTTTCAAGGGCACGCCATGCGATTCGAACCATGCGTACACTGCTTCCGGCGGAAATGCGTACATCGCGCTCGTCAAAAATTTGCCTCCACGAGGATATTTTGTGAGCAACGTTTTCACGTCGTAAATACCCGTCGTGACATTGCACCGCCCACCGCCAGAAATAATCACCTTCTTCCCAAGCCCATCGTTCCGTTCAATTAAAATAATTTCTGCAGAAGGATCCGCCTCCTGAAGCGCAACCGCACACATCATGCCCGCGGCACCTCCGCCAATGATTGCAACGCGCATTACTTTTTCTTTGCGTCCTTCTTCGGCTTCTTCACATTCTTCCGTGCATTCATCCCTTTGGCCATAAACAAATATTACGATAAAAAAAGTATAACACATCTTTTGGTATCATTCCCCTGCACATTGCTCATATTCCGCTCGACGACTACACTCTGAACATCTATGAAAAAGACATCAATCGCAATCGTCGGTGGTGGCATGGCCGGCCTTTCTGCTGCTTTTCGACTCGTACAAGACGAAACGCTATCGATCACACTCTTTGAAGCAACAGATCACCTGGGTGGGCGTGTACATCACCGCATCATCCGCGGACACGCCATAGATTTTGGTGGGTTTCTCATCTATCCATGGTACAAAGAGTGTCTCGATCTTTTGCGTGCACTGAATCTGACGGATCAACTCGCAAAAACACCACTCAGTGACATTTTTTACATGCTTGGAGATGACACGATTGGAAAAAGAGACTTTGATCTCAAGTTTTCAAAACGTGACATGATCACCCTGTGGGCGAAATCTCTCGTCAAGCTTCTTCCAAATACTGAACTTGCGCGCCCGGATCTTGATCGTTTTCACAATACAACCATATCAGAATATCTCAGAACTGCATTGCGCGCACATGCGCATGCAGGAATCTACGAAACATTCTTTGACACCGTGAATCAAGGCTACTGTTATGGTTCTGTCACACAAACCAAAGCGGCATTCATGGCGCCAATCGTACGACAAGTCACATTGCATGGTGATATTCGCAGCACATCGTTTCTCCCAGATGGAAGTGGGGTCGTGCTTCGTGCTATTGAAAAAGAAATTCTTCGTCGAGGCGGCATAATTCGCAAGAATTCTCCCGTCACACACGTGAGTGGCCACACGATCAATCACGATGCATCACAACACTACGATGGAATCCTTTTTGCCCAAACCGTGACACAAGATCTTTATCGTCAAATACTCCCGGGCATCGAACCAGATTGTTGGTATACGCAATACATCACTCTCGCAGTTGAATGTGATGCCACACCAAACGTTGGAAACACACTGAACTGGGGAGCGGCATTTTATGAACCACACGCTGCACTCCCCCTGCAAACACATTCCATCATTAACCTGGCATCATTGTGCGGCACGGATCTCCGCAATTGCCTTATGCTGAATATTGTTGTGCGAAGCCCCCAAAGTGCAACGCTGAATAGTCGCAAACTGCACATGCTCGTCCAAAAAGAACTCACACGTCTCTTCCCCGGCCTCGAAGCCACCAAAATCCTTGATTACGTCCATTGGGAAAAAACCATGCCAATCGCCCAAGAGTCATTTGTTCGCGCGATCCGAGCAGCGCAAGGAAGACATGGATATTATTTTGCTGGTGATTTTTTGGGTGCACCATCCATCGAAACCGCTATCGCGACCGGACACGCAGCTGCCAACGCCGTGCTCCGAGACTATGCCACATAGCCCTCCCACCTTTCCCCAAATCGCTTGCCCCGGTCCGAAAGCCGTGCTATTCTCCTGTCGCTTGGTCTCTCCACAATAAGAGTAATCAAGTCGCAAATACCACCATTCCGGGGTAGCTCAGCGGCAGAGCGAAGGACTGTTAATCCTCAGGTCGCGGGTTCGATCCCCGCCCCCGGAGCCATGAGAAGGCGTGTGAGGTGACCCACATGCCTTGTCAAAAAGTCGTCATTGAAAAATGGCGATTTTTTGTTTAATCCTTGAGCAGATAGCGATCCTTGGTAGCCCAACCTGAAAATCGAAGCACCTGGGACACAAAGCCCCCG
>CAYMYA010000002.1:0-13887 GCA_964394565.1 uncultured Gammaproteobacteria bacterium
CCGGTGCCTTTGGCCACACAGAGTTGGGGGTCTTCGGCGAGGTATGTTGGCACGCCAGTGGCTTCGGCAATGAGTCGATCGAGGTTGCGCAGCTGCGCCGAACCGCCAGAAATCACAATACCTTTATCCATCACGTCCGCCGAAAGCTCCGGCGGCGTTTCGTTGAGCACTTCTTTTAATGTGGCAATAATGCCCTCCAGGAGCGGCTGAATCGCTTCTGTCACGTCATCAGACGTCACTTCAATAATCTTCGGCAAACCGGTAATCATGTCGCGCCCCTTAATTTCCATACGCAGCTTTTCCGGAAGGAACATGGCGGAGCCACAACGAATTTTAATATCTTCTGCCGTCCGCTCACCAATCGCGAGCCCGTACGTCCGGCGCACATGTTCCATAATTGCTGCGTCCATTTTGACTCCCCCAATACGCACCGACGTTGACGCAACAATACCGCCGAGTGAAATGACGGCCATTTCGCTCGTCCCACCACCAATTTCCACGATCATGTGGCCGTTCGGCGAACCGATAGGAATATTTGCACCAATTGCAGCAACAATAGGCTGTTTAATAATATATGCGCTTTTCGCTCCTGCAGAAATTGCTGCGTCCACCACTGCACGACGCTCTGTGCTCGTAATACCCCCCGGCACCGCAATCATCACCTCTGGGCGAAACAAGCGAATACCGCCAAGTGCTTTGTTCATGAAATAGCGCAACATCGCTTCGGTCGTTTTATAGTCCGCAATCACACCATCTTTTAACGGGCGACGCGCGACAATCGTGTCTGGCGTGCGGCCAAGCATGTCCTTTGCTTCCTTTCCCACCGCAAGAACTGTTTTATCAATTTTCGAAATCGCAACAACTGACGGCTCATTGATGATAATCCCCCGTTTTGGGACATACACCAGCACCGTCGTCGTTCCAAGATCGATCCCGATTTTCTTGTTCATCCCGAGCATATCTGGCCCCAGACTACCGCACTTTTCCCTCATCTGACGAGGAGACTATCCCCACGAGAGAAGTGGAGGCTGACACCAAACATCCTGGATCCCGTCCCCGATCAGGTCGAGGACAGGCTCTACGCGGGGATGACTGAGTGGACGGAGATGACGGACGTATGGCTTTGTTCCATTTCGCTCTCGTCACAACCCCTTCCAAGACTCACTTCTTCCAATCCCCTATCCATCCTACCATTCAATATAAAACTCCTCGTCTGTTTCTAACCACGTTTCGAGTGTGTAGACGTCGTCCCCCCAATCGGAAGCATCTTCGGCTGGCACGGCGTCGCGGATGTTTTTGTTCGTATCAATATTCAGAAATAATTGCGGAGCTTCTGCCCCAATTTGTTTTTGTACGCGCAGCGTGTACGTCCCCATACGTACCGCATCACTGACCGACTTCGGCAACATGTACACAAACGTGAGCGTGCGCGTCTGCCCTGGCTCGATTGACGTAAACGTTCCAAAACTCGTTAGCCCAAATTCCGACGACGTGGTGACTTCGCCCGGTAGCCCCTGCGGATTACGGATCACGTCGTTTGCGAGCGAGCCGTCGACGGAAACCAGCTGTGATCCTGTAGGCACGTAAATGCGCGTGTACGTTCGGTACCGCGATGTTTTCCAATCAAAATTTCCAGTATGGTTATATGTAATCGCCGTCGTTGCTTGATAGCCATTTCCTGTTGGAGTGACTGAATACGCAATTGTCCGCTTGACCACCGGATCAGATTTTAATGCTGCCATGTTTGCATCAACGACCATGAGAAAATCGTCAGCGCCATATTGACTCACCTCGCCAGCCCAGGCGTAATCGCGCAATACCGCTTGCGTATCGGCATCCGTGCTGTACATTGCGAGGTCTTTATCCGCAAACGCCTCAGACAACAACCCGAATACCTCCGGGAATTGCGACGGAGATACCTCGAGCAGTGCATCTAATACCGCCTGCGTCAACGCACCAACAACATCTTTCCGATCTTCTCGAGCAATCCCTTGTTGTTCAAACGCAATTTCGACTTGATATTCCAAAATCTCCGCAGCATTTTGCGATGTGTATTCAATGCCATTAACCCTCACCGGACCAACAAACGTTAACAGATGCTCTAAAAATCCAGTTGTAATTCCAACAACGCCATCGATCTGTGGCACCGGATGCCCGGCAACCGCGAGCTCTTGGCGAAATAACGCAACAGTTTCCTGTGCGCCGGTCGCGAAATCTGGCGACCACGTTCCATCACGAAAAAACCATACGGGCTGTTCGAGGTATTTCGCAATCGGCGCTGGTGACGTAACGGCATACGCAGGATTCCCCGCAACAAGGACATCAACCGCGTACGCATCGTCTGTGCGCAATGACTTCATGTCGCCATCCTGTACCAAAAATAGGCCGTACGTCCCGAGAAATCCACCCGTCGGACGGAGCTCGGTATCGTTCATGAACATGAGTAAAAACTGCCGCTCGCCCCGCAATCCTGCAAACTCACGGGCAATTCCTGCAAAAGGCACGAGAAAATCCACCGACGTTTTCAGCTCCGTCACCACAGCAGCAAAGGGTGCAATGGCATCCGCGAACCCGTCAGTTTCCGGGAGCTCTTGGAACGTCGCAATATCTTCCAAAGCAAAACCAAGTTTCACTTGCATTTCCTGTAAGTCCGGCAAGGCATCAGCTAAACGCACAAACAGTGTCCGTTTCACGGATGTTGGGAGATCGTGAATCGCGGTGTCTACATATGCGGGATCCCGCCACGCCAACGTGTCGCGCGCTTCGTTCACCACGCGAAATACATCGTTTGCGATGGAGACGGCTTCAGAAAGTACATCGACCGTATTTTCCGTGGCATCCAACATACCAACCGCAGCATCGTACCGCTCACCGAGCCATGGAACATATGTTGCCATCGCGAGCATTGCGGCACCGGCCTTTGCGTCAACGATGCTCTCTGACGCCAACGATAAATCTTCCTGTGCAGCAAGAAAATCCGCTTCGGCAAGATGTGATTTTGCCAACAGCAGTGCATCGCGTGTCGCAACTGTTCCTTGCACCGCGCGCGTTGCGGCAATCCCAACGTACCCACACGCCACAACGCCAATAATCAACACCAAAACTATGCCAATACCGAGCCGTACACGGCGGCGGCGGGGACGTGGCAACGGAAGTACGACGTCAGGTATTTGCGATGCAGAAGGCTCAAGAAACATGAGAAAAGTTCACCTAGAGTATATCATGATCATTTGCGAAATTGTGCACGAATTTCTCCGAGTGTACGCAACGTGCGATCGAAAAAAATCCGTCCGAGCGTCCACTGCTTCCACCGCAACATCCACGCGGATTGTACAGAACGTGGCATCACTCCACGCATACTATCGTAGCCAATACACGAACGTATTGTGGGTGTCCCACGAAGTTCAGTCGCGAAACCCCGATATCGGTGCGCAACTGCACGCGGCACGCATTGCGCCCTGTGCCCACAACGCACAAATCGTAAAGCAAAATCGATGTCTTCCGCGACATCCATCAGCGTATCATCCAACATCTTTCCATCGACGAGCACGTCGGCAAGCGCCGAAGCACGAAGCAATGCGACGCCATTCGTCACGAGAATATCGTGCGTGTTGGCATCATACTGACCACGATCCATTTCGCCCGCACCCCGCTCCGCAATCCGCAACCGGGAAAGGAGCACGCCGCCAGTACTATCCAAAATATCAGACTGCACTGCGTCCGCGTCCATATCACCACGCTCGGAAAACGCACGAAGCACTTTCGGTTGCACCGCGTCGATATCGACATTCTCCTCCAGCGCATGCACTAATGTCGCAATCATGTTCGGATGCCACACGGTATTACTTTCAGCAAGCAGCACCGCGTGACGACTGCTATCACCATGAAACCGTTCCAGCGCCATGCGAACCAACGTGTTCTTCGCACCCGCTGTGCCAATATGCTTCGTACTACGACCCGCAAGCCACCGCGGTTCCTCACGCAAAATATAGGAAACTGTTTCTCCATCCGCACTCCCGTTATCGAAGAGTCGTACCGTCACGTCCGTGTACGACTGCGCGCGAATCGATGCAAAAAGTTCCGGTAAGTACCGCACATCGTTCCATGTCGCAATGCAGAGAGAAACGTGCATAGCACTCCATTAATGCCTCGTCGACGAGACCTTTTTCGTGACGTTGAAGCCGAGATATTTCCCGAGCATGAAGCGCGTTTGAGCATCGAGCGCTGGGAAGGCGCCAAAAACAATAAACGTCACAGGGAGAAGTGCCCACTGACCGAGCATGACAAGCCAGGAAAACCGTGAGGTTTTTTGTGGTCGGGGGGGCAATAAGAAAAAACTCAACGCGCCAGTAATAAACACACCCAACGTTGCAAGACGCATCATGGCCTCAAGCGTGTACGGCGAATTGACGACAATAGCACTCTGTTCATTCGTAATAGTCCAAAATGGAATGTATCCTAAAATGAAAATCAGCAGTGGTGCCGCAGCCCACGTAAACATTCCTTCAATATGATTGAATACATACGTGATTTTTTTCATCAACGGGAGGCGTGGATGTTCCCGAAACTTCGTCACCATGTATGGAAAATGCTCCACACCCCACGCCCAACGACGCTGCTGTTTATACAACGCAACCAAGCTTTCCCAATAATTTCCTCCGGCAACAGCATCCATAGACACCGGCAAAAATACTGGCGTCACCCGGTATTGCCCGTCGTACTTCAAGAACGCCTGCATAAAAATTCGCGAGTCTTCACTCACCAAATCTGGTTCCCAAAATCCAACGTCTACCAACATCCGCCAAGGCATGGAATGTGACGAAAATGTCCACAAACGCTCTGGGCGTACCAATTCGCCGAGGAGCCAAAATGTAGTACCAAATGCCGCAATGCGTACCGGCGCCGTGGCAGACCAAATATTGTTTGAAAAAACTGTCACTGGCTGAAACGACGTTCGCGTCGGGTTTGGAATCGTCAAAAAAAGGTGAGAAAGTTTCGCGAAATATTGTGGATGTGCAACGGTATCGATATCGAACGCAGAAACGATAATGTCGTCGTACGGAATACCCTTCTCGTCGATCACGCGTTTCACCTCGCCACCCATGTAATGCAAATTCGATCCCTTGCCAGGGATTTCACCAGGAAGACCAAACGGATGCACCGTAACAATAAACTCTGCAAACTTCTCCGCATATTTCTTGCGCATCGCGTCCGCAATGGGCAAAAAATTCTCTTGATCTTTTTCTTCTCCGCCGAGCGCGATAATCATCCGATCGGTGCGATACGGCCCACGCAACACCGCGCGCAAAGCTTCTTCCACGATGGATGCATCCTCTTGAAACGTTGGCAACATGACAAGGTGATAGATGCGTTCCCACTCTGCGATCTCTTGCACCTGAGCGTACCAATCCACGCGTGTCGTTTGACGGTACGATCGATACGCAGCAACAACATGAATCACGAAATAGTACACGCGCAACATCCAATACAAATCAAACACAATAATGAACACAATCCCCGCGACCGGCATAAACACCGAAAGCGCAAACGCCATCGCTAAAACACCCCAAACAATGAGCCCGGGAATCATTTCGAGCAAACGATGCTGACCATACTGACCAAATCGTGTTGCCATAGATTATTTGCGTCCTAATGCATCTTTTGTACTCGTAGTAATACGTGCTTCATGGGCGTATGTTGGGCGCGCCATGGGGATTGCATGCTTCCCCCGCAGAGCAACAAGCACAGATCGATCATCCGAATTCAGCTCGAGCTCCACGCCAAATATTGGGATATTCCGTGCAAACACCAGCGTGTTTACCAAGGTAAGACTCGTGCGTAGCGCGGTGGCAGAACCCGGCCCGAGAACAGCGACGATGCCAGTGAGTGGCGATGCGGGCGCATGCATTGCAAGAAACGTATCGATCGCAGCAAGGAATTGCTCCGGCGACGCCTGCACCGTTACAGGACCTATCACAAATACGGAACGCTCGTCGTTCAATAGTCCCAGCGTCACCTGCGCAATATCACGTCCATTCACGTAAAGCATCATATCTTTGGGAGTGTACTCCACAGTACTACATGTTTTGCATGTAAGATTCCGGCAAGAAATCGATCCCCGACATCCTGTCGGTACAAGAATTCTTCACGTGGCATGGCAGTGTAATTCACTTCTCGAGCAATATCGCGTTCAAATTCACGAATCGCTTTGGCGAGATCTTCTGGGTCAATTGTTCCAACAATAAAAACATCCGTTGGAACATCCGTCGCATCAACAAACCTTCCGGTGAGTAAAATCAAACTGATATCACCCTTCTCTTTCAGAACGCGAACGATTTCCTGATTCATGAGCACTGCCGCCTTGCGCATCACACCGCGTAAATCTTCAAATAACGGAAATGAAATATCTGCCCGATAATACTTTTTCTTTTCCCCCTTACCCTCAGGTTCTTCGTCCGTTGCTTCTGCCGCGATAATCTTCCCTTCAACTTCTGATACGATACCAACATCAACTAAGTTCTTCAGCTCGCGTCGCACAGAATTCAGTTGCGCATCAATACGTCGCGTAAGCTCACGCACATAAAACGCGCGATCGGGGTTTTCCAAAAACAGTGTCAACAGCCGTGCCCGCGTCTTTGAACCAAAAAGTTGTTCAATTCTGAATTCTTTCACACCTTCTCCGCTGTCCGCACCGGGTTCATTGTCCATAGGGGAAAATCTGCCTATACTGTACAGAGAATCCCCCTGCCTGCGCAACCATGTCTTCCCCCATCCATCGAATCAAATCCGCAGAGCTCCTCGTACCAGGCACCGCGCCTGAACACATGAGCGTAAGCACCACCCTTCTGCCGCTTCCCCACGGGGATGGCGGAATTTTTGGTGTATTCAGCGTCACGTCGCGTGATACAGAGGCGCGCGAACGCTTTTTACATATTCTCAAGAGCCATTTGGAAGAAATGCGTTCGGACATTGCATCCAACGATGTGAACGTTCCGCGACGATTTGAAGCGATGCTCGTGCGTCTCAATGCCGATCTCGCCCGCTGTGCAGAAACATGTCGCCTCCCATTGAAACACTTAAACGTCGTTCTTGGCGTAATGACGAATACTCAAGTCTTTTTTAGCGGCATTGGCACACACCACGCGCTTTTTTTGCATCAAACCGCAGAACGCCGCTATGTTGTGTATGAACTCGACGCACAGCTCGCAAACCAAGACAGCACATGGGAAAAACCACTAGTAACTGTACTCGACGGCGAACTGCACCCTGGCGATGTGTTCTATATCGCGACACGGATCCCGCCACATGCGCTCAACCTTGGGGATCTTCAAGATATTCTCGTGACATTGCCGCCAAACGGCGCCCTCGAACGCATTCAACAATTCGTTCCACTCACCCATCATTTCGGAGGTGTGTGTTTCCACGTAAACGACGACATACCCCTTGGCCCACCAAAAAAAGCAAACCCCATGGCGTCGCTCTCGTCGCTTGAGGAAACGCAATCGCGTACCGCAGATTTACTTGGCGATCAATCCCCAGATATCACACAAAAGCTTTCTGGGCTTCTGCGCACCACGAAAAAAACCTTGTCTGTATACAGTAACAGCGCACTATGGCGTGGGGTCAAGCGCGCAGCACGCGGCATACTCACGCTCACAGAACGTGCATTAGCAAATGCTACAACGAAAAACGATACTGGCTCGCGGCGCTTGCACGGATCGTACGGAAAGTTCAGTGGAATCACCACACGCCTGAGTACGCTCCGCCATGCGGGCATTACTGCAGC
This sequence comes from uncultured Gammaproteobacteria bacterium, assembly GCA_964394565.1. Taxonomy (GTDB): domain Bacteria; phylum Patescibacteriota; class Patescibacteriia; order UBA9934; family UBA9934; genus CAIKHN01. Next base: position 7,787 of record CAYMYA010000002.1, read on the forward strand.
AAAAGGCGCTTCGAGAAGTACAAAAATTGTCGGCGGCGGCGCAATACTTGTCGTCATGATTTTCGCAATCAGTATTAGCATGAGCAAGGCGCAACAACGCACCGCGGCAGCAACGGTTGCGTATGAATCGCTCGTCACAAAGATTGAAGAGAAGCGCACTGCAGCAGAGGCTGCGATTATTTATGGCAATACACAGGATGCACAAATACTTCTTGCGGATGCCCAAGCACTTGCCGCAACCTTGCCGAAAGACACCAATGCCCAAGAAACAAAAGCGGAAGACCTCACACGGTCACTTCAGGAACTTCTGGGCAAAACCCGCGGGCTAGAAACCGTTACTCCTACAGTAATCGCTGAGCTTCCTGAGCAATTCGCATTTCCGCTCATTGGCCTCGCAAGTACTGGTACGGCGATTTATGGTGTCTCCGCAGATGCCGCACCGTGGCGCGTGAACGAAGTGAGCAAGGCGCTCGAGCGCGGCGATATTGGCACAAGTCCTGCGCAAAATGTATTACACCTCGCCGACGAAGGGACAGACATTCTCGTCGTCGACATGGATAAACGCCTTTGGCGTACGACGACAGGAACCTCGAGCGTGAGTGCACTGACCAGCGGCACTGACGGCATGGCGAGTGTGGAAGACCTCGTCACGTATAACACAAACGTGTATGTGCTTGCTGCGGCCAGTGAGCAAATTGTAAAAATGCGCCCGCAGGGCATTGGCTTTGAAGCGGGAACGCCATGGATCAGTGGAAAAACAACGGATCTCTCTCAAGCACGCGCGCTGGCAATTGACGGAAATATTTGGGTCTTAACGAACACAGACGTCGTGGTGTTTGCGAGCGGCAAAGAAACACCGTGGGATCATGCAGCAATCGATCCCGTGCTCGTGAAACCATTAGATATCTGGACGAACGTAGACTCACCGTATATATACATTCTTGACGGTGCCGACGGTCGTGTGATTGTGATGCAAAAGGAAAACGGCAGCATGATCGCGCAATATATTTCGAACATTTCCGGCGTCGTCGGCTTCACCGTCCGCGAAAGCGAAAACCGAATTCTCCTCGCCACCCCCACCACCGTCTACTCGTACACCGCAAGTCATTTGTTGGAGTAAGCGATGAAATCTGAATCTTGGAAGGGGTTGGGAAGATAGATGGAAGACAAAATAATTATATTGAGGCCTCCTCGAACTTTCCTCGAGCGCGTTCATACACAACATGTCCCGCGCCAGAGCTCTGGCGCGGGACTTACGTTGATCGTACTCAGAACAAGCGTTTCATGTCGTGCGGCTTCACTCCGAGGGATTCGTAGAAGCGTTGGCGGGGCGGGCAGCCACCGTCAAATGTTGCGCGAAGGAGCGGGAGGCGCTCACTCCATATGCCGCGAAGGGCACGCTGGCGCACGTTGTCGTACGTCTCCATCTTCCCCACGCATCCGTGCACGTCGCCGAGGATGGTGACGTACAACCCTAGGTACTGCGTGCATGCGCTCCCAGAACCGATGAAGGGCATCATTCCCGAGTGCTGAATGCCGAACTCTTCGTCGATCCTTCGGCACTCCGCGAACACGCGTTCGAGCTCGCTCCAGCTCGCTGCTTGCTCCGTGTCCTTCCGCGTTCTCCCCGACGGGATGAAGCTTGAGCACGCGAGGTAGACATTGTTCTTCCGGCACCAGCGAAGGCAATCCGGGATTCCCTCGATCGTCGCCTGATACACGATGTTGTCGATGCCGAGGCGCGTGGGAGTTCCCGTGTTGAACCCCAGCTCCATGAGAAGCGCGAGCGCACGATCACGGCGTTCCGCGGCGCCCTTTCGGCGCACGATGCGATCGTGAATCTCGGCAGCACCGTGATGCTTCACCACAACGGTGGTTCCCAGCTCCCACAGCCGCTCTGCCACCTCGCGACCCTTCTTCAATGACCCAAGGACGGATCCGTTTGTGAAGAGCACTGTCTGCATGCCGCACTTTACCGCGTGCTCAATCTGTGCGAGACAGTGCGGATCAAGCAATGGCTCGCCTGCGCCCACGATGTCGTAGCACGTGGCGCCAAGATCTGCCGCGGCATCGATGAGTGCGAGACGCTCAGAAAGCACGAGCTCCCCCGCGAGCGACGCGGCATGGAACGTTGTGCCATCCGCGACCGTTTCCAAGACGGTATAGCAGTACTCACAGTCGAAGTCGCAGCGATTCGTGGTTTCCGCCAAGAGATGCAACATCTCACCACGATCGAGCGCATCCTGACATGCCTGGCGCGAGTGGTTCCACCCGAGCATCCTCGGGGCAGTGTCGAGATCAGAAGAGAGTTGAGCGAACATGGCGCCTCCGTTGGTGGTGCGGAGGTATCATTTCCCGATTAGCGAGTCTGTAAAATAACGTATCGAATTATATTGACTATATCAGTATTCTATGACTAATATTAGCCAATATTCTGTAGTGTATAGAGCATACGAATATGGAATCACAAGAAATCCTTGAGCAACTCGGCCTGACAAAAATCGAAGCAATGCTGTATTTAGAGGTTCTTCGTCACGTCAACGTCAAGCCCGCCGCCCTTGCCCGCCGGCTCAATGTTTCACGTCCCACGGTATATGACGCGCTTCGACGGCTCGAAACGAAAGGGCTTGTGTATGAAACGCGGCAGAAAACAACGCGAACATACGCCGCTAAAGATCCGCGAAGCCTTGAAAAGCTCATCGATGCATCCGAAGAGGCTGCAAAATTCGACGCACAAAAGAAACGAGATCTACTTGCAGGAGCATTGCCCGAGCTTCTCAGCGTGACGAAAGGCGCATCGCTTCTGCCAAAAGTTGAACTCTTCGAAGGCGAACATGGCATTTGGAATGCACTGCAAGAAACGCTCAGCACGACGGATATGATTCGTGCATACGCGAATATGGACTCCATCGTTCGCGCAATGGGAGAAGATTTTGAACGCTATCTCAAACAACGCATCGCGCTCAACATTCATGCGCGGGCCATTGCACCGGACAACGAAACATGGCGCAAGCGCGCGCTTCAATCGAAAGCAGAGCTCCGCGACGTGCGATTTATTCATTCCGGCTCCGAATACTCCCCAGAAATAAATATCTTCGATAATCGTGTGCTCATGATTTCCTGGAAAGAGAATTTTGCCGTCCTCATTTCGTCCAAAGACTTCGCTCACGCCCAACGCGTCATTTACGACGAACTCTGGGAAAAACTTGGCACGTAAATCACCTCAAATTTCAACGGAAACCAAAACATCCTGTCGACGCGAGCGGGCAACGACCCAGCCGCAGGTCCGCCGGAGGTGGGCCGTCGCGGCGTGGAGCGTCACGCGCAGCAGAGACAGGATGTTTGATTTTTCGTAAAAAGGACCTTATTTCTTTTCCGGAATCTTCACCGCGTATTCCCCCGCGCCAGTCCAGGCGATCCCAATTGCTGCGGTCAACAACACAAAATCAAATTCCCAGCCTCCAACAAAACCCACTTTCCACTTTACGGCCAAAATTGCACCAACCATCACCGCTGCGAGGGCATACCCTGCATATTTTACATATGTGCCAAGCAACATCGCAACACCGCCGAGCAATTCCACGATACCGACGACAACGCCGAGCCACGCCGGAAGACTCATTTTCTCAAAAAATGCCATTGTCGCGCCGACGTCAGCAAGTTTCATAGCACCATGCACAATAAATACTGCGGCAAGGCCGAGGCGCACGGCAAGCAACCCTGAATCTGGGCAGTCACACTTGATCTTCATCATACGAAAAAATTAATGAATACAAGAATATTGTATCAAAATCCCCCGTCCTCCTTGCGGAAATACGGGGGAATTGTGGATGAACCAATTACTTGAGGGTAACCACGGCACCAGCTGCTTCGAGCTTTGCCTTCATGTCGTCTGCTTCTGCCTTTGTTGCACCTTCCTTCACGGCCTTTGGCGCTGCGTCCACAATATCCTTTGCCTCCTTAAGCCCAAGGCCGGTCAACTCTCGCACCGCCTTGATCACGTTGATTTTGCTATCACCTGCTGCGGTGAGTTCAACGGTGAATGATGACTGTTCCTCTGCTGCTGGCGCGCCAGCAGCTGCAGGAGCTGCCATCATCATGGCTGGAGCTGCTGCAGAAACACCGAAGTTCTCTTCCAAGACCTTCACCAATTCTGAAAGATCCAACACGGACATCTTTTCAATTTCACTCACGATTGACTGAAACTTTGCTGGGATTTCCATAAAAAGATAAATGAGTTTTAATTACGCTGACTTTTTCGCGCCGACGGCTCCCAACACGGTCACAAGACCACGCAAGTTTCCGGCGAGCACATTGACGAACGCTGTAGTTGGCGCGTTGATGGTGCGGACGAGCTGGCCTAAGAGCTGTTCCTTGCTTGGCAAGTCCGCCAAACGCTTCACATCTGCTTGACCAATCATCTTTCCTTCCAACACACCGGCGAGAAGTGCTCCTACGTCATTCCCCTTGAGGAAATCCTTGAGCACCTTTGCCGCACTGACCTCGTCGCCGTACGAAACGGCGGTAAGGATCGATCCCTGAAGCGCATCGGGCACCAAGCCGTCGATTCCTGCTTCTTTCGCGCCGAGTGAAAGCAACGTTTTCTTGGAAATGAATACTTCCACGTTGTTTTCACGAGCCTTGGAACGCAAGGTATCCGCTTGTGCCATGGTGAAACCGGAAACGGCGACGAAGGCGGCACCCTTCATGGTGCTGAACTTCTTCGCAATGCCGGCCACGATGTCGCGCTTTTCAGCACGAGACTTTGGCATAGATAGATAAAATGTTTATTTCGCCAGGAAATAAACATTTTATTACTTTAAATAAATGAGCAGCCCTTTCGGGGCCGCAGACTTGACCCCACTTCGCTCGCAAGCGAGCTCCGTTAGGGGTTGAGATTCTCGGCGAGGCTTCTGACGTCTGTACGACGTCGCTCGCTGTCTGCGGATCTCGAGGACGGGAGTAGCCTATCATACCCGCCCATTTCGTCAAATCCCCTTTCCCCACACGCTTCTCTGCTAAAAACACTACAAAAGCCACAAAAAGCCCTTGATTCCCTCAAAATCCCTCCCCCAGTTTTCCCCATTTCCTTTGACAAAACGCCTATTTTCTGCTATATTTGTGCGTCACGAGGTCTAATCCCTCGTGTTCGCGAACCCATCCCCGGCCCCTTCCCAGGGGCATCATCCGCACCACGGAGCGCCGACAGCCATGGCGTCCAAGCAGAAGACCAACCCCGCCAGCACCCCCACTATCGTCCGCCGTCCCCGCCGTGCCAAGCGCACGGAGGAAGAGATCCGAGCCGCGGAAGCCGTCAAGCGGCGCGAGCGCCAGATGAAGGCGGCCGCCAAGCGGCGCGCCGAAGAGCTCAAGCGCGAGGCCACCCTCGAAGAGCAGCGGCGTCGGATGACCGGCAACTACATCCGACTCCCCCACCAGTTTCCCGTCTGCGTGCTCAGCGAGCGACTCAACACCGTCCGGTTCGCCGGCGGCGACGCCGTCCCCGTCTCCAACGCCTTCCAGAGCGGCAAGATGACGTGGGTCGACCCGCTCACGGCGCACCACCTGGTGGCGCAGTACGAGCTCGTCGACTTCGTCGACCCCGGCCTGATGGCCGGGAGGGCGGACTGGGACATCTACTACTCCGATGGCTACTCCTCCCCGGAGGAGTGGCTGGAAGAGGATGGGGAGCCGGTCTCCGCGCCAGCGCCCATCGAAGAGATGGGCATCGAGGACAGGCTGGCCATGGGAACGGCCGACCGGCTCGACGTTCTCATCTTCCTCGCCCTCACGGAGGAGGAACCGTGGGATGAGGATACCGGTTGGGAGGACGGTGGGGATGAAGAGGTTCCGGTGCGGCCTGTGCGCCGCAAAAAGCCATCCCGCGATGAGGATCCCATGCGGCCCCGGTGCGACGAGCACCGGAAGTGGCAGAAGGCCGAAACCCACTCCCGCATACTGGCTCGCGCCGGCAAGCAGGCGTGGCTCGACTCCCCGTCGGCCGAGTAGCCCACGACACGACGAGGGCGGCACCCATGAGTGCCGCCCGACCCGCAGAGTTCATGATGGCAACATCGTGAGTTGTGCGGGCAAGACACACA
>CAYMYA010000002.1:13987-38137 GCA_964394565.1 uncultured Gammaproteobacteria bacterium
CCGACCCGCAGAGTTCATGATGGCAACATCGTGAGTTGTGCGGGCAAGACACACATCGACACACCACCACCCGTTCCCTCGTTAGCCCAGCGAGCGGAGTTCCCAATGCTGATCCTGGCCCTCGAAGAAGTCGACATGACCCTCCCCCTCACCACCGGCTCGCACCTTCGGGTGCGCGGCCAGATGGTGACCCTGACCCTCACCCGCCCCTGTGGCGAGGCGATCGGTCATCTCGTGTTCCCGTTCGTGGAAGAGATGTGCCACGTGATCGACGTGGAAACGGAATCGGCCGTCGCCCAGGCCTAGGTCGTCGCCACCAAGACCCCATCCTAACACGCAGGGACGAGAGACACGATCTCGTCCCGCACGCAGAGTTCATGATGGCAACATCGTGAGTTGTGCGGGCAAGACACACACCACACCCCATTCCTCGCTAGCCCAGCGAGTTGGAGCTGTTCCATGGATGCATTTCTCAGGGTCGCAGGCATGGGCGCGATCGCCGCGCTTGTCGTCGGCGGGCTGTACTGGATCGTCGAGACGATCCACGAAGGCGGTGCCGAAGAAGCCCGCGCCGAGGACCAGGTGCAGATCGACAAGCTGCTGGCCAAGATCGACCGCGAGCGCATGCTCGTGGCGGCAGCGACCGCCCTGATCAACGACCCGGGCACCATCAAGGACAAGGCGACGGCGGTCACCCTGTGCGCCAAGCTCAACGAGACCGGATGGAGGATGACCCGGCCGAACTTGAGCAACGGAGCGTGTGGCGAGTACGGCGCCGTCACCATCCGCTTCGACGTGGCCTACGGGCCCGAGGGCGACCGCACCGTGCAGGTGCCGGTCGTCGTCAGCCCGTGATCCCCTGACAGTACGGGGCGGCACCCATGAGTGCCGCCCGACCCGCAGAGTTCATGATGGCAACATCGTGAGTTGTGCTGGTGAAAAAAAACATCCCCCGTTGCGCGTTGGCGCGACGGGGGATGTTTTGTGAGAAATCTTTTAGAGAATCTCATCGATGCTTGTAACGGAATCTTCCACCTCCTCTGGGTCAAAGTCGCTTGTACTGTCTATCGCTTCACCAAACGTGTAGTTCCCGTAAAATGCATCGCTGATGTCGTCAATCAGCGTATTCCACACGCTCCCCCAAATGCTTTCCGCAACATCTTCACTCGCAATGGCACGAAGCTCTCCAGCTTCACCAACGCCATACACCGTATGCTGCGTGACAAACTTCACCATACGTACTCCCGGGTGATACGTTACGTTCGCTCCGAGCGTCAGGGATGCCATAAATTCATCCGTGACAATCACCACGTCATCAAAATCTTCGTACCATGTAAAAAAGACTTTTCCGTTTGGAAATGCATGGCGCTTGCCATCGCTTCCAATATAGTACACCGCACGACACACATCTTCGACCGTTGAATCATTTTCGCATGCCAGCTTAATCAACGATCCCACCTCCGCCTCGTCTACAGCCTCTTGTGCTTCATCTGTACTCTCTACCGCCGCAACAGCAATCGTCGACGAATCTCCACGCGTCGCGTTTCCAGCAGCATCGGTACAATACGCATTTGCAACCGCATCGCCTTCCTCGGTGAAGGTATAGGTATATTGCGCGTACCCATCAGCAATCGTCATGGAGCCAACATTCGTACTATTCACGTACAATGTACACGACCCCATACCCACACTGTCCGACACAGAGGCATACAATGTGAGCGCAACATTCACTTCTGCACTTACCGGAGTAATTGCACCAACCGTTGGCGGCGTACTATCCGTTTCCGTCACTGCATCTGAAGCAACCGTCACCGTCACCACACTACTCGTCCCCACATTTCCGGCAGCATCCGTACACGTGGCATACACCGAGTATGATCCTGCGCTGGTGAATGTATACGTAAATGACCCTGTACTCCCGCTTACCTCCACGGTCGTCGCAACGGTATCTACGTATCCAGTACAGCTCGATATTCCCACGTCATCACTCACGGTCACAGTAAACGCCGTTGCTCCATTCAACGATACTGACGACGATGTGATAGATCCGAGTGTTGGCGCTGTGGAATCCACTGTGCTTTCCACGGTAAACGAAAACGTCGCTTCCGCGCTCATATTTCCTACTTCATCCAGTGCGCGCAACGCGACGCTGTGGCTCCCAACAGCAAGTGCTGTTGGCAATGCATACGTCGTCACGTTCCCAACGTCCGTCCATACATCGCTCCCGTCAACTTCCATCTCGTATGATGCAACCCACGATTCATCGTCCGTTGCTGCCGTCCACGTGAATTCCGGCGTCGTATCCGTTGTGGTCGTACCTCCTGAAGAAAGCGCGATATCCGCGATATCGTTTGGAGCGTAATAATCAAGCACAAAAATCGCCCCACCCGCACCACTGACAAAACGACGACTCGTGGAAATATTCGCTACGCCACCAAGTACCGCAATACTTGGCATACTCTCGTTACTCCATGTCGATCCATTCGTCGTACTCGCAACATGCCCACGATCTCCAGCCAACAAACACACTGTAGACGATGAACATACCACATCCTTCACCGTTTCTCCGCTCTCAAATCCAGAAAGTGTATGGGTCGCAAACGTTGTACCATCCGTAGTTTTTTTCACCATACCGTTACTCCCAGCAATATACGCTGTTGTCGACCCGGTGACATCAAGCGTGTAAATAGATTCCGTCGTTCCCGTCGTAAACAACGTCCATGACGAACCGCCATCTGTCGTTTTATACGCGACACCGCCCGCACCTGCAACATACACAATATCTGATGTATACGCGTCAATCGTGTATGCATCAATTCCCGAAAGACTCGTACCAATATTCACCCATGTCGTTCCACCGTCGATCGTTTTATGTACCGCGCCGTCCTGACCAGCAATATAGACAATCGATGTTGACACCATGGAAACACCGAGGAGATCCGCGGAGGTAATTCCTGTGATATTCGTCCACGTCACACCGCCGTCCGTGGTTTTCAGCAATGTTCCGCTCGCCCCTACCACAAATGCGTGGGTGGAAGAATACATGTCTACATTCAGGAGATTCGCGGTCACACCGGACGTCGCTTCGGTCCATGTTTGATAATCTGTCGTACGCACGACAGTACCGCCAACACCCACCTGAATACATGTGCCAGACATACAATCCATGCCGAACATCGCATCCGTCACCGGGGACGATGCCGCAAACCACCCAGCTGCCTGTACGCCCCGTGCTCCACCAAAGAGCGCAAGACTCCACACCAGAACCAAGAACCCTCGCCGAATACCCAAAGCAAATGATGCGTTCATATGCCGCTATCATAACGTGTTTCGCGGTGCCGCCCCGAAAGTTATCCCGATTATTCCTCAATTTCTGTAAAAAACCAGCTCATCAACGTACTCACAGCCCAAAGCAGAATGCCGACGGCAAGTGCTGGCAAAAACCCTTCCACGGAAACACCTTTCACGAACGTCGCCATGAACCACACAATTCCACCGTTAATAACGAACGTAAATAATCCAAGCGTAACAATATTTACTGGCAATGTGAGCAGAAGAAGTATTGGGCGAATGATAGCATTCAGCAACCCAAGCACTAACGCGGCAATGAGCGCGGCGTACATATTCGCAACATGAAATCCAGAAATGATTTGTGTTGCAGCAAGGAGCGTGAGCGCATTCACAACCCAACGAAGAAGCAATTTCATAAAACAGGGGTTAGATATTTTCAGGAGTACCGTCCTCGAGCGCAGAGAACTTTTTCTTCAAGGTGACCACGGTGTTCTCCACATCCGCAAGTTTTTCTTTGAGCATTTTTGCAAGTTCTAGCCCACGCTCAAATTTCTTTACTCCTTCGTCCAGATCCACGTTTTGCGTTTCAAACCACTCCGTGATGGCTTCTAATTCTGCAAACGCGTCTGCAAATGATGGCTTCTTTGTCATAGTGCTACAAAAGAGATTCTTGGCGTAATTGCTCCGCGACCACCGCATCAACCGTTCCGTCAGCCAAGTGTATCGTGAGGCGCGTTCCTGACGCAACCGCCTTCGCGCTTCGCACCAGCACTCCCCCAGCACGCACCACGGCATAGCCCCGCCGCAACACCTCCTTCGGGTCTACGCTCTTCAACACACGCTCGAGTTCACTCAGTGATTGCCGAGACGTCCCCGCCACGCGCGTCATGGCATCGTCTAAAAACGCTGTTCGACGATTCACGTGATCAATCGTGGCCACGAGACTTACCCGGAACCGTTCAAATGCATACCCAAATCGCTGCGTGGTATTCCCAAGAGATTCTGTAATTTTCCCCATGGAACGATCCAGTATACTCACCGAACGATCAATACGGTGCGCACGATGATCGATGGCAAACTGCAGCTGATCCATCATACGGTCCGTGCTCATCGTCAACATCGATTGTAGCGCCCTCGCATCAGGTACCACGCGCTCTGCAGCATTGCTTGGCGTGGATGCGCGTACGTCGGCCACAAAATCGCACAACGATTCATCGCGCTCGTGCCCCACACCCACCACCACAGGAATCGCACTCTGAAATACCGCACGCGCAACCGCTTCACTGTTAAATGCGTGCAAATCCTCTAAACTCCCGCCGCCTCGCGTAAGGACAATAACGTCTGGACGCTCCGCGATTGGCAGCGCATTCAAACGCGCAAACGCCTCGAGAATTTCCGTCACCGCATATTGCCCCTGCACATGCACCGGCGCATGAACGACCGTAATTCCCCGCCAACGATTGTTCAAAATACGGAGAAAATCCCCGTACGCCGCAGCCTCCGAGGACGTAATTACTCCGATACGTTCCGGAAATTGTGGAATAGCGCGCTTCCGTGCACCGTCGAACAATCCTTCGCGTTCCAATGAGGCCTTCAACTCAAGATACGCTTTTTGCAGCGCGCCCTCACCAACCAACATGATTTCCGAAACGTTGAGCGTAAATTTTCCAAATCGTTCAAAGACTTTCGACTGCCCGGACACTTGAACGCGCATGCCACTTGCCAATGGCACCGCTAAGGCATACACCGTCATGAAACACGGAATCTTCGCTTCGGCGTTCTCGTCTTTCAAATCGAAATTTACCCACTTCCCCTGGCTGATTTTAAAATCCGCCACTTCGCCCTCAATAACCATATTCTCGGAAGGAATGGTGCGAAGCGCATGATTTGCAAGCTGCAAGTACTCGGAAACAGAAATGACGGCGCGCATATTATTTCTTCTGAACAATCACCACACGATTCCCCGCCATCGCCTCAAGATCAGTATGCTGAAATGTCGCATCAAGCATAACCCAGTGTTGCGATGTCTCCCCCGCAAGTATCACTGGCATATATACCGGAATTGCGCCCTCCACATACACCATAATCTCATCGACGGATGGATCCTCAATAACGACAGCATTTACCAGAACATCATGTGCTTCAATCATCGCCGCAACTTCAAGTGCATCACCGGAAAGCGTTTCTGCGTCTGGCAACGTCATTGGTGTTTGTGCAAGAATCGCAAGCGCAGCTTTCGCGACATCGTCCAACGCATCTGGACGAACAGGATCTAACGGCGCGACCACGAGAGGCGCGGCAGTGGTGGCGTTCCGGACTTTTGCTTCGTCATACAACGCCGCAGGATTTGCCGATATTGGGAGCGCTGGCCCACCGTTCACACGTTGATACGCGTACAACACGCCGCTCACGCCAAGCATCGCCAAGAACATATACCCATAATACGGCTTCCACGGCTTCTGCTCACCATCGAGCGGATGAGACATGAGTGCTTTCAGCATGTTCATACTGCGTGTTTGCGTGCCCATTCTGCCACCACCCAGGTCGCACGGACATCGTCTTCGTTATATCGTAATACATCGTCCAAAAGATCCCGGTTCCCCGTGGTCAACCATTCTTCATACCAGAGTACCGAATTCAATCCGGATGCGTCGTCGTGACGCCAACGGAATCCCAAAAATTGCGCAATGTCTTTTAAGGAATAAAACGACAACGGGAAAATAATTGCTTCACGTAATCGCTCGAGCACGTCGACGGAACGTTCTGCGAGTTCGTCGATGAATCCTTCTGGCGCGCCATACCGTTGTGCCATCATGCGAAATACATCTTGTTCGTACCAGCCGTAGTGATAGAGCGAAATGCCGGGCCGTGTCTGGATGAACGCAATGAATTGTTCCCAGGCAGCCTGTTCTTCTGATTCGTTCTCCGCAAGAAAGGTATGAAATTCGCTTTCTGATCCGTGTACATCGAGCACACCGAAAAGATAGTGAAGATCACGAAGGGGATCAGATTCAATATCGACGACGAGCGCATCACTTGCTTCGGGGAGATCTACGTGACCAAGAATTGCTGGTGTACCGGAGAGGAGTGTCTTCGCGGCAAGCACAAGGAATTGCAAACGCTCCGCGGAAATGCCGTGCACACGGTTTGCGAGAAGATCCGCATGTTCTGCGGCAAGCGCATGGACAGTGTTGACCCCAGCGTTCTCGAGCGCAGTCACTTCGCTGCGCCACACACGGTTCAGGCGCGAGAGATGATCAGCCGCGATGGTTTCACGCTTGCATTCATCGAACCATGGCGATTGTTTACAATCCGACGTGAGGAAATGCGGCTCTGGCACGCCCTCAAGAATACGTTCAATACCGTCGAGTGTGAGACGAAATTTCGTCGCATATTCATCGAGCACATACGCTTCAACTGCACCATCTGGCCGCATGACATAACCCTGCTTCGGCTTTCTCCCCTGCATCAAACGCAACACCTCGGCGTAAAACGATCCTTGCAGACAATATTCGTCCTTCAAATGTCTAGAACGTTTAATATCGCACGCAACATAATAGTACTCACCGAACTGTGATTTGCCGTCGATCCGCTCAAACAGATCCGGTGTCGCGACCCAATGGCCATGCTTGAGTCTCCCGCTGTAAATAGAGGCAACACCTTGCTTCATCAGCTCCAGCGTTTTTACATGTGCGTCGTCGTCGCTTTCGGCCACAATCTCAACAGATTCCCGATCAATCAACATCTTGCGCTCCTGCTCTTGCAACAACTCGTCATCCTGCACGCGCAAACGCAACGGGTGCTCTCGAATTTCTCCCCGAGCTTCATGCGCAATCCACGACGGGCACTTCAAGTACTTATAAAAACTATGTTTCGTAATACGTTTTTCCATGTACACTAGTGTACCGTTATTTTCTGGATTCTTTAAATTGAAAGACGGATTCGACCGTAGACTCGAAATATTTGGCAATGTTCATTGCGGTATAGAGCGACGACGTCTTCGTTCCCATCTCGATTGCGGCGATCGTCTGCCGAGTCACTCGAATATCCTTCGCAAGATCGGATTGAGAAATTTTATGCATTGATCGGAGAATGAGAAGGCGGGAGGAGAAGTGAATCATAGAAAGGGTTGGGACAGGCGGGGATCCAGAAAACTCTGAACCTGAATCTTGGAATAGGTCGGGAGATGAAAAACTGCTGTCGCCCGGGTGGTCGATTTTCGCAAAAAGAGAATGTTCACTCCAGTTCACATTCTTTATTGTGCAAAAAATACTGATCGGGAGATCCTTCCCCCTTCGCTCCTTCGACGCTTCGGGGGAACAAGTCGCGTTACTCAGGATGACGAACGTTTGGTTTCGTTGACGTTCCCGCTCCCGCCACAACCCTTCCAAGACTCACCCTCCCCCAACTTTTTATTACTCCTATCACAAAAGCGGACATAAGTGCCCGCCTTTTGTTTATACCTACTCCGCAAGTTCTTCCACCGTCACTGTGGTCATCACGTCACCTTTTTTGATTGCGTCTACAACATCCATACCCACCGTCACTTCACCGAAAATAGTGTAGGCATGGGGCAATGGCACGTCACCGAGCATAATAAAGAACTGACTCCCATTGGTATTTGGTCCAGCGTTCGCCATAGCGACAGTACCACGAACATATGTCCGATCGTCGTTCAATTCATCTTCAAATTTATACCCTGGGCCACCAGTGCCATTACCATTTGGATCACCTCCCTGAATCACGAACCCTTCCTCGCGACGATGAAACGTTAATCCGTTGAAATAGTCACCGGACGCAAGATACACGAAGTTCGACACAGTTTTTGGTGCCGTGTCTGCGTGCAACTTGAACACAATGTCACCCTTACTCGTGACAATGCGAATCTGTTTGTTTGTAATCTGTTCTGCGGGCAAAACGCCAGGAAAGGTCCACGTTGGTTGGGTCACAGCAGGGGTGCTCGAAGAATCTTGAGTTTCGGTTGTTGTTGTACTCGAAACAGGCACGGTTGTACACCCCGCACCAGCCAAAAAGAGCACAGCGCCAAGAAAGAAAGGGATTTTCTTCACAAAATTACTGCACTTGTGCGGTAAGCTCCTGCACTTTTATTTGCTCTGATTGCAGCGCGTACACTGAGGTAAACAACACGGCCGACAGTGAGAACACTAACACCAACATCAGCGCCATGAGTTCCATGCTTCCCGCGGGGAGTGCATGGCAGCTCTGACAAAGATTATGGTGACGAGCGGGTTGTACCACAGGCACAACATGTGAAGTTCCTGCTGAAGCACGTGCACGCTTTCCTGAAGGTGTGGATGGTGTTTTTCGAGGTGTAGGCATAAGATATCAAGAGTATATCATGACTCTTCCTGTGCTTGTAACGGTACCGATGCCGGACATCCGGAACCGTCGCCGGCAAGAATCCATTCACCAATCAGCGTGAATTGCACCGACGTCTGTACATCATCGACGAGCACATTCACTGTTTGCGTCGCCGACGAATACTCTACCCGATCCCCGGCTCCCACACGTCCGCCACACCCACCTAATACTTGCGCCGCAGGCCATGCCACCGGGACGCCGTCCGGCACCGTATACGCAGTGACAATGCGATATCCTCGCGTTCCTGCGGGCGCCTTTGTACGAAGTGCATCTTGCGCCGTCAACAACGACGGCATCACAATATTCGGCATGGTACCGAGCGCAAAATACCCCAACGTCAACACTTCAACTGCCAGCACCTCCTCCGTATCGGCCACAACGCTCGGTACCGGCACCCACACCCCAAGCGCAGCATGCCATTGGTACACCGTTGTCGCACCTTCTGTACCGAGATCACGGCGTTTCGCGAGCGATATCACCACCGGCGCGTCCAGCGGTACATTATTTGGCTCAATGCGGTACACCAAACCAAGTAGCGGATCACCAAGTGGCATCTCCGTATCGAGCACAACCGATATCCGCTGCCCCATCCGCGTCAACCCCGTCACCGTCACTGCGCCGTCACTACTCTGTACACCCTGCGCTTCGGGAATGCGAAAAACCACAAAAGTACCGACAAAAAGTACCATGGCCAATACAAACGCAAACGATGCAACATGAACGTGTTTCATGCGCACAGTATACTATTCTTTTTCCATCTCTTCCCACGGCAATCCTGGCCGGCCAAACATGCCATACGTTGCGCACGCGGCATACAGCGGACGACGTAACCCCAAACGTTCCACAATCGCTTCCGGACGAAAATCAAAGCGTTGCGTAACAAGTTCTGTGAGATCATCACCATTCCCCGCACGCGCGGAAAGTACAAGTGGCTCTGCAATCCCGAGCGCGTACATTGCCGTAATGAGCACGTTCGATGCAGCGCCCTCTGTTACAAGAGTTTTTGCGGCATATCGCGCCATGTATGTTCCGGCACGCCCTGGCTTCAATGGATCTTTCCCCGCAAGTCCCATACCTCCGTGCGGCAAGAGCCCCCCATAAGAATCGGCGAGTACTTTCCTACCGGACACACCAGCATTCGCACCAAAACCGCCCTGAGTAAATGATCCACCAGAATTGACAATAATCGTCACACCTTCAATGGACGGGATGCACGGCGCGATCGCCTCTTCCACAATTTGCGATTGAATCCCAGGGAGCTCCATAGACGAATCGTGTTCCACAATAACCGTAATCGCGCGCAGCGTGTCGCCGTCTGTCGCGAGCTGGACTTTTCCGTCTGGACGCAACCATGCAAAGCGTTGATCGCTCTTGCGCAACTCATCAATGCGGCGCGCGATACTATTTGCGTACACCACAGCACGCGGCAACATTTCCCGCGTTTCTTTCGTGGCGTACCCGTGCACGATGGCCGTGCCCTGCGCGCCACCCCGCACCATGGTTCGTACGTTATCCTCCGTCGGTTTATCCAAATTTACGAATACCTCAATTTGATCCGAGTATCCGGCATCCGCATACACCGTCTTCCCTAACGCCGCAGCATCAAAATCCGCCCGCGAATCCACGACACCACCCAACATCACCATACCGTTACTGCCAAGCGCCTGAATATCCATGCGTGTTAACGCATCACGACGCAAATATTCGTCGACGACGGATTCGACAATTTGATCACAGATTTTATCCGGATGCCCGGCAAGCGGCGCTTCGACAATTTTTAACATACATTTAACGCTACTCTACGCGACGCGTGATCTCTTTCGCAAGCCGTATTCCACAGCAATGCGCTAATACTCCCATAGATGTATAAAAGCCACACGTGAAAAGGTTTTAGGATGCGGAGATGCCCGCGACTTCGTCGCGGGCATCGAGCGTTCAGGTCACCAGGTCACAGGCACCACACGCTTCCCACGGGAACCGGAACCGCAGCGCGGATCGCGACCGCCAACGACGTACGCATCCAGCCTCGGCCGACCGTGGCCGAACCAGCGCACGCACGGCGCGTACACCGAGCCGAAGCGGGACCCGCACAGGTCGACAGCGTGATTGCGCAGGTGCTTCTCGCACTGCCCGGGCAAGTGGACCCCTTCAGTGGGGGTGAGACCCACTTCGTCAGTGGGCAGGAGCGCCTCCACGTCCGCCACCCGGTGATTGAGGTAGCGGCCGAGCTGGACGAACGCCACCCAGCGCGTGAGCGGTTCACCGGTCTCCGCGTGCACGGGGCGCGGAATAGCCGTCGTGCACTGATCGGGGTTCACGTAGAGAACGAGGTTGCCATTACAGGCCACCGCATCTTCCACGGACATGGTGTCGTCCACGAGGAACGGCAGATCCAGACGCCCCACGTACTCGGGGTACTGCTCCACTTCCGTTCCCCAAAGGGCACGGTAGTCCGCCTCCGACATGCCCTGCCGCGTGTGGTAGCCGCCCGCGATAAGCATGTCCACCTGGCGGGTGATGCTGAGCACACGACCTTCAACCACGAGTTCCCGCAGGAGCCTATCGATGCCGGTCTTGAGCTCGTTGCCGCGCATGTTGATGCGCTGCTTCTGCTCTTCGGTGAGCCCGAGGGCGCTGTAGGCCGCAGCGAAGATGCTCGTTGCGTGGTCGCGCTTCTGGTCTTGAGACGTAACAGCCTTGGGCATGCTATCGTCCTCCCGTTCTTTGAGTTCTTCAGGCTACGCCCTGAAAATACGGCCGTCCCGTGATGGAATTGCCTGAAGAATATCGCATAAATTAGCGAAAATGTCAATGAAGAAACACGTCTGAAACCTCGCAGGCGCAAAGAAATCCAAAACCAAAACAGTTATCCACACCACGCACCTTGCGTTCGTTTTCCGTTCGGTTATGATACGAACATAACACGAACAATTATGCTCCCCCCACTCACCAAGAAACAACGAGAGGTGCTCGACTGTATCGAAGGTTTCGTGAAAGAAAACGGCTATACCCCATCGTACCGCGAAATCGCAGAGCAGCTTGGCCTCTCTTCCCCGGCTACCATTCATCAGCACATAAAAACACTGTGTGAAAAAGGGATCATTAACACCGGCGACCACGGCGCGGCACGATCCATCGAGCTCGTGGATACTGAACCAATGTCGCCACTCGCCATTATGCTCCCACTTGCAGGGCTTATCACTGCCGGCGAACCCATCGAAGCGGTAGAACAAAATGAAGCTATGGCTATTCCCGCAGACTTCGTGATGGACCCCATGAATTCGTATATTCTCAAAGTCAAAGGGCGTTCCATGATTGAAGATGGAATTTTCGACGGCGACTATGTCATCGTCGAACGCAATCCTTCCCCAAAGAATGGCGATATCGTCGTTGCACTGCTCGATAACGCCTATGCAACACTCAAACGCTTCTATCGTGAACCCGGCCACATTCGTTTACAACCAGCCAATAGCACCATGCAGCCCATTATCGTCAAAGGTGACCTCAACATTCAAGGCATTGTTCGCGCAGTCATGAGAAAGTTTGGCACGGTGTAGAAAACGATAATTTTCATTACTATGAATTCCATTGCTCTTCGTCACTATAATGTGACGGTTGCTTATCGCACTTCACTTTTCAACAGCGCTCGTCATGAACTCGCGCACCGTATTCGTCGGTTCCTCAATCTCCGCAGGTTCAGAAAGCATGTCCGTACCATGATCCGCACGCGTCTTGCGTCATAGTGTATGACGATTGCCGAAATCACAGAAAAGGCGCGAGCTGTTGCAGATCAATACGCGAAGACGTTTCACATCACATATACAGATGACTGGTTTCTTCTCAAGCTCCAGGAGGAACTCGGAGAGATGACTCGGGCGTACCTCGTCCGCACGCAGCGTACAAGGCGAAAAACGGAATCGGATGACGAAGCAAAGCAGGCGCTCGCCGAAGAAATCGCCGACGTATTCTCGTATGTACTGATCTTTGCGGAACGATCTGGAATCGATATCGAAGAAGCGGTCACGAAAAAATGGTTCAAGTATTTACCCTGAACATATGTCTTCCCATGAAATCCTGAACGATCCTGTCGACGTCCGCGTGGATTTTTCTGGCCGGCGCGTGCGACCGACGTGTGTGCGTTGGGGCACGCGTGAATACCCCATGGAGAAAGTAAACCTTATTCACAGCACGCACGAAGGCGAAACACGAATCTTTTATTTCTCTGTTTCTGATAAAACCACATTCATGAAACTTCGGCTTGATACACAAAACCTCGAATGGCGCCTCGTTGAAATGTATTCAGAATAATCTTTTTTATGCGCAAATCACGGAGGAATGGCACGCGTTTCACTTTCTCGCTCAACGATATTTTAGCCACCCATCACCAGCAGAAACAAAAGCATCTCCGCACCCGTGCTCGTACCTTCGAAAACCACCTCCGCCTCCCCCTCGAATTGCTGAATAAGTAGTGAGGCGTAGAGCAGGAGCGAGAGGTCGTGAGGGAATGTATCGTATGTCTCGCCTTATTCTACACATCGACTTTAATTCTTTTTTCGCTTCCGTCGAAGCACAGGCAAATCCATTTCTACGCGGAAAAGCATTTGCTGTCGCAGGAAAGGGTAAAGGCGCAATTGATCGCGATGCAGGAAAAACGCAGGGCACACGCACAGATCTTCGCGACCTCACGCATCTCCGTTCCGTTGTCACCACCGCATCGCGTGAAGCAAAAAATCTTGGCATCAAAACCGCCATGGGAACGTGGGAAGCATTACGCATTATTCCCAACCTCCCCATTCTCCCTGGCGACCCAAGAAAATACGCCGATATCACCAGTCGCTTTTTAAAAATCCTTCGCACGCACTGCGATGCCGTGGAACAGTTCAGCACCGACGAAGCCTTTGCAGATATCACCACTGCTGGCGGCGATCGGCTTGGTGCCATACTTCTCGCGCAAATCATTCGCGCCGATATCGTCAAACATATTGGCGCAACCTGCACGGCGTCCATCGGCATCGCACCGAATAAAGTCATTGCAAAACTCGCAAGTGAATCCGTAAAACCGAACGGCATCACCTTTATCGCCCCAGAAGACGCGATGGCATTTGTCGCATCGCGTAAGCTTGACGAGATCTGTGGTATCGGTAAACAACTCCAAAAACGTCTTGAAACACTCGGCATCACGTCAATTCTCACACTCCGCGCCGCACCACTGCATATTCTCATTCGCGAGTTCGGCTCGTACACTGGAAATTTTCTCTGGAACGTTTCGCGCGGCATTGGGGATGACCACGTATCAACGGTGGAAGATGATCCGAAATCTGTAGGCCATTCATACACATTCCCTCGCGATCTCCTCACTGTCGACGACATGCACGATAATCTCCTTGCGCTTTCCGACATGGTTGCGCGCCGTTTACGCGCACAAAAACTTCGCGCCGCAACCATATCGGCGTTTGCCCGATATGGCGATTTCGGTGGGGACGGCGTCACCACAACACTCAGCGAACCCGTCGCCGACGGCCTCGTACTCTTTTCTTCCGTTTTCAATGCACTACGTCGCGTCACAAATCTTGATCGTGGCGTGCGCCTGCTTGGCATCACCACAAGTAATCTCCGTTCTGCGCGCGCAACATCGCTTTTCCGAACCGATCAACGCCGCGAACGCGTCATCACGGCACTCGATCTCGTCACAAAAAAGTATGGCGCTAGCGCCTGGCGGCGTGCCAGCACCCTCAACACCGCCTTCCTCGAACGCGTGAGCGGCTGGCACTACGACGTACCGAAGTGAGGCGCAAAACGACCGACGAGTTCTGCTTTTTCGAGGACATGGCTCATCATCGCACTGATACATTCAGCCTTCGTCGCTCCCTCGGGGAGATCGAGAACCACATCGAGCGCGTAGACGGTAAAAAAGTATCGGTGTTCTTTATCTGGAGGACGAGGTCCGCCGTATTTCAGTTCACCTCGCGTTCCTTTTCCTCGAGTTCCAACACCATCCCACTGTTCTGGAATATCGCTAATAGTCACGGGAATATTGAATACCACCCAGTGATCCCACACTGACACGCCAGCAGCTTCCGGGACATCTGGATCATCCATCGTCAACACAAGCGACATGGTTCCTTCCGGAATGTCCTCGATCTGCAATGGCGGATTCACGTTCTCAAAATCTCGACCGTATTTTCGAGGAATTATTCCTCCATCCTGAAATGCTGAACTTGAGATTTTCATAGGGATGCTTATTCAGGCTCGTATGAGTGATCCGATGAATGACGACTGAATATCGAGCAAGGCATGATCCGGAAACTGTTTTAATACTTCTACTAATTGATCTTTTGTGTATCGCAAAGACTGAAAAACCATCAGACGATCCCCCGCCCTCACTCCAATCTTCTCCAGAATCGGGTTAGTCTTTTTCACCGTGCACCACACACGAAAGCCATCATCAACAATCCGCGGAGAGATGTCGGTGTCTGGATCTAGGTTAATAAGTCTCATCTTTTCGTCGACTAAACGTGCAGCATCGTTCTGATACACTTTTTGTAGCGTCACCATGTCTACGCGATCACGCATTTGCGCGTTGATAAAAATCAATCCATTTTCCCTAACAATACTTTTGAGCAATGTTAATGCATCCAATGGATCGTAGTTTGAAAATGTCAGGCCCAAAGAAACAAAACGAGGTGCCACCCTGTTATTCAAGAGATCTGCGAGCTCCTCGAATGAGGCTTTTATCACTTGAACATGAATTCCCTGCTCAACAGCATGAACTCGAGCGATGTCGAGAAAGCGATCGCTAATATCTACAGGAATATACGTGAACGCTTTACCTTGCCTTTTCAGCTCATCAAACAAGAACTGTTCCTTATGTTCAGTTCCTGGACCAAGGTCAATGTAATCAAAATGATCGGGCAATACATCCGCAATCTGTTTTGCTACAGCTTGAAGATAGGTTCGTTCCGGCCCCGTAACAAGCGAAAAATACGGAGTATCGACTTCTTGAAGTTGTTCGTATGTGCTCGTGGCATCAGATGAGATATATAAAAGTAGAGAATCTGAAAAGTCCCACACACCATTTTTTATTTTTTTGATTCCCTGAATTGCCCGGTTCTTGAACCAAGCCTGGTCGTAGACTTTTTTAGAATTCTTCATAGCGATTCAATTTTCGCACAAAAAACCAAAATCGCCCATTGCTGTGCGATTTTGATGCAGAATCAAATCTCCTCCTCAATCTCCAACAATCGATTGTACTTACAGAGTCGCTCTGAGCGCGATGGTGCGCCGGCTTTGATGTATTCGGCGTTTACGGCGACGGCGATATCCGCGATAGTGGTGTCTGTTGTTTCGCCAGAGCGGTGAGAAATCACTACCTTGTACTTATTCTCCTGTGCGAGACCGATGGTTTCCATGGTTTCCGTTAACGTCCCGATCTGATTTGGCTTAATGAGAATTGCATTCGCTACCCCCACATCGATGCCACGACGCAGACGTTCTCCGTTCGTGACGAACAGATCATCGCCAACCAATAACATCTTCTTCCCGAGGCGATCCGTCATCGTCTTCCAATCCTCCCATGTGTCTTCCGAAAGCCCGTCCTCAATACTGAGCATCGGGTACTTCCTGCTCCACGTTTCATACAAATCAATCATCTGTTTCGCAGTGTTCTTTCGCTTATCGGTCGACAACTCGTACTTCTTCGATTTCTCGTGAAAGAATTCGCTTGCGGCGACGTCGATACCAAAACCCACTTCTTTCCCAAGCTTGTACTTCGCTTTCTTCACCGCTTCCACAAGATATTCGAGCGCAGATTCCGTCTTCCCGACGTCTGGCGCGTAGCCGCCCTCGTTGCCAACATCCGTATCAAGCCCGTCAGCGTGAAGTACATCGCCAAGCATGTGAAAAATCTCGCTCCCTGCCTGAAGCTTACGCGAGAATGTGGAAAACCCGTGCGGAATAATGATGAACTCCTGCATGTCCAAATTCGTGTCCGCATGACGGCCACCATTGAAGACGTTCATGAACGGCGTTGGGAGTGTGAACTTTTTGAAACCAATATCGAACACGTCGCGGAGATACGCATAGAGCGGCATTTTTGCACGCCGTGCGCCCGCGTGAGCCACGGCCAGTGAAACGCCAAGAATCGCGTTTGCTCCAAGACGTTTTTTCTCTGTGGTGCCATCAATAATGCACATCGCTTCGTCGATGCCTCGTTGGTCTGCGACATCACGACGTCGCATGGCAGGCCCAAGAATATCGTTCACATTTCTGACCGCGTTACGCACACCAAGTCCTCGATACCGTTTCTTATCACCATCACGCAGTTCGTGTGCTTCATGTGTGCCGGTGGAAGCACCGCTTGGAACCGAAGCATGCCCCCGCGTTCCGTCCTTTAACATCACGGAAACATTCAAGGTTGGGTTCCCCCGAGAATCTAAAATTTCATGTGCGTGCACCGCATCAATGCGTTCGAGCATAGGAAGAGTGACCTCCTTAGTACAAACTATATGTCACGTACACGGTCATGCGTACTTCTTCTGTACCCACTTCAACCGCCGCATCGCTTTCCTCCACTTTCATTGCATCAAGGGATTCGTAATACATTGGGATGCTTCCATCAGGACCTTCACTGTAGCTGACCACACGCCCGAGCCGTACGCCCATCGCTGCTGCAATTTGCTTTGCCTGTTTTTTTGCATTTGCCATTGCTTCTACACGAGCATCTTGCCGCGCTTGCATTTCATCCTCTACTTCATATCGCAACGACGACACTGACGTCGCACCGTTCGCAGGACCAGCATCAAGCACCTCAGCAATGCGTTCAGTGTCGCGGATCTTAACGGTCAACGTCTGTGACGCACGGTACCCGGTCACCACTGCAGGACTTACATCACGGTCGTACACCTCAGACGTCGCAAAAGACGACGTCTTGAGATCTTCATCCGCAATCCCTAATGCTTTCATCGCCGCAATGACCGCATTCATCGCGGTAGATGCTTCACTTTGCGCTGCCTCTGTGGTGGATGCGGTGAGTTTCACCGTGAAATCTACCGTCGCGATATCGGGCACTACGCTCACTTCTCCTGTGGCAGAGACAGAAATTGTCGGAGCGGCAAGCTCACTAAACCCAACGGTCAGCGCTTCTTTCATTGCTGTTTTAATATTCACTCCCATCCACACAATGCCATACACCATGAGAATCCCGAGCAACACCGTAAACATTTTATTGTCCTGCCACGACGGCCAAATGCTCGTCGAATTTTTTTCCCAAGATGCCATAGAATGAAGGGTTAATTATTCAAATCATACCACAAAGTACTTGAACATTCTGATCATTCTACGCAAATGATTCCCGATCGGGAATCATTTGCGTAAATCCATTTTTCGGGAAACAAAAACAGAAATCCATCGAGATGTTCGGTTCAGATCAAAAAGCTTCACTAACGGTTCCCATGCATCGTAAGAAGAAACCCATACGCTTTTTTGGATCGGCACAAATCCCGCGTAACGAAGAAAATTCCGAAGGGATCTTCGAAGTGCGCTCTCAACCTCAGGAATATCAAATACCACCATACAAACACACCCGTCAGGCATTGGTGGCGCCTGAAGAACCTGCAAACGGAACATCTCCTTTGAGCCACGCTCTGTCAATGCGACTCGATATGTATTTCCGATTTTCCGAATGCTCAGCAACTTCTGTGTTTGTAACCGTAAAAGTTCTTGTCGATGATATGCACGTTCTCGAGCGGTTTTCATTCTTCGAACACCGTCCATCCCATATTTCAGCACCGCCGTAGGTCGATACCCAAATGTCAACAACAAATCGCATGTTTCGACAACTTCCTGAAAGATTTTTGCCGAACGCCCTTCAAGCTTTAATGACTTTTGCGTTGCATACTTTGCGGAGGAGATCTTACGCATATTTTTCCCGATCGGACTATATTTGCGTAAGCTCATGACAAAAGTTGTGAACTACAACACCTCAAGCCCCGGCAATGTTTCGCCGCTCAGGAGCGCGAGCATTGCGCCGCCGCCAGTGGAGACGTGGGTGAAGCAGTCAGTAAGGCCGAATTCCTCTAAACATTCAACGGTTTCGCCGCCACCAACAATCGTAGTAGCTGACGTATTCTTTGCCATAGCACGCGCAATCGCCAGCGTTCCCGCAAAACCGTCTTTCCGGTTCGTATTCCCAAGGGGTCCGTTCCACACAATCGTTTTCGCTCCCGCAATTGCCCGCACAAAACACGCAACTGTTTCTGGTCCAATATCTGGTACAGCGTTTTTCGTCACCAACACATCGCACGGCAAAAAAATCTTCTTGCCATATTTCTTTGCCACACGTTTCGCCTCCGTAACGTCCGTTGCTTTTGTGAACACAGAAGCTTGCGGCAAGGCTTTCCCCATACTCGCAGCAAGCATCGTTAACCCCGATCCACCGCCAATTAATATTGCATCAGTTTTTTTTCCGAGCTTTTCGATCAAAGGAATTTTCGTGCTCACCTTTACACCGCCAAGCACAAGCACGAACGGTTTCTTCGGCGCTGTCAACAATGCTTTCACCTCGCGCACCAATAACTCTCCCGCAAAACTGGGGAGATATTTCGTTACACCAACAATCGATGCGTGTTTTCGGTGACATACACCGAATGCATTATTGACATACACGTCGCCACACGCAGCAAGCTTTTTTGCGAATTCAGCTGAATTTTTTTCCTCACCTTCATCAAACCGAAGATTTTCGAGCATCACTATCCCTCCCGGAGCCATACGATTGATAACATCCTGTGCATCGCTTCCAGGGCCATGAGGAATGCATCGCACATTCATGTGGAGCACGCGCCCCAATGCGCGTGCGATGGGCGCCAAAGAGAGCGATCGAACCTTCTTTCCCTTCGGCGCACCAAGGTGTGCAACAATCACAACTCGCGCACCACGAGATTGTAACCGTTCAATTTCTGGAATACTTGCTTTCAATCGATGCATGCCGTGTGCCGCTACTCTGCCATGTTTCACAGGAACATTCGCGTCAATCCGCAAAATAACTCGATCATCATGATGAATATCACGTGCGGTCCACGTGTGAAGCTTCTGCATGGATGTTCCCTTCTTTGGCATACGTGAGGAATCCTCTCCACATGCGGCGTAATGCATCAGGCCACGATGTTGCAAGGAAAAAATAATGTGCATCGATAGCGCGACGCAAGATAGCAATAGTATACCCCCAAACGGGCACGCCAAAGATTTCACCAACGGCATACCCCTTTCCCAGCGTGTAGATCATGCTCCAAAAGCGCTTCGTCCGATACGGCTTCAACGGTCGACGTGCAATCATCGCGGCAATATTTCGCACAACCATTTTAGACTGGTGAACCGCCGCCTGTGCCGTTTGTGGATCAGGAGTCTTTCCAGCAATCACGACGCTATCGCCAAGTCCAAACATCGCCGTCTCTCCCTGAATCCGAAGTGTTTCGTCAACCAACATACGCCCGTGCTCATTCACTGCAAACCCAAAACCCAACACCGCATCCGGCATCTTCACTCCCAGCGTCACCACGCAACAATCAAATGCTTCATGGCGTGACGAACCACTATACAAACCGTCTTTCATCGGCTGAAGAAGTACTCCCCCATCACTCACCGACACCAAAGAAACATTATTCATACACTCCACACCGATCGCCTCCAACCGTGCAATGCTCCGCCGACGTAACCACGGCGGCAACATCATAAGCGGCTCCGGCGCTCGCCCAGCAAGTATGACCGTTACAGAATCTTTCGTGATGACGCCTTTTTGCACAGCAATATTGACCATGGAAGCAACTTCCGCAGCGTACTCCGTTCCATTCGCGCCATTCCCAATAATTATCATGCGCTGTCGTTCCCCCTTCGCAGCACGTTGCAACATATCCGCCAATCGCTCACGAATCACCATTGCATCTTGCGCGCGCTTCAGATCGCACGTAAATGCCGCAACACCAGGAATATCGAAATCGTTGGAAACACTCCCCAAGGCACACACTAAAATATCAAATGGGATTGTACTATCATCTGCGCACAGCACATGGCGCGCCACACGATCGATACCGAGTACTGTTGCACGTCGATATCGAATTCCACGCACCGCAACCAAATCAATTTCTACATCACGCACCGCGGAAGCATGCACCGTTCCCGCTGCAACTTCGTGAAGCCACGGCGTGTATACCGATTCCTCATGTTCGTCGACGATCGTGATCGCAATCCTCTCACCGAAACGTTTCCGCAATAGTCGCTGCGCAACACAAAGCCCACCAAATCCGCCACCAAGAATAACAATTCGCGTTTGCGACATAATACTATGACGAGTGTTCGGTTATCCGAAAATACATCGTATCACTGCGTTTGGTTTACGCAGGTTTCCCATGACTACGGCGTTGAATCCAAACGCATGCCCAGCACCACCAGCAGCAAAAAGTGCAAGCACTGCCATAAGAATAATATGTTCGTCAATGAGCCCATTCGCCGTGTTCGCGACAAAATGTGCAAGGTAATATAACCCCATAAGCACAATGCCGAGTATCGCCGCCGGGCGGACACAAAGCCCGAGAATCAACGCAATGCCTAAAAACAGCATACCCCACGCGTTCAGACTATCGATCAACCCATTCCCCGCAAGCGAATGAAACCAATCTGCAAACGGTCCGTTTGCAGAAAGAAGGTATGACGACGCCGACCAATCGGACGTCACTTTCTTCCAACCACTCAACAAAAACATCAAGCCAACAACACCACGTAGTAAAAGATATGCAATGCCAAATGCGTGTTCATGGGCTCCCTCGCTAATCTTCCCAAGAATCGATTGCGTCTTCATACCGAAATCTTTGTGCACAATTCGACTAAGCTATGCGAATATCCCCATTCGTTGTCGTACCACGCGACGACTTTCACTAAGTTTCCATCCACGACATTCGTCAATGCAAGATCAACAACTGCGGAATGCGGATCACCAATAAAATCTGAGGAAACTAACGGTTCATTCGTCACGCCAACGAGCCCGTGAAATCGCGGTGTTTTTGATGCAGCAATCATCGCGTCGTTCACTTCCTGGATGGTAACGTTTTTCTTCAGAAGAAATGTCATGTCTGACAGTGAGACTGTTGGTACAGGAACACGAACTGATAAGCCGTCAAATTTTCCCTGAAGCGATGGGATCGTGCGTGCAACCGCAATTGCCGCGCCAGTTGACGTCGGCACAATATTCTCCGCGGCAGCGCGGCCTTCGCGCAAATCCTTCTTCGGAGAATCCACGAGCGCTTGCGAGGCCGTATAGCCATGCACTGTCGTCATCATCGCCTTTTTGATACCGAATGCCTCTTCAATAATTGCAGAAACTGGCGCGACACAATTTGTGGTGCACGATGCATTACTGAGCACCTTTGCGTTTTCATCCTTAAGGTTCTCGTCGTTTACGCTCATGACAAACGTCGGCACGTTCCCGCCCTTTCCTGGAGCAGAAATAACGACGCGTTTTGCGCCGGCGGCAATATGAACGCTTGCTTTTTCCTCTGTCACAAACAGCCCCGTTGATTCAATCACGATATCAATACCAAGCTCCTTCCATGGCAATTGCGCAGGATCTTTCTCTGCAAGAAGCGTAATGGTTTTCCCGCCGACGATGAGTGCATCGTTCGTGTGGCTCACGTCGACATTCCATGTACCGTAATTCGTGTCGTGCTTGAGCAGATACGCGAGCGTTGCAGCGTCCGTGAGATCGTTGATTGCCACCACGTCGAATCCTTTTTCTTCCCAACCAACCTTAAAGACCGTGCGACCGATCCGACCAAAACCGTTAATCGCGATGCGAGGCATAGATACCAGTATTTTATCACAAAATACAACACCGAGCCCTAAAGCTCGGTGTTGATTCGGAGCTTACGCGCCGAGTTGCATGCGAACGAAACGGCCAATCTTGAGGTTTTCACCAATGACCGAGATATTCTCGTTCAAGAGTTGTTCGATGGTCTTTTCTTCGTCTTTGATGAAAGATTGCTCCATCAAGCAAATCTCGGCGTAGAACTTGTTCAGCTTGCCGTCGAGAATCTTTTCGATCATCTCGGCTGGCTTACCTTCCTGACTGAGCTGATCGCGGTACACCGCCTTTTCGCGTTCGATTACGTCGGCTGGCACCTGGTCGCGGCTCACGTATTGCGGCGCACTGGCAGCAATGTGCATTGCGAGGTCTGCACCGAACGCATTGAACTGATCGTTACGCGCAACGAAATCGGTTTCACACAAGATTTCCACTACCACCGCGAGCTTATTGCCATGCGAGTACGTGAACACCTTCCCTTCTGCCGTTGCGCGATCGGCCTTCTTTGCCGCCTTTGCCGCACCAGCAGCACGCAGAGCATCCGTCGCCTTTTCCATGTCGCCACCATGTTCTTCCAATGCGCGCTTTGCGTCCATCATCGCTGCACCGGTCAACTCACGCAGTTTTGCTACCTCCCCTGCAGTGATTGCCATAGAATTTCAATTCCTAAATTATTTCTTCTCTGGAGTTTCGGACTTTTGCTGTGCAGCCGTTGCCGCCAGCTCCTCCTTCGTCGCGTCGTCGATATCTTCAACCGCCGCTTTCGAGCTTTCTGCAAGCTTCACGTCATCCTCCGCATTCTTGCGCACGTCGGAAGCCGCCTTTGCGGTAGCGATTGCTTTCGCTTTTCCTTCTGTAACCGCTCCAGCGACCAACTTCGTCACAAGCTCCAAGCTTCCTACTGCATCGTCGTTCCCTGGAATCACGAAACGGATCCCCTTTGGGTTTACGTTGCTGTCCACGAGCGCGATCATGGTCACGCCCATCGTGGTTGCTTCACGCACTGCAGTCTTTTCATGACGTGCGTCCAAAATAAACAGCGCGTCTGGCAACTTCGTCAACGTGGAAATTCCACCAATCTTTCCTTCGAGCTCTTCAATCTCACGGGCAAACTGTAACTGTTCAAGCTTCGTGTACTTCTTCAATTCACCCTTCGCGGATTTGTCTTTCAAATCCAAGTAGTGACGAATGATTTTTTGAATCTGCGCAAAGTTTGTGAGCGTTCCACCCAACCAACGTGTGTTGATGTATGGCATGCCACACGCTTTGGCGTATTCCTCAACAATTGGCTGTGCTTGGCGCTTGGTGCCAAGAAATACAATCGAACCGCCACGCGCTGCGACATCCGTCACGTACGCGAGTGCTTGCTCCAATTTTGCAGTTGTCTTCTCAACGTCAATAATGTGCACACCGCCCCGTTCGCCGTAAATGTACGGCTTCATCTTTGGGTGCCAACGGCTGGACTGGTGACCAAAGTGCACACCTGCCTTTAACATTTCTAACAGTGACGGCATCTTTGCCATAGTGAAATCCTTTTAATCCTCGGCAATCTCGCCATCGCGGGCCCCGTCTGCGCAGGGAGGATCCGTTCGATGATGTATCGAGTGCCTGTGAAATTCTGATAAATAAGT
>CAYMYA010000002.1:38237-93167 GCA_964394565.1 uncultured Gammaproteobacteria bacterium
CGAATAAACATCGCATCGCCGAAAGAGAAAAAGCGGTAGTGATGTGCGATAGCTTCTTGGTAAGCCGCAAGGACGTTTTCGCGGCCGGCGAAGGCGGAAACGAGCACGAGGAGGGTAGATTTCGGAAGATGAAAATTCGTCATCATCGCATCAATGACATTGAACTCGAACCCTGGAGTAATGAAAATATTGAGTTCGCCGGAATAGGCGCTCAGGATCCCTCGGCATTCATATACGCCCTCCAACACGCGCACCGTCGTGGTTCCGACGGCGATCACCCGTCGGCCTTCTGCTTTTGCGGCGTTAATGCGCATTGCCGTATCGGCATCGATCTCAACATACTCGGCGTGCATGGTGTGGTCTTCGATGTGCTCGGTTTGCACGGGGCGGAAGGTGCCGATGCCCACGTGGAGCGTGACGTACTCGATCTGCACGCCTTTCGCCGCAATTGCATCGATGAGTTCCGGAGTGAAATGCAGCCCCGCGGTTGGCGCCGCAACGGAACCAACCGATGCTGCGTATACCGTTTGGTACTGCTCGGGGTGGCAAAGCTTAGCTTTAACATACGGCGGCGTTGGAATTGCGCCATGCTTTTCGCAGAACTCGAACGTTTCTGCCCCTGTCATTGCTGTATTAAACGTCACAATCCCGTCATCCGTCTTGGATGTCACAACAAAGTTAAAGCTTAGCTTTAACCCTGTGTGCAATTTCTTACTCCCCTTCACCAGCGCATCAATCTCGCCATCGCGCACTTTGAGCACAAACACCTCAAACCCGTCGATCATGAGTCGGGCTTTGAATACCTTTGATCGATTAAACACGAGCACATCGCCGGCATGGAGTTCGTCGACGATGCTCGAAAATCGCTCCCGATGCTGCATCGCGCCCGTCTCCCGATCAAGTACAAGCAGCCTCGAAGCATCCCGCGGCTCGGCCGGAACCTGGGCAATGAGCTCCTCCGGCAAGTCATAATCAAATTCCGTCACCGGTGTGGGCATACGCGCAATATTCTAGGCTAATCCTTGCCAAAAATCAAAATTTATAAAACGATTTTAATGGTTTCGATCCAACGCCATATATTCCAACGAGGCTACCGTGACCAATACCGAAATCCGCTTCCTCCTCCAGATCATCCTCCTCCTCTTGGTCTTGGGTGTGCCGCCCCTGACCATATGGATCGGAAAGACCCTCCGGAATCTCCGGGGGTGGCAGTGGACCGCGGCACCGTTTCTGTTCACCGTCGCCTTCCTCATGATCACCTTCACTACGACCGGAGTGCAAACGGTGCTGAAGATCGACTTCGGTTGGGACGAATCAATCGCCAACAACGTCGGTCTGATCTTCTATAGCGCCCACATGATCATCTTTGTATGGTATGCCAGAGGAGGGAAACCCCTGTCGGAGGGCGAGAAGGCTCAGAAGGACAACGGGCAAGGCTCCACCGCATAGTCAGCTCATCACGCTCGCGCCCCGGACGGATCCCGGGGCGCGTCGTCGTTTGTGAGGACAATTCACCGCCAATCTTTGACAAAAAAGCCCAGCTCCGCTACTATTTGGCCACTTAATACCGCTGTATTCAAAGCAGCGCAACTCCCTTTTATGAAGGCAGGAATCCATCCAGAGTACTTCGATTCAACCATCACCTGTGCGTGCGGCGCCGTGTACAAAACCGGCTCAAGCATGGAAACAATTGCGATTGAATTGTGCAGCGCATGCCACCCATTCTTTACGGGAAAGCAGAAAATTTTGGACACCGCGCGCCGCGTGGAGAAGTTCACTGCAAAGGGCGACAAGAAGGCGGCAACCGTGAAGACGGCAAAGGACAAAGCCGCAGAACGTGCAGCGCGCGCAAGCGCAAAGGCCGCAAAGAAAGCAAACAGCGATACATCGATCAAATCGGTTTCGCGTTAGACGTCAGCGTGGAAACACTTCGTCGCAAGGCGGAGTGTTTTCATTTATACTTCTTCTATGGACTACACAAACGTCATCGCGGATAAACGGGCAGAAAAAGCCAAGCTTGAAGCCAGTCTCATGGACCAGGCCGTTCTTGGGAGTCCACGAAAACTCCGGGAAGTAAATGCGGAGTACCAGCGCATCAGCCGCGTGGTAGACGTTGCAACAGCGTACGAATCTGCG
The DNA here is from genome assembly GCA_964394565.1 of uncultured Gammaproteobacteria bacterium. Taxonomy (GTDB): domain Bacteria; phylum Patescibacteriota; class Patescibacteriia; order UBA9934; family UBA9934; genus CAIKHN01. Next base: position 40,374 of record CAYMYA010000002.1, read on the forward strand.
GCGCGCAAACTTGAGCACGCAACGGCAGCGTTGCAAGATGCCGACGAGGATGTCCGAACGATGGCAAGCGAAGAAGTCGCGCTGCTTGAAGCGCAAATCCCCGCGCTTGAGCAAGCCCTAGAACTCGCGCTCATCCCCGCAGATCCTATCGATAACCACGATGCTATTGTGGAAATTCGCGCCGGCACCGGTGGTGACGAAGCTGCACTCTTTGCATCCGATCTCTACCGCATGTACACCCGTTATGCCGAACGGCATGGATGGAAATTCGTAATTGTTTCGCAAAGTCAAAACGATCTCGGCGGGTTTAAAGAAGTCATCATTGAAATTCAGGGCGACGGTGCATACGGAACCATGAAACTCGAAAGCGGCGTACACCGCGTGCAGCGCGTGCCATCCACCGAAAAAGCTGGCCGTATTCATACCTCTACCGCAACTGTTGCAGTATTACCGAAACTCGAACACGAGGAATTTGAAATCAATCCGAAAGATCTCACCATTGAAGCAACAACGAGCCAGGGTGCAGGCGGACAATCCGTGAACACCACGTACAGCGCGGTGCGCATGGTACACGTCCCAACGGGCATCACGGTGTACTGTCAGGACGAGCGTTCGTTTAGTCAGAACAAGGAGCGTGCGCTCGGCGTGATGCGTGCCCGCGTGTTCGCGTTCGAAGAAGAAAAAAAGCGTGCAGCGCTTTCCGCAAACCGCAAAGATCAAATTGGTTCGGGAGAACGATCAGAAAAAATTCGTACGTACAATTTCCCGCAGGATCGCGTCACGGATCACCGGGTAAAACAATCCTGGCACGGCATTCCAAATTTGCTCGATGGTGATTTGGAAGAAATCCTCACCACACTCAAAATGGCGGCACGCGATGCAAAATTCGGCGAGCTGTCCAGCGACAATGAAGACGATGAGTAACTATGCACGGGGCGATGACCATTCTTGAGCTCCTTTCGTGGGCCGGCGACGTACTCAAAGCCGCCGACGGAACACGAAACGTCCCACAAAATGCCCGACTTGATGCACAAGTTCTTCTTTCTCATGTGCTCGGCGTCAACAGTGCGTATTTATTTACGCATGGCGACGAAGCGGTACCACTCACGCGCGTGGAAACGTATCAACGGTACATTGCACGGCGCGCACGGCATGAGCCTGTAGCGTACATCACGCAAACAAAAGCCTTCTTCGGTCGCGACTTTTTTGTCAATCACCACGTCCTCATTCCCCGTCCTGACAGTGAAGTCATCGTGGAACACGCGCTTGCTCTCGTCCACTCACCTTCCGTCGAAAGCCAAACCACGGTGATCGATCTCGGCACAGGAAGCGGTGCCATTGCGATCACACTTGCACTCGAATCCCACGCGCCAACCATTGCGGTCGACGTCAGTCCGAACGCCATTTCTGTTGCAAAACACAACGCAAAAACGCTCGGTGCACAGCTCGCAATTGTGCATGGTAACCTTTTTGCCCCAATTGCCGCCATTACTCCCCCACCAAGTGAACACTTCGTCATCACCGCAAACCTGCCGTACCTCACACCCTGGCAATGGGAAGCACTCGATCCCGATGTACGTGACTATGAACCAAAACTCGCGCTCCTCGGCGGCGCGGATGGGCTCGCACTATACGACGAGCTCTGCGTGCAGCTCAAAACATATCTCCACGAACAATCCCGCCGCGGCCACAGAATCACCATCGATCTTCTGATTGAAATCGACGCCTCACAAAAACTCACCGCCCCCGCACTCCTGCACGAACATTTCCCAGATGCCCATATCACCGTCGTCCCCGATCTCGCAAACAAAGAACGCGTGGTCATTGCGTCAATGCGATAATTCACATGAAATGCCGTCGAAAAGATGACGAGGGTAATGTTTTGTAGCGAGCGTGACAGCCGACCCAGCCACAGGTGAGCGAAGCGAACCGTCGTGGCGTGGAGAGACCCGCGCACAGCGGAAAAACACTACCCGGAGTCATCTCGACGGCATATCTTCACTATCGCGTTGGTCCAGTTTTTTGTTCGGACACACTAAGGCGTTCGAGTGTGTCAATAATCTCGATCCACGTTGTTCCGGCATTCATGACGATTTCGTTTCCTGCGTCGTCAAAAAATCGCAGCCGCTCTTTCGCGCTCAGCTTTTCCCATGTTCCGACGATTTCGATACCATTGTGAAAAAGATGCATTTCACCAGTGCCGATCGTGACCAACTCTTTTCTTCCCTTATCGTCACCCGCGATCACATCGACGGACGTTTCAACGACGACGACGTTATCTGCACCGTAAACATTCCCCCCCTGTTTACGAATATACAAATTTCCTGCTGGGTCATACACCCAGTCAACGTTATATCCTGAACTATTGGACCAATCGAGGTGAATCACTGAAGCCGCTGCGCTTGCGGAAGTGCCGTCCACAAACTGCCACACATCATATTCCGGCACATCATGCGCATATCGTTCACGCATTTCACTCATCGCACGCCGTAAATCCTCCGTCGTGGTGTACACGTTGTGCGGCGCATACCGCGTCAGTTCATTCCGATAAAAATATTCGCTTTGAAAAAACTGATCGAGATCCATCACACCGCCCTCACGAATACGCTCAAGGGCCTGCGGTGAGCCACCGACGTGCGCATATATTCCGTCGAGTTCAGCATTCCAATCTAAAAAATAGTCACGCGCCGAACGCACGGGGCCGATTTTTTCTACATCCTGTTCTTCCGAAAAGAACGCGAGAAACCTGGGAATATTTCCTTCTACCGGTGCTTCAAACACCAAAAACGCTTCATCCACGCCGGAAAGTGGCCATGCATCAGCAGCATTTTCGATCATCACACCAAACACCTGCGGCAACTGAGAAAACTCTTCAGGGACAACTTCACCGGTCAGCGAATGACGAGATACCGCGTCGATCGTCGTCGGCACAACAATGTCCGTTGGTTCCTTGGGATTTCGATACGCAATACTTGCGACGAGTACAATCAGCGCACCGCACAGTGTGACGCTTGCCACAACAATATTCTTTCGTGTGCCATGCATTTTCCACCACTTCAACAGCTGTTTCTGTTTTGCGCGAAGAAATGTGTGCCAATGAACAGTCATAGAGCCATCATTGTAACAAAAATCGCCCCGCCTTTCGACGGGACGATGTTTAAAACTATTTTTTCGCTTCGTCGCCAGCTGTACCTTCTTCATCCTTCTTCTCTGTGGTGACTTCCACCTTAGAAACATCAAGTTCCACCGCAGCATCAAGCGACGCGAGCTCTTCCTCGGAGCGTGGCGGCTGTACAGACGCCACCGCGGTTTCACCGTCTGCCATGACCTCGATACCTTCTGGAATCACGAGGTCACCAACCCGAATAATGTCTTCAAATGTCGCCAACGAAGAAACGTCAACGTCGATGTGCGACACAAGTGCATTTGGCAAACTCTTCACGTCAAGGTCTTCCAACGATTGCAGTAATGTCCCACCAAGTGCCTTCACTGCAAGAGCTTCTCCCACAAGTTCCAAACGGATCTTTGCTTCAATTTTCTGGTTTGGATCAACTGCGCGAAAATCGATGTGCGTCACAAAATCATTCAATGGATTGCGCTGCACTTCGCCAATCAGAACCTGGAAGACCTTCTCTCCAACCGTGAGATCCACGACGGTGCTCGAACCGGCAGCTGCAAAAACTTTAATAAATGCATTGCGGTCTACCGTGAGGTTTGTTGGCTCAGTACCGAAGCCGTACACGACACATGGAACGCTACCTGCCTGACGAAGCACATCTGTTTTGCGACCGACGAGATCCCGAAGGGTCGCGGTAAGGGTGGTGTGGTTCTGCATAGATGGGGCATATTTCATCCAATCCTAGCCCTTTTGTCAACTCAATCGGTTGAATTCTGGGGAAAGGTGCGGTTCCTATGGGTTTTTTTGAGACAAGAGCTCGTGGGCCCTCAGGACGTCGTCGAGTGAAATTTTTGGTTTTTCTAAAAATCGCTTCGCATCCGCGGCATCACAATCGATAAAAATTCCCACACACGCCACATGCTCTGCACGCCGCTCAATCGCAAAAAGCATCGCACGACGGCAGCCAAAACACGTCGCGTGCAATAGCTCCGTCCCTGGCGCACGCGAAAGCTCACGCACTCGCTCACCATCATAAGGCAGAGAGCAAAATGGACACTTTGAAATGGGTTGAATCATACGTTTAGACATGATCAGCTGGGTGCAACCGAACCGCAACCGACTGCACCATACCAAAAAATACAAAAGAAAGCAGCAACGAGCTCCCACCGTAACTCACAAATGGTAACGCAACGCCCGTCGCTGGCATCAGGGAAACATTTGCACCGACGTGCACAATAACCTCCGTAAGAATCACGGAACACGCACCGATACAAATATATGCCCCGAACGTGTCATGTGCACGCCGAGCAATAACGATCATGCGCCAAAACACCACGATAAACGCAAGGAATAACAAACAGACCCCCACAAACCCCAATTCCTCCGCAATCACTGCAAACACAAAATCTGTCTGACTTTCCGGTAAAAATCGCAATTGACTTTGACTCCCGTCGCCCAACCCTCTCCCCCACAACCCACCTGATCCAATCGCGATCTTTGCTTGAATGACATTGTATCCCGTCACGAGCGGATCGCGCGATGGATCCAGGAACGTCAGCACTCGATTCTTTTGATATTCTTGAAACACTCCAAACCACCCCACGATCGCAACAACCGAAACTGCCACAACGAGCACTGCCACTTGCGACCACCGAATCCCCGCAAACAATACAAAAATCCCCCACATCCCAATGAAAAGCGCAGCTCCTCCAAGATCCGGCTGAAGCATAAGGAGTCCGACTGGTGCAGCAACAAGTCCACCACTGACTGCTACGTCGCGCCAACTGCACTGACGTTTCGCGCGATGACTAAAATAATACGCAAGCATCACCACAAGCGTAACCTTCATCAACTCCACCGGCTGAAACGCGAATCCTCCCACCACAAACCATCCCGTCGATCCATTCAATGTCCGGCCGAACATCAGCACCGCCACTAATAACGCCATCCCCAAACCATACAGCCCGTGCGCGGCGTACCGCATCATGTGATAATTTGTCGTCGCAATCACCGCACTCGCGACGACACCAATACCAAGTGCAATAGCCTGCTTCTCCAGAAAAACATTTTCCGATCCTCGGGAAAGTTCAATAGAAAAAATGGCGGAAAATCCAAATGCCACCAATACCGCAATCCCAATTGCGAAAAAGACATCACCTTTTTTCAGAACACCAATATCAAATACTGCCATAGCTCATGAAAACGTAGACCCCTCAGGCTACAACACTACGCTATCACGAATATCCTCTCCTGGCGTCCCCCGTGGGGGCATATATCCATCACCATCAAAATAATTGATTGACGGCACCACCGTTACCGTTGCCGTTACTGGAGCATCGCCATACCACCGCACCTCTACTGGACGCACTTCTCCAGCATCAAACTCCGGTACCGTCGCACGAGCAATACCGACAATTGCACCGGCGCGCTCCAAGATGACGGTAAATTGTGGAGACCAATATGCGTACGGCGTCGCATTCGTCACCGTGAACGTGGTACGACCAAATGTCGTCGTGCCGAGATCGATGTCTTTCGTGTACGTTTGCTCGGAAATCGTAAAGGCATTGCGCTTCTGCATCCACTCATCAATGTTCGGGGCGATATGGCGGTTCACGCGAGACCATACAATATTCTCAATGGTCACCGCGGGAGTTGTTGGCTTCTGTGCTGCATCAACCCCAAGCGCCAAAATATATACTTCTTCACCTGGCATGACGAAGCCTTCCTGCGGTTCGATCACTACCCCGCTCGCTGAAAATGTATAGGTAAACGTCGCAAACCAATCCGTATTTGTGTTCGTGACTTTTGCATAAAAATCATAGCTCGTCGGTGTCCCGAGCACGAGCCGTGCAGACCCAATATTCAAGGCCTGCGCATCGTTCGCTTGCGCAATAGCATGAAATTCATCTCGATTCGCCCCAAACGCCACGCCCGCCGCACGAAGCTCTGCAAACGCACCATTAATGACGTACCCCAACACCACAAACACAAAAAATATCGCCGCAAGAACTTCAATCGTGATGAGTGTGAAGAAACCGATTCGCCGGAGCAGCGGTCGAGCCTCAAGAATCCGCACATCTCGTTCGTACTGCCGATCAATCGCGTGGAGCTCCGGAGAAAGCGCTGTTTTTTCTGCCATAAAATGCTGCAGGAATTGTCAACAGAATCATATCATGTTTTGCTTGTTCGTTAACGCCCAACGTGTTAAACTCCGCTCGATATCTTTCCAATCCCTCTTCGAAATTTCCGAACGTATGGCCGATCAAAAAACGAGCGCTGAGTATTCAGCGAAAAATATCACGGTGCTTGAAGGGCTCGAACCAGTACGCAAGCGTCCCGGTATGTACATCGGCTCCACGGGTCCCACTGGTTTACACCACATGATCTGGGAAGTTGTCGACAACTGTTTCGACGAAGCAATGGCGGGTCACGCCAGTGTCGTAACAGTACATTTACTCCCAGACAATTGGGTCGCAGTTGAAGATAACGGCCGCGGTATTCCAGTCGATATTCACCCAGAACAAAAAATCTCTGCACTCGAATTGGTACTCACAAAACTGCATGCTGGTGGAAAATTCGGGGGTGACGCATCCGGATATAAAGTGTCCGGCGGTTTACACGGCGTCGGTGTTTCCGTTGTGAATGCACTTTCTGATCACTTAAAAGCCGAAGTACATCGCGACGGGCAAATTTGGGTTCAAGAATATAAAAAAGGTATTCCACAAGGCAAAGTAAAAGCCATTGGAAAAACCAAAAAACGGGGCACAATCATTTCCTTCCATTCCGATGCCACCATTTTCGAAACCATCGAATTCGATCTCAATACCATTCTAGATCACCTTCGTCAGCAAGCGTACCTCACCGCCGGCATTCACGTTGAGGTGATCGACGAGCGTGGTGAGGCACCTGCGCCATATGGCTTTTATTTTGAAGGTGGTGTCGCGTCCTATGTTCGTCACCTCAATGAACGGAAAGAAATCAAACAGCCAAACGTATTTTACGTTAAAAAACAAAATGGAAATTTAGAAGTAGAAGTCGCATTGCAATACACCACGGAGTTTTATGAAAGTGTACATTGTTACGCGAATAATATTGTGAACCCAGGCGGTGGGGCGCATTTGGCCGGATTTCGTGCTGCGCTCACTCGCGTGCTGAACGCCTATGCACGGGATAAAGGGTACATTAAAGAAAAGGACGCGAATCTCACCGGCGACGATACCCGCGAGGGATTAACGTCCGTCATTAGCGTCAAGCTCCCAGAACCACAATTTGAAGGGCAAACGAAAGATAAGCTTGGGAACCCAGAAGCTCGCACTGCAGTAGAAGCAGTATTTGGTGAAGCATTTCAGATTTTCTTAGAAGAGCACCCGCGCGATGCTGAAGAGATTATCGGCAAGTGTTTGCTGTCCGCGCGCGCTCGTGCCGCGGCTCGTGCAGCGCGTGACACCGTACTCCGTAAAGGCGCGCTTGAAGGCATGACGCTTCCCGGAAAACTCGCGGACTGCTCAAGCAAGGACAACAAATCCACCGAACTCTACATTGTTGAGGGAGACTCCGCAGGTGGAAGTGCAAAGCAAGGGCGCAACCGAGAATTCCAGGCCATTCTTCCGCTCCGCGGAAAAATTCTGAACGTCGAACGCGCGCGATTAGATAAATTGCTCGCAAACAATGAAGTGAAGAGCCTCGTCATTGCACTGGGCACCAATATCGGCGAAGCGTTCGATCTTGCAAGCATGCGCTACGGACGCATCATCATCATGACCGACGCCGACGTGGACGGCGCGCACATTCGCACGCTGCTCCTCACATTGTTTTATCGCCACTTCCCCGACCTCATTACCAACAACCACATCTATATCGCGATGCCGCCCTTGTACCGCATTCAAATCGGCAAGCAGGTGCGCTACGCCTTCACAGAAGAAGAACGTGAGGCACACATTAAGGACATGACGGGTGGGAAGGTGGATACTGCAAAGGCCAAGGTGACCGATGTTGGTGACGAGGAAGAAACGGAAGAGGACATCGTCACGAGCGGAATAAAAGTCAACATCCAGCGCTACAAAGGTTTGGGTGAAATGAACCCAGATCAGCTCTGGGAAACCACCATGGATCCAAAAACACGCGTCATGAAGCTCGTCACAATTGAAGACGCCGCCATGGCTGACGAAACCTTCGACGTCCTCATGGGCGCCGACGTCGCCCCCCGCAAAAAGTTCATCCAAACCCACGCCAAAGACGTGACGAACCTGGACGTGTAACCCCCAAAATCACCAGCCGAAAGGTTGGTGATTTTGATTTTCCCACTACTCCCTTGCCCCATAACACAAAATCGTGTATATTTCCGCCGTGCCCCGGAAGGGGTTTTTTGATACAATGCGTATCGAACGCGAATATTCCGCTTCGTCGCACTCTTCATCCCTATGCAACGCGTCATCAATAACCCAGTCGTGAAGTACTTCCGTGAGGCGAAGGTTGAGCTTGAGAAAGTTTCTTGGCCAACACGAAAGGATACCATCATGTATTCCACCCTTGTTCTCATACTCAGTGTGAGCACCGCCGTGGCAATTGGCGTGCTCGATCTCGGCCTCACGAAGGGCTTAGAAAAACTCATTTCGATCATCCCCGCGTAAGCACGCGCTCTTTATGGCAAAACAAACCGCCAATTACGGCCGACGTTGGTACGTCATTCACACCTATTCCGGATACGAAGAAAGTGTCGTGGAAGCACTCACCCAGCGTATCGCTACCATGGACATGGAGGAGAAAATCTTCGCTGTCCTCGTGCCCAAGGAAAAGAAGATTAAGATCAAAAACGGTGCGCGAAAGGTGGTGGAAGAAAAAATCTTCCCTGGCTACGTGCTCGTGGAAATGATCGTGACGGATGATTCCTGGTACGTGGTGCGCAACACACCAAACGTCACCGGATTCATCGGAACAGGAAATACCCCGACCCCGATTCCGCAAGAACAGGTTGATGCGCTTATGAAGCGCGTAGGTGTTTCCGAGCCAGAATTCAAGCTCGACGTCGGCAAGGGTGCGCTCGTTGCCATCACCGACGGCCCATTCAAGGGCCAGCAGGGCAAGGTGGACGACGTGGACGAAAGCCGCGGCAAAGTGAAAGTCATGGTCTCCATGTTCGGCCGCGAAACTCCCCTCGAACTCGACTTTTTGCAGATCAAGAAAGTGTAAGGTACAGCGCCGACCCCCTCCAGGGTCGGCGTTCACGCTTTATTGACTATTTTCGCCAATCCTGGCACAATCTTCGCACTAAATAACGATGTGGTCGCTTGGGTGAATTCCCAGGAATCCACTGTAAATAATCTTTGAAACTTGTTTATTTGTGGCCAGTTTCGATGAAGGGTGAGGAAAGCTCGCGAGACGTACTTCATGGTACGTTGAGCGAGTTTCCGATGGCCTGAGTCGAAAATGGACCGAAGAAACGGGTTTCAACTATCGTATGGCCAAAAAGATCAAGGCCGTCATCAAGGTGCAATCAATCGGTGGGAAGGCAACTCCAGCCCCACCACTTGGTCCAGCACTCGGTGCACAAGGCGTGAACATTCAGCAATTCGTTTCTGAATTCAACGCGCAAACACAAGACCGCGTTGGGGAAACTGTTCCGGCAATTATCACCATTTACGAAGATCGTACCTTCAGTTTCATTCTGAAGACTGCTCCAGCGGCCGATCTCGTCAAAAAAGAAATTGGCATCACCACAGGTTCTGGAAAGCCATTGACGGAAAAGGTCGGAAAAATCACGAAAGCACAGTTACGCAAGGTGGCTGAAAAGAAAATGCCTGACTTGAACACAAAGGACATCGACGCCGCAATGCGCATCATCGCGGGGACGTGCCGACAAATGGGCGTTGACGTCATTGAATAAATTATTCGTGGGAGGTACCGAAATTCGGTGCCGTAAAGACCACTAACCACTACACTATGACTGGTAAGCGCATGATTGCTGCGAAGACAGGAATCGATAAGAAAAAGACGTACACTGTTGAAGAAGCGGTTGCACTCATGAAGGGCGCAGCAAAAGCAAAATTCGACGAAACCGTTGAGCTCCACTTCTCACTCGGCATTGACCCAAAACAAGGTGATCAACAACTCCGTGGCACCGTCACTATGCCGCACGGCACTGGAAAAACGAAACGCGTGATCGCCTTCGTTGATACAAATAACGAAGCGGCAGCGAAAGCTGCGGGCGCGGATATTATTGGAACAGAAGAGGTTTTGGATACCATTGTTCGTACGGGAAAAATTGATTTCGACGTTGCCGTTGCAGTGCCGGCGATGATGCCGAAGCTCGCAAAAGCCGCAAAGGTTCTCGGGCCTCGCGGACTCATGCCAAACCCAAAGACGGATACCGTCGGCCCAAACATCGCAAAGATGGTTGAGGAACAAAAGGGTGGGAAAATCTCATTCAAAAACGACAACACTGCAAACGTGCACATGATTGTTGGGAAAGCATCGTTCAGTCCAGAGCAATTGATCGCGAACGTGAAGGTTGCAACAGATGCCATTCGCAAGGTAAAACCAGCGTCATCCAAAGGCATTTACCTCAAGTCCGCCACCATGACATCTACCATGGGTCCAGCAATTCGCTTCGACGCAAACGCTGTGTAAGTCACTCTACATTGCATACATTCACAACAGCATCAGTCCCTCTCCCACGAGGGACTTTTGCTTCACATTTTTTCATACTAACACGCCCCTATGTCTCTTCACCTCATACCTGGTTTTAAACAATCGCCTTCGTTTTGTGGGCCAGTATGTTTAAAAATGATTCTCCATTATTACGGCATCGACGCATCTGAAGAGGATATTGGTCGCGTCGCAAAAACAACAGTCGAACACGGCACCACGAACGATAATCTCCTCATCGCAGCACGATCATACGGTCTAGACGGCGTGTGGCACAAAGAAGCAACGCTCGCAGATTTATGTACACACGTTGCACAAAATATTCCCGTCATCGTAGAATGGTTTTCCACAAATCAAGTGCATTATTCCATCGTCGTTGGTGCAGACGAAGATCAGATTGTCCTCCTTAATCCAGAACACGGGGAACAAGAATCATTCACTCACGAAGAATTCATGAGTGTTTGGTTTTCATTCTCTGGCCCATTCATCAAAACGCAACGCGATGTGCAATTGCGGTGGATGTTGCCGCTCACAAAGGCGAGGTAAATTCAGACGCAAATGAAAAATCTGAAAGTAAAAACCCTCGCATCCGGGGGTTTTTACTTGTCCACACGCTGAGTACTTTCCCTAGAGATTACCGGCTAAGATGTGGCCATATGTCATCTTACGATCCCTTTGGCCCCGGCTCCAGTCGCGAAAAGCGTTTTATCCCGGACCAAGCAAAACTCAAAATTCTCGTCGAAAGCTTAAAGGCGCTTGGCATGCGGGTGGTACTCACCCAAGGGGTGTACGACCTTATTCATGAAGGCCATGCCGCGTATTTGGAGAAGGCAAAATCCTACGGCGATATTCTCATCGTTGGTATTGATTCAGACGAGCTCACAAAGCTCAGAAAAGGCCCGCGCCGCCCTATCGTTCCGCAAAACGAACGCATCAACATGCTTCTTCACCTAAGACACGTTGATCTCGTCACCATAAAAGAAGCACATCACGGCATTGGCGATATTATTGAGATTGTCAAACCAGACGTCATGGTGTTTTCTGCATCAACCAAGGAGGTTACACCAACAGATATTCAAGGCTACGAACAATACTGCGGAGAAATCGTTGTCCTTCAGCCACAAGCTGCTACTACCACCACTGCTCGCGTACGAAATCTCACCATTGAAGGCGCGGAAAATCTCGCAAAAGAAGTGAACGAACTTATTTCTACCTTTCTCGACCAAATCAAAACCGGATAGCCCTATGATTCTCGCGTTCGTTCCGGTCATTCACCAAGGATACATTAACTTTTTCGCAAAACACCCCGGAGAAATCGGGATCTTCGGCAGCGACGTGATCGCAGACTTTACATCTCTCACCCGCGACTGCCGCACCGTGAACCCTGGACTCATGAAACGCACCATTGAATCACTTCATCTCTTTAGTACCGTACGCGTGCTCTCAAAAGAAGGAATTGCCCAACTCGCACGCACACAAACACCCATCGTCATGCCGGATGAAGACGTGTCCCGAGCGATAGTGGAACGCTATACCATCCAACATGTCACGTTCGACTCGGTATTTCTGCGTTGGGATAAAATCATCACCACGCAAGAACATATCGTAGCACCCCACCACGTTATTCTGCGCGATGAGTTTTCGCAATCCATGATGTACATTGCGCTTGCGGAATCGCAAAAAAGCGCAGACTGGTGGCGCCGCATTGGCACGGCAATCGTGCGTGACGGAAACATTCTTGCACTCGCTCATAACCGCCATTTGCCAACAGATTTCCACCTTGCGGCGCTGGGGGATCCACGATCGAACTTCGATGCCGGAGAACGGATTGATCTGTCTACCGCAATCCATGCTGAAGCGCTCGCCGTGGCACAAAGCGCGAAACTTGGCGTTTCCCTTGCGGGCGCCGACCTCTTTGTGGTGACCTTCCCATGCCCAAACTGTGCACGGCTCATTGCGGAAGCTGGAATAAAGCGCGTGTATTATGCTAAAGGCTATTCGCTCCTAGACGCAGAACGCATTCTCAACGCGTACGGCATCGACATCGCGCTCGTCGATCTCGAGCCCTCCCCCGCTACCCCAAACGCGTGATAACTCCCACCTTCGGGTTATATGCCACATCGTCAGGATCTGACTGTAACAGCTGGCAATGCAAGTGCGAAACGGTCGACCCTGTAAAACGCATATCACCGAAACGCATAAAGAACGATCCCGCTGGCATATGCAACGATTCTGCAAGATCATGCAGAATTTCTCCAAGCTCCGTCCATGCTTCAGGGGAAAGATTCCCGACGTGCTCAATATGCTCACGGTGAATGAGGAGCTTATGGTGCTTCGTGGCGTGGTACGGAAACTGATTATCCGTCACAATCCAATACCGTCGTACGTCCATGGACTTTTTATGAAATTGCTCAAGGTGCTCCGGGCAGAAGGGACAAATGCGCTTCTCGGCAATTGCGGCAATCACCTGATCGTACCCCCCGGGGCGCGAATTCTGCTGATTCACGAAATTCTGCATAGTTATACTGGCGTCGGGATCACCATTGCATCGTGCGGGGTGTAATCCGCAACAGTGAAATGCTCCGGGCGGAAATCGAGGAGATCATTCACCGTAGAATCCATGTACATCGTTGGGAACACTTTCGGCTCACGCTCCAAGATCTGCTTCACATGCTCAAATTGGCTTTCGTAAATGTGCGCGTCCGAAATTGTGTAAACAAGTTCTTTTGGTGTGTACCCTGTAACTTGTGCGATCATCATCGTGAACGCGGCGTATTGGATCATGTTGAACACTACGCCAACCGGAATATCACCGCTCCGCTGGAAATGGTGGACGGAAAGCTGCTTTGTTTCTGGGAACACGAGGATGTGCAAATACCCATGACATGGCGCAACCACCACCTTGCGCGGCGGAATGCCTGAGTGTTGAAGCGTGTACTGCGGAATCCACGGAGAAATAATATGTGTACGCAAATTTGGCCGTTCTTTGATTTGCTTTACGACGTGTTCAATTTGGTTAAAGGGCTCACCCTCTGCCGTTGGAAACGCAGCCCATGCTGGCCCATAGCTTCCTGGTCCTAAATCGCCCTCCGGCAACCCGAAAATATCGCAGCGCTCTTTCGTGACCCATTTCTTCCACCACGCACAACCAAACGCTTTTAATTCATCTTGCGTTCGTGCACCATGAAGAAATGCAACATGCTCACCAAGCGCACCGGTCATGAACCGACCAGAAAGATCGCGTTCTGTAATCATTGGAAACCCATTCGTGAGATCAAAATGCATTTGCGCGCCAAGAATCATACGAGACCCCTCGCCCTGAATCGGTTTCACGTCTACCCCTTCCTCTAAAATCTTTTTGAGCAAATTATGATACTGCCAATCCACTGTCCGCTCCGCAACCGGTTTCATAAACGAACGCTGCACGCGATAATGCAACAACACGCTCCGCGCATTCAAGGCTCGTGTTTCCACCAATTCCAAATTCACCCGCGCGAACTTTTCTCCCAATGGAACACCGTTCCCGAATAAAAATGGTTCGAGCGTCAGGAACACGTCGTCGACCATTCCGGCATCTAAAAACTGACTATATACCGATGCACCGCCACCAAGCACAACCGTTTCCACGCCTTCTGCCGCGAGCCGCTTCATGAGATCTTTCGGAGACTCGTTCGTAAACTCCACCCCGTCAATGGGCTGCACGGCATCAGGGCGCGAGGTCAACACGATCACGCGACGGTCTTTCAACCCCTTACCAATCGTCATAAACGTGGTGCTGCCCATAATAACAACGCCAGCCTCCTTCGTCTTTTGCACAAAAAATTGTGTATCTTCAGCGCTTGTCCAGTCGAGCGACGATTGCTCTTTCCGCTCCGCAATTTTTCCGTCCGCAGATATTGCGGCAATGAGCCAGATTTTCATAGGTATTCGGATGGTATCAGCAGCACCAAGAAGCACCAATCTTCCATGTGGATAGAAAAAATGAAGAAAAAATTCACGTAGCCAAGCATGGAGGCTACGCGAATCTCTGTGACGAAGCGAAACCTCGCCTGTCATGCAAAGCACTCTACACGAGAATTTTTCCTGATCAATTTTTTTCTGGGGATAAGGAACAAAACGTGGATAAGTTCTCGAAAAGAATGGGGAACTCCGGTACCCTCGAACCACTATGGACATTTCCATTCGCCGTATCTCCCCAACCGCTCCCTTCCCCCAATATCACACACCCGGTGCTGCGGCATTCGACCTCGCAGTGATTGAAGGAAAAACATTACAATCAAACGAGCGAGCGCTCTTTGCGACTGGCCTCGTCATCAAGGTTCCGGAAGATCATGTGCTCATTCTTGCGCCACGTTCGAGCAATGCAAAAAAAGGCATTCGCCTCAGTAACGGCATTGGTGTGATTGACAGCGATTATTGTGGTCCAACGGATGAACTCAAGCTCGCGTTGCATAACATTGGCAGTGCGCCGTATACCGTAGAAGCCGGGGAGCGTATTGCTCAAGGGCTTTTTATCCCAATTTCTCGCGCGACATTCCTTGAACCTGCCGTATGGGAAGAAAAGGATCGCGGCGGCTTTGGAACAACGGGATAACTCATCCTTCACCCGTCCAGCAGAGTTTTCCTGTATACTTCACCACAATTGAAATCAACCATTATGGCAAACATCATCACCCTTGGGCTCCTCATCGATAAAACCGTTGAGCATTACCATACCCATTTCAAAGAACTTGTCGGGATCACACTGTGGCTCATTGTTGGGGCGTCGCCATTTCTTTTTTCTGGATATATTGCACCGGCTGGAGTAGATACCACCACACCAACCCACGAAATTCTCTTATATTTGGGCGTGAATCTTGTCGGTCTCATCACGACCACGATCACCAGCCTGTGGATTGCAGCGTGCTTAATGCTCACGATTCATGCTCGAGCTCAGGGCACAGTACCAGACCACGTTGCCCTCGGAAAACGCGCCTGGAAATTTGCTCCATCGCTTTTCGTGTTTTCACTGCTCTTTTCTGCAGCGCTCCTCCTTACCGTCATCACGCTCTTTTTACCTGGAGTCATTCTCCTCATGACGAATACTGCGGACGGGAGCGCTGGAACTATCCTTGGCCTCGGTGGGGTGTTCCTGCTGTTTACTGGCGCAATTGCCGCACTCTACGTCATGTTCCGATACAGCATCGAACTCGCCTTTGCCCAATTCTCCATAGTTCTCGAACAGCCGGCGAAATTTTCGCTTCGGACCATGTGGCAGGCAGCACAATCATCACGCACTCGCGTTCGGGGCTCATGGTGGGCGGTCGCACTACGCCTCGTTGTTCCAAATGCGATCATTTCGCTCATTGTCGTGTGCGTCTCCATGGGCATAAATTTTGCCACAACGCTCATGCTCACATTCGCGGCAGCATCACTTTCCGCGCTCGCAATTAAACTCATCGCTATTGTGCTCACGATGAGTATCTTCGTTGTCAATGCATTAGTCATGCCGCTCTATTCGCTCGCAACGTATTACCTCTATGACAGCGTCAAGCGAACATAATCCTAGCACAATATCTTCAGACACTGGGCTCCCGAGCGCATGGGAAATCCTGCTGTACAGCCTTACACTCACCAAACGCTACGCGCAAGACATATACGGCTTTGCAGCATATTTACTCTTCCCTATTCTTTTAAGCTTCGGAACACAACACCTCACGGGAGCACTCGGCGAACTCTTCACGAGCATCGTGAGTCTCTTTTTTATTCTCACCGCGTGCTGGATTCACGCCACGATGATCATCACCGTCAGCATGCGCACAGCTAGCCCTCAAAAAGATCCTGATCCACGGAGCGTTGGGCTCTATGCAACATCTATCCTCGGCACACTCACGCTCACCATGCTCCTTTCTTTCTTACTCCAAATTGCAGGGTATATTCTCATTATTCCTGGCATCATTGCCTCAGTGTTCTTCGCGTTCGCCGCACAAGAAGTCGTGCTCCACGGTGCCGGCCCGCTCTCTGCTCTTGCAGCATCACGCGCGAAAGTTCAGCCACAATTCTTTCCCGTGTTCTGGAGACTTGCCTTCATATTTTTCACTATTATTGGCATATACCTGCTTTGCGTTGCCATCCTTCTCTCAGTTGCAAGTATCATTTCTGGTATAGAACCCATGGCTATTGCCCAAAATACTCCCGCATGGCTTGACGCAGTCATCACGGTGATGCAAATTGTCTTCCTCCCACCCCTCATTATTGGCCAGACGGTGCTCTACCTCTCTCTCAACACAACACCCAAAGAATCCTTGCCGTCCTAGCTATGCGTCTTCAACCCGTTATTGGCATCGAAACTCACGTCGAACTCAACACAGCAACAAAAATGTTCTGCGGATGTGCTGCACATGGCGATCTTTCTCACCCGAACATCAATGTATGCCCGACCTGCATGGGGCACCCCGGCACACTCCCAGTACCAAACGCTAAAGCGCTCCACCATGCGGTGCTGCTTGGCCTTGCACTCAATGGCACGATTACTGAGCATTCAAAATTCGATCGGAAGCATTATTTTTATCCGGATCTTCCGAAAGCGTACCAGATTTCTCAGTTCGATCTCCCCATTATGACTGCCGGCGAACTCGATGTTGACGTTCCAAACGTTGGCACGTCGCGGATTGGTATCGAGCGCATGCATTTGGAAGAAGATTCCGCAAAAAATATTCATGGTGACGACGGCAAAACCTACATTGATTTCAATCGCGCAAGCGTGCCATTGTGTGAGATTGTGACGAAGCCGGATTTTCGCAGTGCAGCGGAAGCGAAGGCTTACGTCCAGGAACTCCGACTGCTCGTACGAACACTCGGTATTTCTGATGGCGACCTTGAGCGCGGGCACTTGCGGTGCGACGTAAACGTCTCCTTGCGCGAGGTCGATGAAACCGGAACGCCTGTTGGCCCATTGAATCCGAAAACGGAAATTAAAAACATCAACTCATTTCGTGCCATTGAGCGCGCAATCCAGTACGAAATTGCACGACAAACCGATTTGTGGCATGCGGGTACTCCGCCAACAACAACTACAACGCGCGGCTGGAACGACACCACACAAACCACAGAGGCACAGCGTACCAAAGAAGATTCCGCAGATTACCGGTATTTCCCGGAACCAGACATTCCGCCGCTCGATTTGCGTCACCTTGTTACCGATATCCGCAACCGCATTCCAGAACTCCCCCATGCCAAACGCGAGCGGTTCGTTTCGGAATACGGGTTTAAGCCAGACGATGCCCGTTTCATGATTGACGAGAGTGCGCTCGCGCACTTCGTCGAAGCACTCATGTCTGAAGTATTCGCAGATGCAACAGATGACGAGAAACCTGGCCTTGCAAAACTCGCTTCCAGCTGGCTGATCACCAAATTCCCGAGTGTCCTTGCAGCACAAGCAAAAACATACAGCACTGCAACCGTCACGCCAGAAAACTTCTCTGAACTCCTTCTGCGCGTTGCTCGTCGTCAACTGACGGCGCAGAAAGCACTCGAAGTACTCACAAAAATGGAGGCGGATGGATGCGACCCAGACGACGCAATCGAAGTACTCGGCGGTACTACGGTAAGCGACGAGAACGCAATCGATGCGATCGTGACTGAGGTGCTCAATGCGAATCCCAATGAAGTGACGCGCTATAAAAACGGAGAAACCAAACTTCTACCGTTTTTCCTTGGTCAAGTAATGAAGACATCCAAAGGTAATGCAGATCCCGCAGTCGCCACGCAAGCCCTGAAAAAGGCACTCACGTAAAAACTTACTTTTTTACTGGAGGCCTTGCCAATGGCCGCGTATCACCGCCCCGTGCGCCAGAAACAGGGCGCCTTGCTTCGTCGAGCATCTCTTCTCGTGTTGTATCAAATGAAGGATATCGACGCGCCATTGCCGCTGAGACCGTCGGGACTTCATCCGCTTCCTCAAGCGTTGTTGGGCCACGCAGACGCGACGGCTCATTGTTCGCCCGATATTCCAAAAGCGCCGCACGCCGCACCTGTAAACGAAAAAATTCCTCCCGAGGCATTCCCTGAATGTTTCGTAGCTTCTCCCGAATAGCTAAAAGCTCCGCTTCAATGTCGGTTTCCGGCGTAAGGGTAAGCATTTCCGCGGCAACTTCTTCCGAATCTGTTTTTCGTGCTGTACCCTCTTTTCTGCGCTCGGGAATATACCCCGATCCTTCCATCTTTTTCATATGCTCCCAAGAAAAGATTCTGCGGCGCGCACGGCTTCTTGCGCGCTCTTTACCCACAGTATACGCGAATCCCGCCGAAACCATGTTTCTTGTCGTTTCGCGTAGTGATGTGTGTCGTACTTGATGCGTTTCACTGTGTCACGCAATGACTCTTTCTTCGCGAAAAAATCAGCGATCTGGCGATAGCCGATTCCGGTCATCGCTTGCGATTCCGGTCCGTACTGCTCCAGAAGCTTCCGCGCTTCGTCGACGAGGCCGTGACCGATCATTTCGTCCACGCGCTGATCGATGCGGGCGTAGAGTTCCTCTCGTGGAACATCAATACCAATCTGAAACGCGTCGTACATCGGCTCGCCAAATTCCTGATGTTCCGCGAGCGTTCCCCCGGTTGTTCGGAGAATTTCGAGGGCACGCACCAGGCGTCGGCGGTTTCGATCATCGATCGAGGCTGCAGCATCTGGATCTCGCGTCGCAATCTCCTCGAGCACATCATTATCACTCATCGCATCGAGTTCGGCTCGCAACGCAGCGTCCGGTGCCGCTCCTGCAAAGTTTGGCCGATCAAGAATCGCACGGATGTACAAGCCGGTACCGCCGACGACGATCGGCACGTGGCCGCGTTCAAGAATCTCGGCGATTTTTTTATCCGCGTATTCCTGATATTGTGAAACCGTAAACGACTCGTCTGGGTCGACGAGATCAAATCCCCAATGCGGAATGGATTCCACCAGGCGGGGGCGATCCGAAAAAAGAACATCGATGTCCATCGAGCCTGCGACGCCCCCTCCAACTCCCCCTTGGTACAGTAGAGAACGTTCATCTGAAGCTGGCTTCGCCGTCCCAATATCCATTCCTCGATACACCGTCCGACTGTCCGCGGCCAAAATTTCTCCCCCAACCCGCCGAGCAACCTCAAGGCCGATTCCGGTTTTCCCAGAGCACGTCGGGCCACAAATCACCACAATTTTCGGCAGATTTTGAATCATACTGCGTTATTCTATCACTTTCAGCGCAGATACTCCACGTATATAGGCCTTGTGCGATATACTTTTTTCTGCTAATGTCAGCTGTTTCTCTACGTCAACCTCGACGCCGAGATTCACCCCCCCTGAACCCGGGAGTTCCCGTGTCCGAACCTGCCCTTCGTCTCATCCACGGTGGCCGACCCGCCGACCCCCCGTGCGCCCACACCCCCCACGTCGCCGCCATGGCCGAGAGTCGCAACCCGGCCGGATGCACCGCGCAGCCCTACTGGTGGCGCTGGGCCGTCATCCAGTGCCTCCGCCACGGAAACTGGCTCTTCCCGCTCCCGCCCCTGTGGGCCGGTCACCGCATCCTCCGCGCCCTCCGCTCATGGAGCATCCGCCGCGCGATGCAAGCCATGAAAGGCGAGCTCGGCTGGGATGGCACCGAGAACTTCAACTTCATCGCGGCGTTCGTCCGCGTGGAGGCAGGACGACGTCGGGATCCCAGGTTCCGCGCCACGTGCGAACACGCGCTCCGGATTGGACGGATCACCATCCTCGGCCTCCCTGTGATCCTCGACGACGAGATCGACGATCAGGGGCAGAACGCCTTCATCCGCCACTTCGCCTGGACGGTGAGCCGCACGCGCGAGCACCCGCTCGCACGGCGCCTGAAGCCCTGATGGGCGAGCCCCACACCCCGGCACCACGACGAGAGCCCCGATGTCCGCAAGGATGTCGGGGCTCCTGCGCTTGTTATCCACCTTAATTGCAGAAAACTCAGCCAAAAATTGATACACTATACGTGTATTTAATTTTGAACACGTATGCCGCTCCAATCACGAAGTGAAGAACTCATGGCTCGCATTCCAAGGGCAGAACGCGCGCCAGTCATGCCAGTATCGCCGGAAGAAGAACCAGAAGTTGAATCGTTTAACGAGCGAGGAGAACGCATTCTTCAAGAGGCAGCAGCTCGCGTAAGCGCAACATGGACCGGACTCCGTTCCCGTCTCTCTTCGTTTGGAGATCGATTACTCGGCGCAACAAAAACTGGCATCGGAGCGAGCGCTTCGGGACTTGAAACTGGCGCAACGATCGCCGGGCGAACAGCAGGAGGAGTACTGGATGTCGTAAAAGCGACCCCAACAATGGCTAAAGGCCTTAGAGAGCATCTTGGGCGTGAAGTATCCGAAATGAGTGCTACATATCACGACATGATCCGCCCGCGTGAAGCTGCGGACATGGAGGCCGTTAGTGATCTTGATTTGCGTATTCAAAGGATTAAAGACGTCATGGCCGGAATCAAGTTAGAATCAGCTCGCGATGGGCTTGTTCAGGAAATCTATCGCCTTGAAGATGAGAAGGCTAAGCTCCTTGATACCCCTCGCTACACTCGCGGATCAAAGGCTGCTGCAGAAGCGCTCGTCGCAACAAAAGCCGGCTTACGGAGAGGCGCAGGAGCGGTTGGAACTGGACTCGCCACTGGCGCCATGGGTGTCGCTGCGCTCGGCATGGAGGCCGCAAGTGGCATCGCAGAAGGTGGCCGCTGGGTTGGTGAAAAAGTCGGAGAAATGCGTGAGGAGCGACGCTTGGAGCAAGAAGAACGTCGCATTGAGCATGAAGAAGCATGTGTTGCGCGAGCAGAACTCTTCCTCATGGACGCCGCAGAGGCATCTGGCGAACCGGTACAGAAGCTCTCGCGAGAACAGCTTTTCGTTCTTGGCACGAAGCTTGAAGAATCACTGGCACGTCGCATTGCCGGAGGAGTCAAAGAACTTGGAAAAGCAGTGTTATTCGTCGACGATGTTGTTGATATCGGAAGAAATCTCAAGACTGGTGCACTCGACTTCGCAGCATTCGCTCGAAGCCCAAAAGATCGTGCATGGCTCATGAGTGAACTTCAATCTGCCGGTGTTGAAATCCCGAGAGCTCTTTTGGGCGCCGGAAAAACTGTTGGAAGTAAACTCATCGTTGACCCGGCGATCCGTGGTCGCAAAGCGGTCGGACGTCTCGGAGCGAAGGCGGTAGCAGTCGGCGCAGGTTTAGCAATTGCCGGCGTCGAAGCGGCGGCAAACAGCGGCCCAGCACGCGCAGCGCAGGAGGCTGCAATTGCAAAATGGCAGGAGCATGGACCGGCAATCGAACAGGGATTCGCAAGTGGCGTAACCTCCCTCAACAAGTTTGCTGAAAATGCACTCGACGTACCAGATGGAATGAATCGTGCGGCAAACGAACTGGGATCGCAGTTGAATACCGAGGCAACGAAGGCCTTCGGATTCTTTGATCGCATGCGGAAATTGGTCGACAGTGCCGTCGCGGTTGCGCAACGCAAGTGGAATGAATTCATGCTTGAAGTTGCCCAGGGAGCCGCAAAGACTGAAAATCCAGAACTTGTCGCACAAATTAGCGACGCAGTTGAAGCACTTGAAGCTGTTGAAGCAGAGGAAGCTCGTCCAACAAGCAGCCTTGATGCGCCTCCTGTGTCTCGGACTGCGTTGCGACGGCCACGACCACAAACGATTCGTCCGACAACCGCTTCTTAATTCCGTCCTATGTCTCTACAGACCATTATCATCAACTCACCGCTCGAGAAAAAGGATAAAGACGCATTGCTCAAACGGCTTGAAACCGAAGGAGCGAGCGAATCCGTACTCGCAGACATCAAGTCCGCGCTTCAAGGGTTCATTGATTCTGGGTTTAAGGAACTTGGAGTCGCCGCGGACATGAATGATCCGCGAGCAAAGGCGATTCAAACCGAATTTGATGAGCAGGTTGCACAAGCACAAGCGGAATACGAAGAGGAAATGGAAAACCTCAACATCGACGCTGCTGTTGCACAAGCAAAGGCGAATAAAGCACTTGACGCGGTGCAGACAGATGCAATTAAAGCAGGTCTCGCGGCGTAAACAACAATAAAACACCGCGCCGAATTGGCGCGGTGTTTTATTGTTGTTTATTACACCGGCAACTTCCCTGCTTCGACTGCACGGGTAATGAGATCGGATTGTGGAATGACGAGCGCATCGTCCGAGCCAAATACCTTTACCTGAATGTCGCCACCGTCGCGCTCCTTAGCGCCAACCACGATGGTCCAAGGCACTTTGTTCATTGCGGCGTCGCGAATCTTCTTCCCCACCTTCTCTGCAGAATCATCGAGCGCCACACGGAGCCCAGCGGCCTCGAGTGAATCCTTCATCGCCTTTGCCGCATCCAGATACTCATCGGCGACCGTTGCTACACGAATCTGCTCTGGTGCGAGCCACATTGGGAAGGCCCCGGCAAAGTGCTCAATCATGACGCCAATGAACCGCTCAAGCGAACCAAGAATGGCGCGGTGGATCATCACCGGCCGCTGACGGCCGTTCTCTGCATCCACGTATTCGAGCTCGAATCGTTCCGGAAGATTAAAGTCGAGCTGAATTGTCGCCAACTGCCATTCGCGACCAATCGCATCCGTCGCAATAAAGTCGATTTTTGGCCCATAAAACGCTGCCTCACCAACACCAAGGAAATATTCTTGACCCATGTCAGCGAGCAATTCCTTCAACGTCCCAACTGCCCTTTCCCACACCTCTGCCCCACCAAGATACGCTTCCGGCTTTTCGGGATCGTTCACCGAAAGCCGCGCCTTCAACGGCATGCCGAATGCTTCGTAGAATTTCGCAATAATGTTCGCGATCGCGCGCGCCTCGTCCTTCACTTGATCGAGGCGGCAAAACACGTGCGCGTCGTCCTGCGTAATCGAGCGAACGCGAGAAAGCCCTTGCAGCTGACCCGTGTTCTCATCGCGGTACACCGTCGTCACTTCACTGTATCGGAGTGGGAGATCACGATAGCTCCGTCCACGAGATGCATAGATCTGCGTGTGGTGCGGACAGTTCATCGGCTTGAGGACGAATGCGTCGTCCGTTTTTTTGCTCGATACGTGGAAAATATCGTCTGCAAATTTATCCCAGTGCCCGCTTGTTTTGTACAAATCGCTCTTTGCCATGTGCGGAATACTCACTTTCGTATAGCCGTACGGCTTCATGAGCGCCCACACAAACGCCACGAGTTGCTCCCGCAACACGGTTCCGCGCGGTGTAAAAAGCGGAAGCCCAGGGCCGACGAGTGACGAGAACGTAAACAAATCCAACTCCACGCCAAGCTTCCGATGATCGCGCTTTTTCGCTTCCTCAAGCATCGCAATATGCGCGTCGTGCTCCGCCTTGGTTGCGAATGCCACGCCGTAGATGCGCGTCAACATGTCGTTGTGCTCGTCGCCACGCCAGTACGCTCCAGCGACCTTTGAAAGCGAGAAACTGCCAGGATCGAGGTCAGCGATACCATCGGAATGCCCGCCACGGCAAAGGTCGCAGTAATTTCCGGAGGTGTAGAGCGTCAACGTTTGACCATCACCAGCAAACTCATCGATGAGTTCGATCTTGTATTTGTTATCCACAAACATCGATCGCGCTTCGTCCGCCGTTACTTCCTTGCGATCAAATTTCGTCCACGACGGCATCAACTCACGCATCTTTGCCTCAATCTTCGGGAGATCTTCCTCCGAGATCGGCGACGAGAACGCGAAGTCGTAATAGAAACCATCGTCGATTGCAGGACCGATCGTACGCTTCGCATCTGGGTAAATTTCGAGGACTGCTGCGGCGAGCAAATGAGCCAAGGAATGGCGTAGATGCTGGAGTTCTTCTGGAGACATAAAGTGGGATAAAAAAATCCGACGCACCGCGAAATGCGGCAACGTCGGGCCCCGAGTCGGTTCGGGGGGTTCCACCCAACTTCCTCAAACATTTGAGGCGCTTTTCTCAATTTGTATCCGCTCACGGGTTGGTAGCCCGATCACCACGAATATGCACACTATACCCAAGCACCCAAACGGGAGCAAGTCCTATTCCTCGGTTTTAATCACAATGGAAATGTGATCCTTCAACGTTGGCACACGTTCCAGCCAGAATGGAGTGAAGCTGACAGAAGCGTCTTTTACTGCGTCGGATGCCCGCAAGAGCGTGAGCACCTCATTAGGCGCGCGGCCAACGAACCGATCTTTGCTCAACACTTGCGATGATTCTGAAATAATCGCCTCTCCCTCCAAATACACCCCTAATGTCGCAGTGCCTTTTTGCACATCCGCATCCTTCACCGTCATCTGCACGGCATCTGTAGAAACGCCGTCGACGGCATAGCCTTCCGGCACACGAGCATACAGTTGGGAAAGTGCGTACCGTTTCACCGCATTCGCGTCGTAATACACCGCCGTCACATCAATGGCGAGCGTAACGGTGAAGCTTCCCGTTTCCGTGCCCACCGCAGCGCTCGCGCCCTGTGATTTCACCTTCATGGTATACGAATCCCCGGTAAAGACCGTACGATCGATTTCTGCTGACATGATGGACTTCGCTTCGCTAAACAGCGCGTTCGATACTGAGGACACTGCGTCGTCGATATCCTTTTGCGACAGCACGCGAGTGTAGGAAATACCCCCCTTCATGGAGTCTACGCTCACCGCGTAAATAGTTTTTTGCATGGATTCTGGCAACCCAGGAATCGTGAACTGCGTTGGCCCGATTTCCCCTGCGAGCCCCGGAACATCCGCGTGCACCACCACATCCTTCTGCCCCTTTGCGGGAATATTTACCGAAGCATCAATACGGAAGAGCACTCCATCTTTCGAGAGCAATCGCGTCGTAGCAACAAGGGTTTGCGCGGCGTTGGATTCGTTAATAATCGTCACGGTTCCGCCAGCTTTTTCCTCCGTT
Source organism: uncultured Gammaproteobacteria bacterium (assembly GCA_964394565.1). Classification (GTDB taxonomy): domain Bacteria; phylum Patescibacteriota; class Patescibacteriia; order UBA9934; family UBA9934; genus CAIKHN01. The sequence goes on from CAYMYA010000002.1 coordinate 66,067, forward strand.
GGCGTTGCGCCGTCTTCTGGCAACTGAATCACCTCCTGGGTTTCAAAGGATTGCATGCGCACAATACCGGACAACTGCCCATCTTCCGTGGGATTCGCGACGGCATCCACCACCGTATCCACCGCAACGACCCGCGGGTTCGCAATCACAGTGATTGTTGCTCGGGAAACCGAAAGGTACAGCACGGCAAGCAGCAAGAAAAACGTCATGAACACAAAGGCCACCGCAATGCGTTGGTACACCTTTAACGAACGCGACAGTGGTTGTCCACCACGAGGTTCTTTGACCATACGCACAAAGTATAGCACCATCGCTCTGGGATATTTCAAGCACATCGCCTTGAACCCAGGAGACAGACTCATGCGTAGGGCTTCGTTCGCTGACCTCAGGCCCGCCCTCACCGCTCAGCCCTGGATACAGGTCCAGGTCTATGGCGTGTTGCCCGGATACGCCGTTCGGCTCCACATGGCCGGGCGCGTATGCGCCGTGGAGATCGCTGATTTTGGTCGACAAGTCTGCGTCAGATGCTCGGAGGCGTTCGCCGCGACCAGTCGCGAAGATTGGCAGGAAGCGGCACACGACTGGAGCATCGCGACTGGCTGCCTCCGCATGCAGCCGATCGGGGCACACCGCCTCGCGCTGATCGTGCCGGGGAAAGGGGAAACCACCGTCACCGTGCTCTTCGGGGCGAACGATGACGGCACGGCCATCCTGACGTCTTCAGGGTTCTCCCTGGAGCCCGTCGACCTCGCGCGCATCGCGGAAGGGCTCCGGCCTCCCGAATGGGAGCCGCAGCAGCAGCAACGACGGCGACGCTTCGGCTGACGCACGACAACGGCACCCTCGCTCCGCACGGAGAGCGAGGGTGTTGTGCTTTTACACCTTCACGTTCTCTGCGCCGACCACTTCCCCTACGGCGTCGACGACGGCTTTGGAGAGATCGACGGAATATTCTGTGGTGACTTTTCGTATCTGCCCACCGGATTTCACCAAAAGGTACACCGGCGCGCGGCCAGGGTGTGCACGGAAAATGTCGCGAAGCTTGCTAATCATGTCGTGCGTTGGAGATTGTGGGACGATAATAGAAAGGCCGGAGGAAAGGCCTGGAGCAGCAATGGGAACCTGCGCCTCAGATGGAGCATTCTGCGTAAACACGTCTGGCGTTCCAGAAGTATCGCTCCACCCCCCACTCCGCAACATCTCGGTCATTGCCGGAATATCTGTTTCCACGAAACTGATCATGCCGTCGACGAGCACAGAATATTCGACCGTTTCAGATTCTTCTCGCTTCCGCTCAGAAACCTTCCCGGTCACAATCACCATGGCATCTGGAGTCAATCGTGTACGGATCTGCACGAATAACTTTGGGAACACCACACACTCAATACTCCCGGAAGGGTCTTCCAGACGCACAAACGCCATGGGCTCATTTTTCTTCTTGGTAAAAATCTGCTTCACCGCGCTAATCACGCCAGCCACCTTCACTATCGCGCCATCGTCGTACCCCGGAATCGCACTCGCTTTGTTCACGTACGGCATGAACTGTTCATAAAACAACGTTGCGGGGTGCGATGAAACGTACAGCCCCAGCAACTCCTTTTCCCACGTGAGCAACAAACTCGACGGCATCGCATCAATATGTCGCAACTCTACTTTTTGTTCCACAATCGACGTGCTCATGTCGAACAACGATGTTTGATTCCGCGCCTGCTCGTGCTGCACGTGTTTGTTGTACAACACGAGTGTATCGAGATTCCCGATGAGCTGTGAGCGGTCGCCAAATCGATCAAACGCACCGGACTTCACCAACGCTTCGAGTGTCTTTTTATTAAACGCATTGGAACGCACGCGCCCAAGCACGTCCGCCAAATCCACATACGTTCCGTTCCGCTTGCGCTCCCGCACAATTTCCTCCGCAATTTCGCTCCCAACATTTTTAATCGCCGAAAGTCCCCAGCGTATATTCTTTGTGTCTTTCACCACGGCAAACCCCGCAAACGATTCGTTCACATCCGGCGCCATGACGGTAAGTCCCATGCGCTGGCATTCTTCCACTTCAATGGTAATGCGATCAATATTCCCTGCATCCGAATTCATGAGCGCAGCCATAAACTCCGCCGGGTAATGTGCCTTCAAGTACGCCGTGCGGTACGCAATCATGGCGTAGCACGCCGCATGAGACTTATTAAACCCGTATGCAGCAAAATCTTCGAGCTTTTGGAACACCGCACCAGCAACTGCTTCTTTCACCCCATTTTTTACGGATCCTTCAATAAACTTCACCTTCATTTTCGCCATCAGCTCCGCGATCTTTTTTCCCATGGCCTTCCGGAGCGTATCTGCTTCACCACCGGTAAACCCTGCCATGTCTTTAGAAACTTGCATGACTTGCTCTTGATACACAGGGATTCCATACGTTTCGCGGAATGCGTTCTCCATGAGCGGGTGCTCGTACACTACCTTTTCTATGCCGTGCTTTCGCCGAATAAAACTTTCAATAAACTGCATTGGCCCTGGGCGGTACAGCGATACCATAGCGATAATATCCTCAAACGCGCTTGGCTTGAGCTCCTTAATGTACCGCTTCATGCCGTCGGATTCCAACTGAAACACGCCCGTCGTTTCGCCACGTCCCAGCAAATCAAACGTCATCGCGTCATCGAGTGGCGCGTTATCCAAATCAACCTTTACATGATGCACGGCTTCGATAATCTCAAGTGCGTCCTCGATAACCGTTAAGTTGGATAATCCGAGGAAGTCCATTTTGACGAGCCCAGCAGCTTCCGCAGAGTTCAACGAATACTGGGTGACGAGTGCCATGTCTTCGTGCTGGCCTTGCTGCAACGGCACGCGCTGCACAAGCGGCCGGTCGCCGATCACGATTCCGCATGCGTGTTGCGACGCATGGCGTGGGTTACCCTCAAGCTTCATCGCGAGATCCACCACCCGGCGTGCCATGGGGTTGCCGTTATACATTGCCGTGAAATCTGGCGCTTCCACAATCGCTTGCTTGAGCGGCGTGTGTTTGCCCTGAATTGGCGGCGGGATGACTTTTGCAATCACGTCCGCTTCCTGAAACGAAAGCCCGAGCACGCGGGCAGCATCGCGTACCGCAGCGCGCGGCATGAGTGTTCCGAAGGTGATGATACCGGCGACGTGATCGGCGCCGTACTTCTGCGTCACGTACTCCAACACTTTTCCGCGGCCACGATCCGCAAAGTCCGTGTCGATATCCGGGAGCGACACCCGGTCTGGGTTTAAGAAACGCTCAAACAGTAACCCGTATCGGAGTGGTTCGATATCCGTGATACGAAGTGCGTAAGCAACAATCGATCCCGCTGCAGATCCGCGCCCCGGCCCCACGAGCACGCCGTTGTTCTTCGCCCACACAATATAATCTTGCACGATCAAAAAGTAGGATGGAAAACCCATCTTCATGATCACGCCATACTCATACGCAAACCGCTCCATCACGTTTTCCGGAATAGGGTCTACATATCGCTCTTTCAATCCCTGAATACACAATTCACGAAACACCTCCGCCTCCGTCTTCCCTTCTGGCAACGGAAAAATTGGCAGAAAATTATTCCCGAGCTCCATGTGAAAATCAATTCTGTCCGCAATCTTCCGCGTGTTCTCAGCCGCCTCTGGCACGTCAGCGAACGCCGCGATGGTTTCTTCTGGTGTGCCAAAAGAAAGATCAACGTCGTCCGTGGATGTTCGACGGAATTCCTCCAACGTTCTGCCGCGCTGAATACACAGCTGCGCTTCGTACCCCTCACGATCTTCCGGTTCTAAATAAAACACGTTGCGCGTGGCGACGAGTTTTGCACCCGTCTTTTTTGCGAGCACTCGGAACCCATCGTTCACATCCACCTGTCGCGGCATGTCTGGGTGGTTAATGAGTTCAAGGAAGAAATTTTCTTGGCCGAAAATATCCTGGTACTCGCCGACAAGCTTCTCCGCCTTCTCATGTTCGTCGCCTAAAAATGCATGCGCAATTTCTCCACTCACGCTGCCGGATAGCGCAATGAGCCCCTTGGCATGCATGCGCAAAAAGGCTTTGTCGACACGCGGCTTGTAATAGAACCCTTCCAAGTATGCTGCCGAAACGATCGCACAGAGGTTGCGATATCCTTCTTCGTTCTCGACGAGCAACACGAGTCGATACGGCCGGTCGTCAATACGCGGCCGGCGATCCGTCATGCCGTGCTGGGCAACATAAATATCCGCCCCAATAATCGCCTTCATTTCGGCGTCCTTGCACGCTTTGTAAAACTCAACCGCACCGTACAGCGCCCCGTTATCCGTCAATGCAATCGCATTCATGCCGAGCGCCTTTGCACGCGCAACAAGCGCCTTGGGCTTCGGCAAGGCTTCGAGCAGCGAATAATGGCTGTGGTTATGCAAATAAACGAAATTCTTCGGATCCATGGCAGTACGGTATCAGAAGTGCGCAAAAGATGTGTGTGGACAGTCGACCCCTCCTCACACCCCTAATTTTATGCTAGCGTTTTCTTGCATTCCGCAACCGTTGAGCGCAACGCTCAACACACAAGGTGACTCATGGCCACGCGCCTCCCCAGCATCGCCTACGTCCGTAACCTCCTCCACACCCAACTGGACGAACCAACTCAGCGCGATCTCCACACGTGGAACGCTGTCAAGGCGCTCGTCCGCGTGTGGCGGTTTGCAGACCCCATAGATATGCCTCTATGGAGCATGCCTCTCATGATCTGGATCGGGATCGCGGTGAGCGTCGTCGCTCACAAATCAGCCCTGGGAAGCGAGTTCTCTCTGCAAGACTGCTGGTGGAGCATCGGACTGTTGGCATTCGCAGTCTATACCGCTCTGACGGCACTGATCATCTGGGCAGATCAGCGGGATCTCGGAACGAGATACCCTGTCGAGCTCGCCATAATACGAGGCGACCCGCTATACGCTATCGGCACTTGGCGCCTGAGTCCCGAACCTCCAGCACAGGAGAACGTGCGACGCTTCCGCTGCCCAGGGCTGAGGTCGCCCTTGGATCCCCCCGTAGCATGGGACGGGTGATCGGCACCCCGTACGAAAGTCCAGTTCGCTGTCCGCCGGTACGCGGTGGACGGCAGCTGGGCTTTTGCGTTTGGAGCGGGTGCGACGTTCCGTGCTACACTCTCTGCATATGTTGGAATCCAAAGATATTCTGTACATGGTGCTCGCGTTTTGTGCGCTGTGGTTTACCGCCTTTCTGTGCTTTGCGCTGTACCATATCGCCACGTTCATGAAGCGCATGCAAGAGTTATCTCATCATGCCCAAGGTAAATTTGATGAACTCATGCAAAGCGTGAACAGTATCCGCATGAAAATTGAAGGTCACGTGAGCGCCATCACCAACATCGGCGACGGGATCCGGAAAATCATGGAAGCGATACGGAATAGGGATCGCGAGTAGAGTAATATTATAGCCCACCCACAAAAAAACGGCATCAAGGCTGTGTTTTTGTGTGGAGAGATATTTACTATATCAGTCTCACGCTGCGTTCTAAACGCGATATTTTCACATCATGATCGTCAATCTGCGGGAGAAGCGCAGAGGCGATGAAGTCGGTGATTTCGCTGATGACGCGGTGTTCTGATGCGCGGATGAGGGAGTGCACTTCGTCTCGAATGTCTCGACGAAGGATTTCGTTATTTTCTGTAATCATTCCACGCATTTCTTGGCGAAGCTCACGCCGAAGAACGGCGTTATTCACTTCGTTGTTCTCTCGAAGCATTATTTCGAACATCTCACGAAGTGCCTTGAAATCGTTTTTCTCTAACATAGCGTGTTGAATAAAGAATTGCTGGGGAGCATTCTTTTTTTTGTGTCGCAGGGTTTCTTTATGCTATCAAACTTATCCGCGTACAATTCCGTCAACGCGGAGCGCGAGTTCACGGGTGACGGTGGCGAGAACGCCGTCAATATCTTCTGCGGTGAGTGTGCGGTCTGGCGCGAGCATGGTGACCGAAATCGTCATACTCTTCTTCCCCGCAGGAATCCCTTCGCCGCGATAATTTTCGACAATATCACACGCGGTCACGAGCGACCCAGAACCACACACCACGTCGTGCACCTTTTTAAACTCAGTGCGCTCATCCACAAGAATCGCGATATCACGACGCGCCGCAGGGAACACCGGAACGGGCCGATACATATGCGTGACATGCATTGCAGGCAACAATGCTTCGAGATCAATCGTCGCCAACATGACCGACCGATTAAGACCAAATGCCTGCTGGAACTCGGGCGCAATCTGCCCAAGCATACCCACTTTCACCCCATCACAATGCACAGAAACGGTGCGGCCAGCATGCCAATGGCTGTCCGCAGATTCCCGCTCAAACATAAACACAACACCAACACGCGCCGCAAATGATTCGAGGAGTCCACGCAAATCCATGTATGTTTGTTCTGCAGATTCTGTTCCATACGCTCCCACAATCATGCATAATCGTTCATCGGGCAAGTCCCCCGCTCTTGGCACGTACACTCGCGCCACCTCAAACACCTTTGCGGTTGGCGACATGGCCTGATTTCGCTCAATCGCGCGAAGTAACGAGGGCACCAGCGTTGGACGTAAATGCGTTAAATCAGCAGTCAATGGATTCATGACACCCATAGCATCCTTGGGGCTGATACCGTAGGATTCAAGATCCGCAACGCTCACCAAAGAATTACTAAAACATTCTGTGTATCCCCGTTCGGCGAGCATATGCTTTACCCATGATTCCCATAATAACGACGGGTCATCAATACCTCCCGGTAACCGGCTCGCCGGCAACACGGCAGGCATATTGTGATAGCCGTACATGCGAGCAATTTCTTCGGTAAAATCCACTTCACTTTCAATATCATCTTCACGCCAATATGGCACCGTTACACGGTACGCGGAGGATTTCGCCTCAACCATAAAACCAAGATTGCGCAATATTGCAACTTGCGTTTCATCATCGATCTCCACACCAATGCGTGCGCGAACTTTCTTTGGGCGAAATGGGTATGTTTTTGGCTTCCTCGGCTTCGGGTAGACATCAATCACCTGCTGCACGGCGCCACCGGCGATATCCCGTGCGAGCTCTATAGCACGTGCAAGCGCACGCGGCAGCGCCCCCGGCGATAACCCTTTTTCGTACAATACTTGCGCATCTGAAGTAGCATCCACCAAGCGCGCACCACGTCGAATCGCCGATGCATCAAATGTCGCAGCCTCAAAGATCACGGTTGTGGTGTCTTCCGTTGTACCTGATTCCTTTCCACCCATAATGCCCGCCAGCGCAAGAAGGCGGTTTGCATCCGCAATGACAATATGTGATGCATCAAGTTTTACCGTTTTTCCATCAAGCAATACGAACGATTCTCCGCGCTGTCCTTTGCGTACCACAATCTGTTTCCCGCCAATATTCGACGCATCAAATGCATGCAGCGGTTGCCCAAGCTCCAAGCGCACGTAATTCGTAATATCGACAATCGTGTTAATCGGCTTGTGCCCAGCAAGGAGCAAACGCTTTTGCATCCACCATGGCGACGGACCGTTTTTCACGCCCGTCACCACTGCGGCCATATAGCGCTCGCACCGTTTATCATCGATGGTGACGGAAAACTCCCCAACCTGATGGACAAGAGGAAGATTCGACGTCGCGGACTGTTCTATAAATTCCCCCTTCACCGCAACAGCCGCTTCACGCGCAAGGCCGATCATGCCCATTGCATCCGGTCTATTCGTCGTCACTTCAATGTCAAATATCGTATCATCCAATCCAAGCGCCTCCGCAATCGGCGTCCCCGCCTTCGCTTCCGTCACATGCGTGAGATCCCAAATTTCGTGATCACCAACTTTTACTGCATCAAAACCAACTTCCGAAGGTGCGCAAATCATGCCATCACTTTCAACACCACGGATTGTCGCCTTTTCGAGCACGGTCCAATCTGTCGCACCATGCCAACGAACCTTCGCGCCCACACACGCCACGAGAACCTTCATGCCCACCGCAACATTCGTTCCCCCACATACGACGACCGAACTTCGTGATCCAAGATCCAACGTCACCACACGCAACCGGTCTGCGTTAGGATGTGCGTCTAATTGCGTCACGATACCAACCACCATGCCCGCAAACTGTTCACGAAGATACGTAAGAGTCTCCACACTCATGGATCGCAACGAGAATTCCTTCGCAAATTCTTCCGGCGAAAGATCTGTTTTGACGTATTCTTTCAACCAATTGTAGGACGCGAGAATATTCATACTAGAATTGAGTCAAAAAACGAAGATCGTTTTTGTATAATGTACGAATATCATCGATGTTTATCCCAGAACGCATCATCATAGTGCGCTCAACGCCCCACCCAAATGCGAACCCGTTGTATTTCTCCGGATCAAGTCCTCCGGCTTTCAGGACATTCGGGTGCACCATGCCAGCACCACCTAACTCAAGCCAGCCTTCCTTACATAATTTGCATTTCGCGCCGTCAACTTTCCCAATACCGTTACACACGCTACACGACACATCCAATTCAAAACTCGGCTCCGTGAAACGGAAATGGTATGGACGCAAGCGTGTCGCACGATCAGGTCCAAAATATTGCCGCACGAAATGATCAAATACACCCTTTAATTCCGTCACCGTGACGTGTTCATCGATCATGAGTCCTTCGAACTGGTGGAACATCGACAAATGTCGCGCAGAAGATTGACGACGATAACATTTTCCAATTGAAATCATGCGAATCGGCAACGTCCCCTTTTCCATCTCCCGCACCTGTCCGTTCGATGTGTGCGGCGTGAGTACTACTTTTCCACGCTCTCCCGTCATCACGTTTTCACCATCCGCGATAAAAAAAGTTTCCCAGTCATCGCGTGCTGGGTGATCCTTTGGCATGTTTAAAGATTCGAACGCGTAATAATCCCAATCCACTTCTGGGTGATGCGCGCGCACAAAACCCAAGTGTGAAAAGACGCGCGAAATTTCATCAATCGCCTGCGTCGTAAGGTGCAAATGCCCAATTTCTGGTGTCGCACCCGGCAATGTCACATCAATCCATTCCTGTGCATCTTTCAATACTTTTTCTGCTGCCATCACGCGCGATTCTGCCGCAGCAAATGCTCCGTCAAGCGTGCGCTTCACTTCATTCGCCGCCTTTCCGGCTTCCCGACGTTCGTCGTCGGAAAGCGCAGAAAGGTCTTTCATGGCTTCTGCCATTCTGCCTTTTCGCCCCATAAACTCAATGCGCGCCGTTTCAAGATCCGTCGCGGTCTGCACCGTCGAAAATGCCGCAAGGGCATCTGCACGTAATTTCTGGAATACATCAGTCATAAATACAACACGTCGCTGAACGCTCAGCATTCATTAAAATACATGCACAATATCCTTCACCGTCACCACAAGCACCAGAAGGAGCAAGAACGCAAACCCCACGGCATGCACCCCTTGCTCAAATGCCGGAGTCGCGCGTTTACGGCGGATTGCTTCGTACAATAAGAATACCAAACGGCCACCATCCAGCGCCGGAAACGGCAAAATGTTAATCACCGCAAGATTAATAGAAAGCATTGCCGCAAACTGCACCAAATGCGATACGCCGAGTGAGGCGACCTGACCGGTAAGTACCGCGATGCCGACGGGACCAGATATGTTTGCCGCAACGTCAGACTTACTGAACATACCCGTAATCATCCCACCAAATGCCGCAAGGACATCGCGCGTAGCAACAAACGTCGCCTGAAGTCCCTTTCCCGGAGCTTCAAACCACGGGTACCGCACAAATCCCGTTTCCACAATTGCTACGCCAACGCCCTCGCGCCCAAGCTCCGCAACGTACATCGGCGTCACCGTCATCGTTTGCGTTTCCCCGTGCCGAGCAACCGTGATGGTCAGTGGCGATCCATCACTGTTTGGCGCAAGAGCATCCCGCGCTTCCGTTCCGGAAGTGTATGAAATACCATCAATCGCAAGCAAGCGATCGCCCAATTGCATGCCAGAAAGATCAGCGGCAGAACCGGGAAGAATATCCACAACACTAATGGTGCGATCAGATACCACTGCACCAGTTTCCACATCGCCCTCCACAACAGACGGAAGTCCGAACGCAAACCCGGCGGTAAACAAACCCCATGCAAGCACTAAGTTCATCACCACACCCGCAACAACCACAGCAAAACGTTTCCACCACCCTTGGCTCGCAAAACTATCTGGTGCATGCACGTCGCCATCGGACTCCCCCTTCATTTTGACAAATCCGCCAAGCGGAATGAGGTTCACGCTCCACAACGTGCCTTTTTTGCTTTTCCACCCAAATATTCTTGGCGGAAAACCAACACCAAATTCCTCCACCGTTATACCAGAACGACGCGCCGCAAAGAAATGTCCCCACTCGTGCACAAGAACTAAAACGGAAAGGAGTACGAGGAACAGAAGGATGGTCCAAAACATAGTACGTACAGTGTACAGAAATTGAAGACGCTCGGCCACACCGCGTACCGGGGGCCGAGCGTCAGCTGGAAAGAGTGTCCACGCTAGGGCGCGTGATTTTGCGGGCAGAGCCCTGTCACCGCACACCGTGCGCAGCGCAGGAGCTCAGGCGGCCCCCGCGCGGTCACGTGCCTGCGCGTTCCGCACTCCCCCAACTCTCGTTACGCGACGACGTCGCGTGAGCGCATATTCATCAAGTTTCGTTTCGGATCGCCCGATGAAACCGATTGGTAAAAGATACCATACGTCTCTATATCTTACAAATTCCCAGGAAACTAGGCATAAAAAAGAAGCGAGGTGGTGCTATAAATCCTTGACCTCGGGGCCCGGCCGTCTCCTGGACGGCCGGGCGTGGCGTGGGCGGGAACAGGCTTCGTCCCGCCCGTCGTGGTTGTGGATCCCCCGCAGCTTCCGCTGACGGGGAGTTGGCCGAGTCGGGCTCGGCAGGGAAAGGCCGGTATGACTACGCGGTGGCGAACATAAGCACCTCTCATCCCCGATGATCGGGATGCGGCTCTGTCCCTTCGCACCGAAAAAAAACTTGACGGGCGAAAAGACAAAACATGTGTATCACACAATACTTCAGCACTCAAGGGGTCCGAGCTGAAGCGCTGATCGATATGTCGATCCACAATATTTTTTAAAAAAGGCAGACAGCCTATCGAGAACATTGCACGTCAAAAAAAGACACAGAGTCCATCGTGCCTACGCGAAATAAAACATCGTTCATCAGACTTGTTCAACAGTGCGTACGGCAGTGATACATTGCTCGCCGCGATCAATAAAGTCATGAATTTGACCAAAGCTTGGGGACGCTGGGGATAGGCGTAAACTTTCAAACTCAGTTTGCTCGAAGCTTAGTTTCAAACAAACTTAGTTTCGACGAAGCTTAGTTTGGCGTAAACTTAGCTTTACCTTGCTCTGCATTGCTTGATTCAACAGTATGGACAGCGGCGATAAATTGCTCGCCGCGCTCGACGAAATCGTGGAATTGACCAAAGCTTGGGGACGCTGGGGATAACAGGCAAACGGATCCCGGCGCGCAGCGCGAGAGCACATCCGGAATGATTTCTGGGAATGTGTGGAGCATGACCGGCTCGCCGCCAACGGCTCGAATTGCCCGCTCGAGCCGTGTGGCATTTTGCAGCAAATAGATACGCACGCCGAGCGCAACCACGCGCTGCGCGAGCGCCGTAAAATCGTACCCGCGATCATGGCCGCCGAGAATAATGGCGCCGAGGCGATCTTGAAACACATCAATCGCGGCAATCGCAGCGGCCGGTGTGGTGCAAAAAGAATCGTTCACAAACTGAATCCCCCCCACGACGCCAACATCCTGAAGCCGATGTGGCAGCGCGACAAACGTCCGAAATGTATCCTCCACAATCCTTCTTTCGATCTCCAGAATATCAGTCACCGCCAAAACGCCAGCAGCGTTTTCACGATTATGTTGACCAAGCAGGTTCAACGTATCCAATGATCGATCATCACGACTTGCAAACGGAATCGTTTTCGACTTCACACGCTTCGCGAGGTCGACGAGCTGAGGAAAAGCATCGTTATACACAAAAAAATCATCCGCAGTTTGTCGTTCAGCGATCCGCATTTTTGCAGCATGATACTGTGCAACGTCCCCATGGTAGTCCATGTGTTCCTCGTAGAGATTCAATATCACGGCGATATGCGGCGCAACGACCAAATCTGCAAGCTGGTAGCTCGACATCTCAAGGACAAAATATGTTTCCGTTGCGTCGTCAACGTGTGTAATAGCAGGCACGCCAATATTCCCCGCCAGCACCACAGGCTTCCCTGCATTGCGCAACACCTGCGACAGTAATGCAGACGTCGTGCTCTTGCCCTTCGTTCCCGTCACGCCGATCACAAAACCACACTCCCCTGCGCCATGATGTGTACGAGTTTTTGCGATACGTTCTGCCATGAAAATATTTGTACTCGACGTAAACTGCGCCCCGGCCGTCTGCATTTCTTCCACATAACTTCTGTGCCAAGGAATGCCCGGGGATTTGATGACGATCGTTTCCGAAGTAACCGCGGCGATTGCGTCTGCGAGTGCGTGATATTCAGGCACGTCGATGCGTTGCTCATCCGTAACGATGATGCGAGGCATGAGAGCCCCGCCTATTGTTTTGCGCGCCCTCAATACCTCGTACATCGCCTTCCCTTCACGCCCAAAACCCAGAAGAATGACGAGCTTGCCGTTGAGATCATCGAGACGCATAGACGAGATCAGCATACTCCTTTGGCATCGCGTGGTCTGGCGACAGCGTCAGCGCGCGATCGATGAGTGCGTCGATGTCACTACGCTGCGACGAAACTTCTGTGGTAAACCACTGCAAAATTGGGGAATCGTCATATTCTCCGCGTCCTTCAATCAGCGCAAGCGCCGCAATGACTTCCGTAAACTCCCCCACACATTCAAACGGTTTCATCGTGCCATACCCACTGAGATCTTTATACATTGGCAGTATATTCGCATTCATGAGCACGTCTTCGCCGAACATCTCCACTATCTTCCTTCGCGGTATGAACGCTGCAAGCATTGCAAACACGAATGCGCATTTTGGGCATTTGCCGCACCATCGCGTCACCGCCGGCACACCGCCTTGTTTAAAATTTTTATTGCAACTCGAAAACACACTAAAATATTTCCCGTTTGCCGCAAATCGGCGCGAAATATCCAGCTCAGACATCGGCCGAAGCAGGCTAAACATACGCACATCAGGCGTCACAAACGACGAAAGATACGCCTGAATATCGCGCTCCGCTTCAACACTCTTGCTGTACTGATGATTAATCACCACACCTTCAAATTCTGCGTTACCCGTGTTTGCCGAGCGTTCATTCGCAAACACCACGTCGTGCTTGCTGTGCAGAAGCGCTACAATCATCGACGCAATCCCAACGTACGCCGTGATGGGTACATGACCATTCCACGCACCAGCAGCATTCAGCGCCATGAGTTTTGGATCGATGGTGCGTTGAATCTGCAAAAGCGGCTTCCCTACTTCTGCAGCAACTTCCCGAATACGCGCATGATTCCCAAACATCACCAGATCGAAATCGATCCCCGCCACACGCAACATCTCAATCGCAACAAGCGAATCCTTCCCGCCACCAATGGGGACGAGGGCGCCGTTTCCTCGCGGCACCCCCACCGACGCACCTTCCTCGCCCAACTCATGCTCGTGAGGCACCTTGGCAGGAGGAGAGCTCTCGTCAGCACTCGGAAATTTCACATACCCTCGAAAATCTAACCCGTTCCGATAAAAGAATTCACCGAGGCCAAACGTGTAGAGCCTTTCCCAAAATGCCGCCTGCTCGATCGTGAGTGTTCCAGACTCAACCACAATACTCGGTGGTAATTTCGCTTTGTAATAACTCACGCCTGCAACAAGGTGCAGCGCAAACAACGCGCGCTCAAGCGCACCGTCAATCCCCTCCGGAATTCCCGTCGATGGGATTGGAAACACGAGTCGTTCCACAAACTCCTCACGATCAATCGCGTACGTCAACAACACTTCCCCACTTGTACGGTCGAAAGAATATGATCGAAAGATAAATCGTTGTGCATTGGTGACAATGGGATTCATAATTATGCGCCGAGTTCATCAAGCCAAGTTTTCAGCACAACTTTTGTTTCGCTCGGATTTTTTACCGAAACAGTTTCGATCCCCGTCCGAATCACCGGGTGATCATTGCCTCCTTCATACAGCGCATCGCCAACAAACACCATTTCCGAAACCGGAATGCCAAGAAACTCTTCTATTTTCCCAATGCCATACCCCTTATCGATTCCTTTCCGAGTGACGTCAATTGATGTTACGCCCGGCACCTTCACTTCGAAATCCGGCAAATATTTGCGTACCGCATCCGCAAGCGCAAGTCGACGATCGTCATGCGCCGCTTTAAACGCCATCTTGACATCAAGCGGAGCATCTTGACCGCACGCAGAAAATGTCACCTGCGTTCCACGATCCTCGATAATTTCACCGTACACCTTCTCCGGATGCTGGTATCCGATATCTTTGTACGCTTGTTCAAATGCATTCATGATCTTTTGGCGCTCCGTCGCATCCATTTCATCAGCATACACTTGTTCCCAAACATCGAGAAATCGATAAAATCGCGTACCGGTCGTTGGGAAAAAGAACAACCGACGGCGTTGTTCAAGGGTGCAGCGCAACGCCTGTAACTGTGCGGCAAATCGTTCAAAGCCCCCACCAGTAATGACTGCGATATTCATGCGGTCTAAGATGCGCGAAAAAAGCGCTGCCATCTCGTCATCCATTGGCGATTTGCTCTCCGTAATCGTGCCGTCAAGGTCAAAAACGATGATTTTCTTTCCAATGATCGATGGCGCGTTCATAAATTTGGCTTATCTTAGCAACGGAGGGTATTTTACCGCTTTACTGGTTCGTGTAAAATACATAGCATAGGGAAAAGTCCCATTAATCTCTTTCTATGGATACAGCAATCTTCATTCTCGTCGGGGTTCTTGTACTCGGTGGACTCTGGCTCGTCGTGGTATTTAACAGGTTGGTAACCAGCAAAAACCGCGTGGAAGAAGCGTGGGCGGATATTGAGGTTCAGCTCAAGCGCCGATACGACCTCATTCCCAATCTCGTGAATACTGTTAAGGGATACGCCACACATGAAAGCTCGGTATTTGAGGACGTCACGAAAGCACGCTCTGCCGCAATGAATGCAGGTACACCAGCCGCACACGCAGCAGCGGAGAACATGCTCACCGGCACATTGAAATCACTCTTTGCCGTTGCGGAAAGCTATCCAGACTTGAAAGCATCCGAAAACTTTGGCCACTTGCAGCGCGAGCTCGTTGATGCCGAAGATAAAATTCAAGCAGCCCGCCGCTTCTACAACGGCAACTGCCGTGATTTCAACACGAAACTCCAAGTCTTCCCAACAAACATGGTCGGCTCCATGCTCGGCTTCAAGACATACGATTTCTACGATGCACCAGAAGTGGCGAACGAAACACCCGTCGTCAATTTCTAATCCACTCCCATGTATACCGACATTGCAAGAAACAAACAACGCACCTGGATCCTGATCATTGCCATGAGCGTGTTTATTGTTGGACTCTTCGGTATCATCGGCGCGGCAGGCGGTGGAGATCCTGCACCGAGCATTATGCTCGGCACCATGTTCGCGACAATATATTGTCTCATCAGCTACTATGCTTCCTCGCGCGTTGCGCTTGGTGTATCGGGCGCAAAACTCATTGAAAAATCTCAAGCCCCAGATCTCTTCAACCTCGTTGAAAACCTTTGCATCGCGAACGGCCAAACCATGCCAAAGGTGTACATTATCGACGATGCCAGCCCTAACGCATTTGCGACGGGACGCGATCCTGAACATGCATCCATTGCGTTCACCACAGGCATCCTCAAGCTCCTGACCCGCGAAGAATTAGAGGGCGTTGTTGCACACGAACTCTCACACATCAAAAATTACGACATTCGCGTGATGACGATTGTGGTAGTACTCGTCGGGCTCATTTCTCTCATCGCCGACATTCTTATTCACCTTCGCATTCGCGGAAATGACAAAAACAACGCCGGACTTATTCTTATGCTTGTTGGCATCGTACTGGCAATTCTGTCGCCAATTTTTGCGAAAGTGATTCAACTCGCCATTTCGCGCAGTCGGGAATACCTTGCCGATGCATCAGGTGCCCTTCTCACCCGCTATCCGGAAGGCCTTGCGCGCGCACTTGAAAAAATCGACGCGACAGCTACGCCACTCCAACACGCAAACCACGCCACTGCACACCTCTATATCAGCAATCCGTTTGGCGGTGAAACGGCTCGTTCGTTTTACGCACACCTCTTCTCTACACACCCCCCTGTCGCCGAGCGCGTCAGTCGGCTTCGCGGTATGGGTCGATAACCCACACGTATGAACGAACTTCTGGAAACCTTTACCAACCACTTAAAAGCCGTTTTAACGCGGGCACTGTGTTTAGCAGTGGAAGAAGGTGGTGACACGATCGCGCCAATGCATCTGCTTTGGGCGTTGGGAACAGAAGCGGGATGTTTGGGCGCAGAAATTCTCATGAAGGCCGGTGCAACACCTGAAGGGTTCCAACGACTCGCTACACTCACAGAAACCGGTTTACCAGACGACGCAATGATGCGCGCAAGTTCCATCACGCCTCAACTGTCGGACGCGTCAAAAACCATTATCGAAAAAGCAATTCACGTCGCAGGTCTTCATGGACATAAATATGTTGGCACCGAACACTTACTCCACGGCCTCATTGAGGCGAAAACGTCAGAAGTCGCAACATTCCTGAACACAGAGGGTGTCAATGAGAGCGCGATTCGCGATAATCTTTCAGCCATCTTCAAAACCACGGCACATTTTCCTGAGTCGGTAAAAATGGTCGGGCAACCCAAACCTACGGAAGACCAGCAAAAACCCTGCGAAGACTGTGGAGAAGTGCACGAAGAAGACGGGGACGACAAAACATCTGCGCTAGACTATTTTACAACGGAACTCACTGCAAAAGATGTTGCCGATGCGATTGATCCTGTAATCGGGAGGGACGATGACATTGATCGCGTCGTAGCAATTCTTGCACGTCGCACAAAAAACAATCCACTTCTTGTGGGCGATCCTGGCGTAGGAAAAACCGCCATTGCAGAAGGACTTGCGAAACGCATTCTTGCCGGAAATGTGCCAGACGCCATTGCACGTCTGCATGTGCACCGGCTGAATATGGCGTCTATGGTTGCGGGAACGATGTACCGGGGCGATTTTGAAGCGCGCATTACGCAACTCCTAGAAGAGCTCAATGAACGCAAAGATATCGTGTTGTTCATTGACGAGATCCACACGATTGTTGGAGCAGGTGCCGCGAGTGGATCGCTGGATACTGCGAACATGCTCAAGCCAGCACTAGCGCGTGGTGAGCTGCGCTGCATTGGCGCAACCACACACCAAGAATACAAAAAACACATTGCGCCGGATGCTGCACTGGAACGCCGCTTCGCCACGGTCACGGTGAAAGAGCCGAGCGCAGAAGATACGCGCACCGTACTGAACGGTATTGCACGGCGCTACGAGGTTCACCACGGCGTCACATATAGCAATAGCGTATTAGATACTATTGTTCGCCTTGCAGAACGCTACATGCCGAACAAACAATTTCCGGACAAAGCTATTGATCTGTTGGACGAAGTTGGTGCGTATGCAAATGTCCAACGCAAACCACTCGACAAAAGCGCAAGTGCATTGCGCGTATGTCAGGATGAACTGACGGAAGTTCACAAGGCAAAACATCACGCCATCGTCAAGGAACAATTCCCTCTTGCAACAGAACTTAAAGCACGCGAAGCGGCGCTACAGAAACAGATTCAAACGCTCAGCAACCGCCCAATGGTCAAATCTACGATCACCATCACGGATGCGATGGTGCGAGCCGTAGCATCCAAAATGACCGGCATTCCGCTCGCGAAGCTCTCGGCAGACGATCACACCGCACTCCGCACACTCGCCGATCGACTCAAAACACACGTTATCGCGCAAGATGCCGCCGTCGAGCACGTCGCAAGCGCCATGCGCCGCGCAAAACTTGGATTTGCTCCCCCATCGCGTCCGCTCGCGTCATTTCTGTTTGCTGGACCTTCAGGTGTTGGCAAAACTGCACTCGCAAAAGCATTGGCAGTAGAAATGTTCGGCGATACCAAGGCTCTCGTCCGTTTTGACATGAGTGAATTTGCGGAAGGGTTTAGCACAAGCAAGCTGATTGGCGCGCCGGCGGGATACGTTGGGTACAGGGAAAGCGCGAAGCTCACCGATACACTAAAAGAACGACCCCATTGCGTCGTATTGTTCGATGAACTTGAAAAAGCGCATCGCGACGTGCAGTCCCTCTTGCTCCAAATCCTCGACGAAGGTGCGATCACTGATTCCACGGGCACACGGATAAACTTTCACAATGCCGTCGTGATCATGACGACGAATGTGGGGCGCGATCGGTTCACCAAAGCATCGCTCGGGTTTACTGCGCGCGAAAACAAGGATCCGAAATTCTCTGAAGAATTCCGTACACTCCTTGAGGAACACTTCCGACCAGAACTCATCAACAGGATTGGCCACACGTGCCTATTTGCGCCACTCGCACACAAAGATATCGTCGCTATTACAAACATGGGCATCGCGAACTTACTTTTACGCCTGAAGCACGCAAAGCTTTCCGTTTCGCTTCCGAAGAAACTCGCAGAAACGCTCGCAAAAGAGGTGAAGCCTTCCCATGGCGCCCGAGATGTTCAGCGAGTCATTGAAGAAAAATTGGAGCACGAAATTGCCAACGCTGTCCTGAAAACGAAAAAGCCGAAATCGACACTCAAAGTCTCACTGAATACTGACGGAACGCTCAAGGTGCAGTAACGCGCAAAAATCCCCCATTCCCAAGGTCGCAGTTCGCGCCTGCGTGTTATAATTCCCCCGTATGGCAACGGGAGGAACCGCGCGAGTATCCACAAGGAGACAAGACCCTGGCGCAACGCTGCGCGAGGGACATATGTCGTCGCTGCGCGCACGTGCAGGACGTACCAGCCGCACAGCGCTCAGTGACCGCGATATCGGAGCGCGAGGCTCGAGGAATGAAGTACGCGATGCGGACGTCGCACCAAGACCAGACCGCATCGCAGAGTTGCGCGCTCGTCGTCATGCCGCACAACGACGGCTATCACCGAGCGCGAGTACACCGCAATTACAAATCATGGCTAACGATCTCCGCAACGATAGTGACGAAGAAGATGCAATAGCTGCATCTGCATTGGAAGAATCCATGCATGACATAGAGGAAGAATCTGCTCAAGTAGAAGACCTTTCACAAATGTCCAGAACACAATCTGCACTCAAACGCCAACAAGAAGATGCAAAACGGAGCCTGATGAACAAGGGGAAAAAAGAACTGGAGCGCATGATATCGAACCTCAAAACAGAAGGTTCGGCAAAAATGGCCTCTGCCGGGGACCAGGGCGAACTGTTAGAAGTCGCTGATACGCTTGGCACCGGTACCTCCGTTGCTCACCTCGGTATCAGTCTTTTCAAGGATTCTTTCGATGACCGCACAAAGAATATTCTTGCAAAAATGGGGTTCCCCATGCTTTCTATGAGTAACGCGCTCGACGTTACCATTGTGGCCGGAACTCAAATGCAAATCCTGAAATGGTCATTTATGGTGACGATCCTTATTCCATTTTGCATCATTTTCATTGTGATGAGTGCGATGACGGCGTGCCATGAAAATTTCGTGTGTAAAAATGGCGCAGGAATTCTTTCCTCTATTTCCTCTTTCCTTGGCTCATAATCCTATGACTGAACGCACGTCATTTCTTCTCAAAATCGTCGGGTTCGTTACCGCGGTGTTCCTTATTGCGCTCGCGATCTACTTCACGTTCTTCCGCAGCACCGTCATCACCTTAACCACACCACAACCACAAGCCAGCCCCGGCGCATCACTTCCGGGGTCCGTCACCGGCACACCAGGAACCACGCCAGGTGCAACACCAGGAACAACTGGCGGCACAGCAACCTTACAACCGTCGCGCGTGGCAAATGGTGGCGCCACCATCACGACACTCCTCACGAATACCGAAGTGCAAAGCCCAACCGCAACCAACAATGGCACAGTGGCGTATTACGATCCCACGGACGGTAAATTTTACACGATTGATGCAAACGGCAACGTCGTCGCGATGTCTCAGCAAACCTTTCCCCAAGCAGAAACCGTGACGTTTAGCAGTGGCGCAACCACAGCAGTGATTGAATACCCAGACGGGAATAACGTCGTATACGACTTTTCCGCCGCACAACAAGTCACCCTCCCTGCGCACTGGGAAGACTTTTCGTTTTCGGACGACGGATCAGATATTGTCGCAAAAAGTATCGGTGCCGACGAATCCAATCGTGCGCTCGTCATCACGAGTGCGGACGGAACATCGACCACTGTGGTAACCGCGCTTGGCGCAAATGACGATCAAGTCACCGCGAACTGGTCGCCGGATAATAGCGTCGTAGCGTTCTCCGAAACTGGAGGAATATCCAACGGCAGCTTTGGTAGACAGGAAATCTATCTCGTCGGCATTGATGGCAGCGCAACGGGCATTCTCTTTGTCGACGGGACAAATTTTCAAGCAATTTGGGCACCGGACGGTAAGCACATGCTCTATTCTGTTGCAGATCCCGCCGATGGATACCGTGCAGCACTGTGGTACGCCGATAGCGACGGCGACCGCAATGGGGACGGACGACGGAAGATGGGTATTCAAACTCTTGTGGAAAAATGTACCTTCTTCTCAGTAACCACTGCGTACTGTGCTGTACCTCGAACCATGCCCGCTGGCGGCGGAAGCAGTACGTCGCTAATTACGGCATACGACGACGTGTACCGACTCGATGTCGCCACAGGGAATGCCCGACTTGTCGCAATCCCCGCAGCAGATACGCAAATGTTCTCTCTTTCTGTTTCCGACGACGGCTCACTCCTCTATTACACGGATGGTGCTGGGCGGCTTAATGTCATGTATCTTGAATAGTGTATGAAATACTTTTGGCATTTCGTCATCAGCATCGGTGTTCTCTCTATTATTCTCTTTGCATTTTTTGGCGCTTCTCTCTCATTCAAATCCGACGTGCAATACACGGATCAAGACATTCCCACGGAACCTTCCGTGACCGTCATCGACCCCATGCTCGGTTCACCCGATGCTCGAGTAACGATTGTGATGTATGGCGACTATGGCTGCGATTCCTGTGCAATACTGGACGAAACACTCATCACTCTCGTGGCCGACGATTTTCCAACCGATGTCCGTCTGGTGTGGAAAGACATGCCAAACACCTCACAACACGCGGAAGCTCTGAATGCCGCCATTGCTGCGCGGTGTGCGGATGATCAGGGGAAATTCTGGGAATATCACGCGCTCCTCATGACGCACCACAACGGCCTCAGTGCGGAGCTGTACCAAACGTTCGCCGCACAACTTGAGCTCAAAGAACGAACGTTTTCCTCGTGTACCACTTCACAAACTCCATCCCCAATCATTCAACAGTCATACGAAGAAGGGCTCGCGCTCGGCGTGACAGCCACGCCAACGATATTTATCAACGGCACACGCTACACCGGCGCGCAAGATCGTGGCACAATTAAGGCACTCGTCAGGCAAATTCTTGCACAATAACATGAAACAATTTCTTCTCGTTCTCGGGTTCATATTCCTCGGCGCCACTGCGCCATGCTTTGCGTTGGCCTCCATGACCGACGAAGACTATTCCGATACCACAACCGGAGCTGAGGATCGATCAGACGAATGTGCTGCAGGAACCTATACATGTCGTTGTGGTAGCGAAGGAGGATCCAATTCGCTCGACAGCGCAACAGCATCGGCAGATGCATGTAATACGTATTGCATAAATTCCACACAATCAAGCTATACCTACTCTTGTACATTATCTGACGGCTCGAGCTACACTGTTTATCAAGGCTCCGTGACAACAATGAACTCCCTGACTGGCGCCCCAGAAACTGAAGATGCAGATTTTGTTGTCCCAACATTACTTGTCCCAATCCCTGGTTTTAGCAATTCAAGTAACTCAAATAACGATTTCTCGGTTCCAACAACATCCAACGACGGGGTGCACACGAACGTGAATTTTCTTGCAGAATACATCAATGCAATATACGGATGGATTCTGGGAGCTGCCGCACTTGTTGCCGTCGTCATGATGATGCTTGGTGGATTACAATACGTTCTCGCACGCGGCAAACCAAAATACATCGATAAAGCCAAAACACGCATTACGAATGCGATTACTGGTATCGTACTGCTCCTTGCAGCATTCAACGTGGCGTATCTTATTGATCCCCGCCTCACGAATCTTGAAGCTCTTGGCGTACAAAATGTTGCAGAAATTGAATATTTTCCACCGGATGGTGAAGATACCAATATCACCCCAAATACCATGCTGACCGGTTCAACGGTGCCGATTAGTGGCGATTATATTATCGCGGGTTGCAATGAAGGCTGCGCTATCGACGCAGAAACACTCACCGCGCTCCAAACTGCCGCCACCGCATTTCATAGTGCAACAGGAAAACATGTCACCATCGCGTCCGCAACCCGCAGCCTTGGAAAACAAGCGAGTCTTTTTTATGAAAACTGTCTCCTCACTGGTGGGACATGTGCACCAGCTACATGCAATGCCTCTTCTGGCGTTGTGACAAAATCTGGATCAACGTGGACACTCACCGGCAGTTACGCAAACACGACCAACGGCACCGCAATTGTCGCAGCACTCGCAAATCCTGAGAATGCAGCATATGGCAACTGTCCGCACACCTCCGCAGTCGCGCTCGATGCATGGTGCGCGGATGGTGGAACGCATTATCGCCATGACCCAGCATGCCAAGGCCAACTCATTACTGCCATGATCAACGCAGGATTTTGTCGATTATCCTCTGAGGTATGGCACTTTGAACTCAACACAAAAAAAGTCTCAAGTGCATGCTCTACCGCAAATAACTCTATTTCATACCAGAAAAAAGATGGTACTACCGTGACGCCAACATCAGATTGTGCAAAATGGAATTTTAAATACCATACGTGCGCGGTTAAAAAATAACAGGAGGGCTTGCTTTTTATGTTTCTCTGTACCCATTGTGATGCGCAGGCGCTGAAGTGGGCTGGACGATGTGGAGAGTGTGGGAAATGGGGGACGTTGGTCGAGGGAGGCGAGAATGGCGAGGCGCGAGGCGCGAGAAAGAAGTCGAAAAGCGTGCCTGCGACGACACTTGATTTAGCGAGCGCATCTTCCGCGACTCTGGTGCACCAGCTTACGGGAATTTCTGAACTAGACCGCGTGCTTGGCGGAGGGATTGTACCGGGATCAGTCACTCTCCTTGCGGGAGAGCCGGGAATTGGAAAAAGTACGCTTGTTGCCCAACTTGCCGCAGTATTCACTCCGAATACCACCAAGGCGTATTATGCATCTGGCGAGGAATCGGAAGGGCAAGTACGCCTTCGTTTTGAGCGTCTCGGACTCGATCCACAATCTGTGGTCTTTTCGAATGCGACGGAAACGGGATCAATTATTGCTGCGGCGGAGAAGATGAGTCCGAGTATCGTCATCGTCGACTCCATACAAACCATGATGACAGACGGCGCGGATTCGTTTCCTGGCACGCCAACAGCCGTGCGCGCAGCAACCGCAGAACTGATTGGGTACGCGAAAACATCGAATACGCCCGTCCTGATTATTGGCCAGGTCACGAAAGACGGCGTCGTGGCTGGGCCGAAAACCTTGGAACACCTCGTCGATACCGTCCTCACGCTCGAGGGCGATCCTGCTGGCGCCTATCGCCTGCTGCGCGCGAGCAAACACCGGTTTGGCAGCATTGAGGAAGTCGGCGTGTTTGCAATGAGCGAGAAAGGCATGTTACCTGTGGAGAACCCGTCCGCAATGTTTCTGCAAGAACGCGTGGTAGCGCCAGGATCTGTCGTCACCTGCATCATGGAGGGCAACCGGCCGTTCCTTGTGGAAATCCAGGCGCTCGTGGATAAAAGCTTCTTTCCGAACCCTGTACGTCGCACCAGCGGATACGATGCCGGACGGCTTCAGATGTTGCTCGCAATCTTAAGCAAACGCACCGGGCTTCGTGCATATGATCAAGACGTGTACGTGAATGTTGTTGGCGGCATGAAGCTCACCGAACCATCTGCAGATCTCGCGGTTGCTGCCGCCATTATCTCCGCAATCGAGAACACGACCATCTCAAAAGAAACCCTTATCATTGGCGAACTCGGGCTTGGGGGCGAAGTCCGCACTGTGCCGTTTATTGAACGACGAAAGAAAGAGGCTGAGCGATTAGGGTTCTCCACCGTGCTCGGGCCAGGAACGGTCAAAAATGTGAGTGAGCTCCGCGTAAAGTAACGCAAAGAGGATCCGCGTGGATCCTCTTTGCTGTGCAAACATTTTTTTACGCGATTCGTGCCCAACGTTCTAAGCGAGAGACACGGCGATCGATACTATCAATCTGCGGCAGCACGCCGTTAATGACGTCGATGATGTCATTGCGGACGTTATACAGTTCCCTGTGCAACTCTGCACTTACCTTTTCGAGTATTTCATCGCGAAATACCGAAAGCTTCTGATCAAGCTTTTGATCGAGCCTATGGTCGATCCGCGCATCCTGCTCTGCAAACATGTCTCGTAATACCTGAATATCATTGGCATCAAACATAGTTTTGATGCTACACGAACCGCCGCCGCCTCCCCTCGCGTGCGTGTCGCAGGAATGAATCGCAGAAACCTGGAGATAATTCGATCGTATCACGATCCGATGTGCTACTCAAAATGTACCGCGTCGACGTACTCAAAAAGGCGGGATTTGAGTGACGGGTATACGGACAAGTCTGGACTTTCATCGAGCACTTCTTTCGCAAAATCTTTTGCAGAGCCCATGAGATCAATATCATGCATCGTTCCGAGTTTGAATTGATCGAACCCAGATTGTTCTGTCCCGAAAATATTCCCTGCGCCGCGAAGCTGAAGATCTTTTTCCGCGAGATCGAACCCATCTTGGCTTTCCACGACGGCCTGCAAACGCATACGTGCAACCTCACCAAGAATTCCCGTTGGATGCAGAAAACAATGACTTTGGTGCGCGCCCCTGCCGACACGGCCACGGAGCTGATGGAGCTGTGCGAGACCAAATCGTTCCGCACCTTCTACATACATCACCGTTGCGTTCGGGACATCCACACCAACCTCGACCACCGTCGTGGAAATCAGCATGTCCGCCTCCCCCGTCGCAAACGCACGCATCACGTCATCCTTTTCTTTCGTTTTCATGCGCCCATGCAGCATGAGAACGCGATATTTCTTAAATGGTTCAGTCACAAATTCCTTGTACACATCGTGCACGGAGTTTGCGCCCAATGCATCAGATTCCTCAATCAACGGACACACCACAAACACCTGTCTCCCCCCATCCATTTGTTTCCGTATCATGTCATAAATGCGCTCTTCCCTTCCCGGCTCCACAATCGTCGTTTCTATTGGCTTGCGCCCTGCCGGATATTCGTCCAAAATCGATCGATCCAAATCGCCGTACAGTACCAATGCTAATGACCGTGGAATTGGCGTTGCGGTCATGGAAAGTAAATGCGGCACACCATCCTGTTCGTCGCGTTTATCTTTCAGTGCCTGACGTTGTCGTACGCCAAAACGATGCTGTTCATCGACAACAATTAACCCGAGGCGATCAAAAAGAACATCCTGTGTCAGGAGTGCGTGCGTGCCAACGACGAGTTGCGCGGCGCCATTACGCAGTGCCGAGAGCAGTTGTGCTTTTGTGACCTCCCTGCCACCAACACGACGTTTCGTCCGAGTATACAGCGCGATCGTGAGTCGATCACCAAAAAGCTTCTGTAATGTTTGTGCATGCTGCTCTGCAAGAATTTCTGTTGGCGCAAGCATCGATGTCTGCCAACCGTCACGCGCCGCATTGAGCGCAACGATCGCTGCGACCACGGTTTTTCCACTTCCAACATCACCTTCGAGCAATCGGTTCATCGGCTCTGGGCGGTTCATGTCCTTAATAATTGCCCAAATTGCCTTTTTTTGCGCACCAGTAAGTTCAAACGGTAGTTTCTTCACCGCATCCTTCACGACATCTTCAAAAAATGGCACTTTCGGCGCACGTTGTTGTTTAAGCTCACGTCGGCTTTTTGCGGCAAGAAGTTGATGAAGGAAAAACTCGTCGAATTTCAAACGGCGCAATGCGATATCCTTCGCCTCTTCCGAACGTGGAAAGTGCATTTCCGTAATTGCTTCTGGAAGGCGAACCAAATCCACCTCGCGCAAAATGCGACCAGGCATCCAGTCTTCGACATCTTTTACGGTTGCCAGCGCCGCTTCCGCGACTTTTCGACGAAGCTTCTGCGTCAATGCGCCTGTCAACCGATATATCGGCACAATGCGCCCGGTATGTTTAGTGACATCTGCTTTGCCGAGCACTTCGTACACCGGATTCACCAACGAAAGCCCGTACCGATCGTCCACCTTACCGGCTAATGAAACAACCTGACCCGGCTTTATCACCTTTGTGAGAAACCCTTGATGAAACCACACCGCCTTTATGGTGCCCGTGCTGTCCTGCACCAATGCCTCGGTAATCATCATGCGCATGGCCTTCTGACTCTTTCTGTTCTCAATCGCCGTAATAGTTCCCTGCACCGTGACTTTTGCTCCCGGCTTTGCATCAACAATTGGAACGGCATGCGAAAGATCGTCATACCGGAATGGAAAATCAAATAATGCATCCCGTAACGATGATACACCGATACGAACAAAATCTTTCGCCTTTGCGGCGCCAATTCCTGTAATACTGGCAATAGAATCGGTGAGACGAAGTGGCATAGCTTCAACGGAGTCTAGCAGAAGAAAAGAAAAAACGCAACAAAAAAATCTCCCGGTAAGGAGATTTTTTTGTGGTGCGCCCGGCACGACTCGAACGTACGACCCTCAGCTCCGCAAGCTGATGCTCTATCCAA
>CAYMYA010000003.1:0-30751 GCA_964394565.1 uncultured Gammaproteobacteria bacterium
AAGACCCCGCCGGGAGACGGGGTCTCGCCAGCGGGGCTGCGTGGGTGGGGCTGGTCACTGTAGGCGTGCGGGGGTGAGGAAGAACGTTCCCGCGATGGCCGCGGCGGCGATGATCATGCAGACGGCCTGCCCCGCCGTGGTTGGTGTCCGCAGGATGAACACCACTCCGATGAACCCACCGGCCGGAATCGCGGCCTGTGCGAGGGGGAGGTACTGCGGGTACTTGGCCAGGATGATCCCGAAGGCCCACAGCCCGACGGTGTTGAGGAGCCCGAGGGCGATCCCTGCCGTGAACTGCTGCGGCGTGATGGGCTCGGTGCGCAGCTTCGGGCCGTTCAGAACCATCATGCTGATGGCCGTCGTGACCATCAGGAGGACGTTGACCCAACTCGCTGGGATCTTGGCGTAGCTTGCCCCCACCGGCCAGCCGCCGAAGGCGATGGCGACGAGGGTGATCAGGCAAGCGGGAATGAAAAGGTTCATGCGTGCTCCCACGCGTGAGGGTGAAGACTGACGGGGTACTATAACGAAAGCGTGTGGAAAAGTCCAGTTCGGTATAAAAAGTTTGGTAGGATACCCTAATCTATGAACGCTCGGGATATTCGTCGGCTGATTTCGCTCTGTACGGTGCTTATTGCTCTTGGAATTTCTTTGTATCGGAGTGAAATGCCTATGTCACCGTCGCAGAATATGAGCGAAACGGTGTCGGATACGCTTGCACCGCAGCCCGAGACAGGGGAGCAGGTGATTGTGTCGCGGGTTGTGGACGGGGATACGCTGGCCGTTCTTCTTGGTAATGAAACGGTCACTGTACGGTTGATTGGGATGAATGCACCGGAATCTGTCGATCCTCGGGGTGCAGATCAGTGTTTTGGGAATGAAGCATCGGTGTACATGTCTTCGCTCGCTCATGGGAAGATCGCGACGCTTATTCTTGATGCATCGCAGGACGATACAGACAAATATGATCGCCTGCTTCGGTATGTTGAAATTGATGGAATTGATATTGCTCGTCAAATGATTTTGGACGGGTATGCGTTGGAATATACGTACGATGATGTTTATGATCGAGCTATAGACTATCGGAACGCTGAAGCCGAGGCGCAAGCGGCCGGGCGGGGGCTTTGGGCGGCAAATACGTGTCATGGCGAATTATGACGAAGCTTGGGAACTTGGAAGCGTTGTTGGAAGCCGTGCGTATTCCGCCATCGCAAGCACGGGCGTATATTGCTGGGCTTGAACTTGGAAGTGCGTCGTTGGCGGATATCGCGCGGAGGTCTGGGTTGTCGAAAACTACAGCATTCGAAGCCTTGAACGATTTATGCAAGAGAAAATTTGCTCGTGCAACTCGTCGGAATACGTCTGTGACGTACCGCATGACTGATCCAGAGCACATGGTGACCTTGCTCCGGAATGCGGCATCAGAACAGGCGGCGATGATTGATGACGTTGCGCGAGCAGTCCCATTATTTTCTGCGTTGCTGGGGGGTAATCATCCGTCAACGCAAGTCTACGAAGGCGCGGATGCGGTTGATGGATATTTCGCACACCTGGAATCAGTGAAACCAAAAATAATCGACGAGATTGTGAACGGGGATGATATTTATGCATGGATTGATGAGAAGGTGCTCATGCGTGCACGAAAAAAATATCATTGGCAACCAAAAACGGGTCGCGTGCTTTCTTCGGGAACGCGGCGTAATCCGAACCCTATTTTTGTACAACGGCGACTAAATCCCGCATGGGGAGTATTCCGGGGAAACCTCGCGATTTACGATTCGTACGTTTCTATTGTGACGTATACCAAACGCTTGACGACAATTATTATTGAAAGCAAACCATTGGCCGATTCTCTCCGTATGCTTTTTACCGTGGCGTGGCGTGCAAGTAACGATGCGGAGTAGGTGTTCCTTCATTCTCGTGTGATCACAAGCAAACACGTTGGGTCTTTGCATGGATGGGGACGTGGGTTTATAGCACTCTCCATCTGTCATCCCCGCCTGCGCGGGGATGACAGATGGGGCTACGCAACAAAACGCGCCTCTGCTGTGCTCCAGTTGAGGTTTGCAAAGACTGCCTCGACGTATTCTGCGCGTTGTGCCGGGAGATAATCCACAAGATACGCGTGTTCCCAGACATCGAGCGCAAAAAGCACTTCGCACCCCGCGAGGTGACCCATTTCGTGATCTGATACCCAGATATTTCGTAGCGTGTTGTTTGCCGTGTCGCGCACCAACAGCACCCAGCCAATGCCGCGCATCATTGCTATAGCCTTAACTTCCGCTTTCCATGCTTCGAGTGTGCCGTATTGTGTCCTGAGAGTATCTGCAAGTGTGCCTTGGATTGTCCCATCTCCACCAAGACCCGCAAAATATAGCTCGTGTAAGCGCATTCCATTCCATTCAAACGCATACCGACGAGTTAATTCCGAGAGGGCAATGGCGTGTGTTGCTGCATCTTTTTTGTATTCGTCGATGGCTGCCGCAACTGCATTTACGTTTTTGACGTATCCAGCGTAGAGTTTGAGGTGCGCTTCGATTTGTTTTGCGCTGAGCCCAGGCATTTCTGGCAGGTTGAATGTCTGTTCGGTGTAAGGCATACTTCGGATGATATTGAGAGGTCCAATTGGTCCTGTTGCACACATTCTATGCGAATACTGGCGATTGAAACAAGTTGTGACGAAACCGCCGTTGCTGTGGTGGTTGGTGATGGTGATAATGTTGTCGTTGAATCGTCTCTTGTGCGATCACAAATCGATATTCATCAGGTGTACGGTGGGGTGGTGCCAGAGGTGGCGGCACGTGAACATTTGGAGATGATTATGCCAATGCTCATGCGTTCGGTGCGCCACGATGGCGAGGGCATCGATGCGATTGCGGTGACGTATGGCCCAGGCCTTGCGCCAGCATTACGCGTTGGAGTAGAAGCGGCGAAGGCGTTGGCGTACGCATGGAACAAGCCGTTAGTTCCTGTGTGTCATTTGGAGGGGCACATTTATGCGAGTTGGTTATCGGCAACACCCCAGTTTCCGGTGTTGGCGTTGGTGGTTTCTGGTAAACATACGGAATTGGTTCTCATGAAAGACCATGGTATTTTTGCATTGTTAGGAGAGACGCTTGACGATGCATCTGGTGAAAGTTTTGATAAAGTAGCAAGAATGCTTGGGCTGCCGTATCCGGGTGGGCCGGCGATCGATCGTTTAGCGGAGAAGGGTGATTCGCGGGCTTTTGCTTTTCCGCGGGCGATGCTTGATCGGGACGATTTTATGTTTAGTTTTTCGGGAGTGAAGACATCAGTGCTGTATGAATTGCGGAAGAATGAAGCGAAGATGAACGACGAGGGATTCCGTTCGGATATTGCGGCATCGTTTCAGGAGGCGATTGTTGACGTGTTGGTTCAGAAAACGATGCGAGCAGCGGGGAAATATTCACCGAAGAGCATTGTGCTGGCTGGGGGAGTGGCAGCGAATGTTGAGTTAAGGAGTCGGTTAACCGATACAGCGAAAGCGGTGAACATTCCGGTGTATCTTCCCGATTTTCAGTACTCACTCGATAACGCTGCAATGATCGGAGTCGCCGGGTACTATCGAGCCTCTCGGGCGATTTCGGTGGACCCGATTATGCTCGTGGCGGATCCGAATTTGGATATTGTTTAGACTATGCCTAGCACGACCTACACTACGCATTCTTGTGAGGAAACGCAGCGCGTGGCGGCCAAACTTGCTTCGACGCTGGTAGGCGGTGAGTTTATTTCGCTTATTGGGGATTTGGGTGCCGGGAAGACAACATTTACTCAAGGGGTGGTGGTGGCATTGGGATCAAAAGCTCGAGCGAAATCACCAACCTTTTCCGTGATAAATGAGTATCCGGTTGTGGATCATCCGTCTATTCGACGCGTTGTTCATTGTGATTTTTATCGTCTTTCTACATCGTTAGAGCTTCGTGCACTTGAGCTCGACGAATATCGCCGTCCAGATACCGTTATGATTGTAGAATGGCCGAATATCTTGCCGGATGTTGAATGGCATGCAGATATCACCGTGACGTTGACGCATGGGGGAGAGGCCGAAAGGACGATAGAAATTACTGGAGTCTAGTGTAGTTGTTCGGTGCTATACTCTCATGGTATATCGATGGTGTATGCGAACAGCGCGTTTTTTTGTCTCGCCAGAATGGGTTGCGCGTGGAGCGCAGGCATTTTCTATTCCCGCTGGGTCGATATATCGGCAAATGACCACCGTACTTCGCATGCACGTTGGGGATGTGTTGAGTTTATGCGCAAATGACGGGAGCGAGCTCACGTGCACGATTTCTGAAATCACTAAAGCGGCAATTTTAGGGACGATTACGGGCACAACGGTCGGGAAACCGCTGCGTCCGCATATCACCGTATGTGCCGCGGTGACGAAACGGGATACCTTCGAATGGATGCTTCAGAAATGTACAGAAATTGGGGCATCGGCATTTATTCCCCTGATGACGGAGCGTGTAGTGAAAAAAGTGAAAGATGTTCCTGCGCGTTGGCACGAGATTCTTCGGGAGGCAAGCGAGCAATCAGGGCGCATGATGCTGCCGGTGCTGCATGATCCAATGACATTGACGGCAGCGCTTGAGCACATGAAGACGGCTGATCGATATGTGCTTCACGAAGCTGGAGGTCAAGCAACGGGGTTTCCAAAAATTCGAGAGATGGATCATGTGGCAATATTTTTGGGGCCAGAGGGCGGGTTCAGTCCTGGAGAAATTGAAAAAGCTGTTCTGGCAAATATTCCTATCGTTCAATTAGGTTCTTTAGTGCTTCGTGCGGAAACTGCTGCCGTTGTGGCGATGGCACTCTTGCGCCTTGGGCAGGTTACGAAGTAGCGTTCCGTGAGTTATAATCCAAGGCTCCGTTTTACTTCCTCGATAGACGTCATGCCGTCCGCAACTTTGAGAAGGCCGTCTTGCGTCATAGTGACCATACCCTGCGCTTTCGCGAGTTCACGCATATCGTACTCAGAAATTGTGCCTTTTTCGATGATTGTTTTTTCGAGTTCAGGGGTTTTGATGAGAATTTCGTATGCGCCAATACGCCCTTTATATCCCGTATTATTGCAGGCGTCACAGCCCTTCGGACCATAGTATGTGATTTGCGTTGTGTCGACGGGTGTTTCGCCTGATGTGCTCGGAATTGCATCGAAATGTTCCTTGATACTTTTCAGTGTTGTGTCATCGGGCGTCACAGGAACTTTGCACGTGGTACAGAGTTTACGTAAGAGGCGTTGACCGATAATAGCATTTAACGCAGGCGCCAAAAGATGCGCCTGGAGTCCCATGGAGAGGAATCGTGGAATGGCGCCAGACGCATCGTTCGTGTGAATGGTTGAAAGGAGTAAGTGACCAGTGAGTGATGCTTGTACGGCAATTTCTGCGGTATCTAAATCACGAATTTCGCCGACCATCACAATATCAGGGTCTTGGCGGAGAATAGATCGCAAGCCCTTGGCGAATGTGTAATCCTTGCTGTAGTCAATTTGGCTCTGATTGAGCCCCTCAACTTTATATTCCACTGGATCTTCGAGGGTAATAATTTTCACGTCAGGCGTGTTGAGCTTTCGCAATATCGCATACAGCGTTGTGGTTTTACCACTTCCTGTGGGGCCGGTGGTAATAATCATACCGTTGGGTTTGTCGATTTCCCGCTGGAGTTTTTGTAGTGCCGCTGGGCGAAGGCCAAGTTGTTCAAATTCTCGCGCAATTGATTCTGGGTTGAGGAGACGCATGACGACGGATTCCCCAAATGAAGTTGGAATCGTCGAGGTACGCACGTCGATATGTGTATTTTTTTGGTAAATCGTAAACCGGCCATCCTGTGCTTGGTCGTTGACGTTCATTTTTAATGACGCAACGAGCTTGATGCGATTAATGATTCTCTTCCATTGTTCTGGTGCGAGTGTTGCGACATCCTGCAGAATGCCATCGACACGGAAACGCACCGCGATGCCATGCTCCTCAGCTTCGATGTGAATATCGGAAGATCCGAGTTTCAGCGATGCCGCGATCACAACGGCAATCACATCAGTGACGTTTGCATGCTTTAGTACTCCGGCGATTGAAGAAAAATCCGTCATTTGTGCCTGATATTTTGCAATTTCTTCCTCAGTAATTTGTACGCCTTTAATAATAGGCTTCACTTTTGGAAGAGCGTCATAGAGCTTGAGGCCTTGGGTGAGACTTTCTTGGCTCGTGACATACACCACACCATGCGTTTTGTGACGCTCTTCGAGTTCGAAGACCAGTTCTTTGATCCGAGGGTCTTCGGGTTGTGTGGTCGCGATGCGTAATTCAGGGCCATTGAATAAAAAACAAATTGCCTTGAGCTGCTTTGCTTGTTCCTCGCTCAATAACGTGAGCGCGTCTGGACTAATGGGGAACCCTTTGAGATTAATGTAATCCATTCCTCGCGCACGAGCCATGCGTTCTGTTTCGGTTTCCCGCTCACGTAGCGCGATAGCACTCATCTTTTCTGTGAGTTGTTTGCTCGTGTCTTTATCGGTGAGCGCAATGGCGGATGAAGAGGGTGCGAGTGGCGATGGAAAAGGCGCAAGTTGCGCGTCACGAGGTGGTAGAGGTGACTGAGGGGATTGGATTTGGGATGGGGGAGTATTTGGGGCGAAAGGTTCCGGTACTGTTGGGGTAGTGAGAGGCTCTGCCGGCGTACTGCTGGCAGTTTTTTGTTTGAGTAAGTCGGCGATGGAGGGCAGAGTATCTGACATGGTTATCGTGCAAAACGTCTGCGAATGTGGTGATGAAATCGTGAGCCAAATGGGAGCCGGTCAAGTTGTTCTGCAAGGAGGGTCCAGACACTATACGTAAACATCGTGGAAAAGCCTGCAAAAAATACTGTGTAGCCGAGCGCAGCGAGAGTACCAATACATGTGACGAGCGCGAAGCCAAGTAGCGAGCCGCGACCCATGGTTTCGGCGAGCAATACTCCGAAAGGAATGCTCAAAACAGCGAGGCCAAATACGTACGCAACGGAAAACATCAGATTGATTGCAAAAACGAGGAGGGCTGTTTCGCACGCCACGAGGGGGTGGCGGAGAAATCGATCGAGCGCTTCCAAGAAACCGCTGATGATCGTGACGCGCTCTTGCCCAACGGCAATTAATGTCAGCATGCAGAGGATATTCAAAATGAACGCGAGGAATAGTGTTCCTGCGGCAAGGGCTATTGCGACGGTGTCGATGAATGGAATCGTGATTGGGAGGTTTCGCATGAGCGTACCACCGCCACCGAGCACGAGGAATATGAGTACGTGGAAAAAGAGATCGACGCCAAGAATACG
Organism: uncultured Gammaproteobacteria bacterium; assembly: GCA_964394565.1. Classification (GTDB taxonomy): domain Bacteria; phylum Patescibacteriota; class Patescibacteriia; order UBA9934; family UBA9934; genus CAIKHN01. The sequence goes on from CAYMYA010000003.1 coordinate 7,327, forward strand.
CAGGAAATGATGGTGGTGGAGTGCGCGTACAAGGTCGCGACCTGTAAGACGAGATTTTTTATGGACGGCGCGGTGAAGCGCGACAAGAAGGATTTGTTGGCAGAGCACGACGAGAAAACTTCCGGCCATGAGAATCAGGAGCGCACCAAGAATCGTGTAGAGCACGTGGTTTCCGCCGGAAGTAATGACGAGTTGCGCGTAGCGTTGCACGAATGTACCGATGCTTCCTCCGAGCATGCGCAACACGCCACCACTTGGCGCGAGGGTGATTTGTGCTTGCTGAACAAGATCGTTCACAATAACACCACTGCCGGCAAGCCCTGCAAGCAATGCGAAAGGCCACAATTCCTTGTGCAGCCACGCCGTGTGCAGCGCGCGCCAAAGCATTGGGCGGTATATTGATCCATTTTTCACGCTCTTCATACTCCTCCGAGAATGCATGAAGTATACCACTGAAACATAATGCCGCGATGGATATCGCGGCATTATGTTTTAGATGTTTGCTGGAAGTGGTACGGGGGAGGTGGCTTTGATAGCGGGACCGATGAGGGCAATGAATTCATCTTTCTCAATGGTTTCTTTTTCAAGTAAGTGTTTCACGACGGCATCCATTTTTGGTCGTTGCTCGCGAATAATGCGACGTGCGGTTTCTTTCGCTTCATTGAGCAGTATGCTAATTTCTTCATCAATGCGTTCCGCAGTTTTTTCTGAGAAGTCGCGATTTTCATGGATTTGCTTCCCGAGGAAAATCATTTCGTCGCCAACGCCGTACGTACGTGGTCCGAGTGCATCACTCATACCGTATTGTGTCACAAGTTCTTTTGCGAGTTGTGTTGCGCGTTGTAAATCGTTACTTGCGCCCGTGGTGAGATCGCCAAAAATTTCGCTTTCTGCAACGTAGCCACCGAGCATCATGGCGAGTTCGTCAATAAATTCGCTGCGCGAATGCATCTTCTTATCTTCATCCGGAATGCTCATGGTGTAGCCGGCAGCGCGACCACGGGAAATGATGGACACTTTGTGCACGTCGTCACAATGGGGGAGCATGTGGCCGACGACAGCGTGGCCAGATTCGTGGTACGCGGTAATGGTACGTTCTGCTTCTGAGAGAATATGACTCTTTCGTTCTGGGCCAATAAGAACTTTCTCGATGGAGTCGAGGAGATCTTGTTGTGCGATGGCCTTTCGGTCGCGGCGTGCAGCAAATATCGCTGCTTCATTCATGACGTTCATGAGATCAGCGCCCGCAAGTCCAGTGGTACGCTCGGCAACGCGGTGCAAATCGACATCAGGAGCAAGCGGTTTGTTTTCTGCGTGGATTTTGAGAATAGCTTCACGGTCTTTTAAGTCTGGACGATCAAGAATGACGCGGCGATCGAATCGTCCTGGGCGCAACAGCGCAGAGTCGAGAACATCCGGGCGGTTTGTTGCGGCAATAACAATGACGCCAAGGTTCGGATCGAACCCGTCCATTTCCACAAGAATTTGGTTCAGGGTTTGCTCTCGCTCGTCGTGTCCGCCCCCAAGCCCTGCACCACGCTGGCGTCCAACGGCATCAATTTCGTCAATAAAGACAATGCATGGAGCTGCTTTTTTCGCTTTCGCGAACAAGTCGCGCACGCGTGACGCCCCAACACCCACAAACATTTCTACAAACTCAGATCCGGAAATATGGAAGAATGGCACATTAGCTTCGCCGGAAACTGCGCGAGCGATGAGCGTTTTTCCGGTTCCTGGAGGACCCATCAGAAGTACGCCTTTTGGAATTTTTGCGCCGAGATCTGCAAACTTTTTTGGCGTTTTCAAGAACTCGACAATTTCTTGCAGTTCCTCCTTTGCTTCCGGATTGCCGGCGACGTCAGCGAAGGTAATTTTATTCTTCTTGTTTGTGACTTCGCGCGCATTACTCTGGCCAAATGTCATAGCGCGATTGTTTGCTCCCTGCATTTGGCGGAGGAAAAACCAGAGCATCACTGAAAGAATGGCGACTATCATGATTGTCGGTAGCACATTACGCACAAATTCCGTCGTTTGGCTTGGCTGGGAAATGGTGATGCTCACGTCCTTCACAGTTTCCGCAGTCACGCCGGACTGTTCAAGGACATCCGCGAAAGTTTGCCCGGCTTCCTTGGTGCTCGTATACGTTTTCCCGTTAGTTCCCACTGCGGTAATGTCGTTTTCAAGAATGTCGATTGAAACAATTTCGTGTTGTTGAATTTTTTGTACGAGTGCTGAAAGCGCCAGGGATTCATCTGTTGCAGGTTTGAGCGCAGTATTCGAGAAAATCACCCCAAGGGCAAGAACACCGAGTAAAAAAAGAACTATGCTTTTCGAGAGGGGTTTCATAGAGAGTTTTTGGCGAAAGGTACGGGAAAATTATGGCAGAAAAATGGTCGTTGAGCAAGCGAGCCACCCCACGCATGGTGCGGGGGCGGCTCTCGTGCCGTGGTAGCACGTCGCTACCGTGGCTTGTGCCCGAACATCTCGCCGCACTGGGCGACGAGCCCGGAAGCGGCCATATGTCGCAGGCACGCCGCCGCGACATGCTCGGGGAAGGTCGCTCCGCAGCTCTTCCGCGCCCGTTCCACCGCCCTGCTCATGCGCTCGGAGGTCCAGCGCAGGGTTGGATCCTTGGCGAGGATATGGAGCGCCGCCATGCAGTTCGCCACCTGCTTCTTGCACTTGCCAGGAAGCGCCGCCTCGATGGCGGCTCGGAGGGGGTCGACTGGGGGCGGTGGCGAGTCGCTGAGACGGGTGTTCAGGGTGGCCGTGGGTTTCTGGGACGCCTCGGGCTGTTTCACGTCGGGATCGCATCGCTTTACGATGTGGCGGATCTCTCGCGTCTCGCTCTTGCGCCAGGCCTCGACGATCTCTCGCCAGTTCGGCCTGGCGAAGAAGGCGAGGATGCGTTCGGGCTCGAGGAGCTCCCGCCTTGAGAATGCTCCCGCCGCCACGAGCTCTGTGGCACAGGCTCGACATTCGGTGTCCAGCGTAGTGAGACTGGAGATGAGCGAACTTGCCTGTGAGATGTGGAGCGCCTTGTCACAGAGCGCATAGACAAACGTGTCGGGCGGCACCTCTGGGTTTGTGCAGATGCACCAGACCGCGAGCCCGATCTCTGGAATAAAATCCCTGGGTGCAGGAGCTAGGAGGAGAGAGGTGGTGGTGGATTCGGGGGAGATCATCCAGGTCAGGTCCATCTTTTTCTCCGTTGGGATGGCGGACATATTCCAACAAGCTTTTCTGAATTTGTCAAACAAAAAACCGCCAATATTGGCGGTTTTTTGTGAAAGTTATTCCTTCTCCTCTTTCTTTTCTGACTTCTCACCCTCTTCTTTGAGGGAAAGACCGAGGCGGTGCTCATTTGGTTCAACGGATACAATACGGAACTTCATGACGTCCCCTGGTTTCGCCAATGTGGTTGGGTCTTCCACCGGTTTTTCAGAGAGTTCGGAAACGTGTGCGAGGCCTTGAATGTCTGCGTCGAGCTCAACAAAGAACCCAAATGGGTTTACTTTGATGATCTTGCCTTCCACCCAGCTGCCTACGGTGTAGCGCTTGCTGACAGAGCGCCATGGGTCTTCGGTAAGTTTTTTCATGGAAAGGAAGATTTTGCTTCCTTCAATGCCGATGATTTCTGCGCGCACGCTATCGCCGATTTTCAGGACGTCGCGTGGGTGATCAATACGCTGCCATGCAATTTCTGAGATATGAACCAAACCTTCTAATGGCGTGGTGCTTCCGGTTGGGTAGAATTTTACGAAAGCGCCAAAGTCTGCCACTGCTGAAACGTCGCCAGCGATCACGTCGCCAATACGGCATTGTGCTATAACGTTCTTTTGTTCTTCTTCCCACACCGCCTTTTCCGATACAATGAGCTTCCCATCGTCTTCATGGACGTCGAGCACGCGTACGCGCATCGATTCGCCAATAAAGCTGCGCAATTTCTCGAAAATCTTTTGTTTGTCGCCACCGGCAACGCGTGGGTAGTGCTCTGGTGCTAGCTGAGAAACTGGCAAGAAGCCTTGTACGTGGTTTACGCGTACAATGAGGCCGCCTTTGTTTGCATCCAGCACTTTCACGGAAATTGGCTCACCGCTTGTGGAGAGCTCGTTTAAGTCTTTCCATGCGCGTTGCTGGCCAGCGTAACGGAAGGAAAGCTCAACTTCGCCATTTTCGTTTTCTACGTCAACAACAGTCGCCTCCACTTCGTCGCCGTCTTTGAGGTTCTTGTACGCTTCAGCTTCTGCGTAGAGTTCGCGCCCGCGCACGACGCCAGTGGTTAAGCCCATGATATCGATGCGGATTTCGCGGCCTTTTGTTGAAAGCACGCGCCCTTTAATCGTATCGCCAGCTTTTGGGACGATAAAGAGTGTATCGTCTTTTAACAGCTCATCTAATGCGTGTACTGCTTTTGCATCGTTCATAAAAAATTTCCGGACGAAGGCATGTGCCAAGAGGCGCATGCGTCTTCCGGGACTAAGAATTATGACGTGGCAGCAGGATATCTGGAAATTGGTGTATAGTCAATATATAACTCAATTTATCGAACGAGCTATGATCATTCGCGAACTTATGCGAGGGACAGCGGCGACCGTTCGGCCAGAAACATCATGGAGAGAGGCTGCGCAGCTTTTCTTTGATCACCATGTTTCTGCGGCGCCAGTGATTGATGCGTCAGGGCATCTCGTAGGGATTTTGAGCGAAAAAGATTTGTTCAGAGGCCTATTTCCTAGTTTTAAGGATTGGGTGCAGACACCAGAATCGTATTTAAATTTTTCCGAAATGGAACAAGGGGCGGCGGCGGCGGGTTTAAAAACGGTGCAAGAGGTGATGTCTACGCGCGTGCTCACTGCTGGTCCTGACACGCCAGTCTTAAAGGTTGGGGCTCTTATGGTGTCTTCCGGTATTCACCACATTCCAGTTGTCGAAAAAGATATTCTCATTGGCATGGTGGGTCGTGGTGATATTTATCGTGCAATTTTGAAAGCGTATTTCGGCATGGAGAAGGTATAATGTGACTTTGTTACACTATTGCCATATGTCACATCCACAGGAGGAAATATTGAACGAGTTTCGTTATGCCATTGCACGACTCGTGCCATTGACACCAAAGGACATTCAGGATGAAGCGTTGCAGCTTGCAGATGATCTTGAAGCCAACGATGCGACAACCGCAGAACAAATTCGGCAGGCGCTTGTATATATTGGGCGCAAAGAATTTCCGTACCGTAAAGCCTATCGTGAATTATGTGCAGGAGATGAAGAAGTGCGCATGCAAAATATTGTCCTTCAGAAACTTGATGACGCGATCAAGGCAGAGCTCACACCAGTCACGGAATACGGCGTGCATATTGTAGATTTTATGAAGAGTTCGCAATACGATGCGCTAAATGATCACGCAAGGATTGCTCTTGATAACGCCGTGCGTGAGGCGCACGATATCGTGAACCGTCAATGTGATGAGCGAGCGGCGAGTCGGGCGGAATCGTATCAGTCACTTGTGACACGCTTTACTGAAGAGGCTCAGCACATTCAGGCGTGTATTGAAGTATTGAAGGACATGGCGCATCGGGATCCTCGATTTCAAGAAGAAATTTTAGCGAAGGCACGCGAATTTGAGAATGGATTTTCTATCCTTGAACATGATCCGTCTCAAGACGCGGTGGAACAGGAAATAGTGCATTGGGCGGGTGTGCTTGGGGGGGTAGAAGACGAAGACGGAGCAGTGGAGTAAATACTCGCGATTTTTTTTGCGGTATGTTACTCTGTTCCCGAATTCGAAACGTCTATGAACATTGCTTGGAACGGCCTCGGGAGCGTGGTGGTGACGGCGAAAATTGGTCAGGAGGAGGTGTCGCTCGTGACAAATCCTTTTTCGGCAGTTGGGAGTTTAAAATTTCCGAAACAACTTTCCGCATCCATTGTCGTGAAAAGCCATGTGGGGTCGGATACGGAGCATGATGCTGGTATTGTTCCTGAACATGAGGGGGATAAACCACCATTTATTATTGATCACGCAGGAGAATACGAAATTCGTGGCATGTTTGTGACGGGTATTTCAGCGAATAAACGTGATGGTACTGCACATACGATATATCGATTCGACGCAGAAGGCATGCATGTTGGCTTTCTTGGTGCAATTGACCGTCCACTTTCGAGCACAGAGCTCGAAGAGCTTGGTGCTGTGGACGTTTTACTTATTCCTGCTGGCGGCGAAGGGGTGTTGAGCGCGGCGGCAGCGGCGCAAGCGGTAGCACAAATTGAACCACGTATCGCGATTCCGATTTATGTTTCTGCTGCGGAGGGTGACGGGGTGGGAGACGTTGCAGCGTTTGCCCGAGAGATGTCTGCTCCTCAGGAAACGGTGACGAAGTATAAAATAACGCGCGCAGCCCTGCCGGAGGACGAGCTTCGTGTGGTCATCCTTTCACGTGGATAATATGTCCGTGCCAAACGTCGTCATGAAAAAACGGCGCTTCTTTGTAGGGAATGTTGCGGCGCTCATGATCCTGTGTACAATCGTTATCGTGCTGGGGACGATAATCCAAATACGGATGACGTGGTCGCGCGAACACATGCGGGGCATGACCGCGGAGGCAGAGGACGTTATAACCCAGATATTTTCCTCTTTTAGCAAACAGACTTCCCAATAATGTATGGCCAAAACACCCACACCTTCTGATGCAGCGGAACCCCTCACGGACTTGATGCCCATTGGGAATATTATTCAGCAAAATATTACCGATGAAATGCGCCGGGCGTATTTGGACTACGCGATGAGTGTCATTGTTTCACGCGCATTACCGGATGTTCGTGACGGCATGAAGCCTGTCCATCGCCGCATTCTGTACGCCATGTGGAACGTTGGTTTGCGTGCAAATGCAAAGTTCCGAAAATCTGCAACAATTGTTGGTGAAGTGCTCGGAAAATACCACCCGCATGGCGATATTTCCGTGTATGATTCCATGGTGCGCATGGCGCAGGATTTTTCTTTCCGTTACCCATTGGTTACAGGCCAAGGAAACTTTGGCTCTATGGATGGCGACGGCGCTGCTGCATACCGCTATACCGAGGCAAAGCTATCGCCCATTGCAGAGGAAATGTTGATCGATATCGAAAAAAATACCGTCGACTTCCGTCCAAACTACGACGGAAGCCACGAAGAACCTGCGGTACTTCCGGCGAAACTGCCAAACTTGTTGTTGAACGGTATTGTGGGTATCGCGGTTGGTATGGCGACGAATATTCCGCCGCATAACGTGAAAGAACTCTCGGAAGCCATTTTGAAACTGATCGATAATCCAGAAACATCGATTGACGACATTATTGATTCAATGCCAGGCCCGGATTTCCCAACCGGTGGCATTATTTATGGTGCGAACGATTTGCGCGCGGCGTATTCTACGGGAAAGGGTGGCATTGTGGTGCGGGCAAAGACGGAAATCATTGAAGGAAAGAAAGATACTTCATCAATTATTATCTCGGAAATCCCGTACTTGGTGAATAAGAGCGCCATGATTGAAAAGATGGCGGATTTAGTACGTGAGAAAAAATTGGAAGGTATTCGGGATTTACGTGATGAATCGAATAAGGATGGTGTTCGTGTGGTGATTGAGTTGAAAAAAGATGCTTACCCACGAAAAGTATTAAATCGATTATTTCAACTCACGCAATTGCAAACCATGTTCCATTTCAACATGATTGCTCTCGTTGATGGTATTCAGCCTCGTGTGTTGAATGTGAAACAAATTTTGGAAGAGCACATCAAGCACCGCAAAGAGGTGGTGAAGCGCCGCACGGAATACGATTTGGCGAAAATTGATGAGCGTCTGCATATTTTGGATGGTTTGCGCATTGCACTTGCGAATATCGATGAAGTTATTGCAACGATTAAAAAATCAAAGGATAAGGATGAAGCGCGCGTGAATTTGATGAAGCGTTTTCAGATGAGCGAACGCCAGGCGGTGGCGATTTTGGAAATGCGTTTGCAGTCCCTCGCGAACCTGGAGCAGATGCGTATTGAGCAGGAACATGCGGAAAAGATGAAAATTAAAGCCGAGCTGGAGGCGATTTTGCAGAGCGAAAAGAAGCTGCTTGCTGTACTGCGTGCAGAACTTGTTGCACTTGCGGAAAAGTTTGGCGATGAACGGCGGACGAAAATTGTGAAAGCTGGCGTGAAGGAATTTTCCATGGAAGATATCATCGCGGACGTTCCCGCTGTCGTCATGATGACGAAAGATGGGTACATTAAGCGCTTGCCACCCGATACGTTTGCGCAGCAGGGTCGTGGTGGGAAGGGTGTTATTGGTTTAACTACGAAAGAGGAGGATGCGGTAGAGGCGATATATTCCGCAACGACTCATGACGACATGATGTTCTTCACGTCGCGAGGGAGAGTCTTCCGTTTGAAGGCGTACGATATTCCCGAAGCATCGCGCACGGCGAAAGGTCAGGCCATTGTGAATTTCCTGGAACTTGGGCCGGGGGAGCGTGTGACGAGCGTATTGGTTGGGAACTTGAAAAAGCAACTTGGCGCGAAGTACATCATGATGGTGACGAATCGGGGAACCATCAAGAAGACGAAATTGGAAGACTTTGAGAACGTACGAAAGTCTGGCTTGATCGCGATTAAATTAAACGATGGAGACAACTTGCAGTGGGTACGGACGTCTACGGGGAAGGATCACGTCATGCTTGCATCCGCGAACGGAATGTCCATTCGCTTTAGCGAGGAGGATGTGCGCCCAATGGGTCGTGTTGCTGCTGGTGTGCGTGGCATGAAGTTGAAGAGTGGCGATGAAGTGGTTGGTATGGAGGTGATTACGCCGGAAGCGCAAAAAGAAGGTCGTCAGCTGTTGACGATTATGGGCAACGGGTATGGTAAGCGTACGGATATTGAAGAATATGGCGAGCAAGGCCGTGGTGGCTCCGGAATTAAGACGGCGCAAATTACTGCAAAGACTGGAAAGCTCGTGTGTGCTTATGTCACCGCGCCGGAAGACGAACGCGATCTACTCATTATGTCGCAGGGCGGGCAGGTCATTCGCACGTCGGTTTCTTCAGTGTCCCTTATTGGGCGAGCGACGCAGGGTGTACGCGTGATGCGCTTTAAGCAGGCGGGCGACATGGTAGCAACAGCAACGGTGGTGGCGAATACCGCGTTGACTTCTGAAGAAAAATAACTGAGATGAGTCACACCCACGAGCGTCATGCTTGTGGGTGTTTTGTGATAACATATTGGAAGATATGCCGACATCATTCGAACGTTCCTCCAAGAGTGGGGCTGCACCGTCGGATCCTCCATCACGTCATGAAATGCCCATGACACCGGACATGCTGGCAGATGCCGGAAATGCTGAGCAAAAGTTTCTTGAACTGTGTAAACAACATCCGTCATTTGCGGATGTATTTTGGCAAACATATCTCAAAAACCTCGCACAGACGACAGAAAGTACTTTTCTCCATTTTTTGCGTATAAAAATCGAAGACGCCTTACAGCAGTATGCGGTGCGTGATGAAGCAATTGAGCAAGTTTTACTGCTCATTCCAGCGGATATTCGAGATCGTGGTCTTGGTGTAGATGCGCAGTCACGCACGGGGGAAATATATGTCCTCCGAAGCATGTTGCGAAAACATGATGGAACTTCTTTGGATCATGCGGCGAAGACGCTTCGTGCGCTTGCGGGGAAGAGTGGGGTAAGTCAGGAGCGGAAGGATGAACTCTTGCTTCATGCGAGCATGCTTGAGCATCCAGTTTTCGATGATGTTTTACAGGTACCCATTCCCGATATTTGGTTGGGAGAGAAGGATGCGCGTCATGGTTCGTCCGAGGACAGGGGTGACGATGTTCCTGTACCGAAAGAGGTGCGTTTTGATCGTCCAACATCTGTGAACGCGGAAACGGGATCATCAGATGGATTCTCGCACACGTTTCAGTTTGGAACAAAGATATCTGATACAGCGCATCTTGCACAGGAGGAATCCAAGGAACGTGAACGAATGCGAAAGATCGATCAGAAAAATATTGCAGAGTATGAGCAACAACTGCGTCGCAGTGTCGACGCATTGCGCGTTGTTGCACAAAATTCTATTTCGCATCGGTCTGAGATTGGTTTGCTCACGGAAGTCCTTGCGAATACGGAAGCTGCAATTGCTGAAGAGTGTGAGACGCTCAAGGCGTATGTGAGTGATTTGAGGGATTTCGATGATTCTCTGGAACAATACGCTCGCGCTTCTTCGGAACAGCTGATACACCTCATTGCGCGTGATAGTGTGAAGATGAGCCGTTTCAGTGCGGTGAAGTCTGAGCAGTTGATGTATCCACGTCGGAGTGAGGCTGGGCAAGTACGACCCACCCTTGATTTTTTAGAAGAAACGTTTTCTTCAGTTGCACGGAGCATTTTGGGACTTCGTGTTCGATGTGAGGTGTATCGTGAGATTTTGGAGGAAGACGCGCGTTTGCGTCAGATTGCGGAGGAAGCGACGCAGAAAGCACAAGAACGTGAGCGTCGTGCAGAAGCGCGGGTGGCATTAGAGCGCGAAGAAGCACTTCACGTGGCGCCGCATGAGCAGTTGAATATTGCGAAGGATGCAGACCGAGAGACTGTTGAGCATGCGTACGCCGCCGCAACTGAAATGTTGGATTCGGATCGTCACAAAGATCAAGGGGAGATTGCGCGGTATCAGCGGGCGATGGATGTGATGTTACGAAATGCGCCGCCGCGAAAAATGACTGCTTTTGCACAACGCGAAGTGCAAAAGCAGATGCCCGTCGAACAACCCTCTGAGGTACAAGAGGGATTCCTCATGCGTATGGTACGAGCGCCAGGAAGGTGGCTTCGTGCGCTGTTTTTCGGCGCAGCACTTGGTGCGGCGGGCGCAGCAGCGGTGAACCATTTTGTGGAAGACGAGAAGCCGGTTCAAGAAACTACGGGGCAGAGTGATGACGGACATGAGGAAGATGGTGCAGTGGATGGTGGCGATGCTGCATTGGACGCTACGTCAAATATCGTCACGCATGAGACGGCGTTACACGAAACAATGTGGGGCATAGCGGCAACCATGCTTCGTGAGGCGAAGCTCAAGGCGACGAATGCAAATGTGAGTTACCTTACGCACCTTATTCGTGAGGCGAACATGGAAGCAGTGCCGGTGCCTGAAGCGATGCGGCCAGGGACGGTGTTGGATGTCACTTCTGCCGCACGAGCAATCGATGAGATGCTTGGGAAAACGCCCTCACAAGGGATTGCTGTTCTTGGGGCATCCTTTACCCCGGAATCATCTTCGGATAGTGCAGCAGTTTGGGGCGTCGATACTGGCTCAGCATCAAGCATGCTTACCTCTGCGGAACTGGTTCAAGAGATGGCGAAAACTTCTCCGGATACCTTGCGCATTCCCCCGACAGAACAGCTGCGTGACACCATTCGGGTCATGAAGAAAGGGGATAGAATTTACACGATGGTGTATGCGCTCTTACGAGAACAACATCTGAATTGGACGTCCGAGCGTGTAAATTTGCTCACACAATTAGTTCTGGAGGATAACGCTGAAAATTTCCGCCAAATGGTTGCGGACGGGAGGATGCACGCCATGAAAGACGTCTGGATTCCCGTGGGGGCACAAATCGACCTGAAACGCGCCATGCAGGTGGTTGACGAAATGGCCGCGGCAAAGCGTGCAGGGAAGAAAGCGAAAACGGTAAGGGAGTATGCAAAGCAGTATGGTCTCCCGTATCCAATCAAAATGAAGTTCCCGTCATAATCTTTCCTCACAAAAGCCTGCGGCCCGGCCTCCCTCACGGGAAGCCGGGCCGTTACGTCGTGGGTAGTTCTTCAGTTCTTTGCGATCGCGTCGAACTCGGCTTCGATGCCGCGCACTTGGTCCACCGAGGGCGAGGTGGTGGCGTTGATGGAGTGCAGCGTGTGCCAGACGACGGCAACCTTGTGTCGGACGTGCTCCGGGATGGGAGCTGAAGTGTTGGCGATCCACGTGCACATCGCGCGAGCCAGTCGCTGGGCGACGTCTGGATCATTGCCGCGGCGAATGATCTGCACCGTGAGGGAGATCTCCTCACGAAGTACAATCGCCTCCAGCGCCGCTACAGCCTTCTGGGCGTTGTGACTGATGGATTCGTAGCGCCGCTGTTCGAAGCCCTCGACCATCTCCTGCATGGCGTGCGCCGCCATGGCCGCCCAGTAGCGGAAGGGCTCCACGTAGGCGCGCTTCAGTTCTTCGATGTAGCTCCGGAGGCGCTTGACGAAGTTCGTCACCCGCTGCTTTGCGACTCCCTTAGGGAGCGTGGTCTCGACGCCCATCCACCAGGGCTGGTTGTCGTTGAGCTCGCTTGCGATGGTGGATGCTCGCTGGACGACGATGTTCACCCACTCTTCCACGTCGCGCTTCCGGAAGAGGAGCGCGGCGAGCGAGTCCTGCTTGCCCTGGGCGAGTTCCAGCGCGCGCCGCTGGATCGCGCGCACCATGAGGACCATCCGGTAGACGTTCTGGCGATTCCGGATGTCCTTCGGGTTGCGCATCTTCCGGAGGAGCTTGCGAATCTCACCCGCGAGCGGGTGGTTGGACTTGGAGAAGGTGATCATCTCATTGCAGTGGATCTCGTGCTTCGCGACATTGATGTCGTGTTCGAGGTTCGTCTCGAGGGCGAACGTGAGCGTGGCGTTGCTCTTCATGCCGATGCGCTGCCACATCTCGATCTCTGTCATCACGCGTTGCTGCGCGTGGTCCCCGGCGCGCGCGGCGCCGAGGATGCCGGCCGCGAAGCCGGTGACGACGCGGTCGACGTCTTCGAGATCCACACCGTTCGGGTTGCGGATTCGGCTCGGATCGCCGAAGATCTCGGTGCCCTCGTAGCGGAGGAAGGTCTGGAAGACCTGGAAGCTGTGGGGATGGGTCGTCATCGCCCAGACCGATCCTTGGCTCACGACGTTCGCGGAGCCCTGGATGATCCGTCCGATGTACCCTTCAGCATCGGGGACGATCTGGCCATCACGGCTCACGAAGAGCTGGACGGCGAGGATGGTGGCGCGGGGGAGGACGGGGATCTGCTTGTCGAGGAGCGGGCTGATCACGGGAATGCCTTTGTTCGTGTTGCCTGGACGCGGTTGCGCCAGGGTGTGACTGTAGCCGGATTTTCGCCTTGACGTCAACCGGCAATTTCGCTACCATTCGCGCATTCCTAACATTTTGTTATGCCATTGCCGTCATTCCGTAACTCTCGCTCAAAGGTTCGTCGCCGTCGCTCGCACCATGCGTTAAAAACAATTTCTGTTGCGACATGCCCAAAATGTGAAGCGATTTTGCTTCCACACCGTGCCTGCAAGCAGTGCGGAGCCTATGGCGATCGTTCTGTGGCAAAGGGCATGGTTGAAGTAAAAAAGGCGATCAAAAAGGTGGCTGCAAAAAAGGCTGTGGCAAAGAAAACAAGCACCAAACCCGGCCACGAAGGCCATGATCACGAGTAATCCGTTGGTTCCTGACAAAAGCTCCCCGTTGGCGGAGCTTTTGGTTTTTGGGTATACTGTCCCCATAAGAAAATCACGTTTGACCCGTTCTTTGTATGTCGAATCGTCACTTGGCTCGCACAATGGCCATGCAGGTGCTGTACGAATGGGATTTTCGTGGTAAGGAAAACGTGCGATTGCCAGAAATCGTTGCCATGGTGCACGAGGAATTCGCACCGACGTTTGATGACGGGGGATATGTTGAACACCAGGTGACAGCAATTGTCGAGAAGCTACCGGAAATCGATACAATTATTCACGCGTTTACGCCGAACTGGACGATAGATACGATGACAGCGATCGACCGAAATATTCTTCGGCTCGGTGTGTATGAGTTAAAGTTTGACGAGTCGATTCCCTCTAAGGTCGCAATCAATGAAGCGATAGAAATAGCAAAAACATTTGGTGGGGAAGCGTCGGGGAAGTTTGTGAATGGCGTACTTGGAGCGATTGTGAAAGATATGGCTGCACAAGGCATTGTGAAGAGTTCGGATGTGAAGAAGGGCACTCTTGAAGAAGAATACACTGCGTAATTATGCCAAGCCCCATTGCAGATCTCGCGAAATCACTTGATATTCCATTCAAGGCGGACGGCCACCTGGAACAAGCGGTCGTGCACCGTTCCTACTTAAATGAGCATCCGGATTTTCCTTTGGCGCATAACGAGCGCCTGGAATTTCTTGGTGATGCGGTGCTCGAGCTTGTCGTCACGGAGTATTTGTATGTGAATTTTGAAAATCCAGAGGGAGAATTAACGACGTGGCGTTCTGCGCTCGTCAATGGTGATAGTTTGGCCAGCATTGCGCACGAACTGGGTGTGGAACCATATTTATATCTTTCTCGAGGCGAGGAAAAAGATGCGAATTCGAAAGCGCGACGGTATATTCTCGCAAATGCCATGGAAGCGATTATTGGTGCGGTGTATTTAGATTTTGGTTGGGAGGTTTCAAAGTCTTTCGTGCTGAAGGTCGTGGTATCAAAGCTGGATGCCATTATCACTGAGCGCTCGTATATCGATCCGAAAAGTCGTTTCCAAGAAGCTGCACAATCGAAGTTTGCGATAACGCCGAGTTACAAAGTGCTGGAAGAGAGCGGGCCAGATCATCAGAAAACGTTCATTATGGGCGCGTATCTTGGGAAAGAACTTGTGGCAAAGGGGGAAGGTACGAGCAAGCAGGAAGCGCAAATTGCCGCCGCCGCGAATGCGTTAAAAGAAAAAGAATGGTAGAACGAAAAATATCGTCTGCAAAGACGATATTTTTTTGGTGCACCGGGGGGGATTCGAACCCTCGACCAAGTGATTAAGAGTCACCTGCTCTACCACTGAGCTACCGGTGCGAACGGCCTTATGATGCACATTTTTTTGACCGAGGTCAAGGAAACGAGTACCATGTCCCCGTTATCTCTCTGCGGACATAGCTCAGTTGGATAGAGCATCTGGCTTCGAACCAGAGGGTCGGGGGTTCGAGTCCCTCTGTTCGCACCATAAATCATCGTCCATCACGGACGATGATTTATTTTGTCTGCTATACTGTATGAAGTATGTCTATGCTTCTTCTTGTCGGCATTGTGTTGGCCGGCGTCCCGGCATTGCTGATTATTGGCTTTGCGGGGTATATCTTCTTTGGGTTCGTGAACGACGACAAAGATGCAAGGGCGGTGTTAAACATTGCACTTGCAATCATGGGGGTCGGGATCCTCTTAATTCTCGGGCATGTGCTCACGACGGTCTTCGTGATTCAGTAGATCCATCATAAAAGCCTCCCAGATTCGGGAGGCTTTTATGATATTTATGCGGTGACTCCTTTTCCTTTGAGCGCATCTTTTAATGCTTTTCCGGCTTTGAATTTCGGCACGCGAACCGCGGGAACTTGGATCTTTTCGCTCGGGTTCCTTGGGTTCACGCCCATACGTGCAGAGCGCGTGCGCGCTGAGAATGTTCCGAATCCTGCAATGGTTACCTCTTCTCCAATCATGAGTGCCTGGGTAACAATCGCTTCAAATGTCTCAACAATATCCTCTGCAGTCTTCTTTGGAATGCTGAGCGATTCCGAGAGCTTTAACGCGAGTTCGGCCTTGTTCATACGCGATTCAGTCTTTCTTTTCAGGAAAGTCAGAGAAAAATTAACAATGAATGCGCTTATGTTAGCCAAGTTTTTCTTGTTCGTCAAGCTGTAAGGCTAGCGAGCGTATTCCGTTACTCGGGTTTCTCGAATAATAGTCACACGCACTTCGCCGGGGTAGGTGAGATCCGCTTCAATTTTTTTTGCGATATCCCGAGCTAATTGGTAGGCAGAAAGGTCGTCAACTTGCCCTGGCTGCACAAATACTCGCACTTCTCTGCCAGCTTGGATCGCGTATGCTTTTTCAACCCCAGGGAAGCCTGATGCGGTCATTTCAAGGTCTTGAAGGCGCTGGAGGTATTCCTCAAGACTATTGCGCCGTGCACCTGGGCGGGCGCCGGAAATAGCATCCGCGGCTTTTACGATGACGCCTTCAAGCGTACGTGGTTTGTCTTCGTGGTGGGCAATAGATTGATAGCAAAGCTCTTCTGAGAACCCGAACTTTTTCATGATGTTGTACCCGATTTGTGGGTGTGCGCCTTGCATGTCGTGGTCAACTGCTTTCCCAATGTCGTGGAACAGCCCACCTTTTTTGCAGATAAACACGTCGGCGCCTAATTCCTCGGCCATCATGCCAGCTAAGCGAGCGACTTCAATGGAATGCTGAAGCACGTTTTGCCCGTAGCTTGTGCGGAATTTTAAACGGCCGAGAATTGCCACGAGTTTTGGATCGATTGACGGTACGGGAATGCCGAGTTCGTATAGCGCGTCCTCCCCAGATTTTTTCATTTCTTTTGCGAGTTCTTGTTTTGCAGTAGTAATGGCTTCTTCAATTTTTGCCGGTTGAATACGGCCATCCTTCATGAGCATTTCAATCGCGCGTTTTGCCACTTGGCGACGGACAGGGGAAAATCCGCTAATCGTCATGGAGTTTGGCGTGTCGTCAATGATGAGCTCGCATCCCGTCAGATGCTCCAGTGTTTTGATATTACGCCCTTCTTTCCCGATGATACGTCCCTTCATGTCGTCGCTTGGCAAGTCCACGAATGTTGTGGTTGCGTCGACGACTTGGCTACTTGCAAATTTGCTAATTGCGAGTGAGAGCACTTTGCGCGCTTTCGCCTCGATTTCATCTTCACTGATTTGATCCATTTTCCGAATGCGCGAAAGGAGCGCGTCGGCTTCTGTTTCCTCAATACGCTGAAAGAGCGCTTCTACAGCTGCTTCCTTTGTCATCCCCGCCACGGTTTGCAGTTTTGTGAACGCTTCGTCGTGGAGCGCGGTCACGACTTCTTTTGCAGCGGCGATCTTCTCCTTCTCTTCATCGAGCTTCGTTTTTTTGTTTTCGAAATCCAACAGCGTCTCGTCGAATCTGCGTTCCCGATCAGCAATACGCGTTTGCGCCTCTTTCATTTCCGCTTCTTTGAGGGCGAGCTCGCGTTTGCCTTCCTCAACGAGCGTTATGGAACGTTCTTTGGCGTCAAGCAGCAATTGTTGTTCTGCGGCTCGCGCAGCTTGAATAATTGCATGTTCCGAAGCTTTTGCTTCGCGGACGATGCGTTCTTCTTCGTCTTTTGCCTTTTTGAGCAATTCTTGTGCTCGTGCCTCTGCGGTATTTCCAAGCCTTTTTCCGTGCCTATCGCGAATGAAGTACCCTGCGGCGCCTCCGGCAGCGAGCCCGAGGAGCGTGAGAAGTATTGTGGTGAACATAGGAGTTTCTCACCTGCCGAATTCCAAAACAAAGGCTACTCGCCTTTGTATTTTCTGCGTGGTAAGGAGGTTTCAAGAGAAGACAACATCATAACCCAAATTCTCCCGCAGCTAGAACCCGGCCGGATCATCAATATTTACACTTTGAGTGTATCACTATTGATGTTTTTCGCAAACTCCTGCCAATGTTCTTTTTTGAGTGTGCCGAGCGGTACTGCATCAGAAAGGGAAAATTGGCCGATTGCTGTGCGTTCAAGGGCGGTGAGGTACGCCTTTGTGCCGAGCGCTTCCCCAAGATCGCGCGCTATCGCCCGAATATAGGTTCCGGAGGTGCATTCAATCGTGACGGGGAGGGAGAAGGGGAACGTGAAGCTTGGGGCTGTGGATTGCTTGGGATCGATTGCAAATCGTTTCACGGTGACGGCACGGGGAGGGCGCTCGACCTCGATGCCTTTCCGAGCGAGTTCGTATAATTTCTTTCCACCAATTTTGATTGCGGAATGCATGGGTGGGATTTGCTGCAAATCTCCGGTGAGTGATTGTATGGCATTCGTCATTGCTTCGATCGTGATTTCACCCGGTGCAGCATCCGAAATTTCACCCTCGGGATCCAGTGTTGTCGAATCTTTCCCAATGAGAATTATTGCGCGGTACGTTTTGTCCATACCGAGGAACGCATTGAGGTGTTTCGTTGATTCTCGTCCCACGCCAAGAATAAGTAGTCCTGTTGCGAAGGGGTCTAATGTTCCTGCGTGCCCAACGGTGCGTTCACTGGTAATGTTCCGAATATGATCGACGACATCGTGGCTCGTCATGCCTGCGGGTTTGTTGATGAAGAGGTAGGGCATAACTATTTAAACTAAGCTTCACGCAAACTAAGTTTCGCGTAAACTAAGTTTGGTTGGTAGAATGCGTAATGTATGAATTCCCCGATCAAAATTGTACTTTGCGGGCCGCCGGGTTCAGGCAAGGATACTCACGCTGCGGTACTTTCGGCAACGTTTAGGATTCCGTCCATCTCCATGGGCGGCATGTTGCGTGAGGAAATTGTACGCCAAACTGCGGACGGTGTACGTGCTGCGACGGCGATGCAAAAGGGGGAGATGGTGCCGCAAGAGATTGTTGATCGGTTGTTAAAACAGAAATTATCGAGCGAAGTGTGTGCAAATGGATACATTCTCAACGGCTATACCCGCGCAATGCATTCGCTTGAGAAATATTTAGCCATGGATCACCCAACGCACGTCATTCATTTGATTCTTTCTGATGACGACGTTCGTGATCGGTTAAAAGTGCGCGGACGGCACGATGATCAATCGCACATCATCGATGCGCGATTAAAACGATATCACGAGGAAGAAGTTCAGGTGGCCGAATATTGGAAACACGACGAAACTGTGCACTACACAGAGATCTGGACTAATCGCGCGCCGATTGATATCACCAAAGACATCATCGACTTCATGCACGCATCCCTCCAGGAATAAACGCAGCATCGCGACCCGGCATGGTTGCTTGAAAACGCTTTATCCGGTACACTCTTGCGCATGAACATCTCAGAACTTGCCCGCCGATTGCGGGTTTCTACGGAAGAATTGCGATCCAAGCTCCCAGAGCTCGGTTTTGACATTGGTGGGAAAGCCATCAAGATCCCAGATCGCGACGCTGGACGTATCATGAACGCGTGGCAGGAGTACAAAAAGCGCCAGTACCTCCAGCAAAAAATGGAGAATCAGAAAGCGCAGCTGTTGCTGAAGGAAAAAGTGAAATCCGGAGATGCTCCACGCGTACACATTCCGCAAACGCTTACGGTGCGTGAATTTGCAACGGCATTAAACATGCCAGTGGCGAAGGTGATGCAGGAGCTCATGAAGGCCGGAATCTTGGCATCGTTGAACGAACGCATCGACTTTGAGACCGCCATGATTGTTGCGGAAGATCTTGGGTTTATTGCGGAGCTTGAGGGCACGATGGACGAAACCATCGACGCACACGCTGCAGACCGTATGGCGGAAGTGCGTGAGGAAGACGCAAAACATGCAGAAAGCCAGGCGCCCCGTCCACCGGTTATTGTGGTTATGGGTCACGTCGACCATGGGAAAACGCTCATTTTGGATACTATTCGTAAAACACGTGTTATTGACACAGAAGCTGGCGGTATTACGCAGCATATTGGCGCGTATCAAGTTTCGAAAAACGATAAGCTGCTCACGTTCATCGATACCCCAGGCCACGAAGCCTTTACCGTGATGCGTTCGCGTGGTGCCAAGGTTGCGGATGTGGCGATTCTCGTTATTGCCGCGGACGACGGCATGCGCCCACAAACCCGCGAAGCGATTGATATTATTAAGGCAGCAAAACTGCCGTTTGTTGTTGCCATCAACAAGATGGATAAGCCTGGCGCAAATATTGAACATGTGAAGAGTCAGCTTGGAGAACTTGGGCTTACGCCAGAAGATTGGGGTGGTAAAACCATTTGTGTTCCTGTTTCTGCAAAAACAGGTGAAAACATTGATAAACTTTTGGACATGGTTCTTTTGGTTGCGGAAATGGAAAAAGAACACATTATTGCCACGCCAGATCGTCACGCGGTCGGCACGATTATCGAATCTCACGTCGATAAAGGTCAGGGTCCAGTCGCAACGATTATTGTGCAGACAGGCACGTTGCGCACGCAGGATGCCCTTTCTGTGCGCGGTGTCTTGTATGGGCGTGTTCGCGCACTGAAATCGTTCGATGGGAAGAATATCAAAGAAGCCCCACCTTCTACCCCTGTTGTTATTCTTGGCTTTAAGGAAGCGCCTTCTGTCGGGGATATTCTGGAAGTTCCGGAACATATTGATGAATTAGAAACACTTAAGTCCCAGCCAACCAAAAAGACGGGCGTTGGGCAGGTGACCGTGAAGGCGACAGGGCAAACAGAAGATGAAGCGAAAGAAAACGGAAATAAAGCCATGTTGAACGTGGTCGTGAAGGCCGATGTGCTTGGTTCGCTCGAAGCAATTATCGGCATGCTTGAAAAAGTGGATAATCCATACGTTGGTATCGCGATTGTGGGGAAGGGGCTTGGCAATGTGACGGATGCAGAAGTGTTGCGTGCGGAAGCATCGAAAGCACTGGTTCTTGCGTTTAACGTGAAGCTCACACCAGCGGCAAACGAATTGGCGCGCGATAAACATGTTGAGGTTGAGGAATATTCCGTCATCTATAAATTGTTCGAAAATACCGTTGAGCGCTTGAAGAAATTGATTCCTTCAGAAAAGATTTATATAGATCTCGGTACCGCGGAAGTGCTCGCGATATTCAAGAAGACGGATAAAGGCCACATTATTGGCGCGAAGGTGAAGAAAGGAAAACTGTTACCTGGCGCCACCATCCGTGTGCTCCGCGGTGGACAAGTCATGGGTGAAGGAAGGATTGATGCGTTGCAAAGTGGAAAATCTGCCGTAAAAGATGTGCTTGCGGGGCAGGATTGTGGGCTTTCGTTTGTGGGCAAGACAAAAATTGAAATCGGAGATATCCTTGAGGCCTACACCGAAGAATTACATGCTCGAACCCTTAGTGTAGAGGGCTCACGATAATCATTTTATGCAAGAACTGAATTCCGCAACGTTCGACGCCGTCGTGCTGCAATCGTCATCGCCTGTACTCATTGATTTCTGGGCGCCGTGGTGCGAGCCATGTAAAATGATGGCGCCAGTGATTGAAGCGTATGGGAATGAACACCCGGAGGTTCTCGTCGTGAAGGTGAATGTTGACGAAGCACCAGATTTAGCGCAGCGGTACAACGTTCTCTCCATTCCAACATTTATGGTGATGAAAGGCGGTGGCGTGGTAGAACAATTTGCTGGCGCTATGACGAAGGAAACATTAGCAGAGCGTGTTGCACGGCATTTGTAAACGCATAGAGCAAAAAACTCGGGAAACCGAGTTTTTTGCTTTTCAAGACGCGCTGCGAGTGATAAACTTGCCGTACTATGGACATGCGAAATGTGGTGATTATTGGTTCCGGCCCAGCGGGTTATACGGCGGCAATTTATGCGGCGCGTGCGAATTTATCGCCCGTGCTTCTTGCGGGCATGCAACCGGGCGGGCAATTGACGCTGACATCGGATGTTGAGAACTGGCCGGGCGAGCCAGAAGGAATTCTCGGGAAGGAACTCATGGAAAATCTGAAAAAACAGGCGGAGAGATTTGGGACGGAAATGGTGCAGGATATTGTGACGGAAATTGTGGGAACGCAATCCCCATTTACGGTGAAAACTACAACGCAATCGATTGAAACACGAGCTGTGATCCTTGCTACGGGCGCTTCCGCGATGTGGCTCGGTGTTCCTGGGGAAGAGCAATTGCAAGGTAAGGGCGTTTCCGCGTGTGCAACATGTGATGGATTTTTCTTTCGTGAGAAAGATATCGTAGTGGTTGGAGGAGGTGATACCGCAATGGAAGAAGCAACATACCTTACACGCTTCGCGAAGCACGTGACCGTGATTCATCGTCGCGAGGAATTTCGTGCATCAAAAATCATGATTGAAAAAGCGAAGAACAACCCGAAGATTGAATTCCTGATGAACTCGGTGGTTGAGGAAATCGTTGGTGAAGATCACGTGACGGGCGTGCGAACACGAAATGTCGTAACGAATGAAGAAAGCATGCTTCCGTGTGACGGCGTGTTTATGGCAATCGGGCATAAGCCGAATACAGAGTTCGTGAAGAATCTCATCACATTAGATGAAAAAGGATATATTGTAACAGAAGAAAAAACGACTGCAACGAATATTCCGGGCATTTTTGCGTGCGGCGATGTGATGGATCACGTCTATCGCCAGGCGGTTACTGCTGCAGGTACTGGGTGTATGGCGGCGTTAGATGCGGAACGTTGGCTTGAAGCCCAGCCCGTATAATGTGGTTGCATTTGTATTCTGTGCGCTAATCAGTGAAGTATTTTCTTCCTTCGAGATTATCGGGGAGATAATTTTGCTCTGCGTCTTCCGAATGTTTGAAGTTCGGAGTGTATTTGTACCCCTTTCCGTACCCGAGGTTTTTCATGAGTGCTGTTGGCGCGTTGCGTAGATGGATTGGAACGGGACAATTTGGGCGTTCAAGAATGTCTTTTTGCACTGCATCCCACGCGGTATAGAGCGCATTTGATTTTGGTGCCTTTGCGCAGTACACCACGCATTGCGCAATGTTGACTGAGCATTCTGGCATACCAATCTGACTTGCGGCGTCGTGTGCCGCAATAGCCTGTACCAGCGCATTCGGATCCGCGAGGCCAATGTCTTCACTTGCAAAACGGATGAGTCGACGCGTGATGTAGCGCGGATCTTCACCAGCTAAGAGCATTCTGCCCATCCAGTACAGCGCCGCATTCGCATCGTTTCCACGCATCGATTTGTGCAGCGCAGAAATAGTGTTGTAATGCTCCTCTCCGGTTTTATCGTATTGCAGGTGACTTTTCGCAAGCGCAGTTTTGATGAGATTCGCAGAAATCGGCGATCCATTCGATGTTTTCACCGCGAGATCGAGCGTATTCAACGCCGTACGTGCGTCGCCGCTGGAAAAGTTCGCGAGCATGGCAATGGCATCGTCATCAATTGTGATATGGTCTTTGCCGAGTCCGCGTTGTTCGTCGTGCAATGCACGGTTGAGAATGTTGACAATGGATTCGGGTTCCAGTTGGTTGAGGACAATGACGCGCGATCGTGAAAGGAGCGCACCGTTCACGGCGAATGATGGATTTTCCGTGGTCGCGCCAATGAGCGTAATGGTTCCGTTTTCCACGGAGGGGAGAAAGGCGTCCTGCTGTGCTTTGTTAAATCGATGAATCTCGTCGACGAATAAAATCGTTTTCCGTTTGTAAAATTTTCTGTCGGTTTCTGCCTGATCAATAATCGTTCGCACATCTTTCACGCTGCCGCCTACGGCAGAGAAGGGGACGAATCGCGCTTTGGTCATGGTGGCAATAATACGTGCGAGCGTCGTCTTACCGGTTCCCGGTGGACCCCACAGCATGAGGGACGGCACGTCGTCGTTGGTGATGAGGGTATACAGCGGCGAGCCCGGCCCAACGCTATCTTGTTGCCCCTCAAATTCCTCTAACGTTTTTGGCCGCATCCGCTCCGCAAGCGG
>CAYMYA010000003.1:30851-57924 GCA_964394565.1 uncultured Gammaproteobacteria bacterium
GCCGCCGGCTCTCGTGGAGAGACCGACGGCATCGCGGCGTGCGTCGTGCCTTGCGCCCTACTCGAACTTGATGCCATCCCGGCGGAGCGTGGCCATGAGGCGAAGCGTTCCGACCGAGATGATGCTATCGGGGCACTCCGCGGCCTCCCACCAGCGGAGGACCCGACCCTGCGTGAGTGCCTCGAGCTTGTCGCTGGGCGCGAAGATTCCATCGCGGAGCCTGGGGCGATCCTTTCGCCAATCGGACTCGTGCAGATCGAAGCAGTTCTTGTTGAATTGAATACCGAACTGGTAGCCCCCGGGGTTCGGTTCGCCGGGGAGCGGGCGAGTGTCGATGATGTGCGTTGCACCGTAGGACGGCCCGCCCACGAGGGGGAAGGGCTTGCCGACGATGGTCGCACCGGTGCCGAATTCTTCGACAAACTCCACCATGGCGTGTGAACCTGCCGCGACGCCGGGCGGCTTGTAGCCGCGAACGAATCCGTCGATCGGGCGCCCGACGAGGTATCGGAACTGCATCGTGGTCAGCACCCACAGCACGCCATCGATGATGGCGAAGGGCACCATGGCGACGCCACCACCTCCGAACTCCGTGAAGCACCAGCCGTCGTAGGCGAAGTTGCCGTCATCGACGATGCCGTAGCTCCAGCCGATAGGCGGGCGGCCGGGAACATCGAGGAAGGCCACCATGTGCTTCCCGACGGGGACCCTCACTCCGTCGATGATGAAGCACCAGGTGGACGGGGAGTCTTCTGGGAGATCCGGCAGGCGCTGGTGCTTGGCGAGAATGGCGGTGATGTCGCCGGGGGGAGCGGCAGGGATCGTGGGGTCAGTGGACATGAGAGCTCCGTGGTGCTCGGGTGTCCGGATTGGACGGTGCAAGTGAACATGAAATTTGAGGTTCGAGCAAGAAACTATAACGCTTTCCTTAATTTTGCCACGAAAAAGCCTTCGTACTGCTTTGTGGGGAGGAGGGTGATGGATTTTGTGGGTTTGTGGGTGATGCCTGGGAATGGGAGGGTAATGGTTTCTGGGGTCATGGTGGGGAAATCTGTCAGGAGCCAGGTGATCATGTCCTCGTTTTCTTCTGGTGCCAGCGTGCATGTTGAGTACACGAGTGTTCCGCCGGGATTGAGCATGGCGACGGCAGAGCGGAGCAGACGGCGCTGAAGCTTTGCGTGTGCGATGATGTTTTTTTCGCTCCAAAAACTGTACGAACGCGGATCTGTTGGGTTCATCCGGCCTTCGGCAGAGCAGGGGACGTCGGCAAGAATCATGTCGAAATGTTCCGGTAACTCATGGTGAAGCACGGTGGAATCGGTGCATCGCACGTCGACTATGGCGCCTTGAATGTGAACGGTGTTTCGCAGTTTCTCCACACGCACCGAATTTTCTTCGCATGCCATGAGCGTCCCACGATTTTCCATGAGCGCGGCGATTTGTGACGTTTTGCTCCCAGGCGCAGCGCAAAGGTCGAGCACCGTCATTCCTGGTTTCGGATCGAGGACAAGCGGCGGCAACATCGAGGTCAACCCTTGGAGATATATTTTTCCGGTTGACGCCAATTGGTGTTCAAGCAGCTGGCGGTCAGTGCAGTTTTTGATGGTAAAGGCGTGGGGGATGTTTTTCACACGTTCAAACTGGATCGCGTCGTCGCGAAATACCTGCATGACGGCGTCATCCGTCGTTTTCAGCGTATTCACGCGCAGCGTCGGTAATCTCGGTACCGAACAATCCGCAATCATGCGGCGAACAGCGCTCTCTCCGAATTGTTTGGTAAGCCGATCACACAGCGGCTTTGGGAGTTGTGGAGGCATGCCGTTATATTTTGGACTTGAGGTATGGGGAAAAATAGGGGAGGAGGCGGTCTTGAATAGCGGTTTCCTTCCAATCATCCGGCGTAATTGCCATTCGGCATGTCGCGGTGCCGCATCGGCACGCAAAAGCGCCAAACAGTGATTCGCAGCATGCGTAGTCGAGCGTAATTTCTTCGCCAGCAACAATATCTCGCATCGCCACAAGCTCCACTTGGCTCCGAAAACCTACGTTTGGTTCACACGAATGATTCACGACCCCGTCCTTCTCAAGTTCTTCGTGCGTGGTTGGTACGAGAAAGAAATCGTCGCTAATTTGAATGTCCACGTGCTCGCAGATACTCCAGTACTCGAGAATATCCTCCTTTGGCACAACGATTCCGCCATAAACCAGAACGACTTCGCCTTTTGCGATATCCGCATTTGCTCTCACGCCGAGGCCGTGAATGGGGGAGTTGAAAGAATCGGTTTTTGTATTTCTCCAGCGGTGCGGCCAGCGGGCGTGTAAATCCATATGGGGAGAAGGATAACGTAGATATGGTGCCGAAACCAAATTTCACCATTTGCATTATGAATATCACGTCGATGGTGATGTGCTGAAATACTTGGGGTACTGCCCTTAGAGCAGATTGCCAATGTTGAGAAACGCTTCTGTAAATTCGGGTTGGTCGAAGTATACACTCCCGATTGTTCCGTCGCTCCAGAGCTCTTGGCCGTCGTACTCCCACATAAGAAACATCGTTACTCCTGGCACATTGAGAAGCGCTTCGCTATAGTAGTTAATCTCGGTGGCTGACATAGCGTAAAAGCCCTCGCGCCAGCCGGCTTGGCCGCTCGACCCATCGCCTCCGTCCGCAATGTTGAGTCCATTGATCATCCCTACGTTTAAACGTTCTGCCGCAGCGGCCTCGGTTACCGCGTATGTTTCTACATCGCCATCGCGAGCGCTATATTGGTTTACTATTGCATCGAGATATTCGTATGTTCCGTCAGGGGGAACGGGCATGGTTGTAGCCTGATTGCGTACAAAAGTCATCAAGTCAGGGAACAGTTCTTTGCTGTATCGAGCCATTTCGTCCAACTCTGTTGCCGTAGGATCCGCCCCGGTGAATGTGAGAATGTCGTCAAGTAACATGTGCCCGATAAGCGTGCCGTTATCGATATACGTTTGAACGCCGGAATTGCTCCACACCACAAGGTCTTCTTTCCATTTATTAATGTCGAAGTTGCCGTTCGTTACCAGGTCGTCATTCCACGCCGTTAACCGAAGCGTTACCTTCATGCCTGAGGATTCCACAAGTGGTAATAACGTGTTGACGGTATAGGTGGGGTTTTCGGAAGCCACTTGGAAGACCGTGATGCCAAAACGTTGTTGAACGTCTGCCAACCCGGATTCCGAGATGAATCCGTTGAGTCCCCAGAATCCGTATAATATTTCCTCTTGCGGCGCATCGTTTGCTTGTTCAATATCGTCCCCAAAAGAAAAGATCGACCACATGGTTGGGGGAAGATCGATGACTTGGCTTGCCCACGCGGCTCCGTATTCGTTACGAGCAATTTCTTCAGAAGGAATCCAATGGAGCACCGGAGCATCTATTGTTCCACTGACCGCATACACTTTTGGCGATGATTGAATTTTTACAAGCGATCCCGCATTCGGTGCTGCGGGGGACCCCATGGGATACTCCGCGAGTGCGTCATCGGAAATCTCCATTACTTCTGCAAAAGAACTCTCGTACGTGAAAAAAATCGTTTCGTTGAGAAACGGATGGCGCTCGCCTTCGTGGAGGGCATACACCGCGCTGAATGACGTTCCTTTGATATAACTCCCATCAGAAATATCGGTTTGTGCATGCAAAGGAAGCGCTCCCGCAATGAACAAACAGGGAATCGTGATATATGCGAAAAACCGCAGATACGCACGGAGATTCATAGGGGTTCACTGTACCTTTTTTAACGGCGTTTGTGAACTTTCTCCAACTATCTTGTTGTGCTCACCTCATATTCCCAACCTGGCTGCCATGTTTTCGTTTTGCGCCAATCTTCGGCGAGGGCTTGTTTCCACGTTTTGCCTTTGAGTAACACGTCGAGTGCAAGTTGTGGGGCTTTGTGCCCTACGATCGCAATATGTTTCCCGTCGTAGTGTTGCGTAAGAAACGTAAGAAAGTCAGCGACGCGAGCCTTCACGTCCTCATAACTTTCGCCTTCCGGAAAGGGATTCGTAATCGCTTCGTCTTCTTGCATCGGCTCAACGATATCTGATGGTGCGCCATTGAGCGTGCCGTAATTACATTCGCGAAGCCGTGCGTCCGGAATAATCGTGTACATATTTCCCCATGCGAGCTTCGCGGTGTCGTGGGCGCGCTTGAGATCCGAACAAAAAACCGCATCGAAGCGCTGATGTGAGGTTTGTTCCTTAAGGCCAATAGCTTGTTGTATGCCAAGTGCCGAGAGTTCGATATCTTTCCAGCCAGAAGAAAGATGCTGTTCATTATCAGCAGTTGTGCCGTGAACAAAATACGTAATCTTTACAGACATACAATGGATTCTCTTGTTGACTCTAGACCTCACTTCACTCGATCATAACGCGCCACGCCTTTCTTGCAAACATAACCCTATTCCCACCTTTCTTACAATCCTATACGATGTGCTCCATATGTCGTATGACCATAAGAATATCGATGCGAAGTGGCAGAAGCGGTGGGTGGATTCAGGGGTGTTTCATGCAGAGACGGGATCGGACAAAGAAAAATACTATATTCTCGTGGAGTTTCCGTATCCGTCCGGTGCGGGGTTGCACGTTGGCCACCCGAGGAGCTACACGGCGCTCGATATTGTTGCACGCAAGAAGCGCATGGAGGGGAAGAACGTGCTGTTCCCGATGGGCTGGGATGCGTTCGGGCTTCCTGCTGAGAACTACGCCATCAAAACCGGCGTGCACCCGTCAATCGTGACAAAACAAAATATCGACACGTTCCGTCGTCAGCTGCAAGCGATTGGGTTTAGCTTTGATTGGAGCCGTGAAGTGAACACGACGGATCCCGCATATTACAAATGGACGCAATGGATGTTCCTGGAGTTTTTTAAAGCGGGATTGGCGTATAAAAAGAAGATGGCGATCAACTGGTGTCCGAGTTGTAAGATTGGTCTTGCAAATGAGGAAGTGGTTGGCGGAAATTGTGAACGCTGTGGCGCTGCGGTCGAAAAGCGCGATAAAGAGCAATGGATGATCGCCATTACGGAATATGCGGATCGTTTGCTTGCCGATTTGGATACCGTAAACTATTTGCCGAAAATTACAAAGCAGCAGGAGGAGTGGATCGGGCGCAGCGAAGGGGCGGAGATTGAATTCGTGCTCGCGAATCCGGAAGGGCCGGTCACGCCGGTGATTAAGGTGTTCACCACACGTCCAGATACCATTTTTGGCGTGACGTATGTGGTGCTTGCGCCAGAACATGAGCTTGTTGCACAAGTGACGACGGATGATCAGCGCGCCGCGGTGGATGCATATGTTGCGGCGGCACAGAAGAAGACGGATATTGATCGTGGCGACGACACCAAAACAAAAACCGGCGTATTTACCGGCGCGTACGCAATCAATCCCGCAAATCAGGAAAAGGTTCCGGTATGGGTGGCTGATTACGTGATCGGCCATTATGGTACCGGTGCGGTGATGGCGGTGCCGCAGCACGACGATCGGGATAAAGCCTTCGCAGACGTGATGGGTTTGCCGGTTATTGATCGGCCGCTTGTATCGTTTGAGGAGGCTCTGCGAGTTACTGGCGGGAAAAAAGAGGTGACATATAAACTTCGTGATTGGGTCTTCTCTCGTCAGCGTTATTGGGGGGAGCCAATTCCGTTGGTGTATTGCGGAAAGGACGGTTGGGTCGCTGTTCCGGTCGAGCAATTACCGGTTGTACTTCCTCCAGTTGATAAGTATGAGCCAACGGATAACGGGGAATCGCCGCTTGCCACGATCGATTCCTTCGTGAACACGACGTGTCCGACGTGTGGGGGAGCTGCGAAGCGCGAAACAGACACCATGCCGAACTGGGCCGGGAGCAGCTGGTATTTCTTGCGCTATATTGATCCGAACAATGATCAGGAATTCGCGTCCAAGGAAGCGTTAAAATATTGGATGCCGGTCGATTTGTACAATGGCGGTATGGAGCACACTACGTTGCATTTGCTCTACTCGCGTTTTTGGAACAAATTTTTGTTCGATCGCGGCTACGTGCCAACGTCCGAGCCGTATGCACGTCGCCATAGCCACGGGCTGATCATGGCGGAAGACGGGACGAAAATGAGTAAGTCGAAAGGCAATGTCGTAAACCCAGACGATATCGTCAACGAACACGGCGCAGACACATTGCGCGTGTACGAAGTATTCATGGGTCCATTCGAGGAGCCAGTGCCATGGAGCACGAACGGCGTCATTGGCGTTCGACGATTCCTCGACAAGGTGATGCGACTCTCGGAAAAGATTGCGGCAACGGAAGACATTGCCGTTACGAAGACGTTGCATAAGACGATTCTGAAAGTGACGAAAGACATTGAGGACTTTGGATTCAATACCGCAGTGGCGCAGCTGATGACGTTTGCGAATGTCGTTCAAGAAAAAGGCGCCATCACGAAAGAATCCTTTGCGTCGTTCCTTCGTATTCTTGTTCCGTTCGCGCCGCACGTTGCGAACGAACTTTGGGAGAAGCTCAGTTTCGAGGGATTCGCAGAACAACAGGAGTGGCCAGAGGCAGATGTAGCGATGCTGCAGGACGACGAAATGGAAATCGCGGTGCAGGTGAATGGAAAATTGCGTGCAACACTCATGGTCGGCGCTGGCGCAAGTGATGAAGAAATCGTCACAAAGGCTCGCGCAGAAGAAAACGTACAGAAATATTTGAGTGGAGAGCCGAAAAAAGTGATTGTCGTGAAGGGGCGATTGGTGAGCTTTGTGGTATAAGTGTGCGGATTGAACCGACGCCAAGTTGGATGCTCTTTATTGGGTGCCTTGGCGTCGGTTTTGGTATTGCGGCAGCGTCGTGGCTTACAGGCGCGTGGGTGATTGCGGTTGTATGCGTTTCGATTGGCGTGATGGCATTTTTGCTTCGCGCATTATCGGTACAGAGCCGAATGAAGATGGTCGCAATTTTCGTTTTTGGGCTTGCGATTGGCGCTGGGCGGTATTTTATGGTCGGCCCGGGAACGCATTCGATCGCGAACGATGTGGGGAGTGCGGCGATCATCGAAGGCAGAATCGTCAGTGCAGATCTGAAGGACGACGGCGTAACGTATGTGATCGATTCGCTCATGATCGATGATGAACAACGCAACGATCGTGTTCGCGTTGAAGCGCCGATGTCGTCGACGGCGATGATTGGAGAATATTTGCGTGCTTCGTGCGTCCTCGGGCAGCCGCAAGCGTTTGACGGTTTTGCGTACGATCGATTCCTTGCGGCGAAATCGATTTACGCAATTTGTCGATCATCGAGCGCGCCGTTTGTCATCGAACACAGATCGATTTCAGGGAGTGACCACTTCTGGATGACGATTGGTTCGATTCACGCCTGGATTGATGACCGTGCGCGGTCGATTCTCCCTGAGCCTCAAGCGACGTTGTTGCTTGGACTCTTGATCGGTGAGAACTCGTTTTCTGATTCGTGGAGCGAGAAGTTTCAAACAACGGGAACCTCCCATATCGTTGCGGCAAGCGGGTATAATGTGGCGATTGTTGCTGGCTTTGCGCTCATGTTCCTCGTGTCGCTTGGGTTGTATCGCCGACAGGCGTATCCGATTGTTGTGGCGAGTATCGTTTTCTTCATCATTCTCGCTGGCGCTGGGGGAGCCGTGATCCGTGCGGGAATCATGGGTGTGCTTGCATTGACGGCGCGACATATCGGTCGCCATGCATCGCCGAGGAATATTCTTGCGCTCACGATTGTTGCGATGTTGCTTTTCGAACCGCGAGTACTGCGCGATGACGTTGGATTTCAACTGTCGGTATGCGCGACAATGGGGTTGATTTTGTTCACCGATCGGATCGCGACGTTGCTCAAATGTATTCCAACCACGTTCGGTGTTCGCGAATCGCTGGCGAGCACAGCTGCGGCGACTGTTGCGACATTACCGGTGACGTTGGTCTCATTTGAAAACGTTTCTCTTATTGCACCGATCGTGAATATGCTTGTGTTGCCGTTTATTCCGTATGCTATGGCGTTTGGCGCTGGGGCGATTGCGGTTTCGGCGATTATTGGCAAGATTGGGGTGTGGGTTGCGTTGCCTGCGTGGACGGTACTTGCAACGATGACGAGCGTGATTGATCTTGCATCGAGAATTCCATTTGCCTCAGTGGATATCGGTTTAGGTGTTGCAGCAATGCTTGGTTTTGCGGTGCTCGCGATGATTGGCGTGTTACTTCGTCGATTACCGAAAGCCTTTGAGCGCAATCTTGATGCGCTAACCGCGAAGAAGGTTGTTGCGGTCGTTGGTACGTTGGTGTTGTTGTTTGTGATTCAGATTTCTGTAATTGTGTATCGGGGTGCTCGGTTGAACGGCGCCGAGGCGCGCGTGTTCGTCTTTGATGTCGGTCAGGGTGACGCGATGTTCATCGACGGTGCGGAGCGTGACATCATTCTCGATGGTGGTCCAACGCGATTCGGATTACTCGAAGCGTTATCGCTCGTGCGTTTTCCGTGGGAACGATCTGTCGACGTCGTTATCGCTACGCACCCACATGCAGATCATATCATTGGACTTTTCGCGCTGATGGACACGTACACGATTGACGAAATCGTTACGAACGGATCGTTCTACACCGCCCCCGCCGCCGAGGCGTTCGGAAGCCTCGCTTCAGATTCAGTCGTTGCGAGTGCAGCGAAGCAATCTTGGCTCCTCGGACCACATTCGACCCTCAAAACGCTCTGGCCGATCGACGATACTACTGATATCACTGCCGCAAATGTTCATGAGCGCACGGTTGTGACCAAACTCACGGTGGGAGCGAAAACGATGCTTTTCATGGGCGATGCGGAGGAGGGTATTGAGAAGGCGCTCGGCGACATTGGCCACGTCGACGTGCTAAAAGTCGGTCACCATGGAAGCGATACCTCGTCGTCGGATCCATTCCTTCGCGTGATATCACCTGCGATTTCGGTCATTTCTTTAGGGGTAGGGAACACGTACGGGCACCCAAGCTCGTTTGTTGTGTCGAGACTTTCTGCGGCTGGAAGTATGGTGCTCAGAACCGATCGGGATGGAACGATTCGGTTTGATTTTTGGGAAGATTTTATTCAAACGACCGCAGACTAGCTTGCCTTTTTTGTTCTCGTCGCCTACACTCTCTGCAAATCTTAGCGAAATTCTTATGGCAGATATCCAGCGAACGCTCGTGCTCATTAAGCCTGACGCTCTCCAGCGTGAGCTCGTAGGAGAAATTTTCTCACGCTTCGAGCGCAAGGGGCTCAAGATGATCGCGATGAAAATGACGCACTTGGACGAAGCGACGCTTTCGGAACACTACGGTCATATTAAGGATAAGCCATTTTTTCCTTCGCTCGTGCAGTACATGCGCTCCACGCCAGTGGTCGCGATTGTGTACGAGGGGATTGAGATTATCGATGAAGTACGCAAAGTCGTCGGTGCCACAAATCCACGTAAGGCTGATGCTGGCACGATTCGCGCTGACCTTTCCATGAATGTGCCATCGAATATGGTACATGCATCAGATTCTGTGGATGCTGCGGCGGTCGAAATCAAACGTTTCTTTCGCGAAGAAGAACTTTTTATGTACGAAAAACTCACGGATCGATTTCATTTTGGTGAGGGGGTATAACGTGGGCATAACAGGGTAAGAATTTCTTGTCGCATTGTGTTAGGATACAAGTGACCGACGGTTTCGTGATTTGCCTAAATCATTCGTGAAAGAGTCCAGGCAGCAAACGGTGTGATCACCGTGCGATCGGCTCCTGAATACGGCGCACACGCGGACTCAGCGCTGCCTCGAGCAGACATATGACCTTCCAGGTCATTTCACGATTTCCGTTGGTCTTCCAAATCCCCCTCGAAGTATTTGAGGGGGATTTGTATAGGCGAAAGTTTTCCGATCGCGCCTAGTGCCTAGCCACTCGTGCCTCTTTCCCTTACACTATCCCCATTATGCAAACCATGACGATTACGGGCGGAAAGCCACTTCAGGGGAGTGTGCGGATTGCGGGGGCGAAAAATGCAGCGTCCAAGATGATTATTGCGTCGATGCTGACGAGTGAGCCGGTCACGCTCCATAATGTGCCACTACAGCAGGAAACGGATATCGCGCGCGAGCTGGTGACGACGCTTGGTGCATCGGCAGAGCTGCGCGATCATTCGCTCACGATTCACACAGTCCAAGTGAGCTCAACATCGGCCATGACGCTTTCGCGCAAAAATCGTCTTGCGATTCTCGCGCTTGCGCCACTGCTTCATCGTACCGGCGAGGGATTCGTTCCTATTGTTGGTGGCGACAAGATCGGCCCGCGACCGGTGAATTTTCATATTGATACACTCGAAGCGATGGGTGCGACGATTGAGGTTGGTGTGGATGGGTATCGTGCAAAAGCACCAAATGGACTGAAGGGTTGCGTGATCGATCTCCCGTATCCTTCTGTGATGGCCACGGAAACCGCAATTCTTGCAGGAACGCTTGCGAAAGGCCGGACGGTCATTCGGAATGCTGCTATTGAGCCGGAAATCGTCGACCTCATCATGATGTTGCAAAAAATGGGCGCAATTATTCAAATGGGTGCCGGGCGGTATATTGAAATTATTGGTGTCGAGCGATTGTCGGGCTGTGAGCACACCATTCTTGCGGATCGGATGGAAGCAGCATCCTTTGGAAGTTTGGCATTGGCGACACGGGGAGAAATTTTTTGCGAGGGCGCGGTACACCGTGACATGGTGACGTTTTTGAATGCGGTGCGAAAGATTGGCGGACAATATGAGGTGCGCGAGAATGGGATTTTGTTTAAGGGTGCGGAGCAATACCATGGAATTCAAATTGAAACGGATACGCATCCTGGATTCATGACAGATTGGCAGCAGCCGTTTCTTGTTGCCCTTACGCAAGCATGTGGCACATCGGTGATGCATGAAACGGTGATGCAAGATCGATTTGGGTATACTGAAGTCTTACGTGCGATGGGGGCGGATATTGTCACGTTCGAAAACTGCCTTGGTGAGGTGTCGTGCAGGTTTAAAGACCAGAATTATAAACACTCTGCGGTTGTGAAGGGGTCATCGGTTTTGCACGGAACCACTATGGAAGTTCCGGATATTCGTGCAGGGCTAGCGTACGTAATCGCGGCGCTGGTGGCAGAAGGGACGTCTACGCTTACCGGTGTTGAACACCTTGAACGTGGGTACGAAGACTTGTACGGCAAGCTCCGGGCTATTGGTGCAGATATCACTGTGTCATAATTCGCATCTTTCTCTCTTGTATGTTGCTTCAATTGCTGTTTTCCGCACCGATGTTAGCCCTTGCGTGGATCGCGGCGCTCATTATTGCGTTAACGTTGCATGAGTTTGCGCATGCATTTGTGGGGAAACTACGGGGCGATGATACAGCGGAGCGCATGGGCCGATTGACATTAAATCCGCTCGCACATCTGGATCCAGTCGGGTTTCTTATGTTGCTTGC
This sequence comes from uncultured Gammaproteobacteria bacterium, assembly GCA_964394565.1. Classification (GTDB taxonomy): domain Bacteria; phylum Patescibacteriota; class Patescibacteriia; order UBA9934; family UBA9934; genus CAIKHN01. The sequence continues at coordinate 42,333 of CAYMYA010000003.1, forward strand.
GCTTGGGTTTGGTTGGGCAAAGCCAGTGCCGTACGATCCGAGGAATTTGCGCGGTTCAAAATATGATGACGTGATTATTGCGCTTGCCGGTCCGTTCACAAATCTTGCGCTTGCCGCGATTGGGGGAGCGCTGTTTCGGTTGGCGGTACTTGGCGGATTCGACGTGGTCGGCACTGCACTGGGGCCGTTTTTGGTCTTTTTTGTACTCACAAACCTCCTGCTCGCAATCTTCAACATGATTCCGGTACATCCGCTCGATGGCTCGAAGCTTCTGACGGTATTTCTCACGGGAACGTCGTTTGAATGGATTGCGACCTGGTTATTGCGATACGGCAACCAAGTCATCCTTATCGCCATCCTCCTTTCCATCATGACGCCATACGACCCATTCTCTTTCATTCAAGTCCCTTCCTTCTATCTCTGTAACCAAGCCCTCGGCACCTCCTGCGGCGGATTATTAGGGATATATTTTGGTGGGTAACTGCATCATATGGCCACCTATACCGATATAGAGATGAAGCTTTGGCAGGAGTTGCGGGATTTTGCTGAGAAAGCGTCGGGCGAGAGAAAAACACGCGTTGCCGCTTGTTTAATTTGGCCGAATGGACGAAAAGTTTTTGGCGCGAACCGCCTAAGAGACGGGCATGGTCTGAGCGATCAAGAGATTGCGGAGCGAGTGAGGCCTAAGTTTCATGAGGCTATGAAGTGCGGTGAGCCAGATGCGATCGATAAGGCAGTAGAATTGGGTCTGGATCTTAGCGAAGCGAAGCTCTACAGTCTCTTATTTCCATGCCCAGGATGTGCCGAAAAGATTGCAAAGACTGCCATTAAGACGATCGTGGCACTGACTCATCGAACAAAGCACAACGGAAAGTTCGAGAATCCCTTAGAAGATTCACGGAAAATGTTCGATAGCGTTGGTATTCAGCACGACATCGGAGAGCCTGACGGGAGGTAGCCGGGTGTTTCTGTTTATGCCCTGGTACGGTTGACCGCTTTTTTCGCTTATGTTAGAGTCTCGTCACTTTTAACAGGGCTTTCTCATTTGTAGAAAGCACTACCTATGCCAACAATTAATCAATTGATCCGTAAGGGTCGCACAAAAGCAAAGGTGAAGAGCAAGTCTCCAGCCATGCAATACACACTTGACTCATTGCATCGCAAGCGCACCGTGCTCAGCAAGGGCGCGCCATTCAAGCGCGGCGTGTGTGTGAAGGTCAACACGATGACGCCAAAAAAGCCAAACTCGGCGTTGCGTAAAATTGCGCGTATTCGTCTTTCTAACGGGACGGAAGTTACCGCATACATTCCTGGCGAAGGCCATGGCCTGCAGGAACACTCCATCGTCATGATCCGTGGCGGTCGTGTAAAGGACTTGCCAGGTGTGCGCTACCACATCGTTCGCGGACGGTATGACGCAACCGGCGTTGACGGTCGTAACCGTGGTCGCTCAAAGTACGGAACGAAGCGTCCGAAAGCTGCAAAGAAAAAGTAAGATTCTATTCATTTCATGATACTGAGTACCACGACCACGTGGGAAGAACAGTATCGATAAGTATCGAACGAAGATATTTGTGACGAGTTTCGGTGCGCATCGAGAAAAGCTTTTGAGACGTGCTTCTTGGCACGTTGAAAAAGTTTTCGATGATGCAAGCCGAAAATCGGCCAAATAGGTTCGTTCACAATATAATATGCGTGGTAAAGCCGCCCCAAAGCGTAACTTAGCTCCTGATGCAAAATACGGGAGCATTTTGGTTGCTAAGTTAGTTAATTACGTCATGGAAAGTGGAAAGAAATCGATTGCACGTGGCATTGTGTACGATGCGTTTGATATTATTGCCACAGAAACGAAGCAGGATCCATTGGAAGTGTTCGATACTGCCATTAAGAACGTCACGCCAGCTGTAGAAGTAAAGTCGAAGCGTGTTGGTGGCGCGAACTATCAGGTGCCAATGCCGGTGCGTGGTGATCGTCGATATGCCTTGGCATACCGTTGGATTTTGACCGCTGCACGTGGCAAGAAAGGGCGCCCGATGTGTGAAAAGCTTGCAGAAGAATTGATTGCAGCAGCAAAGAATGAAGGTGATGCAGTGAAAAAGAAGTTGGATGTGCAACGCATGGCAGAGGCGAACCGCGCATTTGCGCACTTGGCTCGGTAAGAGGTTTCCGGTTTTTCAACCAGGAACCCTCTAAAATCTCTCAAATCTTTTATGCAACGTGATTATCCATTGGAACGGGTTCGAAATATCGGAATTATTGCGCACATCGATGCTGGAAAAACGACGACGACGGAGCGCGTATTGTTCTATACGGGAAAGAAACACAAAATCGGTGAAGTGCATGAAGGTGAGGCGACCATGGACTGGATGGAGCAGGAGCAGGAGCGCGGTATTACTATCACTGCAGCTGCAACGACGTGTTTCTGGAAAGATCACCGTATTAACATCATCGACACTCCAGGCCACGTTGACTTTACGGTAGAAGTCGAACGCTCGCTTCGCGTCTTGGACGGTGGCGTGACGGTATTCGATGGCGTTGCTGGTGTAGAACCACAATCGGAAACAGTGTGGCACCAGGCGGATAAATATCATGTGCCACGCGTGTGTTTCATTAACAAGCTCGATCGTACTGGCGCAGACTTTTACAAGGACGTCGACTCTATTCGCAAGCGCCTTGCACCAAATGCGTACCCAATCCAATTACCAATTGGCACAGAGAGTGATTTTGTTGGCATGATCGATTTACTTACCCGTAAGGCGTTCATCTATAAGGACGACATGGGTAAAGTGGTGGATGAAATTGATATTCCAGAAGAGTACAAAGAGAAGGCGGAGCAATATCGAAAAGAACTCATCGAAGCCATTGTTGCAGAAGACGAAGGGCTTTTGGAGCGATTCTTTGGCGGCGAAGAAATTTCTGTTCCAGAATTGAAAATTGCGTTACGGAAGGGCGTGATTGCTCTGAAAATTTTCCCCATCCTTTGTGGTTCTGCATTGAAGAACAAGGGTGTGCAACAGATGCTTGATGCGGTCGTAGAATACTTGCCGTCCCCACTTGATGTACCAGCTATTACCGGATTTGATCCGGACGATAAGGAGAACCTTATCGCTTGTCCACCGAAGGATGACGCGCCTTTTGCTGCGCTCGCGTTCAAAATTGCCGCAGATCCATTCGTGGGTAAGCTCGCGTTTTTCCGTGTGTACTCCGGATCGCTTAAGGCGGGAACCTACGTATTGAACACCGCAACGGGTGATAAAGAGCGCATTTCTCGCATTGTGCGTTTGCACGCAAACAGCCGTGAGGACGTTGAGGAAGTGTTCGCGGGTGAAATCGCTGCGGCCGTCGGATTGAAGGGCACCGCAACAGGTCATACGTTGTGTGATGTTGATCACCCGGTTGTCCTCGAATCTATTACCTTCCCAGAGCCAGTTATTTCTCAGGCGCTTGAGCCAAAAACAAAGAGCGACCAGGAAAAGATGGGTGTGGCGCTTCAGAAACTGAAGGAAGAAGATCCAACGTTCCATGTGCATACTGACTTGGATTCCAACCAGACCATTATTGCCGGTATGGGTGAGCTCCACCTGGAAATCATGGTGGATCGTATGAAGCGTGAATATGGTGTAGAAGCAAACGTTGGTCGTCCGCAGGTTGCGTATCGTGAAACTATTCGTGGTTCCGCAGAAGGCGAAGGAAAGTACATTAAACAATCTGGTGGACGTGGTCAGTACGGACATGCGTGGTTGCGCGTTGAACCAAATACGGATCCTGAAGCAAAGAACTTTGAATTCTTCGAGGAAACAAAAGGTGGTTCAATTCCTCGTGAATACATCCCAGCGATTGAAAAAGGTGCACGTGAAGCGATGGATCGCGGTGTTATTGCCGGTTTCCCACTCATCAACATTAAGGCAACAGTGTTCGACGGTTCGTACCACGATGTGGACTCGAATGAAGCAGCGTTCAAAATGGCAGGAAGCATGGCATTCCAGGAAGCTGTCAAGAAAGCGCAACCTGTGCTTCTCGAGCCAGTGATGAAGGTGGAGGCGGTGACGCCGGATGAATTCATGGGTTCCGTTGTCGGCGACTTGAACAGCAAGCGCGGGCAAATTCAGGAAATGGGCGACCGTGGAAACATTAAGTTCGTGAAAGCGCTCGTCCCACTTGCAGAAATGTTCGGCTACTCCACAGCGCTTCGTTCCATGACCCAGGGTCGCGCAAGTTACTCCATGGAATTCGGTCAGTACATGGAAGTCCCAGGCAACGTGGCAAAAGCCATCGTTGAGCAACGCATGGGCAAGTAACATCTTCGATGAAATGATGACAATCAAAACGACCTCGAGAGAGGTCGTTTTGATTTAGGAAGGGATTTTTGCGCAGCTCCACATGAGCTCAAACATGGTGCGTAAGGTGATAGAGACATCTCCACTTGTGACGAGAATGACAGAGTTTTCTTTGCGTGTGGTGATAAACGCCACATCGTTCCCGAAGAGGAGCATTGTAGCAGGAATCTTTACGTTTAGTGGAAGAAACCGTGATTCGCGAAGCTCGATGCGGTCTCGTTTCATAAAACGTCTCGCATCCGGCGTTTCGACAATCAATTGACGACTGCGAATGCCAAGTTTGAGTCGTTCATCGATGATGTGTTTGAGGAGATATGGTTCTTTCACGTAATCCAACATGTGTACTCCGGTGGTGAGTAAACAGTATTCCTTGATGCCTGATCGAAAGATCTGTTGCCAAAATTGTTTGAATCCATCGGTGCCTTCGTAAATAGTTACGCCAACGGTTTTTGGATCCTGCGCTTGCAGTGCTTCGAAAAGTGGAAGAATTTCGCGAAACCTTTCTTGTCGATCGGCAAGGTGTTTCACGAACAGGGCCGGAGGATTCGCAATGAACTTCCGCCGTCCCTGAAGATTTTTTAGTCGAAAATATCCGCGTCGACACAAGCTCTCGAGTGTTGGGTAGATGGTTGTGCGTGGGAGCTTTGTTAATCGTGAGAGTTCGAGCACTGATGCTTCCCCAAGCTCGACTCCTGCGAGATACAGGAGCGCTTCCTTTTCGTCAAAGCCAAATGCAATTAATGCGCGGTTCAATTCCTTTGAGGATGACATATGCATACATCATCACGATAGCGTGCATGCGAGCAAAGTCAATCTGTTGTCGTAACCGACGACAATGTTCGCATTTGTGTTGTCGAAAAGCACGACAGTCTCTCTCGGAGTTTCTTTGTTGTGGATAGATACTCGGCATAGACACAACAACACGGAGGTGTCTCATGACTGGCGAACTCATGCTGTGGCAGTACCTCGCGGTGCTGTTCGCATGTCACAACATCGGTGACTTCGCCTTCCAGAGTCAGTGGATGGCGATGGAGAAGGGGAAGGATCGAGAGGTGCTGTTCTATCACGTGGTGACGCAGACGTCCCCCTTCATGCTCCTCGTGCTCGTGCCTAGCATGCATGTGACGGCGCATGGACTCGTCATTCACGCCGTGCTCCACGCGCTCATCGACTACCTGAAGGGGAAGGGGTACATCAAGAAGATCTGGCAGGATCAGCTCTGTCACTACACGTGCACCGTGGCAGAACACTTGCTCGGCCTGATCTGATCACCCCGTTCCTCATCACAACGACGCGCGCCGATCTTGGAAACAGGATCGGCGCATTCGTGATGCAAATAAACGCCCTGGCCTGTGTGGCTGGTGGTATCGGTATTATCTTTTTTAAATATCGGTCCAGCAAGAATAGGATTGTCACTTTAGTGTGATCAGATTTTGAGAAGCGTTGTGTGATATTCTTTTTCATATGTTTGGCGATCGATTGGAGCGTGTTCCCAAGAGAGACCCTAGTCCCGAGCAACGTATCGTTACTCGAATATTTGAGTTGCGAGACGGCGAGAAAATTGAATGTGTTTACACGGTTCTTCCACCGACGGAAGCTGGTAAGCCAGAGCGGTTAGGACGCATTATTCTTCGAAAGAATGGAAAAGAAATCGACCTTCGAATGTTGGCAGGGATTTCTCAGGATATCCCAATTCTGCTCACAAATGAGAGAAAAGATTCCGTCATATATGCGAGAGAGGGCAATAAGCGAAAAGTACAGCATGTGAGCGTAAATGAGCCGGTTACATTTGAAAATATCGCGGTACTACTTCATGAACTTGGACACGTTGCACAAACCGACGAATTTGATGATCCATTACAGCATGTAGAAATCGAAAACATAAAATTATTGAAAACTCTTGCGTATCGTACTCTCGAACTCACATCCACGAAATTATCCCTTTTGCGGGTCGCGCAAGATCTTTTTTCTCGTATCACTGTTAAAGATATCCGTCCGCGTTTTCTCGAAGAATTTTTTCGTCTGAAAAGCGCCTTGGAATCAATAAATATTTTAGCACTTGAAGAAAAGTATCAGAAAGTGTTGCATGATAAGTTCCTGATTACAGAAAAATACGCGGAGATCCTGAACCGTACTGATGAGCTAGATAAGGATGTGTATCTTGCTGAGCTAGCGAAATTTCGTAAGCATGAGGAGGATATATTTATTGATATACCACTTGATCGCATCCGATTTTTTCTTGCCGAACCGATACGTGCACTCGAGCGCGATGCGACACGTCGCGCGCTTATATGGATGCAAGAAATCGGGAGACAACTTGGACTATCTTCTTTGCGTGATAATTCCGACCAGGGATCCGAGTGGTTATTCGCAGGTCTGGAAACATATACACATAATTGTGTGCTTGAAAAATCACTTATTTCTCTCGTGGAAACAGTCGGCTCTTAATGTTGACTTACTCTTGCCTTTCCGTTCGTCTCTTCCTAAGATGGCTGCATATGGCAAACCACCACCTGGATCGGCTGTTACGGTTGGCGCGACGGACGGGGGATCGTTTGATTGTGACGGATGAGCGGGGGAGTGAGGAGCCGCTCGTCATTTTGCCGTTGGATGAATATGAGGCGCTGATTGACGGGGCATTTGGCCCGGGGGAGCTTCCGGTGCATATGCATGCGCCTATGGCGCCTTCTGCGCCGTCCCGAACTGAGGCCTGGGAGACGATGTCGGAGGAGGATGTGCTTGAGGATATTCATATTGAGGATGCTTCGGGCGAAGACGAGGTCGACAGCGAAGCTCCGGGATCAGAAGAGGCTGACGTCGACGAGGAAGCGCTGAAGTCGCTGTGGGAACAGCCGGAGGTGCAAAAAATTGAGGAAAAACCAAAGGAAGTACCGAAAAAGTCTCGTTCCAATATGGGTACTGGGGAGGAGGGATTCTACTTAGAGGCGATTGATTAGGCCGAATTTCATGCGTAGTGTATAAAGCGACTTGCATGATTTCTGGGGTTTTGCTACACTCTCGCCACATTTATTTACCGAAACTCTTCACTCATTTGCTGAGTATTCCGCACACGGGATGCCCGCATAATCTCTTTGTATGGCAGAAATGTTTAGTCGCGCAAAGCCGCACGTCAACGTTGGTACCATCGGTCACGTCGACCACGGAAAAACCACCACAACTGCAGCATTATTGGCGGTTGGTGGCGCAATGGGAAACGTCGTGCAAAAGAAGGGTGTTGACGATTTGGACAAGGCGCCAGAGTCGAAGGCTCGTGGTATTACGATTTCGACCGCACACTGCGAATACGAAACCGCAAAGCGTCACTATGCACACGTTGACTGTCCTGGTCACGCAGACTACGTGAAAAACATGATCACGGGTGCTGCGCAGATGGATGGTGCAATTTTGGTTGTTTCCGCAGCAGACGGTCCAATGCCACAGACTCGCGAGCACATCCTTTTGGCAAAGCAGGTTGGTGTGCCATACATTGTGGTGTACTTGAACAAGTGCGATATGGTCGACGATCCAGAACTCATCGATCTCGTCGAACAAGAAGTGCGCGATCTTTTGACAAAGTACGAATTCCCTGGGGACACCGTTCCTGTTGTTCGTGGATCTTCCGCAAAGGCACTCGCAAATCCAACCGGTCCGGATGCAGAACCAATCAAGCAGCTGTTGAACGCACTCGATGAGTACATTCCAGAGCCAGTGCGCGATTTGGACAAGCCATTCTTGATGCCAGTTGAGGATGTGTTCTCGATCGAAGGTCGTGGAACTGTGGTGACTGGTCGCATCGAGCGCGGTGTTGCGAACGTTGGTGATGAAGTGGAAATCGTTGGTATCAAGGACACGGTCAAGTCGACGGTGACGGGTATCGAAATGTTCAACAAGTCGCTCGATAAGGGTATGGCTGGCGATAACGCTGGTATTCTTCTTCGCGGTATCAAGAAGGAAGACGTTGAGCGCGGTCAGGTGCTCGCGAAACCTGGTAGCGTGAAGCCGCACACCAAGTTTGAGGCGCAAATCTACGCGTTGACGAAGGAAGAAGGTGGACGTCACAAGCCATTTTTCAAGGGTTACAAGCCACAGTTCTACATCCGTACTACGGACGTGACTGGTGAAATCGAATTGCCAGCAGGAACTGAAATGGTGATGCCAGGTGACACGGTGAACGGTATCGTTACGCTCATTAATCCAGTCGCATTGGAAGAAAAGATGCGCTTTGCTATCCGCGAAGGTGGACGCACGGTTGGTGCTGGTGCGGTCGTAAAAATTATTGAATAACCCCTGGTGTAAAAACATGAAGGGAGAGTTGAACACTCTCCCTTCCGCTGTTTCCAAAAAGCCCTTTTCACTATGACTGACGCGATCAAGACAAAAGAAGATGTGAAGCAACGCATTCGAATCAAAATTCGTGCGTACGATCACAAGATTATCGATGCGGCAACACAAACCATCATTAAGACTGCGGAGCGTAGTGGTGCCGAAGTTCTCGGCCCAGTGCCGCTGCCGACCGAGATTCGCCGGTACACGGTGAACCGCTCAACGTTCATCGATAAACAGTCTCGTGATCAGTATGAGATGCGCGTTCATAAGCGTTTAATCGATATCGTCAGCCCAACGGAACGGACGATCGATGCGCTCATGAGCCTCAATCTTCCTGCAGGTGTCGACATCGAAATCAAAATGTAATTTACGCATGGGGGCTGCGACGAGTAAAGGACTTTCCCGAGGGGAAGATTGACTCATCGCAGTTCCCACTGCACAAACACTTCAACAACGAACCGAGAAGAAAGATCCTTTGGAAAACCTTCTCGACGATTCGTGCGAAGTTTGGAGAACCCTTTTCACCGTTAAACAACCCTAACAACTTTTGTGCGTCTGTTGTTTTGGGCTAGAAGTGATCGATTGGTGGGACTCACCATTGATGCTTCTGGTTTTTTCGTTGAAAAGCCTTAATTCCTTACGTTCCGCTACGGCTGAGCCGTATGAACGCAACACTATGAAAGTGCTTCTCGGAAAAAAAGTTGCCATGTCTCAGGTCTTCCGCCCAGACGGGACGGTTGTTCCAGTGACGATGATTGAAGCTGAGCCTTCGGTGATTGTCGGTACGCGAACCGATGCGCAAGGTCGCGCGGTTGTCGTGATCGGTTTTGATAAAACCACCGGTGTCGCCAAGGCACAGGCTGGAGAAACCAAGGATCTTGGAGAGTTCCGCACCATGCGTCAGTTCCCAGTTGGGGAAGGCGAAACATTTGAGCGCGGAACGTCCGTCACGGTTGAGGCATTTTCGCTTGGCGAAAATGTTAACGTGATCGGTACTTCGAAAGGTCGCGGTTTCCAAGGCGTTGTGAAGCGCCACGGGTTCCATGGCCACCCACGTACGCACGGTCACAAGGATCAGGAGCGTAAGTCGGGTTCCATTGGTGCGGGTGGTGTGCAGCGTGTGTTCAAGGGTATGCGCATGGCTGGCCGAATGGGCAGTGATCGTGTCACCGTGAAAAACCTCGAGGTCATCACTATCGATGCAGAGAAGAACATGATCGGAATTAAGGGTGCGGTTCCGGGTGCACGTGGGAGTTTGGTGACTATTCTCGCAACTGATGAAAATGTATGGCTGAAGTAAAAGTCTACAATTGGCAGGGTAAAGATGCAGGAACCATGTCGGTACCTGACGCATTATTTGCCGTTGCGATCAATCCAAATGTTATTCACGACGTGATTGTCGCGCAGGATGCAAATTCTCGTGTCGTCTTGTCGCACACAAAAGATCGTAGTCAAGTTTCTGGTGGTGGTAAGAAGCCATGGAAGCAGAAAGGAACTGGGCGCGCGCGTCATGGTTCGAGCCGTTCACCAATTTGGATTGGTGGTGGTGTGACGCATGGACCTCTTGCGGAGCGAAACTTCTCACAAAAGGTGAACAAGAAAACCAAGCGCGCAGCATTAGCTATGGTGCTTTCCGATAAGCTGCAGGACGGCGCGTTTGTTGCTGTTGAAGACTTTGCCTTCCCAGAGGGTAAAACAAAGTTCGCCGCGGAAATGCGCAAGGCATTACCTGGAGCAAATGGCTCTGCGCTCATTATTGTGTCGAAGGACGACGTTGCCGCAAAGCGTGCAGTACGGAATTTGCCAAAGACGACGGTGATTCATGCACATAGCGTGAACGTTCGCGATGCTGCAAAGTACCGCACGATCCTTGCATCAAAAGCAGCGATCGAAACGATGATTCAGACTTTTACCGCCTAATCTATGAACACGACTGAAGGAAATGATGTCGCAGTACAGAAGCCGGTAAAAAAGACGGCAGTAAAGAAAGCGGCACCAAAAAAAGGAAAGAAGTCTATAGAGCAAGCGCCGGCATTGAACATTGTTTCACGTTTCGCTTCTGAAACAATCCTCGCGCCACTCGTGACAGAAAAAACTGCATCACTGGGGTCAAGGAATGTGCTCGTATTCCGTATTGCATCGAATGCGACTCGCGTTGCAGTCAAACAAGCGATGCAGGAATTGTACGGAGTTGTTCCGGTGAAGGTGAACGTCATCACTGTTCGTCCACGTTCGATGAACTTCGGTCGGACACGCGGGATCACCAAGGGATATAAGAAAGCCATGGTTACATTGCCACCGGGGAAGACGATTGATGTCTTTGCTGCCTAAGTATGCCAATCATTCAATACAAACCAACGACGGCAGGACGCCGTAAGTCGAGCGTGCAGTCGTTCGCTGATATCACGTCCACTTCACCGAAAAAGGCATTATTGCGTTCAAAGAAGCAAATGGCCGGTCGTGGTGCAAAAGGACATATTTCTGTTCGTCATCGTGGCGGAGGATCTCGTCGACATATCCGTGTTATCGATTGGAAACGCGAAAAGTACGATATCCCTGCAAATGTGCAGACGATCGAATATGATCCAAATCGTGGAGCGCGCGTTGCCCTTCTTGCGTATGCTGACGGTGAAAAGCGGTACATCTTAGCACCGCTTGGTCTCACGGTTGGCATGACAATCCTTTCGTCGCGTGAGCGCGGTGAACCAGCGATGGGGAATCGGTTTCCACTCGAAAAAATTCCGGTTGGTATGCAAGTGCATAATGTCGAAATGACCGCAGGCCGTGGTGGACAATTGGTTCGCGGCGCTGGGCTCTCTGCAGAGCTTCTCGCCATTGAAGGCGATCGCGCGACACTGAAATTACCTTCTGGAGAAGTGCGGATGGTGACGAAGGATTGCATGGCAACGATCGGTACCGTTTCAAACCCAGATTGGCGACTGGTGCGCTGGGGAAAGGCTGGACGTACGCGCCACCGTGGTATTCGCCCAACGGTTCGTGGAAAGGCGATGAACCCAGTTGATCACCCACACGGTGGTGGTGAAGGTCGAAACTCTATTGGTTTGACTGAGCCGCGCACTCCAACCGGCAAGAAGGCTCTTGGCGTCAAGACGCGCAAGAGCAAGAAGCCATCAAATTCGTTCATTGTTCGCCGCCGTCACGCAGTAAAACGTCGCGCTTAAGCCTATGCCACGAAGTCTCAAAAAAGGTCCATTTATTGACCAAAATCTCATGAAGAAGGTCGGAAAGCTTCGCGCTGGTGATAAGACGGTCATTAAGACCTGGGCACGCGCGTCGACGATCACACCAGAAATGGTTGGGTTCACCTTCGGCGTACACAACGGTCGTGAATTTATTCAGGTGCGCGTTGTGGAGAATATGGTCGGCCACAAGCTTGGAGAATTTGCTCCAACGCGAAAGTTCCTGCGTCATGCCGGAAAGACTGCTGCTGCAGCACCATCCGCAGCCGCTGCGGCGCCAGCAGCAAAGAAACTCACTCGCTAGTCTTATGGAAGTTAAAGCCCAAACGAAATTCCTGCGCATCGCGCCACGCAAGTCTCGACTTGTTGTGAGTTTGATTCGCGGCAAGTCCGTTGCAGAAGCGCGTCGTCAGCTCTTGGTGTCAACAAAGCTTTCCGCAAAGGCGGTCATGAAAACGTTGAATTCAGCAGTTGCGAACGCTATGCACAACGCAAAACTCAGCGGAGAAGATCTGGTGGTGACAAAAGCATTTGTGGATGAAGGGCCGAAAATTAAGCGGTTCGCTCCACGTGCACAGGGTCGTGCAACGCCAATCCGTCATCGTTCATCGCACATCACAATTGTGGTGGCGCCGAAATCGTCGAAATCCTAACCTATGGGTCACAAAGTCAATCCAAAAGTCTTCCGCCTGTCCACGATTTATACGTGGGACTCCAAGTGGTTCGCCCGCGGGAAGCAATTTGTGTCGTCGCTCCGTGAAGATGTCGGTCTTCGCGAGTATTTGCGCAAGACATTGCGTGAAGTCGGTTTGGAATCGATCGGTATCGATCGGACACCAAAACGTGTCACGATTACCATTCGCGCTGCAAAACCAGGTGTAATTATCGGTCGCGCCGGTGCTGGTATTGAAGACCTCAAGAAAAAGCTCATGAAAGAGTTTTACCGAGGTCAGCGTGTTACGGTGAACATTAATGTGGAAGAGGTCACCCGTCCAATGCTTTCGGCACAAATTGTTGGAGAGCAGATCGGGAAGGAAATCGAGCAACGCTTGCCGTTCCGTCGTTCGATGAAAATGGCCATTGAACGTGTATTAAAGGGTGGTGCTCGCGGAGTAAAATTGACGCTTTCTGGCCGATTGAACGGTTCAGAAATTGCGCGTACGGAAACGATTGCCCAGGGTAGTATTCCTTTGCATAACCTGCGTGCAGATATCGACTTTGCACGTATTCGTGCGAATACCATTTTCGGTGTGATTGGTGTGAAAGTTTGGATTTATCGTGGCGATGTCTTTACGACAGCGCCGGCACCTGCGCAGGCAGAGTCTGCTGAACAGCGTCCGGCCGCTCCTCGCGGTTCGCGATCGTAAGCTTTCTTCATATGTTGCTTCCGAAAAAAATGAAATACCGCAAGTGGCATAAGCGTCGCACGACTGGCGACCGTTTGGCCACACAGAAGACTGATGTCGCCTTTGGCTCTTATGGCCTGAAGGCAACGACTGAAGCGTGGGTCACTGCGCGTCAGATCGAAGCGGCTCGACGTGCCATGACGCGCGCCATCAAGCGTGGTGGAAAGATTTGGATCAGAATTTTCCCGGATCACCCAGTCACGAACCACGGTGCGGAAGCGCCGATGGGTAAGGGAAAGGGAGGAGTCGATTACTACATGACTCCTGTACGTGCCGGTACCGTGATGTTTGAGATGGACGGCGTGACGCGTGAAGTTGCAAACGAAGCATTTCGTCTTGCCGCGTACAAGCTTCCAGTGAAGACAAAGATTGTTACGAAAGTCTAGGCCTATGTCGACTACCAATCCATTTGTAGGAATGAGCGCAAAAGAACTCACCGGCTTCATTGCTGAAGAGCGCGCAAAACTCCGTGACATGACCTTAAAACTTTCTGTGGGTCAGCTCCGCGCCGTCCGAACGGTTCGGCTCGCAAAGAAGCAGATTGCCCGAATGGAAACACAGCTTTCCGTTCTCAAAAATTCGTAGTATGGAAACATCAACCAAACCAATGCGCCGTCAGTTTACCGGCGTTGTCGTGTCTGCGAACAAAACACCGAAAACGGTTGTTGTTCGTGTTGATCGCACGGAAGTGCATCCAAAGTACGGAAAGCGTTACGTCGTGAGCACCAAATTTATGGCTCATGATGAAGCGATGACTGCAAAGGAAGGTCAAACGGTGACTATTGAAGAAACTCGTCCACTTTCTGCGCGGAAGCGCTGGCGCGTGGTTTCAGTGAACCAAGCGTAATCGCCCCATTGTATGTTGCAACATCGATCCATGATGAGTGTCGCCGACAACACCGGCGCAAAAAAACTCCAAGTCATTCGTGTGCTCGGCGGCTATAAAAAGCGGTATGCACGTTTGGGTGACGTGGTGACCGCGGTGGTGAAGGAAGCAGCTCCACATACCATGGTTAAAAAGAGTGATGTCGTGCATGCGGTTATTGTCCGCACGCGCAAAGAGGTTCGTCGAAAGGACGGCTCGTACATTCGTTTTGACGAAAACGCAGGTGTCATTATTAACCGTGCTTCTAAGGAACCGAAGGGAACACGTATTTTCGGACCGATCGCGCGTGAATTGCGTGCGGAAGGGTTTACGAAAATTGTTTCTTTGGCTCCCGAAGTTCTCTAGTCTTCTTATGAAAATTAAAACAGGAGACAACGTCCGCGTTCTCGCGGGCAAGCATAAAGGGAAAGAGGGGAAGGTGACCCAGACATTCCCAACTCGCGGCCTCGTCGTCGTTGATGGTGTGAATCAGACGACGAAGCATATTAAAGCTAAAGGGAAGGGTGTTCCGGGGCAGCGCGTCACGTTCTTCGCTCCGATGCCATCATCACGCGTTGCGGTGATTGGCGAAGGGGGATTACGGGGTCGTGTGGGGTACTCCTTCATTACAAAGGATGGACGCAAAACAAAGGTTCGTGTGCTACGCACGAAAAAGGGTATTACTGAAATCGGCTAGTATGCAGAATCTCCAAGAAAACATGAAAACAACCATTGGCCCAGCGCTTCGTAGCCAATTTGGTTACGACAACCTTCACGAAACTCCATCGATCATGAAAGTGACGATCAATGCAGGTTTCGGCAAGGGGAAGGATGCAAAGTTTGCCGATGTCGTTGTCGAGACACTGCGTCGCATCACTGGCCAGCAGCCAGTGCGCACGAAGGCAACGAAATCTATTGCAGGATTCAAAATTCGTGAAGGTATGGTGGTTGGGGTAATGGTCACGTTGCGTGGGAAGCGGATGTGGGATTTTCTCACAAAGCTTACGAACATCGCCTTTGCGCGTATTCGCGACTTCCGCGGCATTCCGGAGTCTGCTGTCGACAGCCAAGGCAATTTCAATTACGGATTCACTGAACACATTGCGTTCCCAGAAATTCACCCAGATGAGATCGAATCACTCCACGGTTTGCAAGTGACGATCACGACGACAGCAAAGAACCACGAAGAAGGCTTGGCCCTTCTCAAAGCGCTCGGCTTCCCGTTCGCTTCCAAGGAACAGAAATAAGCTATGGCAACGACGAATCAAATTGCGAAATCGGCAAAAACGCCGAAGTTCAGCACACGCGTTGTGCACCGATGCTGGCGCTGTGGTCGAAAGCGCTTCTTCATGCGAGCGTTCGGTCTCTGCCGTATCTGCTTCCGTGAGTTGGCAAACGTCGGCGAGATCCCGGGTATTCGAAAAGCAAGCTGGTAATCCTATGATGACCGATCCAATT
>CAYMYA010000004.1:0-46954 GCA_964394565.1 uncultured Gammaproteobacteria bacterium
AGGTCATAAATCCCGGCACGAAACCCTTGGCTCGCACTATAGGACGAAGAAGATGCTGAACCATCAGCCTGAGTGCCAACACTGTCTCGCAATCCGTACGACGCCGAGCTCGAATTACCACCCCCAGCAGAAATTTCATCCCATTGAATCTGATAATTCGCCGATGACATATCAGCAAAGGCAACATTTGCGCGAAATGCGCAGAATAGTGCTAATATCAGCGAAATAATTGTTCCCTTCTTTTGAACCATATTGTGAAAGTCCCAACCCATGAACACAATAATGCGTCAACCTCGAAGGAAAAACAACGCGAAAAATCACAAACTGTGGATAAAGTATGGATATCGGTGTTTATAAAGTATGCAATGTGAATAATGATATGTTTGTCGTGTCTAGCCTAGACAGATTTTTTTACACAATTTTGCATTTATCAACAAGCAAAATTTTCAAAAATGTTTCACGTGAAACATTTTTTTCATAATTGATGCCCTTAGTATTTTGTATCTCTACTTTCGGAGAAAACGATTTCCGAAAAAGGTTTGGAAAGTCACGAAAGCGATTTAATCATCGATTGTTTCACGTAAAACAACACAAGCCCCTTCATCTTCATTAGTGACAGGCTTTCAAAGAGAAGCTGTGGAACGTTGTTTCACGCGAACATTTGCATACAGCAAAACACCGTCCTGAGACGGTGTTTTGTGGTGGACCTGAGCGGATTCGAACCGCTGACCTCTGCAATGCGAATGCAGCGCTCTACCAACTGAGCTACAGGCCCGTGCTCACTTACCAGAAAGACTGTGTTCTGCTGTGCTTCGCCCACCCAGCGCTGTGTCTGTCGGCCACTCGCTCACCCGGGATGCTCGGCGAATCCGAGACCCGACTCAAATTGTTTCACGTGAAACAATTCTGATGATGCAAGTAGCGTATGAGATTGACTCATTTAAATCGAGAAGTGTTAGGAGTTGCGAGGAGCGAAGTGAACTGTACATAAATGTACAGCGAACAAGCACCACAGCAACGACAACGCAATTCGCGATTTAAATGAGTCAATGGTGACCTCGGCGGGAGTTGAACCTGCAACCTTGTCCTTAGGACGGACCTGCTCTATCCAGTTGAGCTACGAGGTCAAGCCCACACTTATGTGTCGTAAAATATATCCACAGCACATGATATACTTATGAAACACTGCAAAAGTATAAGCGCGAGAAGACGCATCGTCAATCTAAAACTATGGACTACTCACTCTACGTAATCCTCACTATCGGTTTTCTTACGGTTATTGGAACACTCATCTGGCTGCAAACACGGCATACAGACAACTCTGGGGCGTCGCAAAATATTTTGTCTGAACTTGATCGAATTCGTCAGGATTTTCTTCGTATTTCAACTGAACAGCGCCAGGAGGTTCAGATGAAGCTCGATCGTGTCAATGATCAACTCTATAAAGGTATCTCGGATTCACAAAAAACAATGCAAGATCAATTCGGTCAAACCGCAAAGATTATTCAGGAGGTCACAACAAAACTCACAACCCTTGATGCAACGAATAAACAAGTCTTGGATTTTTCATCTCAACTCAAAAGTCTTCAGGATATTCTCAAAAATCCAAAGCACCGCGGTATTCTCGGAGAGTACTATCTTGAGACGCTTTTAAAAAACGCACTGGCTCCAGAACACTACGCCATGCAACACCGGCTCGGAAAAGATGAAGTGGGAAAAGATCTTATTCCTGACGCTGTCGTATTTGTTAAAGAAAAAATTATTCCTATCGATTCAAAGTTTTCACTCGAGAACTATAATCGAATCAGTGAAGAGCACGATGCGAATGAACGCACGAAACTTGAGAAGCTTTTTGTGGGCGACTTAAAAAATCGCATTCTCGAAACCGCCAAATATATTCAACCGGATAAAGGAACGATGGACTTTGCATTCATGTTCATTCCGCATGAAGCCATTTACTACGATCTTCTCGTCAACAAAATTGGGGGAATGAATGAAGATAACGAAAACCTCATTCAACGTGCTGCAAGCAAATATCATGTAGTAATTGTTTCACCAACATCATTTCTTGCCTATCTTCAAACCGTTTTACAGGCTCTACACGCATTAAAAATCGAAGAGCGCGCGCAAGACATTATTAAAAACGTCGCGGATCTCGCGAAACATTTTCGTGCATATTCGGAATTTCATGTAAAAGTGGGGAATAACCTCACCACCGTAGTAAACCAATATAACTTTTCGAGCAATGAGCTCAGGAAGGTTTCTAAAGACATGACAAAAATTACGAACGGTTCGAGCGAAGACATTATCGGCATCGATATCGTCGAGAAACCACATATTGAGTAATACAAAACCGCACTTCTCATCGGAAGTGCGGTTTTATATTACTTCTTTGCCGCAATTGCTTTGTTCAGCGCAATCATGGTGCGAGATTTCACACGTGCAGCAGTATTTGCTTTCACGACATGCTTTGTGACGGATTTATCCATCGCCTGATCCAATTCACGAACCAATTTCTGGGCTTCTTCGATCTTCCCAGCATCGAGAAGTTTGCGGAATGAACGGCGCATACTATCAATATGACCCTTCACATTCGCGTTACGAGCTGCGCGAACTTTGCTCTGTGCGAGCGCTTTTTTGGCGTTTGAGAGATTTGGCATATAAGAATGCGCAAATATTAGCGGAATCTCTATGAACCGTCAAGCAACGCTGTAACTAATCGATCTACAGCGATATCTGGGGAAACCCCGCGCTTCATTGCCACATCCAGCTCCGCCACCAATGAGTGCCAAGAGCGAATTTTTGAGAATGTATGCCTTCCGGCCTCCGCGAGCACCTTTTGAGCCACGAATGGGTGGATACGAAACGCGGTCGCGATATCCTGTTTTCCGGCGTGGGGGTGCTCATCCAAATATGCTTTTGCTTGAAGCAATAAGCGTACCTGGCGTGCCAACATGCCAAACAATGGAAAATCATCCGTTCCCGCAGATCGTTCCTGAGCGAGTTTCTGCAGCGCAAATGCAGCACGTCCACCAGAAAGCGCGTCGATCATACCAAACATATCCTCCGCGTGTTCGGCGACGACAACGGCAGAAATCATATCGGAATCAATAGGGGCGCCCTGAGCATACGCCGCGAGCTTCGCAATTTCATTCTCGAGTCTCCACGTATCCGCACCAACGCGCATCACAAGCTCATTCGCGACCTCTGGCACGAGCACCGCACCATGAGCCTTCGCGCGTTGCTGTACCCAGTGCACAAGATCTGTTCCGGCAAGCATCGGCATTGGATAGCGGTGAACATCGTGTCCAGCAGAAACGCGCTTCCATAATTCCGTCTTCTCAACTTTATCGACGCTGACCGCATCGACCAACACCACGATTGTCGACTCCGGGATCGTAGAAAGAACTTTTATCCACGGCTCCGCTTCGGGCTTTGTCGTCACACAAGAAAAAGTTCCCTCAATGCGCACCATGCGACGTTGTGTGAGAAATGGCGATGCTGTAATCGCATTTGCGACACGAGGGAGATCAAGATCATCTTTTTTACTGAATACGATCTCATCGATATTCAAACACGTGGGATCGTGCTTTTCTCTAAACTTCGCAACAAATTCATGCGCACGCTCTTTCACACGAAACGCATCGTCGCCATAAATCATTAACAACATACTTATTCCATGTCACCCCAAGAATCCGCAATATCAACATCGACGGTCAATGGAACCGCAAGATTCGCCACAGACTTCATGTGCTCTTTGACGCCTTCTGCAAGCGCCTCTGCGTCTCCACGCACAACCTCGAACACAAGCTCGTCATGCACCTGGGCAATCATTTTTGCATGAAGTGTCGACGACTGCAGCCAAGCATCAATCGTGATCATCGCTTTCTTAATAATGTCCGCCTGGGTGCCCTGAATTGGCATGTTGATCGCCATGCGCTCTGCTGCAGCAACGAGCTGTGGAACCCCAGAATTCACCTCAGGCAAATACCTGCGGCGGCCGTACAGCGACACCACGAATCCTTCTGCGTGTGCCTGCGCCTTCATCGCATCGAGATACGCAAGAATCCCTGGATGCGCCACAAAATATCGCTCAATAAAATCCTTTGCTTCTTCAACCTTCACCCCGGCACTCTTTGCGAGTGCTCTGGCACCAATACCATAAAGAATACCGAAGTTGATTGCCTTCGCTGCATAACGCTGCGCCTTGGTTACCTCTGACTCTGACACATTCCACATTTCCGCAGCCGTGCGTTTATGAATATCTGCGCCGTCACGAAATGCGTCAATAAATGAGGCATCCTGCGCAATAGACGCCGCGAGCCGAAGTTCGATTTGTGAATAGTCTGCACTCACTAAAACGCAGTTTGGAGCCGCAACAAACGCTTTACGAATTTCACGTCCGAGTTCTGATCGAATAGGAATATTCTGTAAATTTGGGTCGGATCCAGATAATCGCCCAGTCGCTGCAATGCACTGATTAAACCGAGCATGAATTCTCCCATCCGCTGCAACCAGTTTCGGAAGTGTATCGGCATATGTACCCTTCAACTTCGCGAGTTCTCGATATTCTGAAATCTTGTCGACAATACTGTGAAGATCCGCAATTTTCTCAAGCTCTGGTGCTGCCGTTGAAAAGCCGCTTTTCGTTTTCTTAATTCCTTTCGTGGGAATGCGTAAATCACCAAAAAGCACATCCGCGAGCTGTGACGGGGAATTGATATTGAACTCGCGCCCGGCATCCTGATAAATAGACTTCGTCAATTCCTGTAGTCGATCGTCAAATTTCTTCGAAAGTGTCGCGAGACGATCAGAATCCACCGCAAATCCATCGCGTTCCATTCGGAAGAGCACAGAAATTAATGGCATCTCGATCTCCGTAAACAATGCTGCCATGCCCTCAGTATCAATATTCCGTTCAAGCACCGTAGCGAGCGGCAACAATGCACCAATCAACTCCTCCGCAACGCCGTCCGCCGGCAAATGTGCGCCAAGCTTCGCTGACACAATATCGCGATATGCAAATTCTCGATCACCAGACGCTAAAAGATACGCGGCGACAAGCGTGTCGACGATTGGAACCGAGAGCAAGCGATCAGCAGCAATTCCTGATCGATGAAATGCGTGGAACATCTCCTTCACATCGTGACCCACGAGTACTGTTGCTTCCGAGAGCATCTGTACAATGGATTCAAGATCCTTCGCCGATGGATCGTGCACCGCAAACGTATTGCGGCCATCGGTGAGCGCAATAGATGCGATAGTACCGCCAAAAAGGTCCGCCGGTTTATTCACGAGAAACACGCCAACACGACGGCACTCGAGATCCTCAAGTTTGACGTGTGGAAGAGATGCGCGACGCTTTGACGAGGAATGACTCGATCGTTTTGCATCATGTGCTACCAAATCCGACACCACAGATCCCGAGCCTCCCTCATATTTTTTCAACAATGTTTTAAATTCCAGATCGCGTAATATTGGCAACAATGCGTCAATAGCGATCTTCTTCGTTTTTGCGTCTTCGAGAACGAAATTCTTGAGTTCGACATGACGAACCACACTCACCAGTTTCTTCATCTGTAACGCCCTCTGCTCTTGCCCTGAAAACTTTTTCACGAACTTTTCTGAAAGCTCCCCCTTCTGCATGGCTGCAAAAATACCGTCGACCGTTTCGTACTTCTGCAGAAGTTCAAGCGCAGATTTCTCACCAACTCCTGCAATACCCGGAAGATTGTCTGACGTATCACCAACCAGTGTTTTGTAATCGATCAACTGCGTTGGCAACAGGCCGTAACGTTCTTTCACCGCATCGATGGTATACCGCTTCGTGACCGAAAGCCCCTTCACAAAAAATACGACCTCAGTCATTTCAGAAACAAGCTGCAATGCATCCAAATCTCCAGTAACGATGAGCGTTTTCATGCCGCGAGCTTCGTTCTCCGCACTAATCGTGCCAAGAATGTCGTCGCCTTCGAATCCTGGCGCAGAAAGGGAAGGGATGCCATACGGCTTCAAAAGCTCCTGAATCATGGGGATTTGATCGTACAACTCCTGCGCCTTCTTTTCGCGTGTTGCTTTATACGGTTCATATTCCTCATGGCGAAACGTGCCACCGGGCAAGTCCCACGCCACGGCCATAAAATCCGGCTTCAACTCAGCGCGCATTTTCTCAATCACCATGGCAAAGCCGTACACTGCATTCACCACGCGCCCATCTGCCGTAGAAAGTGGGGGAATAGCGTGCCATGCGCGGTGAAGCAAGGCATTCCCATCTAATATCACAAATGTTTTCTGGTCCGGCATATGCCAGCATTGTATCGAACGAACACGAACTGGGATAGAACGCACTGTGTTTCGACCAGTTTTGGTACGGAGCAAGAAAAGCTCACGAGGCCGTACGTTGCGGTACGTCCAGCGAGTTTCCGACGCGACAAGCCGAAAATGGGCAAACACAGGGCGTTCTAAAAGCGGAACGAGGTCCCCGGCGCTGCGTGCGCTAGGGACCTCGTCGTGCGTGTCGCCGACCGCTCAGGCGGCGGCGATGAACCGTTCGGTGGGGATGCGGGTGACCGGGAAGGTCTCGCTCTCGTCCTTGGCCTCGTGGCCGACCAGGATCATGTCGTTGCCGTCCATGGTCGGAGTGGCGTAGGTGCCGTCGAAGGGCTTGGCGTCGAGCTCCTCGAGGGTCTCGAAGTCGAGGAAGTGGATCATGTTCTTGCCCTCGTCCTTCTGGACGTAGGTCCACACCTTCTTCTTCGCGCCGTCGATCTCGATCGTGGCGGGGCGCGCCATCTTGGCGCCGTAGCCGATCACGATCTTCTGCTGGGCCTGGTCGATGACCCCCTCGAAGGCGTCGCGGCGCAGGATGTCCAGGAAGGCGACGGTGGCCACGGTGGCCAGGAGGTCGCCCATGTAGACCAGCGTCATGTCGCCGTCGACGGTGGCGCCCTGGATGTCCTTCCCCACGCCCTTCACGACGTACTTGCCGTCGCTGTTGAGGTCGTAGAAGAAGACGCCGATCTGGTTGTCCAGCTCGGGGTCGCCCAGGGCCGAGAGCTTGACGCCCCCGGTGGCCTCGTACTTGGTGTAGATGGCCCGGCCGATCTCGTCCGTCTTCTCGCCGTCGATCTTGGCGGCGAGCTGCGGGCTGTAGCGCTGGCCGATGACCAGCATGGCCGAGTCCGGCAGGATGGCGACGTCGAGCAGCTCGACGCCGCCCGGCTTCGGGCCGTCGACGGTGTCGAAGACGAAGGTGATGTCGTCGCCGTCCGTGTCGATGGCGTGCCGGGTCAGGATCTCGGGGTCGCCGGTCTCCGTGAGGATCTCGTCGCGGGTCTGGGGGTTCTGCAGGCTCTTGAGGAAGAGCTCGAGCAGGTAGGCGCTCTGGTTCACTGGACACTCCGGTTCGGCACAAGGGCCGGTTGGAACTCACTTCGAAACCACTTTGGCTCGAGCAAGCTGGCGCAATATGCCTTATAGGGAAAAACCTGTCAAGTGTTAGCCAAATTGTGCTTTTCAGAACACGAAAATAGTGCTAGTCTGCTGAAGCAAATCGAAAGAAGGGGAGGGGGAATGTATTTTGTGCAAAATGCATTAAGTTTCGTCAGATGCAAGGAGGCCTGAGCACCGCAGAAAGATGTGACCATTGGATGTATTACTGCAATGCGCGCAAAATGTACTAAGTTTGTTCAGATGCAAGGCGGAGAGAGGACGGTCGTCAAGGCGTACCCAGATGTACGCCGTCGACCGCCCGGAGCGACAACGCCGCAGCTGGACAAACTTGGGTACATTTTGCTCCGGTAGCTCAGTTGGATAGAGCAGGGGACTTCTAAGCCCAAGGTCAGTGGTTCGATTCCACTCCGGAGCACCAAAAATCACCACGAATGTTCGTGGTGATTTTTGTAAAATACCCATAAACTCTCCGCACTCACACCTTGCACCAACAAAAAAATCCTGGTATTCTCGCTGGCGTTACAACAGAACCGTGGCGGCTATAGCTCAATGGTAGAGCACCGGGTTGTGGTCCCGGCTACACGGGTTCGATCCCCGTTAGTCGCCCCATGAATACACCTCTTAATACGGAGGTGTATTCTTTTTGAAACACCGGTACACTGTTTTCATATGGCTCAATCGGAATTCCTCGCACATCGAATCATGCAGGAGGACGTGATGCCCGAGGAAGTCATCGCGGAGCGGGAACGGATCTTGCAGGAACACGGCCTCGTGCTTGAAACTATTTTCGATACGTTCAGCAAAGAATCCGGCAAGAAGGATGTCGTGTCCGCAACAACAGCAGAAGGGAAGCGCATTATTCTGCGGCTAGGGGAACGGCGACCAACGTGGTTTTTTCCGGAAGGGTTTGTCGGCGGATCCATTTGCATCCCACGCGTCATCGCTCATGGCGGTGAGAGAATTCCCTTTGAAATCGAAGAGGCAATTGGTGGAACCATGATGGATGAGCTTGATCGTGATACCGAAGCAATCGGGAAGCTGAGTGATGCAACGCTACATAAGCTCGCTACCGCGTTCTGGGAATTTCAGAAAACGGCAGCTCCACTCCCCCTTGAGTCCCTATTCTCCCTCGCGAACGCAGAAAAGTTTCTTGCAAAACTCGATGCCGCCATTGCTCCGAGCATTCGAGTGGTCGCTGAGCGACATCGAGGCTTCTTTGAAACACTCTTCCCGTCAAAATGGAAATTTGCGACAGATAATCTTATCCTGGATGCAGATGGTCGCATCGCGTTCATCGATAACGCAAAGGTGGGGAAGCGATACTTTGGGTACGATATCGGCTGGATTATCTGGCCGCCGTGGTTGCATATGTCCGCCGAAGCGTACGCGGATGTCGACGGGCACCTTACATACCTAGACCACGTCAAACACATCTTTTTCTCAAACATCCCAGAGGGCACACCACGCCCGATTGATCTCGACCGCGCCTTCACCCTCATCGTCTTCGAACGCCTCGTCGGCTCGCTCTTCGATCTCGCAAACAACACAAAGCACCTCGCATCCTCCGGCCTCGACCCGGCGCACGCCGACCGTCTCAACGCACATAAAAACTTCCTAAACAAACTACTGAGGCACATAATACAACATCTACAATAACAATCGTGATAAAATCTTTTGTATATGGGTATTTTCGACTCTTTCAAACAAGAACGGGCTAGGCAAGCAGAACTATTGGCCGCTGAGAAAAAGAAAATTAAAGCCGAAGTAGGTGCGCAATTTATTATTGATCTTCTTGGTCGCTGTAACGAGGAGATTCCTAGTCCACTTACGCTCGCGTTGATCAGAAGTAGAGCGGATTTTATTCGAGCCGGCTTATTACAGTGGGATATTCTCGCACAAAAAGAACCTGAAAAATATACCTCTGCTCGGAAAATTCGTATCAGCGAGCTTCTGAGAAACGCAATGGAGGAAGAACAAAAGTAATTATTCGTTTTTACCTTTCCCGTGAAACTTTTGGTGCACGCGCTTTAGCTCCTTATCCGTAACGTGTGTGTACACCTGTGTGGTGGTAATAGATTCATGGCCAAGGAGCGACTGGACTGAACGGATATCTGCGCCGTTGCGCAACAGGTCGGTCGCGAATGTGTGACGAAGGGTGTGCGGTGTGACGGGTTTTGTAATTCCGGCAAGACGGGCGTAGCGGTCGACGATACGTTGCACAGATCGGGACGTGAGCGGCGCAGGTTCTGGCGCCTGATTTTTTGCGCGATCGTGCCGTACGAACAAAAATTGAGAAACATCGTGCCGATGATCGCAGTACGCCTTGAGTGTGCGTTTCGCCGCATCGGAAAGAAATACCACGCGGTGTTTACTACCCTTGCCCTTCACCGTAAACTCATCACGCTTCAAATTCACCTGTTCAACAAGCAGCCCGGCGCATTCAGAGACTCGGAGACCAGTAGAAAACAACAGCTCAAGAATCGCCTTATCGCGCAATCCAACAATCGTGTCGTCCTCCCCTGGGCCATCTAAAAACCGTTTCAATTCTTCTGGCTCTAAAAACGTCACGTGTCGCGACCCCTGCTTCGCGAGTTCAATTTTGCCTGGCGACAATGTTGCAATATCTCGCTTCGTTACATATTTCAAAAATGCCCGCAAAGCGATGAGGTGATAATTTTGGGTATTCTTTTGCAACGTCTCCTCGTCGCGCCCCGCAACCTCGCGGTTAAGATATAACCGATATTTTCTCACCATGTCGAGCGTAATATTCGCCGGGTTCGGGTATTTCGCCCACTCCGCAAACCGGTGCAAATAAAACGCGTAGTTTTTTGTGGTCTTATCGCTCCTCCCACGCTCAATCTCCAAATACTCACAAAATTCCTTCATCAACTCTTTCAATCCCTTAGCCATATGCCCCATTGTACCGCTTTTTGCGACACATGAGGAAAAGCCCCTCCAGCGTGTTCGACAAAGCGCAAAATATCAATCACACTTATTATACACTCCAACCAAGGAAACCTCATGTTCTTCTCGATCCAAGGACCCCCGTCAGCAGCGTTCCAGCGATACAGCGACGCGTTCCTCGTCCTCTATGGGATCATCGTCAGCATCATGTCGCTGGATCATGCATGCAAGATCTTCTCACGTGGAGAGATTTCACACTCTGATGCGATCTTCGGTGGCGTGTTGATCGTCCTCGGAATCTTCAGTTCTGGCGTTGCGATCATGATGATCGTCGCAACGATCTGGGGATTCTTCCGCAAGAAGTGGCGCGCCAGACGTCGCAATCTCCACGGATCCTGACCCGCTCCGCGCCCGTACCGTTCGAAGCCCTACGCCCGGGCCTCACGGTCCGGGCGCGCTTCGCATTATGTAGGAGTTTTTCCGAATCCTAGAATAAAAGTTGCATTTCTTTCGGTTTTCCGCTACCATTACCCCCGTCAATTCATCACCGTTTTTCGAGGTTTCGGGGCTGAGCTCCCATTACTCCGATGATCGGCTAACGTTTTCACACTATGCTCGACAAAGCCACAAAGGAAAAACTCATCAAGAAGTTCCGCACGCACGATTCGGACACCGGGTCGCCGCAAGTGCAGATCGCTATTTTATCTGCTGAGGTCAAGGAATTGACAAAGCACTTGAAAACACACCGCAAGGACTTCAGTTCCCGCCGCGGTTTGGTCAAAAAGGTGGCAGAGCGTCGCCGTTTGCTCAAGTACTTGGAGCGTGAAAACGCCACCGCGTACGCCGAGCTCATTGAAGCGCTTGGCTTGAAGAAGTAATTTTCCCCCGTGCCGCTGTTGTCGTGATACGATAATCAGCGTCACGGGGTTTTCGTTCGTATTCATCTCTTTTTTTACACTTTCACTTTTTTTCTATGTCACCACTTGAAACAAACACGCGTCGCGTTGGGGTATTCATCGACGTCCAAAACATGTACTACAGCGCACGTAATATTTACGGGTCAAAAGTCAATTTCGGAAACATCGTGAAGTCTGTTGTAGGAGATCAAAAACTCATCCGCGCCATTGCATACACAATTTCCACCAAAACCGGTGAAGAACGCCCATTCTTCGAAGCCCTTGCGAGCATGGGTCTAGAGGTCAAAACCAAAGAACTCCTAGAGTACGACAGTGGTCACAAAAAAGGGGACTGGGACGTCGGCATCACCATCGACGTCGTGCGTATGCTCGACATGTTAGATGTCGTGGTGATGGTTTCTGGCGACGGCGACTACTGTGCGCTCGCCGAATACGTGAAAAATCATGGTCGTATTTTCCATGTTGCATCATTCCGCGAATCTACATCGACCATGCTTGTCGAAGCTGCGGATATTTATACAAATCTTTCTGCTGACCAAAAAACATTCCTCATTCACGATGCGCACCGACGCGCCCCAGAACGACGGACGGGCTCCAGTACCGATACATTTGACGACGTGATTGCCGAACAGGTCGCAAATAAAGCAATCGTGATGCCAAAAAATGAACCCGTGCCCGCTGTACCGATTTTCATCCACTCTTTCAAAAAGAAGCCGACGGATCCCGAAGGGGGCAAGCGCCGCGGACGGCCACGAAAAACCCTCAATCACGCGCAAGGGTAATACTCATTCCGAGCACGAGCAAAACCACTCGCGTCTTGCTCGTCGTCGGGATGATTATCCCCTAACTCCTTATATTCGACCGCGCTTCAGACATCGAGACCTTCATCGCATTTGCGATTGAGATCTTTCGTCTGATGCCCGTTCGATGCTTTGTATGACACAACACCCAACGTTTACCATGGATTTCGGCGGGAAACCGCTCACGGTACAGATTGGAAAGTTTGCCCGGGCCGCAAATGGCAGTTGCACCGTACAGTACGGAAATACCGTTGTTCTTGCGACGGCGGTCATGAATAAAGAAGCGCGGCCGGGCATGGGCTATTTTCCACTCATGGTTGATTTCGAGGAGAAGCTCTACGCCGCAGGACGTATTAAAGGCTCACGCTTCATTAAACGCGAAGGCCGTCCAACGGACGAGGCAGTACTCGTCGCCCGTTTTATTGATCGCGCAATTCGACCATTATTCGATAATCGAATCGAAAATGACGTACAAGTTATTCTTTCTGTCCTCGCTTTCGACGGAGAAAATGATGCGGATATTCCGGCACTCATTGGGGCATCCCTCGCGCTGCACATTTCAGATATTCCTTGGAATGGCCCAATTGCTTCTGCGCGTGTGAACGATGTTGACGGTGCGCTCATCATCAACGGAACGTATGCGCAGCGTGAGACTGCAACATTCGATATTGACGTTGCGGGGACACCAGAAAAACTCATCATGATGGAGGCAGGCGCAAAAGAAGCTCCAGAAGCCGATGTGCTTGCCGCAATTCAATTTGGTCAGGAAGCCCTCGGCCCCGTCATTGCGTTTATCGAAAAAATCCGCGCAGAAGTCGGTAAGCCAAAACTCGATCTTTTCACGCCAAAAACCGAAGAGGCAAAGGCTGCCGTCGCGCACCGCGACGCAATTCTCGCACGAGCACGCGAAATCATGAAGCCCCTCATGCAGGAACTCTTTTTGGACGCTCCAAAAGCAACAAAAACCGATCGTGCCGTCGCAAAAGACGCGATGAAAAAGCGCCTCGTGGAAGCATGCAAAGCCGAAGGTATGGACGACATGGACATCGGCACCGCAAAAAGCGCGCTGTATCCATTCATTGATAGTGAAATCACCCGCCTCATTCTTGACGAAGGCCGACGCATCGATGGCCGTGGATTGGATGAAGTGCGCGCGCTCGTAGCGGAAGTGGCACAGTTGCCCTGCGTCCATGGCAGTGGTCACTTCATGCGCGGCGAAACACAAGTCCTCTCTATCGCAACACTTGGCGCTCCGGGCGATAAGCAAACGCTCGATGGTATGGAGCTCGTTGGCGAAAAGAGCTTCATGCACCACTACAATTTTCCTCCGTTCTCCGTTGGTGAAGCAAAACCATTGCGTGGCGCCGGCCGACGTGAAATTGGGCATGGCGCACTCGCAGAAAAAGCCATCCAGCCTGTACTCCCAAAACTCGAAGACTTCCCGTACTCTATTCGTGTGGTTTCTGAAGTACTCGGCTCGAACGGCTCAAGCTCCATGGGCTCAACATGCGGCACAAGCCTCGCGCTCATGGACGCTGGGGTTCCAATCACCGCGCCAGTGGCGGGCGTCGCAATCGGGCTCGCGAGCGACGGAACGCGTTACCGCGTCATTACTGACCTGCAAGATCTGGAAGACGGGGAAGGCGGCATGGACTTTAAGGTTACTGGAACAGAAAAAGGCATCACTGCAATTCAGCTCGATACAAAAACCGATGGACTTCCACGAGACGTGGTCATTGAAGCCATCACCAAAGCGCGCACGGCTCGCCTGCAGATTCTCGATGTCATGAAGGCGGCGATTGCCGCACCACGCGCCAATCTTTCACCAACCGCACCACGCATTCTCAAACTGCGCATTAACCCCGATCTCATTCGCGTCGTCATTGGAAGCGGCGGAAAAACAATCAATGAAATCATCGCAAAAACCGGCGTTTCCTCGATCGACATTGAAGACGACGGCCTCGTCATGATTACCGCAGTTGATGGCCCAAGTGGCCAAGCAGCGCTGGATTGGGTCACAACCCTCACTCGAGAAATTAAAGCTGGGGAATTCTATGATGGGGAAGTGGTTCGTCTCATGGACTTCGGTGCATTCGTGCAAATTTTGCCAGGGAAAGATGGCATGGTACACGTCTCGGAACTTGCTCCGTGGCGCGTAGAGAAAGTGACAGATATTCTCAATGTTGGTGACAAAGTAAAAGTGAAGGTCATTGAAATTGACGAGAAGGGCCGCATAAACCTTTCCATGAAACAAGCGGAGGGCAATGTGTACACCGATGCCATGAAGGCGAAGGCGGCGCAAAAGCCCACACGCTAAAACGCTGTGGAAGATTCACTGAACATTCCGCTCAAACAACACACCGCCCGCCAGCCCCTCTGGCGGGTCGTTCGTTTCCTTCTTTTGGCGAGCTGTGCGTGGTTCATGGTTGTCGCCGCGTATAGAATTGGATTCACCTGGAACGCCATCGTACCCACCGAGGGTACGATCCATGTACGCGTGATGAAGTCCCCAAAAACACTCACAAACCTTCGGTCTCTCGCAAACGGTGTTGAGATCATTCCCGGTCTACCGTGGTCCGCCGCCGCGCTCCTCCAAGAAACACATCGCGTGCTCAACATCGCATTCAGTCTTGATGGATCTGTCACCGTCATACTCGACCGCGCCCTTACCGCCGAAGAACAATCTACATTCTCTGGCTTTGGTGCTACAGTGAGCGTTTACGACTCCGAAACGGTCATTTCAAATACAACGGAAACGTATTTCCCAGAACATAGTGTGTTGTACGGACTCTATACGACAGTGTTTTCATCTAAGGATGCACGCATCACGAGCGGAGGGGGCACCTTTACAGCCACTCTCTCCCCAACAGCCATCACGATGCGTGGATTTTCTGCGCTTACCGCACCGATCATTGACAGTACTCCTTCATCAGACACACTCGTCTTTGCATCATTCGCACCTCGTGAACTCACCGAGTATATTCCTCAGATTTTCACACAAAACACCCCAGGATTATCAAACTTTTTTACCATCGCAAGCCAAAACGGTCTCTCCGCCGTCATACGCCACACCACGGGCACCCCGCAATACACATTCGCTACGCCAATCACAAACGAAACGCGTGAATTCATCAACGAATCTTCATTGCGTGCACTCGCAACAGAACTTACAGAAATTCCCAGCATCAATGGTATTACTGATTTTCTGGACGACGGCAGCAAAACTATAGCCCTACGATCGCGTGAAGCGGCGACAGTGGTGCTGCGAGACGAATCTCCATATCGATTTCTCACCGCGACATCGTCCGTCGGCTCCGTCACTCTCACACAAACCCCAACGCATCTCACCGTAAGCAACGCCTCTAGCACTGCTCTCGTTCCAGAAATACCATCATGTCTTGCCAGCGCATCAGCATTTATGAAGCCCTCAGCGATTCAAGCACTCCTTCCAGAACGCACATTCTATACGTCACAAACGCTAGCATCGCTCCTCTGGCGCGCTCATACCATTGCCTCTTCAACAACGATCACTCGCATTTGTATTGTTGATTAAGTGTGGATAGATAGTGTATGTCTGTGTATAAACCGCACGCCGCGATACCAGAATCGGTCGTATACTAGAAACAGCTCTTTCTACAATCCCTTTGTATGACGAAGGGGAAGTTTTCCGAAGCCCCCACAATTGCTTCGGGGAACACCTCACTGCTGTACGAGCACAAAAGAAGCATCGGGCGACCGTTGTGCGACCGGAATGTATTTCGCATCCACGCCAGCCCATGTGCCGGTAGAGCAGGTCACGAATAGAGTAATTGGTTGCATGACGTCCGTGCGGTTGTTGAGCGCTCCAGATCACAATACTGGTCCGAAGCGCCCAACGCCCACACGAGATCGATTCTCAACACAGCACTCTCAAGCGGGCGAGCCCGGGAAGAAACTCTGCACATCTGCACTGAAATACAGCCCGAAGGACGCCCTCTTGCTATTTTTGCACATCTTCTCTATCGTGCATTGACTGAATACCTTTCTATGAAAACAGCTCTCCTCAAAGAACTCGAAACAACACTCCGTGCCGAGCTCGCGAAACTCACCGGCGAATTAGAGCGCGTATCGCCCCAGGTCCTCAAGGGCGACGCTTTTGATGCAGATTACAATACCAACGGCGATAAAGAAGACGAGAGCGCAGAAAAAGCCGCGGAAATCGGGGATAACCTTTCCCTTGAAAACGAGCTCTCTGCTGCGGTACGCGATATTCATTCAGCGCTTAAAGCAATAGAAAACGGAACATACGGTGTGTGTAAATATTGTAAGCAACCGATCGATGAAGCGCGCCTTCGCGTTCGTCCAACCTCAACATCATGCGTTGCCTGTAAAAAAACCCTCACTCAGGAAATGTAATGATCTTGATATGATGCATCGAGCCTCCGGGCTCGATGTTTGCGATATGCGGAGCCACACAAAGATTATCGCCATAACAATATTGCTCACCGTTGCGTTGATCGACGGGGGACTGAAGTATACGGCGCTACGGGTGCTTCCGACGGAGAATAATGAGAATCTTTCTCCGATTCTTGCATTTACACTCCATAAAAATCCAGGAATCACCTTCGATATCGCCGTGCCATTTCTTATACTTATGCCGCTTACCTTGTGCATGCTATTCGGCATTGCATATCACGCGTGGCGATTTCGTCACCAACAGCCCCGCATCACCCTTGGGCTCATCGCAATTCTCATTGGTGCAACAGACAACTTTATTGATCGGGTGGTGAACGGATTTACTACTGATTACATCATGTTTTTCAACATATCCGTCCTCAACCTTGCAGATCTTCTTATCATGTTTGGCGCCATCATCATTTTCATGTACTATACAACCAATCCCGTTCAGCGACGCGCCTAAATCAAAGCTCCCCGCTTTGTGTATGGCATCATTTCATGTACGTTCCGCAGCACTGTTTGGACTTTCTGTTACGCCGGTGACGGTAGAGGCAGATATCTCGTCAGGCCTTCCCCGATTTCATATCGTAGGGCTTCCAGATGCAGCAGTTTCTGAAGCCAAGGAGCGCGTGCGCGCGGCAATGAAAAATGCCGGCTTTTCGTTTCCTCGCACATCTGTCGTCGTCAATCTTGCCCCCGCCGATACGCGCAAGCAGGGTCCCGCATATGATCTCGCGATCGCCCTCGCAATCCTCGGCGCACAAGGCACGGTCGTGCAACATGACGTGCTTCGTCATCTTGTCGTGCTTGGTGAACTCAGTCTTGATGGAGCGGTTCGACCCGTGCGCGGCACACTCCTCGCAGCATCCATGGTGAAGCGCGAAGGATATGCTGGAATTATCGTACCAGCAGAAAACGTTCATGAAGCGCAGCTCGTAGAACGCGTGGATGTATTTTCTGCACACTCACTACACGCATGTGTCGAGGCAATCAACAGGGGAACGCTGTGCGCCGCACAAGAAACCGCTGCCCCTCTTTCGGCGCCCACAGAAGAGGCGCGCGACGATTTCGCGCTCGTGGCTGGCCAACATCAAGCGAAGCGGGCGCTAGAAATTGCCGCCGCCGGTGGCCACAACATTCTCCTCTCTGGCCCCCCTGGGAGCGGGAAAACAATGCTTGCGCGCGCATTTCCTGGAATTCTCCCGCCGCCAACCGCGGATGAGTCATTAGAGATCACCGCAATTCACTCTGTTGCCGGATTATTCACCGGACGCCACCGCGTCATCCATCGTCCGTTCCGCGCGCCACACCACACCACGAGCGGGACAGCACTTGTGGGTGGTGGGGCACAACCAAAACCAGGAGAAATCTCTCTAGCACACCGCGGTGTGTTGTTTTTGGATGAATTTCCAGAATTCTCGCGCTCAGTGCTCGAAAATCTCCGTCAACCACTTGAAGATGGGCTTGTCACCGTTTCTCGGGCAGCGGGAAGCGTGACATTTCCTGCACGTTTCATGCTTGTTGCATCCATGAATCCCTGTCCATGTGGGTATGTCAGCGACCCGAATATTGCGTGTACGTGCACGCCAAATGCCATTCTAAAATATCAGCAAAAAATCTCTGGACCGCTTCTTGATCGTATTGATCTGCGTGTTGACGTTCCGCGCGTTGCATTCGACGAACTCAACACCGTCGCGACAAGTGAGTCGTCTGCAACAATTCGAGAACGCATTACAAGGGTTCGCACCATCTCCGCCTCACGTCTTGAGAAACAACATGTCTTTACAAACGCAGAAATCCGCGCAGCAGCACTTCGACAATTCTGTATACTCTCGCCGGACGGGCTTACGCTCATGAAGTCGGCCATGGAACGCATGCACCTCTCCGCACGATCATACGGTAGAATCCTCAAAGTCGCACGCACGATTGCCGACTTAGCGCAGAGCGAGAATATTCACGCAGACCATCTTGCGGAAGCGCTGCAATACCGAATGCAAACAACCTAACGAATATACTCAAGAGGATTGAGATACTTTCCTGACCCGCTAATCACCTCAAAGTGCAAATGCGTTCCGGTCGAATTTCCCGTTGAACCGCAACGGCCAATCGGCGTCCCCGCAGTCACAGTTTGCCCTGTTTTTACATACAAAGAGTAATTATGACCATAACGCGTCGAGAGACCGTTCCCATGATCAATAATCACTAAGTTGCCGTATCCGCCACGTAACCCAACAAATCGTGGCCCAGCAAAGCTCACCACGCCATCTGCTGCTGCATAATTATCATTCGTCGATGTTCCATTAGCTTGGCCATTGCAATCAATGTCAACGCCAGTGTGATACCAGCTCAAACCACGAACAATATAGTGGCCATCACTCGGCCAAACCATACGCGATGATCCGCTTGCTGGCCCCGTTCCAGCGGTGTTTGGTGTTGAAACGAAAACATTACGAATACTTGAGACGGTTGGTTTCGTTGCAAGAATCGTCGGCGGCGTTCCTCCAGGGATGACCAATCGCTGTCCTGCCGTAATTGCCCCCGCATCGGCAAGCGAGTTCGCGGCAAGAATTTCTGACGAATCCGCGGAATATGTTTTTGCAATTTTCGAAAGCGTGTCGCCACTCTTGACGGTATACGCTACCCCGGACGTTGGGAGAATCGTCAACGATTGGCCGAGTTTCAACACACTGCGCGTCGACAAAGCATTCGCCCAAAGAATAGTGTTTACTGATACGCCAAAACGTGCCGCAATGGTCGAAATCGTATCGCCCTCTGCAACAATGTACGTTTCTATGCCTTCGCGTGGGGCAATACTCGCACTTGCGTTCGCAATGGTCGGCACGACAAGTGCACCGCCGCCAGCAAGAGATGCTGTGCTCGACAATACAGTATTTTGACCGTCTGTTGCACCAAATAGCGCGCTTAAGGATGCTGAGGAGAGATACTGCGACGCATCGCCTCGTAAAGAAGAAGGATCCATGTCTGCATATTCTTCAACAATCGGGGACTCTTCTTGGGTAATGACTTCGTACGCCAAACTTTTATTGAATGCATCCAACGTTTCTGCGCGAACACTGTCCATGCCAAGGTTAATTGCCGCGGTTCCCAACACTACACCAAGCATCACCACGTGCATCACGGCACGATTCGTAACAAAAAACATCACACGACTTTTTGCCGGGCGATACCACTGGACAAGATGCCGTCTCGAGGCAAACATCACGCGGTATGTCGGAACAAAAAAAGTCGCCATCAGCACCCGAGCCATTGGTCGAAACAGCACCGCGACGAGCTGCATGCCCCGAATCATCGCGGCCTTGGCAAAAACCAGGCCACGCACGATACCTAGGCCGAAACGAACGAAAAATCGAGAAATCACATGATTCACACAAGGATGAGTATATCGACTTCCCGGTACACCGACAAGAAAATATGCACCTTTTTCGCAAATGTTGGCCATATTATTGACCTTTTTTCCAACAAGACTATACTATGCGCACTTGATTTCCCTCCCTATGGCTCACGTCCTCAGCACCGTCAGTGAAAATCTTGTCAAAATTACCGTCACCATCCCAAAGGATACGGTGGCAGAAGCCATGCAGCGTGCCGCAAAACACCTTTCCTCCGTCATCAATATTCCCGGCTTCCGCCCAGGGGCAGCGCCATACGACATCGTAAAACAACGTGTTGGAGAAATGAAAATTCTCGAAGAAGCCGCGGAAGAGCTGATTCGAGCGTCATTGGCCTCTGCAATGATTGAAGAAGATTTGGATGTTATTGGGCAGCCACATTTCAGCATGGACGTCATGGTCCCCGGTGAAGACCTGGTGTACAGTGCTGAAATCGCACTCATGCCGTCAATCCGCAAACTCGCAGACTACACTCACCTCTCCGTAACACAACAACCGACAGAGCCGACCCAAGACGTCATCGAGCAGGCGAAGGCCGATCTCGCACGCATGCAAACAAAAGAAGTTCGTGCGCTCGCTGGTCACGCGCTCCAAAAAGGCGACAAGGCCGTGATAAACCTCACCATGAAAAAAGATGGCGTCGTCCTCGAGGGTGGAGAAAGCCAAAACCACGGCGTGTATACGCATGAGTCATACTATATTGACGGCTTCGTCGACCAAATCCTCGGGCTTGCCGAAGGTGCAGAAAAAACATTCACCCTAAAATTTCCAAAAGATCACTATCAGAAGCATCTTGCGGATTCTAATGTGGATTTCGTGGTACGCCTGAACGAAATCTTTACGCTCGAAGTTCCTGAAATCGACGACGAATTCGCAAAAAGACTCGGCCTTGAAAACGCAAAAAACCTTGAAGAAAAGCTTCGGGAAAACCTCGCCATGGAAAGTGTGGCAAACGAAAAACGTCGTCAGGAACGTGAATGTCTTGATTTGCTTGCACGTCAGTCCGAATTTGACACCATTCCCGATGTTCTCGTGAATCAAGAGATCGAGCGTATGCTCCAAGAGCTTGAACATTCTGTCAGCGAAAACA
Organism: uncultured Gammaproteobacteria bacterium; assembly: GCA_964394565.1. Taxonomy (GTDB): domain Bacteria; phylum Patescibacteriota; class Patescibacteriia; order UBA9934; family UBA9934; genus CAIKHN01. The sequence goes on from CAYMYA010000004.1 coordinate 21,011, forward strand.
ATATGGAGCTCAAGGATTACCTGAAATCCATTGGTAAAAGTATCGCAGAAATGAAGCTCGACTTCACACCAACTGCATTAACGCGCGTAAAAGTCGCGCTGATCATTCGGGAGATTGGCAAGAGAGAAAAGATTACTGTCGATGCTGCGAAGATTGATGCAGAGCTTGATCGCATTGCAGAACGCATGGGCGAAAACAAAGAATATCGCGATCGCGTGTACGAACCGCAGTACCGAGAATTTGTAGAATCCCAGCTCCGCAACCGCATGGTTGTTGATCACATCATGAACGCAATGGTGAAATAGGAACCACAGAAAAACGAGTCTCGCGGCTCGTTTTTCTATTTAAACTTTCGCTTGCGTCCAACACCGGCGCGGAGATTCGTATATTTCCGAAACTCGCATCCAATCCCTTCCCAATTTTCAGCAGAGAGTTGCAACGGAACGCCATCGATAGTAATGCCCGTATCGAACGGAAGAGCGGTCAATACGAGAAGCATTGCGACAGGATCGGCGCCACGATCAATCATACGCATCGTTGGAAGCGATCCGGGTCCAACAGGAAATGGTACAAAGAGGTCAACGCGATCAGGATATTGATACGCGACATCGATCAGCACTTCTGTCCAAAGAAAATGGAGGTTGAATCCAAAGATTGAGAGAATCCTGCGTACCCCGTCAATAACAGAATTCGATGCCCACGTTTCAATCTCGTGCGCAATCTTCTGCATAACGGCGGGCAGATGTTCGCAAATAAATCGTTCGCGCGTTGGCGTGGCGCTTTTTTGGATTGCGGAAACGGGAAACACATACGGCGTTCCATAACGCGGGCGAGGCGACGACATGAGCCGGTCATACAACGCGCGATTTTCGGCTACATCGAATGATAAAAGTCCAATACTCTCGACTGTTTCTGGTCGCGCCACCATGCGACAATAAAACATATTTAACAACCACAAAGGAAAATCATTCCGCACTGGATTCAATAGCGTATGGATCGCGACGGTCTGCCGATCGAACTCCCGAAACACATTACAAAATCGATATCGTTGCAAAATAGGGTCTCGCGTCCATGGCGCAACGTCGCCCGCCTCGCGGCGCCTCCAAATGAAGATTCTTTCCTCCGCAAAACGACACATCTCCAGCACGATCGGGAGTGAAGCGATGTCGAGCACACCATCTTCCATCTCGTGCCCCATGTGACGAGACCAGTGACGATAGAGATCACGAAATCGATAAGGGAGTTCCATACAAGAAGTATACGGGTGCCGCTCGAAACATTCGAATACGCACAACGCAAACCCGGGTCAGGGAACGATCCCCCGACCCGGTTCGTGGTGCGCGGCACACTTCTCATTCAGGAACCCAGTTCGCACCGATGAGTAGGCACGGCTTCTGACTCTCAACGTCGTACAGCGGCGCAGTCCAGAGCTCGAGCTCCCAACGCGACACCGCGATACGTGGTCCGAGACCGTCGGAGCGCTGGAGCATCGCCCCAATAGAGACGGGCTCGACCGTGTACGAGGTGACCGCCTTGTACCAGAGCCCGCTGCCGCCGTACTCGACCACTCCGAGGGTACGGAATCCCTTGTGGCTCGCCGTCGAGTACGTCATCACGCGCCACGGATCGGCGTCCGTCTCCATCCCGCCGGCAACGCCCAGCGAGAAGTGCGTTGTCGGCGACCACGTCGGGCCGAAATACGCCTCGGCATAGCCCGGTGATACCCCGAACGTCGTCGTCAGCGAGAGGTGGTCGACCAGCCCGGTGTCGACGATCGCCTTTGCCCGCGGAACGAACCCGCCCGCGAGATCGACGCGCTGTTCCGTGCCCAAGAGCACGAACGTCGGGGCAGCGAAGGCGAGGGAAGCGGAAAGGAGAAGGATCATGGCGGCCTCGTGTCACATCGGGTTTCCTGCCGAGGATCGGCGATCATTCCCGAACGCCGCATCGTGGCCATTTCGAGAATAATTGTCCACATGTTAAAGACATAAAGTTACGGATTTTGCTGATATATAAAGTCATAACTAGTGTTGATATACTGTTGACAACATAGGTTCTGACGCCTATTCTCCACCCCATGTCCAAACAGATCCTCGAAAAACTCGGGTTTAGCGATAAAGAAAGCGAAGTGTATCTCACGCTTCTTCAGCACGGCACAATGACTCCGGCAGAAGTCGCAAAACTGACGGGAATCAGCAGACCGACCGTATATAGTGTTTCAAAGGAGCTTGTGAAAAAGGGTGTGGTTATCGAAGATCTCGGCGGGGTATCACGATCGCTCATTGCAAAACACCCAGAAGATCTCGCCATCCTTGTGAATCGCGAGCAAAAAGCGCTTGATGCAAAGAGGGCAGTACTCCAATCTGCGATTGGGGAACTCCGAAAAATTGCACAAAGCACAAAATATTCCATTCCGAAAATTGTCTTCATTCCCGATGAAGAGATCGAAAACTATCTCCATAAACAAACGCCGGTCTGGAATGCCAGCATTCTTGAAACGAAAACGTTTTATTGGGGATTTCAAGATCCAGATCTTGTACACCATTACCAAGAGTGGATCGACTGGTACTGGAAACAAGCAAATCCACCGATTGTTCAACTCCTAAGCAATGTATCGAACGTGGAAGAAATCATGAAAACAAGGGGCTATACCAAACGTCATATTCGTTTTTGGAGCGGAGCAGCAGCGTTCACAGCAACAACGTGGGTGATGGGAAATTATATTGTCATGATCAACACTAAGCACCGCCCATTCTCCCTCATCGAAATCCACGACGCCATGATCGCCGAAAACCTCCGTCAATTGTTTAGCGGGATTTGGAAATCGCTCAATACAAAAGGAAATTAACAATGCTCACGATGATGCAGTCTATTTTGCGAACTCTCAGCGCCGAAACGTCGAGGAATTCAACGTCTCGGTGCTGGGCGCGAGGTGGGATTGTGAGATCGCACCTCGCGCCGCGTGTGGTCACGGCGCAATGAGTGTATTGACCCAGATGTCCTGAGCATCCCCCATCGGCGACACGATGATAGACGTGATCGCAAGCTTGAGGTGCTCAGTCGCGCGCTCCGTGCCGCCGACGATCGGGATATGACACGTACCGGGCACGAACGCCGCAACGCTCCCGTAACCGAGCTCCTCAAGTCGCGCGAGCACCGGCACCCACTCCTGGGCGCAAGCACTCTCCACTGGAACACGTCGCCGCAAGTGCCGCGCATAACGACCGCGGAGCCGTGATTCACTCCAGAAGATGCACGGAACACCGTCGCGAACATCAGAGAGCAGCGCGCCTGCGTCGAGATTCGCCTCGGTCAGCGTACGCCGTAGAGCAAACGGCATAACGGCCTCTGTAAAATACGCGTCGCGCCCGGCGCTGCGCCATCCACTCTGTGCCGGTTGAACATGTTGCCAGTCATTCACGAGCACGAGGAGCCTTGCGTCACGACCCGCAACATGCAAGCGCTGAACGGTTTCAATTCCCACTCGCCACGTTTCCACGGGAAAGTTGCCCATGTACGGATGTCCTTCGACGAATTTACGCGTTTCCTCGTCGTCGATGTCTTCGGCGATTCCTGGCACCAAGTGGCCGGTCTTCCGATGGTGGACGAGCGCGAAGTGCCCAGCCATCACCGCAATGGGTCCCTCAGTCCCGAGCAGACGAGCAACGAGCATGTCGATGACGGTGAGGGAAGAATGAAGGAGCATCGGAGACCCCATTGTATGAGGCGAATTCACGAAGAGAAGAATTCTCCCGTGACAAAACAAGATACAATATTTTTTACCAATAGTCAATAAGTTGGCTCATATAAGGCACTATTTGTAGAAAATATTATTTGACAAATTAGAATAATGACTTTACGCTGCTATGTATATGAGCCTACAAACGGAGGTGAGAACAATTTTCAACCACCTCGGGAGATCCACAATTGAAGCAGAAACATATCTCGCTACACTCTCCATAGGCTCTGGAACGGCAGCACAAATTGCACAAAAGACGGGCGAGGGGCGCACAAAGGTCTATTTTCATGTAAAAAAACTTGTCAGGGACGGATTGCTCAAAGAATCTCGACGGGGGCAATCGCAAATCTATTTTGCATTGCCACCGCGAGAACTCTCGGCGCGCGTCAGCAAATGGGCTACCGATCTTCGTGAAATCGTCCCGCAGCTCGAGGCCGCACAAAAGGCATCGGCAGAAACTCCAATCATTGAAGTTTCCGAATCAAAAGCGGGATATTTCAAAATTTATAATGAAATATCTTCAATCCCCGTTGGATCCTCATTCCGCGTGATGATTGGTAAAACAGCCCTCGAACAAGAACTCGACCTCCTCAGTCACGATGCATGGAATACGTTCTTCACGCGAATTGTTGAAAGAAATATCACAACGGTCGGCATCTTTACTCAAGAATCCCTCGCCACGCCCGGCCAAAAGCTCTCTCCCGACAATCAAATCCTTCTCAACCAACGCCGTTGGAACCTTTCCGTTCTTCCAGAATCCACACTCAACATGCAGCAACTCATGTTTATCTACCAAAACAAAGTCGCATTTCTCTTTCCAGAGACAGCACTCGTCATGACGATCACACACCAGGGCATTGCTGATATTCTCGGATCAACGTTTGACGCACTCCACACGTTCGGTGAAAAAGTTTCACCAACGTGGTAATCTTTTTCCATATGCGATTTGGAGCACATGTGTCGGCGGCGGGTGGATTGTGGAAGGCAGGCCCAGCGGGGAAGGCGTTGGGGTGTGAGGTGATCCAAATATTTTCTCGTTCTCCGCAAATGTTCGCGGCAAAACCGATAAGCGACGAAGACGCACAGAAGTTTCGCGAGTCGATGAAAGAGAACGACATCAAGGACGTGTATATTCACGCGCCGTACATTGTAAACCTCGCATCGGCGAAAAACACCACGCGCTTTGGATCCGTCAAAATTCTTCGTGAGGAGCTTGAGCGCGGCACACAGCTCGGCGCGAAAGCAATCATGTTCCATCCGGGATCAGCAAAAGATCTGGGGCAGCAAACCGGTATCGATGAGGTCGTGAAGGGCATCGATCGTATCTTGGATAGCTACACAGGATCGTGTCAGCTCCTTATCGAGATCAGTGCAGGCGCGGGGGCGGTGATGGGGGATTCATTTGAAGAAATTGCAGAGTTTATCGATCGCGCCGAGCGAGGGAGGGAGGTGGGCGTATGTTTCGACACACAACATGCCTTTGCATCGGGGTACGACCTGCGCACCAAAGAAGACGTCCACAAAACATTTGAAGACTTCGACCGCATCATCGGCCTCAACAAACTCGTCGCATCGCACTGCAACGACAGTAAAATTGAGTTCGACGGCCACAAAGATCGCCACCAGCACCTCGGTCACGGCTATATCGGTGCCGACGCATTCAACGTCATTGTTTCCCACCCCAAGCTCCAACACATCGACCTCATCCTCGAAACACCCTTCACCGGGGAAGAGAAGGCGGGAAGTCGCGAGGAAGACATCGCGCTCTTGAAGAAGTTTCGTAGAAACTAAAGCGCGAACGGGTTTCATGTCGTTCGCGCCGCGGTTACAAACGGACGAATCGGAAAAAGAGCATTGGCCAGTTCAGGAGAAGGCGCCCATCTTTCTCCGTGTAGCCGAGCGCTTCACGTAGGTCATCAAAGATCTCAGCTTCGGTAAGGTCGTATGCGTGCAGCCCCTTAAAGAACAGGGCTATTTCGCGCTCGGACGTGAAGCTCCACGTGAGCGGTACCATTTCGACCCTTTCGAGCCGCAGCGGCAATCCCATCGTGAGTTCGTATAGCCGCGCTTCGCTCAGCCATGTTGCTTCGTGCCCCGTGAGACACTTCGCAGCTACAAACTCATCGAAGTGACGAGCAAGTGACGTGTTCGCACACACGTCCGCGGCAGTGAACTGACCGCCGACACGAACGATTCGTGCCACTTCCTCCATCATCGTCCGCTGATCGGCAACATGATGGAGTCCGCCAAAGCTCGTTACGACATCAACACTCCTATCTGCGATCTGACGCATCGCTTCGGGGCTATCCGGCGATCCAACAATGCACGTCGCCCTGCCCTCGCAGGCCTCATCGAGTTCAGAGATCTGCACAGCGCTTGGATCTACAGCGATGACTTCGCCGTTCGTGCGAGTGAGAAACTCCCGAGTGAAGAACCCGCCGCCCGCGGCAAGATCAACAATGCGCTCGTCGCCCTTAAGATCAAGCCACTGCATCATCTCCACGAGGTCCCCGAAGCGCGCTTCTGGAGCCAATTCCATAGCCAATGCGTAAAGCTTACCGCGTACATCGAACGCCTGGGCACCGTCCACATTTCCCTCAACCTTGGCCCGCTCAATTTCCTCCTGAATTCTAACGCCGTACGTATCAAGCTTGTTTATCAAGGACTCCTCAATTTCGATTACCATATATAGTGTGATACATAATTTTACCGTTCTATCACCGGATCAAAGATAATAGCATATATTTACGCAAATACTAAATAGTTGTTGATATTTCAATACTAGTGTATATTATAAATATACACATAATCTGCCATATGCCCTCAAAATCGGCTCAAAATGAAAACGCGCCACTATACGGTGCTTTGAAACAACTCGGGCTAACTGATCACGAAGCAGGACTCTATATCTTGTCACTCGAAATTGGTCCGCACCCAATTAGTCAGATCGCAGAGAAATTGGGAATTTCGCGGCCAAATATCTACAAACTCATAAAAGGCCTTGGGAGTCGCGGGCTTGCGGCGCTACCCTCAGGAGGCAGGCTCAAGCGCTTCTGCGTGGCGTCGCCCACTATCGTTGCAGAGCTCCTCGACAAAAAGCAACGAAAGGATCACGAACTCAAAAACGATTTCTCTGCGCTCCTTCCTGATTTGCTTACAAAGTATCAGCGCGGTGATTTGCCTAGCAATGTGCGCGTGTATCGGGGTCGCGGCCAATATCTTGGCGCATTCTTTGGTATGCTCGACGAAGGAAAGGACAGTTTGGATTTCTTTGGTTCGGTCGACGATTTCCTCAACCTCATTGATATTGACGATCAGCGTGAATATTTACGTGAACGGGTAAAACGTGGATTAAAATCGCGCACGCTTACATTGCCCGGACCACATGCAAACCGAATTGCCGGCGAAGACAAACAAAATCTCCGCGAAACACGCGTTGTTCCTCAACTAACCCAGTTCAAAACCTCTTTTCATTTCTTTGCGGACAAGATCATTTTTTGGCAACCGGAAAATCTCCTCGCAATTCGCATTGAAGACGACTTAATCGTTGCAATGATGAAAAGTATGTATGAATATTTATGGGCAAACGCTGTCGCGCCCGAAATACATCAATCAAAATGATATGGATCACGTCGCAATCATGATGCCGTCGTGGAAGTTGATTCCGAAGATATTGTCGGGAGAGAAAACCATCGAGTCGCGGTGGTATCAAACGCGCCGCGCGCCGTGGGATAGGGTTTTTGTTGGCGACCGCGTCTTTTTTAAAGATTCTGGCAAGCCCGTCACCGCGCAGGCGAGCGTCTCAAACGTTTGGCAGTTCGAGATGCACGCTTTGCACGATGCGAAAAAAATTGTTGATGAATTTGGGCGGCGTATCGCCCTCATAAATCCCGACGTTTCAACGTGGAAAAGACTTCCAAAATATTGTGTGCTCATCGAACTGACGTGCCCGGTTTCCTGCACTCCATTTTATATCGAAAAGCGCGGTTTCGGTTCCGGCGCGGCGTGGATTGCGGTTGATTCGATTGATCGCCTTCGCGTATGATCATTTCGGTTTCTGTAAAACCACATTCTGAGCGTTCTGAGCTTGAGAAACGCGAAGATGGATCATTTCTCGTGCATCTGAAGTCTGCGCCCATCGACGGGAAGGCGAACGCGGAGATGATTCGTCTGCTTTCAAAATATTTTCACGTCCCGCAAGCAAATATCGTAATAAAACGAGGCGGTTCGGGCAAGAAAAAAACCGTCGAAATTCCTACATAACACAGCCTGTCCACATGGGAAATCTTGCATTGTTTTTCCACGTCGCTATACTCAACGTAAGAGGCTCCTCTGCTAGTACTCCAGTAGCAGAGGAGCTGTCCATTCCCGCGGCATTCCGCGGGCTTTGTTATGGATGATCAATTCCGCCCTTGGCCCACGGATGACAACGAAGTATGCGCCAAATGCCCAAAGGTATCCCGAAAAAAATTCCGTGCTTAAGAATGGCTTGTCGGCTATATTCCGAGCACGTAGGATAAAATGGACAATATCCAAAAGGATAGAGATGCTTCATCGGTCCGTGATCAAAAGAAAACGTTTTTTGATACGCCACAATCGGCCACGTCACAATGTCACGCGAGCGAATCATAAAAGCTTCGCGCGATACATCGCGCCGCGCAATTTCTTTTCCTTTTCCTGATAATCAAGTCCAAGAGCCGGTTTAGACGTTAGGAGGAGTACATCAAATCCCGGCTTTATCTGCTGCAACATTCCACACAATATTTCTTGATATTGTCGCCGCGTACGATTGCGATCAACCGCGTTTTTACTCACCTTCACGCCCACAACAACCGCAAACCGAGAGTGTGCGAGTCCATTCTTCGCCATTTTCACACCACATGCAATATCAAATGCACCAAGCTTTGACTTGAGCACCCGAGCGATATCCATCGATTTTCGTAATCGATATTGTGCAGGAAGCATAGAGTATTCATGATAACAAAATCCGGCACATGTGCGCCGGATCCTGTTTTAATGCCTTAACGCGGGCGTGCGGTGACGGTAAGTCGCTTGCGGCCCTTTGCTCGGCGACGCTTGAGAACAATGCGGCCGTCCTTGGACTTCATGCGCTTGCGGAACCCGTGCACCTTTGCGCGCTGCCGCTTTTTCGGCTGGTACGTTCGCTTTGGCATATGTGGCGAAAAGGATACGCGTAGAAGTATAACATGTCAATAAATCGGCGAATCCTACGGAAATTTTCCCCTCGAGCAGAGGGAAAGGCTTCCCAGGGATCACGTTTGAACCTCATGAAGAACCACCTCGTCCACATCCGAAACAAAAACCGAACGCTGCAGGATTTTCTTAGAAATGTGCACAAGTGCACCCGCTTATCCCCATATTTGAGTTGGTTATCCACAGTTTCATCCACTTTTCAAGAAAATCTGCGGCTTTTCCACCTGTGGATACTTCGCTATGCTGCATCGTGTCGTTACGTCTGGTTGGGAACCTTTAACCCTTCCTGTTGGTTGTCTTGCCACTATGAATACCCACGAGCTTTGGGAAGCGGTCCTTGGAGAATTAGAGCTTGTTGTCAGCAAGGCGCACTTCACCACGTGGTTTCGCCATACGTTCATTTACGAATATAAAAATGGTGAGGTCGTTATTGGGATTCCGAACACCATTACCCAGCAATGGATTAGCAAAAAACACCACCGAGACATTATTGAAAGCATACAAAACATCACAAATCAGTCCGTACGCAGCCTCACCTATCGCGTCGCTATAAAAACCGACGTACCACAACCACTCATTATTGAAGAAAAGCGGAATGCCCAGCAGGAGGCGCGCGAAGACTATGGTTTCATTCCGACAGGCGGCCAAACCGACGGAGCCATGGGAACAGGAACCATTACCGTAAATCCTCAGTATACCTTTCAAACCTTTGTCGTTGGAAAACAAAACGAACTCGCCCATGCCGCAGCACAAGCCGTTGCCGCACAGCCGGGCGGCGCATATAATCCACTGTTTATTTATGGCGGCGTAGGGCTTGGAAAAACACATCTTCTTCACGCAATTGCGAATGAAATGCGTCGCCGCAACGGAAACGTGCGTATTCTTTACGTCACCTGTGAACGATTTACAAACGATTTTATTAACGCGATTCGTTCTGGAAAGGGGAAGGAGTTTAAAGATCGGTATCGAAATGTTGACCTATTACTCATCGACGATATTCAATTTATTACCGGAAAAGAAGGAACACAGGAAGAATTTTTTCATACCTTTAACGCACTGCATCAAGAACAGCGCCAGATCGTTATTTCCTCAGATCGACCACCGAAATCAATTACCAGTCTAGAAAAACGCCTACAATCAAGACTTGAATGGGGAATGCTGGTCGACGTCGGCATGCCAGATCTCGAAACACGTATCGCGATTTTGCAAAAAAAATGCATGGAAAAATCGTTTCAGCTCGACCGAGAAATTCTTCACTACGTCGCATCAAATATTTATTCGAACATCCGTGAACTCGAAGGTGCCCTCAATAAAATTATTGCAATCCACCAATTCCGTAATATTGAACCAACACTTGAGAGCATTAAGCCGATCATCACGAGCTTTGAGTCAGAGAACGTGCGCAAAACCGTCACGCCTCGCCAACTCATTCTTGTTGTTTCTGAATATTTTGATATCACCATTGAAGACATTCTCGGAAAATCACGCGAAAAAAAGCTTGCATTTCCTCGACAAATTATTATGTATCTCATGCGCGAAGAGATGAAAACGTCATATCCCGCAATCGGCAATGAGCTTGGTGGACGCGATCACACCACCGCGATGCATGCATACGGAAAAATCGCCGAACTTGTAAAAGAGGATGAAAAGCTTCAAAAAGACCTTGAACTTATTAAACAAAAACTTTATGCGGGATAACGTGTGAGTAAAAGGGGATCACCCTGTGAACTGTGGACGACATGGGGAAAAACCCGTGGATGACCCGGTGGTATTCCCTGGGGAACGCGGTAGGATAACAGGGGGATAGCTCTCAACGCAAAAGTGTTTGTACAAACAATAAACAACATCCCCACCCCTATACACAGTATTCATCCACCCCAGAAAAATCCGCCAAGTAAATAGCCACGGGCACAAAAAGATTTATCCCCATCATCCACACCCCTTACAAGCTACTGTTGTTTGGAAAAAGATATTAAAACCTGAATGTGAAACTCTCTTGTACGCGAGAAAACTTATACCAGGGACTCTCTATTACCAGTCATGCCGGTGGAAAAAATACAAACCTTCCAATTCTGAGTAACATTCTTCTTCGTGCAGATATCGGTGGATTAAAACTCACTGCAACAAACCTTGAGCTCACAATAACGTGCACCATTCGTGGAAAAGTTGATCAGCCCGGTGAATATACATTGCCAGCCAAGCTTTTTACTGATTATGTTGCGCTACTCCCAAATGAACGCGTAGACCTTGATCTCTTAGATCATGCACTTGCTGTTGTTTGTGAAAAGACAAAAACAAAAATAAATGGTCTTCCGGCGAATGAATTTCCTCTCATTCCTCCTGTCACCGGTGGTGTGCGTTTTAGTCTCACCGCTGCGACATTTGATGCTGCGTTGGGGAATGTGCTTTTTTCTGTCGCAACGAACGAGACGAGGCAGGCGCTTACGGGGGTGTTTATGCACTTTGATGGGCTGAACGACCAACTGGTTCTTGCTGCCACGGATAGCTATCGTCTTGCCGAAAAGATTATTCCTTTACGCGAACGAGTCGAGGGTGAGCGCAAAGCGATTGTTCCGTCGCGGACGCTTGCCGAATTGCGTCGTATTTTTAGTGTCGTACGTGATAACGCGGAGGTGCCGGAAGTGGTGGATGTTGAGCTTACAGAGAGTCAGATTGTATTTCGGTATGGTACGGTTGAAATCTCGTCTCGCACGGTTGAGGGCGCCTATCCCGATTATCGACAGATTGTTCCCAAGACTTCTGCCACGGAAATTACGCTCAATAAAGGAGCATTTGCTCAGGCGATTAAACGTACCAGCCTCTTTTCTAAGGCAGGATTATTCGATGTAAAATTAGAAGTACACGCTGAGGACAAAACAGTGACACTTTCTGCCGCAGACGTTGGTCGTGGTGAGAATACCGTGACGATTGAGGGCGAAGTGACGGGAATATCTAATGCAGCGGTACTGAATTTTCGGTATTTACTCGATGGTGTAGGCGCGATGCCTTCAGATCGTGTGATATTGAAGCTCATCGATGCGATGAATCCGTGCGTGATTGTGCCGGAAAATCGACCAGAAGATAAATATTTGTATATCGTCATGCCGATTCGGCAATAACATGAGCGCGCTCTGAAAAATTTATGTATACTCTTATTGTATAATGTTTGTTCTTCTAATCATGTTTGTTAAGAATTGATACATTTATGCCACACGTGACCGTTCCGGAGCCGCGGATTATTAATCAGTTGGCGCAGAAGAGTTCTGCGCTTATGTCGTATATTCGAAAGTACATTCAAGCCACGCACGTTGCGATGGATAGGGTAGAGGAAGAGGTTCTTGCAATTGAACATACTCGTGAATCTCATAACATATGAGACAGGCGCTTGAAATAGCGGGATTCCGTCAGTCTCCAGGTGAAGAGGCGGGGGCTGATGTTTTGTTTGATGCACAACGGGAATTGGAAGCGCTCCAAAGAAGGGCGGGGGAGTTGCAAGAGAGACTGAGATCCATGCGGGTCGCGTCGAATCGCTTGGGGGACGATGTTTCTGATATCACCCGAGTATCTGATCATTTAGATGAAATTTGTTTCGCGACCACAGAGATGGTGGAGCGTATGCGGCGACCATATGTTGTTTCTCCTACGCTGCAAGCGATTAGGGAGGTTCTTGACGCTCTCGCTGAATCGGGGCAGTGCAATTCTATTATTTTGGAGGGTGAGCCTGGAACAGGAAAGACGCAGTGGGCATATGCCGAAGCGGCACGGGAAATTCAAGAAGGAAGGGATATTGCGCTTATTCACATTCGTGTCAAAGCTGGAATGACGGCGCAGGATTTACTATACACCGTGGACACTATTGAGCGACTCAATGATGCTCAAATGCCCGCGCCTCTTCCGGGCGGTATACAGCAAGAGGCGGCGTTGTGGAGAGATAAAATATTGAACAGAGAGATTAACCCAAGGAAGGATCTGGGGTATCAAGATTTTATTGCAAGAATGAGTGCGGTTCAGGAGCTTGATCAGGCAAAAAAAAACATAGATCTGAGGCAGTATGTTCGACTCGGGCCGCTTGGAGAAGCAATTCGACAGTCCGCCTTAGGAAAGAAGGTCTGGCTTCTTATTGATGAAATTGAAAAGGGAGACGAAGAGCTTATGACAGGCTTGTTAGATGAAATTGAAAATCTTGTTTTTACTATTACCCAAACAGGAGAAACGATTCATGGCGAAAAAAAGAATCTCCGCATTGTGATTACCACAAACACAGAAGATTCTAACAAAATTCCCCCATCATTTCGTCGGAGGAGCTTATATCATTTTGTTGAATATCCGACCAGGGAAGAAATGGCAAAGATTATTGACGTATATTTTCCGCATCTTCAGATTGAGCTTTTGCAATATGCGCTTGATGTTTTCTATGCATGTCAACATCATCCGCATATCGAGAAAAAGCCTTCACCTCCAGAGCTTTTGGCGTGGATCGGCGTGCTATTGCGGGAATATCAAGGAACCCTTCCGAAGGGCATTCCTCACAAGGAAATTTTATTAAAATATCGCCCTGATCATGCGATATCGATCGCAGTGGACAAAATGAAGAAAATTAATCAAGAACGCGAAGAGTCGCTTGCGCATGAAACACGAATCTCTCACATTTTAAGAAAGATCGCAGAAGGAAAACAGGTATATCGACTCTGGGATGAATTGCTAAATAATCCATTAGCACAAGAAGACCTAGCGCCTTTGTACGCCGAACTTGATAGTTTGGGATTGTATTTTACTACCCCGACTTTTATCGATGAAATGACCCCATATGGGTATAAGTCGGGACAACAGGTTGCAGAGGAAACATTTAAGCTCTTTGTTCCGGGTGCGGAAGATTTGGGGGACGGATATTATGCGCTCACGGAAGATCTTGCAAGAGTTTTTGAACCAATCATTCGTGGGAAGCTCTATAAAAACACGATCCCTGACTTTGAGGACTTAGGAATATCAAGAGAAGATCTTCGCTTTGTGCATGTGAGTGAAAGAACCGCAGAATACACCCGTGGATCGTTGTCTATCGGTAGTCGTTCTTCGATTATACCGGATGTATATCGCCTAGGAAGGGATATATACATTTTTGAAGAACATCGAGACGTTCATGGAAAATTTAAACATTTTCTCGAAGCGCCTCAGGAAGATGAGGCGCTGAAGCTTGATGACCGATCTTTTGATGATGATGAAGAAGATGATGGGTAAGAAAAGGTATGTGGGGAGCCTCCAGAGAACGGTTTGCTGACAAAAGAAATATCCAAGAGAAACGTCTTCATACTTGGCGCGGTGTTGCTGTACGCGACGTTCTTCGATATTTTGAAGAGGATGAAGAAGATGAGGTGCGAGGCTATGGCGAAGACCATACGACTCATGGTCTTTTTGGTGGTTTTCTAAGTGCGCTTCGTGATCGGGGAATTCGCGTTTCAATTCCAGAATGGGTAAATTTTTTGAGTGTTCTTCGGGTGGGAGCAAGCGATCAGCGGCTAAGGAATGCGGCGGACTTGCATCAACTTTTTGAGCGTATTCGTGTATATGCACGAATCACCTTGATAAAAAATAAACAGGACGAAGTGGCATTTCACGAGGTATTTGATCAGTACTTTCTTCATTTCGCGACAGTGATTGCTCACGTTATTGCAGAGAAAGAGAGGCGGTGCGTTGCGGAGGGTGATCAAAATACATTTCATGATAGCGCGTCTGATTCAATAAAGCAGACTGAGGTTGTTGCGCCTGATATAAAAACGCAACAGGATATTCAGGATGTGGATGAGACATTAGAGATGCCCTCGAGGGAGAAGCACGATGATAACGATCAAGTTCATGGTGGAAAAAAAGATCAACACAACGATGTTTTAAAGAAGGAAGATCCAGGGAAGTTGGGGGGTGGAAAAAAAGAGGAGAGCCAATCTGGTGGTGAGGGAAATAAGGGCGAGAAAGATAAAGGGAAGGGGGAGAAGGGTGATGCTGGTGCCGGGAAGGGGGAGAAGGGTGATGCTGGTGCCGGGAAGGGGGAGAAGGGTGATGCTGGTGCCGGGAAGGGGGAGAAGGGTCAGCCGTCAGGTATGGGGATGGGGAGCGGAAGACCTGGCGCTCAACACGAACGGGCAGTTGGACAATTAGAGGATGGGGGTGGGTTTTGGGAGAAATCCGCATTTCAGGATGTCGGCATGTTCAAGGGTAAAGGAAAGGGAAATTCCAGAAATAGTGCTCCCGGCGTTATAGAAAGCGATCAGCAGTTATCGGTTTCTCGCACACAAATACGCGCAGAAGCAATGCAACAATATGACGGCAGGAAAAAGTATGAGCGCAGACCGACCCGTGCGGATCTTAGGCAGATTATTCTGGGTCTTCGCAGGATTATTCAGGGAACATCAAGGGTACGTGGTAAGGAAGTTGATACTTTGCGCACGGTTGAAAATTTCGCCAAAAAGAATCTCCAGATCGAATACAGGCGTGAGCGAAAAAAGCAACAAAAAATTGTTTTATTCATCGATACCGGTGGACCCGTCGATGAGTGGGCTCCATTGATTCGTGAGCTTGCGGAGGAGATGACAAGGGGGTTAACACGTTTAGAGGTATATTTGTTTCACAATAATCTTTACGGTTACGTCTGGAAGGCAAATCAAGAAGATTGGAAAGATGGTGCAATAAAAAAACCAAGGGAGATTTACGATGTACGTAAAATCGTGACCGGAAAGTGTAGGGTGATTATTTATGGTGATGCAGAAATGGGGGACTGGGAATTTAAAGAAGACAGATTCGCGCAGTATAATAATCAGGAGCAGGTGAGGCAATTCGGTATTCCCGGCGACGATTGCTTGCGCTGGATCATGCATCGTGCAGAACATGCGGTCTGGGTAAACCCAATTTTTCGAAGTGAGTGGGAGGGAGAGCGAAATAATTCTGGTACGATTTCTGCCGTGCGAGACATTGTGCCAATGTATGACCTTTCCGTTGGCGGATTGCAAGACGCTGTGAAAGAATTGATTAAATAGTAAAGGAACTTGTGACTATAAATAAATGTCACCGCCATTGACCATGAGCTCATAAATTTACCTCACTGAATAGCGCTAGTATCAGAAATACAAAAGAGACATTCGATATAGTGGAAGAGCTAAGCCTTCACGAAGATCGTATGCCTCTTGTATATTGTGAGAATATCATTGAGTTGTTTGTTTGGATAGATGAAAGGCTCCCAGAACGACTAATAGTCCACGTTAATCAAGAAGAAAAGTATTTTCAACGACGTTAACGTTCGGCAGGATGTGAGAACTGGTTAGTGTTTTCCTATAGCCCTAGCAAAGTTTCTGTGGGGATGCTGGTTACTGGTGCTGGAGAGGCGACTGTTACGATAACGGGAACGGATTCGAGTGTCTCTCCATCGTGTGTTGCTGCTCGTGCAATGAGTTGGTATCGCGCAGATTGCCCAAGTGTCCAGGAGATACTCGTAATAGAGCTGGGATCTGTCGAGCTGCCAATGACAGTCGTTGCGCCGGTCCAGAGATTTTGTGCAGTTACTTCAAGATACGTTATATCCGAAGCGTTTGAAACCTCGATGACCACAGTGTATGGATTGCCGGTATTCTCGATGATTTGATTTTGAAAGGGGTTTGTGATGTGAAATGAGGCTGGCGTGTCGGATGCTTCGGTGACGGTAATGGTGACGCTGTCCTCGGCGCTATTCTCGTTGCTATCAAATAGCGTTGCGGTAAGTGTGTGATTTCCAGCGCTAACCCATGAAGGAAGCGTGAAGTCATCACCATCCATTGAATTGCTCGATGCGGCAAATGCCCCATCGATGGAAAATTCAACGCGGGAAAATGATCCGCGCACCTCGCTATTGAGCTCGATGGGAAACGTTCGCCCAACGCGATCGCGATCATCTGGAGAAATAATACGGATTTCTGGGGCCGCGTCTGCAGTATGAATATCGTCGTATTCCGTTGGAATGTCGCCGCATGTTGTAATTGGGGCTTCCTCTGGTGCACGCTGTGCATTGTGACGAGTAATCCAGTCCTGAACTGCATCCTCCCATGGTTGGTAATACGCATCGCGCTCAGGATTTTCTGGCACTGAGCCGCGCGGATCGTCTTTCATCACGTATGCAAGAATAGTGTGATATTCTCCGCATGTTTTTGTTTCTCGGAATTGTTCGGGGGTAAATTCCGTAGCGAGTTTTTCACTTTGGGTATCAATAGTGTATGTCGTCGTTGGGATATTTCCATCAAGCATAGCCTTGCCAGTGACGTCGATTGACGGTGTTGGGAAGGATTCCACCGGTGTTCCTTCAAGCGCAGCAAGCATGTACGCTTTCCACATTGGTGCCGCAACGAAAACCGCTTCAGCATTTTTATTCATCTGCGTCCCATCGGTATTTCCCACCCAAACACCCGTGACGAGCGATGGAGTGTACCCCATGGTCCATGCGTCATTAAAATCATTCGTTGTTCCAGTTTTTGCCGCAACTGGGCGTCCGCTGAGTTGGAGCGCGCTGCCTGTTCCGAAGATATATGCCCGCGCATTGTTATCGGAAAGTACGTTGCTGACGGTGGCGGCAAGATTTGTGCTGAGGGCCTGTGTTCCCGGGTGCTCCTCCGCCTTCCACTCTTGAAGAATTTTGCCATTTGGATCTTCAACTTTCAGAATACCTACAGTTTTTTGCTGCACGCCATTATTTGCGAACGTGCCATATGCTCGCACATGGTCCATAAGGGTGACCTCACCTCCACCAAGAACGAGCGAAAGTCCAAAACGCGACCGATCTCCAAGTGTGGTGTAGCCCATTCGATCAAGAAAATTTAATGCGTTATCGATACCGACGAGATAGAGCGTTTTGACAGCGGGAATATTCAGTGAGCCCTGGAGCGCCTTTCGCATCGTGACGTATCCGTGTTCGCTGTTGTCGTAATTTCTTGGCTCATATGGTCCTGTTTCGGTAGAAAAGAGAGTATTCACGTCCCAAAGGATTGCATTCGGGGTGTACCCCTTTTCCCAGGCGGCGGCGTAAATAAGGGGCTTCATGCTACTTCCTGGCTGCAGCGCTTGTTGCGTGACATTCACTTGGCCCTGGATTTCTTCGTCGTGATAATCTGCACTCCCGACCATGGCAAGAATTTGTCCGGTTTTTGGATCGATTGAAAGAAGCCCGGCGTTATTAAAGCCATAGAGTTCGCTCTTTGTTTCCATATTTGCAGCTACTGCCGCCTCTGCAGCAAGCTGTTTACTATAGTCAAGGGTTGTGATGACGTTGAGCCCTCCGGTTTCCACCTCTCGTTCGGTATACACCTCCTCAAGTTGTTCCTTTACCCATAAGACAAAATGTGGAGCAGTAATGTTATTTAATTGCGCAACGACAGGCGTTTCTTCCGCGAGCGCAGCTGCGACTTCATCATGGGTTGCATATCCAAGTTCTTCCATGTTGACAAGAATCCAGTCCCGGCGAGCTTTCAGGAGCTCCGGATCACGGAGATAGCGCGTTGGTTGTTTTGGCATTGCTGCAAGCGTTGCGGATTCCGCGAGTGTGAGATCTGCAACGGTTTTACTGAAATATGCTCGACTTGCCGACTCAATGCCGTAGTTCACTGAGCCGTATCCAATTTGATTCAAATATAATTCAAGAATTTCATCTTTCGTAAATTTTCCTTCTACAGCATACGAGAGAAGGATTTCTTTAATTTTTCGCGTGAAAGTTTTGTCGAGCGTGAGAATGACATTGCGTACCATTTGTTGTGTGAGCGTTGATGCTCCCTGAGCCTTACACCCACATTTAATATCTTCGTAAATAGAGCGCGCAATGCTCATGTAATTGATACCGTGGTGCTCGTAGAATTTTCGATCTTCCGCAGTAATGGTTGCATTGATGAGATGTGCAGGAATTTCCTCAATGGGGACGAGCGTGCGCTTTTCATCGGCGGCAATTTCGTACAATAAATGCTCTCCCGTACGATCGTAAATTTTTGTAGACTGGGCAACGTCTCGGTTCATGATGTCCTCTGCGCTCGGAAGCGTGCCCGCAAACCAGAGGTAGGCTCCGAACACCACAAGGCCGCCGAAAAGCCCTAGTGCAATACACCCAAGAATGATGTTTTTTATAACGGATCCCTTCGTGAGCGCCTTGATGCGGTGGAGTAGGGCGGCGACGAAGCGGTTCTTGTGTAACGATGCTCGATAATGGCCGTAGCGCTGCATAGAAGGAGGCAAAAAAGGTGAGGTGAGTGCATCATACGATGCGCAAGAAAAAGCCGCAAAAAGGCTGGTGTCAAACATGGCGAATATTGGCCAAGAAATGGCGTTTTCACGTGACAAAATGACAAAAATATGGTAAGATATTCGCGTGAAATACTTCGGCGACAGCCGATGTTTTTATTTCCAATCCTTATGAAGAATACGTTCAAGTCCATCGTGAAGCGATCGCCATTTGAAGTGGCAACACTCGGCGTTGTTCTTGCGCTCTCGCTGTTCTTTGTTCTTCCGACTGCCGCACGCGCAACCGCCGGTGCTTTAGATGTTTCACGCGCAACCGCCCTTGAAGTACACGCCATGCAGAATGCCACAAAACCACATGGAAACTTGCCAGAATCGGGTCTGGGCGAGCCGACATATACCATGATGGTTACTGCAACGGCTTATAATAGTGACCCTGCACAGACCGACGATACGCCATTCATTACTGCGTCCGGAACCACAACGCGCCCAGGAGTATTGGCGGCAAACTTCTTGCCGATGGGAACATTGGTAAAAATTCCAGAGTATTTTGGTGATCA
Source organism: uncultured Gammaproteobacteria bacterium (assembly GCA_964394565.1). Lineage (GTDB taxonomy): Bacteria > Patescibacteriota > Patescibacteriia > UBA9934 > UBA9934 > CAIKHN01. The sequence continues at coordinate 40,757 of CAYMYA010000004.1, forward strand.
GGTATTCGTCGTGGAAGACCGTATGAACCCACGGTACGATAAACGCATTGATATTTGGATGGAAGAAGGCCCAGAAGCGCGCCAATTCGGCGTTCGGACCGTTGCAATTGAGATCTACAAGATCAAATAACACCCACATCACCCCGCGAGCTATTGCGGGGTGATGTTCTTATTTTGCTCCTTTTTCCGTTTCGCTCTACACTTTCCATATATGAAAACATTCTTTTCTGCGTTCGCCGTCGGGATGCTTGTGTTGATGGGTGGGGGGTGTGCAGCGTCTGGAATTGTTTCGTCAATTACTGGAAACGGAAATGTTGAAGGGAAATGGCGATTAGCTTTTGAGCTTCCGGCGGGCTGGGTGATGGTTGGAGAATACGATGCACCGAAAACCGACCCTGTGATTCCATCGCAAGACGTCACGCGCGATGCAGCAACGATCATGTTACAAAGCACGGAAAAGGCAATCGTGGAGAGCGGCGTCCCTGAGAATACTGTTTCAACAGAGACATATGTCACGTCAAACTACACATTCATTCGTGTCGATGTGCTCGATGCACGCCGCGTGATTCCAAGAGACGCAGAAAATCTGGGTAACGGATTCTTTTTTGCAGAGGAAAAATACTATTTCGTCACAGAAGCGGGAGAGAAATATCAGTTTGTGATTTCACAAAATGGGGGCGACGATGCGGTCGCTCGAGCCATTATTCTTTCCGCAAAACCCGTGACGGTGTTTACAGACGCGCCGGCAGAACCGACGGCAGAGGTACAAACAAACGAGTGATTCTCGGCAGAACCATAAAATACCCCACCGCTTACGAGCGGTGGGGTATTTTTGGAGGCCGTGGCCAGATTCGAACCGGCGAATCGCGGTTTTGCAGACCGCTGTGTTAACCACTTCACCACACGGCCGTATCGAACGAAAAAAATGTATCAGAAATGTCTCGTTTGAGCAACGTGGATGGGGTATACTTCGAATATGTTGGAGGACAAAAAGCATGAGCATAAAGAGCGGCTGTCGTGGTTGGCATTTTGGCGAATGATTGGACCCGCTTTTCACGGGACGTTTTGGTCGTATGCGTTGATTATTATTTTGATTTTCATTGCCTCATGCGCACAGGTTGCGGAACCGGTCATCTTTGGGTTTTTTGTTGATGCAATTATTGTGCACCCAGAAACGGTTGTTGCTCGAGTGGTGCCGTTAATTGGTTGGTGGGTTGTGGCATTTTTGGTGAGCATTGGGACGTCACATTGGGCCGAGTGGCTGAGTTGGCGTATTGGACACCGGGTAAATGGAGTTTTTTTTGCTATCATGATGCGGAAGGTGATGTCTTGGGATCCGGATCGTTTTGGCAGAGAATCGAGTGGAGCTATTGCGAAGCGTGTTGATCAGGCCTGGGAGCGCTCATATGATGCAGCGAGTCGAATAGTCATTGATGTACTTCCGCAGGTTATCGGTTTTCTCGCGGTACTTGCTACGGGGTTTGTGTTGGACTGGCGCATGACCATTTCCGCACTTGCCATGATTCCGATGATTGCGTTTGTCACGCTCTTTGTGTATCGACGGACCCAAATACGCCAGGATGCTTTGGGAAAATCTTGGGAAAATCTCTCTACAGAACTCCATGAAATTTTAAACAACATTCTCCCGATTAAAATCTTTTCAGGTGAGGAGCGGGCACTGCAAACCATCGAGCGCCGATCGGAAGACGTTGCTCGTCGACAAATTGCGATTGATAAGGTGTGGGGAACGCTAGGAGCGACAAACGGTGTATTGCGGCTTTGTGCCCGGTTATGCGTGATTGCGGTCGGGGTGTACTTCATTTCACGGGGAGAAACAACATTTGGTGTTGTGACGACATTTCTTGGTATGTTAAACCAACTGCTCTCCCCGTTTGATTATCTTCTTGCGGACGTGCTTCGTCGTGCACGTCGAACACAGAGTGCATTTGCCAGATTGCAACACGATTGGAACGAAGAGAACACTATTGTTGAAGTGAAACGCCCCAGGCGCCTCTCTGCAGTGCGCGGTGAGGTAGAGCTTCGCGCTGTATCATATCGATATACCGGCAAAGAACGGGATGCGCTGCAAAATATTACACTCCGTATTGCTGCAGGAACAAGTTTGGCACTAGTTGGGCGTTCTGGGAGTGGAAAATCGACACTCGTCAAATGCATCAATCGATTTCTTGACCCAACTTCTGGGACCGTATGCATCGATGGTATTGATATAAAAACTGCAAAGATATCCGATGTTCGTCAGGCTGTTGGCATTGTGCAACAAGATACCGTGTTATTTAATGACACAATTTATAACAACATTCGTTTTGCACAGCCAAAGGCAACAAAGAAGCAGATTGAAGATGCATGCCGTGCCGCGCAGGCTCACAGCTTCATTCAAAAGCTCCCAAGGGGGTATGAAACATTGGTGGGAGAGCGTGGTGTGAAGCTTTCTGGCGGAGAGCGCCAGCGCTTGAGTCTTGCACGGGTGTTTCTTCTGAACCCCCCTATTCTGATCCTTGATGAATCTACCAGCGCGCTCGATTCTGAAACCGAGACGCTGGTACAGGAGGCGCTTGCGAAAGTCATGAAAGGGCGGACAACGATTGTTATCGCGCATCGGCTTTCGACGGTGTACTCGGCCGATCAAATTGTTGTGCTTGATGAAGGGAAAATGATTGAAGTTGGAACGCACCAAGAATTAATGCGGCGTGGAGGAGTATACGATCGGCTATGGAAATTACAGTCTGGCGGATATTTACCGGAATAGAAGTTGCGTGTGTGATCGGCAGTATGGAGTTTTGGTGGTACGATGCCCGGGCTCACTCTTGATGGTGTTATGCTCCAAGCCGATGCGATCGACATGTTGAAAACCGGAGCAAACGTCTTTTTGACGGGAGAACCCGGCGCAGGAAAGAGCTATACCGTGCGGGAATACGTGAAGTATTTGCAGTCGCACGGGATTGGTATTGCCCTCACCGCATCAACGGGGATTGCGGCAACACATATTGGTGGCATGACGATTCATTCATGGAGTGGCCTTGGAATACGGAAATGGATTTCGCGACGTGAATGTAAAGAGCTTGGAACGAATACCGCGCTGGCAAAGCGCGTGCGTGACGCGTCGGTGCTGATTATCGACGAGATTTCCATGCTCGATGCAGGAATGTTTGATGCGATCGACCTTATTTGCCGCGAGGTACGGGCGGTGGAATTGCCATTTGGCGGTTTACAGGTGGTGTTGGTGGGGGATTTCTTTCAGTTGCCGCCAGTGTCGCGTCAGGGCGAGGCGCCGGCGCGCTTTGCTTTTACTGCGAGAGCCTGGGCAGATGCAGCGCCAACCGTGTGTTATCTCTCCGAACAACACCGGCAGGACGATCCAACATTTCTCGAGGTGCTTTCCGCGCTTCGTCGCGGCGCCATTGAGGAAGACCATATTACTCACTTGTACGCTCGGCGGAAATCGTCGGAGGATAAAGATATTACGAAGCTGTATTCACACAACGCAGACGTCGATCACATGAATACGGCAAAATTGCGCACGCTGTTTGGAAAAGAAAAAACATTTCGGATGACGAGTTCCGGAAGCCCAAAGCTTGTCGAACACATGAAACGCGGCTGTTTATCACCAGAAAAACTGATATTAAAGATTGGTGCACGTGTCATGTTCACGCGGAATAATCCAGCGGAAGGATTCGTGAACGGGTCGATTGGGGACGTGGTGGATTTTGATCAAGTCAGCACGTACCCGGTAGTGCAAATGGCGACAGGGCGTGTGGTGACCGTTCAGCCGGGCATGTGGAGTATCGACGGAGAGGGCGGTGCGCCAATTGCGCTACTTCGTCAGCTCCCACTTCGGCTTGCCTGGGCGATCACCGTGCACAAGAGCCAGGGCATGACGTTGGATAAAGCGTATATCGATCTTGGTCAGGCCTTTGCGTTTGGTCAGGGCTATGTTGCGCTTTCTCGGGTGAAATCACTTGAAGGGCTGTTTCTTGGCGGACTTAATGCTCGTGCGCTAGAGGTCGATCCTGTTGTGCTCAAACAGGACGAAATATTCCGTGCGGAGTCGCTTGCTGCAGAATCGATGATTGCGGATTTATCTCTTGCCGATCGTGCGGAGGGCGCCGCCACATTCATTAAGGCCTGCGGCGGAAAGAAAGAGCCAGTCGTGCGCGAAACTCTTGATGCGTTCTCGCAATATTTTACTGAAAAGCCCGCGAAGAAGGCGAAGGCGCCAAAATGGACCGAAACGCTCGCGCTCATTGTGGCTGGGAAATCAATTGCGCACGTTGCGAAGGAGCGTGAGCGCACCGTCGGCACCATTGTTAGCCACATCGCAGAGGCGCACGAGCTTGGAAAATTGCCAAAAGAAGTGTTCAGCCGAATGCGCTATGCGATGAAAGAGCTAACTGATATTGTTCACCCCGTCATGCGAAAGCTCAAAACGAAAGGACGGTTCCTCCGCCCAGTGTTCGATCACTTTCAAGGAAAATATTCGTACGACGATCTGCGCATCGCCCAGTGGCTTTTAGATGTCGAGGAAAAGGGTTAGGAAATGCTGAGCGTTTCGTTTTTCGGCACAAAATCTCGTTTGCCAGCCATCAATGCGCGGATATCTTCCGCGTGTGTTTCGAGATATATCGAGAGGTGAGGAGTATTCACGAGCGTTATGACCTCGTCAAATGTAAACCAACCCAGTTGCTGACCTTCGTGGACGAGACGAATCGTTGAGCGCTGTTCATCCGTGACTGGCACGAAGTATCGATACACCACACTTCTGTCGGAATACGTCGTTACACCCGTTTCGATAATTTCTGTGGCATCTAAGTTTATTTCCTCTTTGAGTTCCCGAATCATGGCTTCGCGCGGCGTTTCACCATCGTCGATTCCTCCGCCTGGGGTATTCCAGACGTTTGGAAAGGGGATCATGGGATTATCGTCGCGCAGAACAAGACAGATCGAATCGTTATGAACAACAATGGCTTTAGCCCCGGGTTTGCGCGCCATAGTTACCCCTCAAGCAAAATGCGCATCACGACGGGGAGATCCATAGCACAAAGATTTTTTGGAATGATCGCGGAGCAGCGTGTAACGACCTTTGGATCCATTGCGGCGAGGAGCTGTTCACGATTGACCTCTGGAACACAAAGGATTGCTGCAGAAAAACCTTCAGACGTCAGAGCGGTGTCGATACGCTTTGAGACTTTTTTGCCGAGTGCAGTCAGTTGGGACGCCTTGAACGTATCAAAATCACTCACTTCCGCAACGTGAATGCTAAGATCATCAAGCTCTTCCACGTCGCGATGTATTGCCGACAATATACGAGCCCGTTCAGTATTCGTGAGAACAATGAGGGTTTTCTCCGAAAACGGGGTGTAATGCACCGAGAACTCCATATGCGTGGATTCTAGCACAGAAGAGACGAGAACGTGATAAAATGTCCTCATATGGTAGGAGGATTTTGGGGGAGTTTGCGCAACAACGTGCGCGATGTTGTTTTCGGCCTCGAAGACAGTCTGGTATCAACGCTTGGCACGGTGACTGGCGTTGCGGTTGCGACGCATGATTCGTTTTACGTCATTTTGACCGGGGTTATCCTTGTGTTCGTGGAGGCGATTTCTATGACTGCGGGGAGCTATCTTTCTACAAAGTCTGCAAAGGAGCTGTACGACGAGCGAGCAAAACAAGATCACGCGCGAGTATTACACGAACGCGTTTCAGATAACGAATCGCTCGCGGAGATGTTTCAACGTAAAGGATTTTCTAAACAAGAAGTGGTATTTGCTGTGGAGGCGATTGGGCGAGAACGAAAATTGTGGCTCAAGGAAGTTGCTCGGTGCGAATACCGTCACGCGCCGAGCGTGAGCAGTACTCCAGTTGTTGCAGCGATGTTTATGGGGGCATTTTATTTGCTCGGGGGATTTTTTACGTTTACCCCCTATACATTTCTCCCGATGAACATCGCGATCCCAATAACCATCATCGCAACATTGCTTGCGTTGTTTCTCGTGGGCGTATTGAAAGCAAAGCTCACGGGATCAAACGTGTGGCGCTCGGGGGTTGAAATGTTTGCGGTCTCCACGACAGCTGCCGCAATTGGATATGGACTTGGGATTATTGTTCCTCAACTGTTTGACGCCACCGTACTGTTGTAGCTATGCGAATGCCGATGCGTGGAAAAGTTCGCGCTCCAGAATT
>CAYMYA010000004.1:47054-51990 GCA_964394565.1 uncultured Gammaproteobacteria bacterium
CCAATTCCTGCAAGCATGGCCGGAAAAGATATCGTGATTGATCGCGAGGGAAACACGCACGTTCACATCACGGTTCACCGCATGTATTCGCTGATTGATGCAGATCATTACCACGATGCGGACATGCATATTTTTGTACAATCTGCCGGAGTGCGGTGCTATGCGTTTACGTTTGGGGGTTGTAGAATGTAAGCCATGAACCGTATATACCTTGATTACGCCGCAGCGACGCCACTCTCTTCCGCGGCGTGGATGGCGATGGAGCCCGTCCTGACCACTGTATGGGGTAACCCTTCGAGTTTGCATGCGGAAGGCGTGCGTGCCGAGCAAGCACTCCATAAGGCGCGCACGATCATTGCGACGTGTATTGGCGCACACGACGACGAGATCGTGTTTACTTCTGGTGCAACGGAGGCAATAAATCTTGCCATGATTGGGGCGTTGCGGGCGGGCGCCGCGCGAGGAAATCATGTGGTGACGATCGCGACGGAACATGCCGCTGTCGTTAACGTGCTGAAATCTGCTGGTGCCGACGTCACTCTTGTTCCTGTAGATGCCCGGGGTCTTGTTTCGGAAGAAGCGATTCTTGCTGCGATAACGCCAAAAACGGTTCTTGTTTCGCTCATGATGGTGAATAATGAGTTTGGTGTGGTTCAAGACATTGCGGGACTTGGACGAGCGCTCGACGCATACAAAAAACGACATGGTTCGGTGTACCCACTCTTCCACTCGGATGCAAGCCAGGCGCCGAATTATCTTGATGTTGATGTTCAAAAACTTCATGTGGATCTCCTCACGCTTTCGAGTCCAAAAGTGTATGGACCGAAAGGCGCGGGCACTTTATATATTCGCAGGAATGCGCCGTGGGAATCAGTATTTGGTGGCGGAACGCAAGAAGGTGGCAGGCGGCCTGGAACGCCGAATGTTGTAAGTGCGGTGGGCTTTGCCGCGGCATTGTACGAGACGGGGGTGATGCGTGACCGAGAAACTGCAAGAATCCTTGCGCTCCGCGAGGTATTGATCGATGGCTTGCTCGCAATTCCGGGTGTGACGTTGAACGGCGATCGTGTACGACGTGTGGCAAATAATGTGAACGTGTCGTGCGAGGGGATCGATGGGGAAGAACTCGTGCTTCGTTTGGATGCGAGGGGGATTGCGACGTCTACAGGATCGGCGTGCAAGAAAAGCGAGGACGTGAGCCGCGCGCTCGCCGCGATCGGCCTTTCGTCGCGCGCCGCACTTTCGAGCATTCGTCTGACACTCGGGCGTCAAACAACGCAATTGGAGATCGAGACGACGGTTGCCGTGATAGGCGAGCTTATTGCGGCGATGCGCGATGTTTGATAGTCTTGAAGCATTGAATTTTCCTATGAAGCTCCGTATTGTTGTTGATCCAGACTTATGTATTGGTGCGGCCAGTTGTGTCACCATTGATCCCGAGACGTTTGTGATGAATACGGAAAATAAGGCGGAAGTACTTGATCACGGTAAAACGGATACGCCAGTGTACGAGCGCGTCGTTGAAGTAACGGAAGCGGAGAAAGAGAATATTATTCTTGCCGCGCAATCGTGCCCAACACTTGCGATTTCATTGTTTGACGAGGACGGATCGCAGATTTACCCTGCATAAGGTATGGAGAACGTGGTAATTCTTGGTGGAGGAGTTGCCGGAACAAGCGCGGCAGAGGATTTGCGCAAAGCAGATGCGAATGTTTCAATTACTCTTATTGAGCAAGAGCATCACCCACTCTATTCCCGTGTGCTGTTGCCGCATTATGTTAAGGGGAAAATTGGGCGCGAAAAGGTGTTTTTAAAACCGTGGGAGTGGTATGCGGAGCACCGGATCGACATGATGTCAGGTGTTCGGGTTGAGGGAATCGATTGCACGAATCGATTCGTTGCCACAAGCGATGGGCGCGAGTTGCCATTTGATGCGCTGATTCTCGCCGGGGGAGGAGAGTTGAATGGAATAGGTGGCGAGCCCCGAGGAACATCGTATCTGCGTGGCATTGATGATGCAGACGAACTTCTTGGATTGATCCGTGAGACAAAAATGCTTCCTGCGAATCAGCAGCGTGGTGTGGTGATTGGTGGTGGGTTCATTGCGCTCGAATATGTGAATATTTTTGCGCACTTTAGCATTGCGTGTGATGTCGTGATGCGTGGGAAGGGGTTTTGGTCACAACACCTTTCAGATCACGCGCAAGCGCTCATGGCAGCAAAAGCAACAGCCGGTGGCGTGACGCTCTATTTTCATGAGCAAGGCCCAGAGCTTATTGGTGAGAAATCGATCGAAGGCGTGCGACTTGCGGATGGTTCGGTATTGCCCGCGGCGCTTGTTGGCGTGGGCATTGGCATGCACGCGGATCAGTCGTTTTATCGTAACGCAGGGTTCGATATTGAGCGAGGTATTCTGGTGAACGAATATTTTGAAACGAAATATCCAAATATTTATGCCATCGGTGATGGTGCAGAGTTTTATGATATCCACGTTGGCAGGAGCGTATGTTATGGTAATTGGATGAACGCGCAGATGCAGGGGCGAGCCGTCGCAAAAACGCTGATTGGCAATCGTACTGCATTTGATCTTGTATCAAGCTACACCACGAATCTACTCGGTATGCAGATGGTATTCATTGGCGACGTCGACCGCGCCGCGGCAGATGACGTAAGGCAGATTTTCGCAACGTCAGAGTCTTCCGGAGAGGAATTCTATCGCAATGGCAAGCTGGTTGGTGCTACACTCATTGGGGACGTGGCACAACGAGCGGGCATTACCGGGCGTATTCGGGAAAATATTATTGAGCGATCGCAATAGTTCTCGTATACTTCTTGCATGAATTTGGATAGTCATAAAACGTACGCCACGCTCGATACCGCAGATTTTCGTTTTGGCATTGAACACCTACCGGAGCAGGTGCGTATCGCGTGGCATGAATCACGCGAGGTTGTTTTCCCGGATGCCTTTCGTAAGGCGCAACATATCGTTGTCGTGGGGATGGGCGGCTCTGCGCTTGGGCCGCACATGGTACTGACGGCATGTCGGGATCGGTTGACGGTGCCGCTGACGATTGTGAATGATTATCATTTACCGGCGTACGTGAATAAAAAAACACTCGTGATTCTTTCGAGTTTCTCCGGAACAACGGAAGAGGTGCTTGAAGCGTCGCGCGACGCAGAGCGAGCAGGGGCGATGATTGCGGTGATTGCTGCCGAGGGCGAGCTTGCGAAGCGGGCACTGAAGAAAAAGTGGCCGATTTACCAATTTGATCCGGGGGATTTGGCTCGTCAGCCACGCATGGGAACGGGCTTTTCTTTGGCGGGCATGCTGGGCATACTCGAGCGAATAAAAATCCTCAAAATGACGGATGCGGAGGTTGATCGTATGGTCATTGCGATGGGCGAAGTGATCGATACGTGCGCCGTGGACGTACCGTCGAAAGAAAATCCTGCCAAGACCGTCGCAAAATCGTTGAAAGACGCCGCGGTGTTCGTGGTGAGTGCCGAGCACCTGGTGGGCGTTGCACATGTTTTTGTAAACTGTATCAATGAAACTGCAAAGCAGTTCGCGGTGTCGTTTGCGTTGCCGGAAATGGATCATCACTTGCTTGAAGGGTTGACGTACCCAAAATCATTTTCGCAAAAAACCGTTGCCATCATGATACAGTCATCGCTTTATCACGAGCGCACACAAAAACGCGTGCGAGTGACATCGGATTCGTTTGAGCAACAAGGGCTTACAGTTATTGATTACGAAACAAATGGGGCGGATCGGCTCGAAGAAGTGGGGGAGATGTTGCAGTTTGCGAGCTTTGTGTCTTACTACATGGCGATGCAAAATCATGTGAACCCAGAGGCGATTCCGTTTGTTGACGCGTTTAAGGTGATGATGGCGAAATAAAAAGATCCCGACCAGACGACTGGTCGGGATCTTTTTATTTTAGAAGAGCATTCGGTTTGATTTTTGCGATTGCGAAGAGATAAACGATTTCAAAAAGTCCGAGGGTATTGATGAGAAAAAGCAGAACAAACCAAACCCGCTCATTTCGCTTCGCCGCATGCCACATAGCAATAAGTTTCCAGACGAAAGACCATGTAATAAGGGCAGAAAAGCTCAGTGTCGTGGCAAGGGGATTGATCTCTGCGCCGAAAAGAAGAGGAGTATTCATATGAAGGCTAAGATTTCTTATCATTCATAAGACCAAGAAGTCGCACCGCAACGTACACCACAAGCGCGATGACGAGAAAATCGATGAGTGAGCTGACAAAATGCCCCCACGCAACTGTTGCATTGCCGAGCATGAAGGTTGCTTCCTGGAGGTTCCCCGCAGCACCAAGCGCGAGGCCGATGATTGGGTTTAGAATATCGGTAATTAGCGCCGTTACGAGCTTGGAAACAGCGCCACCAATGAGGAAACCAATTGCAAGGGTGATAACTCCCTGTTCACGCACGAACAGGAAGAAGTCTCGTACCGCGTGTTTTGGCGAAAGCGACATACGTTATTTTGCGTTTATATCAGCTTGGTGGAGTCCGAAGGTATTACCCTCGGTGTCCAAAAAATATCCTTGCCATGCCATGCCGACGAGTGCGACTTTTGGCATCGCTTCCTTGCCACCATGTGCAAGAATGCGTTGCGCGATGGCATCATAGTCGTCAACAACAACGGTGCAACAATACGCGGTGAGCCCGTGTGGCTGCGCCGGTGCAGGGCACGGGCGCTGCACAAAGCCGCCATTAATTCCCCCAGGTTCGTCGCTCTTGCCGGTGGAAATCATCCAATATTCAAATGCATCTCCGTCCCATTTCTGAATATCCCACCCAAATACCCCCCGATAAAACGCCACGGCTCGTTCCATATCGTCAACATGAATTTCAAAGTGTCCAACGCGATTTGGCATAAGAAGAAAAAAGACTTGAGTACAGCGTACCAGATTA
>CAYMYA010000005.1:0-43652 GCA_964394565.1 uncultured Gammaproteobacteria bacterium
GAGCAAGAGCCTTTTAAGCTCGTGGTCGTGGGTTCGATCCCCACCCGGCGCACCATGAAAAACAGATGACCACCATCATCTGTTTTTCATTTGGTGCGCCGGGAGCAGTTTTATTATTTTTCCGCTGGAAATATTGCATCTTCTCCCGTCGTCAATTCAGAATATACCGTTGGGTTGACCGCGAGGAAGTCGAGATTCGTGTAGTTGTAATGGTTTTTGCCGATGTTCACAACCACGCCACCAGCTTCGGAAACGAGTAATGAACCTGCTGCGAAGTCGTAATCTTTTCCGAATGGATCGAAACAAATCCGCCCTTCAATTTTTCCGGAAGCGACCAGCGTAAACTCATATCCAGCACAAATGGTTTTGAAGAATGAGCTTTTCCGAACAAGCCGCAAATGGGTTTGCAGATTTTCTTCTTTGAGGAGATGCGTTTCCCATGAGAGGTAGGATCCTTTCAACGAACGATCACTGACATGTATTGGTGTGCCATTACAGAAAGCGCCTTGTCCGCGTTGAGCATAATACAGCGTGTCCGTCACGAAATCGTAGATCACGGAGAATGTGACCACACCGTCTTCGATGAGTGCGAGCATGGTGGTGCAAAACGGCGTTCCGCGGACGAAATGTGCCGTTCCGTCGATAGGATCACAAAGCCACATCTTTTTCGCGGTTCGATCGCCGCCCGTCTCTTCGCCTACGAATGTGACATCGGGATATATTTTTGATAACGCTTCGCGGAAAAAGTTTTCGACACTTACATCTAAATCGGTGACGATATCGTACGCGAGTTCACTTTTTGATCGATGTTCCACATTGCCATAATACGGCAATACCATTTCTCGTACTTTCCGGATAATCGGCTCAACTCCCGCGATATCAACGGTCATATTCTAAGACGTATGTTCAATAATGCGCCCAGTCTATCACCGATATATCCAGATGAGTAGGAAAATGTTGTGGCTCTTGTGTTCTATTCAATAAAGTTAAAGCTTAGCTTTGACTGTGCTGTTCGAATGTTGACTTTTTGGCTGATATAGGTCCAATTCTCCTCTGCTCACTGCGCCCGTTGGCGTATGTGTATGCAGCAACGAGGTGACCTGTCATGTTCCTTCCGACCCTGATCCTGTTCCTCCTCGGCCTGGCCATGGCCGACGATCCCACCCCTGCGCCGATCGTCCCGCCGGAGGCCATGGCCTTCAACGGGCTCCGCTGCTACCACTTCGCCACGGCCGCCCAGGCCAAGGCGGAGAAGGATGTCCAGGAGGGCAAGTGGATGATCCTGATGGTCACGCGTCCGCAGAACGAGGGGCAGGCCGCCAGCCACCGCGACGCTGTCGCGGCTGTGACGGCCGAGATGAGTCGACTCGACGAGGTGATCGCCGCCCAGCGCGCGAACCTCGAGCGGATCGAGGCCGACGTGCTCTTCCAGGACATCCCCATGCCCGCGCTGAGCGAGGAGTTCTGCTCCGCGCTCGTGCTCCCGGCGGGAGGCCAGTAGCTGGCCGCATCTGCGCGCTGCTCCGTCGGGAGCCGCGTCTCCGGATGCGGCTCCCAACCCTTTCTGAAATACGTTGTTTCTGCTTTGTTATACTAGGTTCATGTCTTTACAGGTTCCGCTTCATGCCATGACGCCGCAGGATGCTCTGCGGATTTTAGGGTCTTCGGTGCACGGGCTTTCTTCTGCGGAAGCCGCAAAACGGTTGCAAGGAGCGGGTGCTTGGCGCACGCCTTCGCCGAAACCCACGGCAGCATTACGGGTGCTTGTGCGGCAACTCGCAAACCCATTCTTTTTCGTCTTGTGTTCTGCGGCTGTGGTTTCTTGGTGGAGTGGGGATGCTTTGGAGATGTGGGTGATTGTTGCGATTGTTCTCGTCAATACCACGCTTGGTTTTGTACAGGAATTTCAGGCCGATCGTGCATTCTTCGCGTTACAGCATTATTTACCAACATCACTGACGGTACGGCGTGATGGAGTGGCATGTACTCGTGTTACGGACGAGCTTGTTCCTGGTGACGTTATGGTGTTGCGTGCTGGGCAGAACGTGTTTGCAGATGGCCGCGTGATCGACGCAACGCATTTTTCTGTTTCAGAAGCGGCATTGAGCGGAGAATCGAATCCGGTAGAAAAAACAGCGGGCGCGGTTGCTGCAGGGGCGGGCGTGTTCGATCGTGTGAACATGGTTTACGCTGGAACATCCGTGATCACTGGGGAGGCGACGGTGGTGGTGAGTGCCATTGGTGTGCAATCTGAATTTGGCAAGATTCGTACACTCACTTCCGACGTCGTGAATCAAGAAACTCCACTTGAACGTGAAACGCGTCGTCTTGCGCGTTTGCTCACCGCATGTATTTGCATTGTGGCGACGGGAATGTTTGCGTTGGCGGTATCGCGTGGTGTGGATATAGTACCCGCGTTATCGCTTGCGGCTGCTTTGGCCATTGCGGTGATTCCCGAGGGTTTACCCATGACGTTGACCGTGGTGCTTTCTGCGGCTATGCGGCGTATGCTCAAGCGCGGAGTACTTGTGCGGCATCTTGTGGCGACGGAAACGCTTGGGTGTGTAAACGTGCTCTGTACGGATAAAACTGGAACGATGACGACGGGAGTGATGTCTGTGGTTGAAGTGCGAGGATTTCAGGGTATTGTACAGAAATCTGAGGTGCTTCAGGGAGACATTGGGCGTGCGCTTGGCGCAGTGGCGGCGATGCACCGAGCTGCGGGAAATGGAATTTTTGCGGGTTCGGCCACGGCGGGGGCGATTACGTCATATATTGGCGATACTGTGCAAGTGTTTTGCCAAGCATCCTTACCGTTTGATTCCGCATATCGGTTTTCCGCGTGTCGCGTTGACGAGAGCACAACGTATGTTCTTGGCGCGCCGGACGGTATACTGCCACGGCTTGCGGCGCTGCATGAACGCGAACCGTTACATGTTCTTGTGGAAGACATGGCGGCTCGTGGATTACGCGTGATTGTGGTTGGCGTGTGTAAAGTTTCGGGAACCCTTACTCCAGATGCGATTACTTCCGTGCGTGTGCTTGCTGTTCTTGGTATTGAAGATCCGCTTCGTCCAAGCGTTCCTGGTGCCATTGCGCTCGCGGAGCGTGCGGGGATTCGGACGGTGATGATGACGGGGGATCATCCGGAAACCGCAAAGACCATTGGCGCCGAAGCGTTCGACCACCGAGCGCTTACTGTTATGCTCGGGGAGGAGTTTGCGAAACGGTCGGCATCAGAGCGTTTGCGTGCGGTGTTAGAGGTTGATGTGTTTGCACGTATGTTGCCGGAGCATAAACTCTTAGTTGTCCAGGCACTGCACGCACATGGTTTACGCGTTGCGATGACGGGTGACGGCGTGAACGATGCCCCTGCACTCAAAGCAGCGGATGTGGGTATTGCGGTTGGGCATGCTACAGAAGTGGCAAAAGAAGCGTCGGATCTCGTGTTAATCGATGGAGATTTTGGCAATATTGTACGGGCGGTTGCAGAAGGGCGAACCGTGTTTACGAATGTGCGTAACGTGACGGTGTTTTTACTTGCGCTCGGGTTGGTGGAGGTGTTTTGTATTCTTGCAAGTTTCGCGTTCGGCCTTCCGTTGCCACTCTCACCACTCTTGATTTTGTGGCTGAATATGGCGACGGATGGTGTCCCAGGATTGTTTTTTGCCTTTGAACATACCGATCTGAACGCCATGCAAGAACCTCCGAGAAATGCGAAGGATGGAATCATGTCTTTGCCCGTGCGCCAGTTTTTTCTCCTCGCCGCACTCAGTATCATTATGGTGACGAGTGCGACGTTTTTCATTCTTCGTACACTGCAATTTTCGGAAATTGAAACGCGCAGCGCAACATTCCTCGCTATTGGTGCACTAGGAATGTTGTTCATTTTTGTTGCGAAGTCGCTTCGACGATCGTTCTTTACAAACCTTGCAGATCCTTCAATGTTACGTTTTGGTGCGTGTATCGGTGCGTGTTTATTATTTGCACCGTTTTCGTTGCCCTCGTTGCGTGAAACCTTTGGTATCGCTTGGCCATCGTGGCCGACCATGGGGGGAATCGCCGCTGTACTCTTTGTCACCATTGCCGTTTTAGACCGCATAAAACGCGCGATGCGATTTCATGGTGCGCTTGATACCTCGTCCCGGTGATCCTGATATACTGTACATATATGGATCTCTCCAGCATCCACAATTTTCAGGACGCGGTGGTCACGGTGATGGGTCTTGGGAGGTATAAACAAGGCAGCGGACTTGGTGCGGCGAAATGGCTTGTGCGACATGGTGCACAGACGGTAATCACGGATTTAAAGGATGCTACGGAACTCCATGAATCCGTGACGCTGCTGATGGACTGGTATCGGCGATACCGAGGGCTTTATCCGGATCGTTCATTGTATCAGCCGGTATTTGTGCTCGGCGAGCACCGAAAGGATGACTTTATTGGCGTAGACTGTGTGGTACAGAACCCGGGTGTGCCGAGTGAATCGGAATACATTGTCGCAGCAAAGGAACAACAGGTACCAATTGAGTCAGATGTCAGTCTTTTTTTCCGTTTTTACCGTCATCCAATCATCGCAGTAACGGGAACGAAGGGGAAGACGACTACCACGCTCCTTCTCGGTGCCATGGCAAAACGCAAGGATGCCAAGGCGGTTACGGCGGGAAATATCAAAGTTTCGCCACTGGAACACCTGGACGCGTTGCTTGAAGAGCCTTCTTCGGCACCGGTTGTGCTGGAGTTGTCATCGTGGATGTTGGAATCGTTGCCAAAAGCGTTTACAGATATTCAGCGTGGTCCAGATATCGCAGTGCTCACGAATGTGTATCCGGATCATCTTGATCGGTATGCCTCATTCGAGGCGTACATTGCAAGTAAACGTATCATCTTTGCGCACCAAACCTCGTCACAGTACACGGTGCTCAATTGGGATCACAGTGCCGTACGTGCGATGGAGCCTGATGTTCCAGGAAAACTTTTTTGGTTTTCAAAAACATATCAGAGTCACGATGGGTGTTATATTAAAGATGGAAATATCGTTTTTCGGCGGAATGATGCGGATACCGTGGTACTTCCGCTTGCTGACGTCGCGCTGAAGGGGGAGCATAATGTGGAGAATATTCTTTCTGCAACGTGTGCAGCGATGCTCGGTGATATTTCGCTTTCAGATATTGTGGACGTGCTCCGAGAATTTGAAGGAGTGTCAGATCGTCAGGAAATTGTCCGCGAGGTCGACGAAATTACCTACGTGAACGATACCGCTGCGAATTCACCAGATGCGGTGATTGCGGCGCTCCGTCGTTTTCATGGTGAAAAGCCGACGGACATTGTGTTGATTGCTGGTGGTGTGAATAAGAAACTTGCATTTCAAGCGTTGGCGGAGGAGATTGTACGTACGTGTAAAACGGTCGTGCTCCTCCCTGGCGACGCATCAGATGCGCTTGCTTCGTTGTTGGGCACACGTGTTGTGGTGCATCGGGCGAAAGATATGCAGGATGCAGTGCACCGAGCACGTGATATCGCAGTTCGTGGCGACACGGTGTTGCTTTCTCCTGCCGCGGCAAGCACGAATCTTTTCCGGAACGAATTTGAACGCGGTGAACAATTCCGGGAAGAAGTACGAAACCTTTAAATGGTATTTCATCTGTCTGTCCTCTCGCACATAAAACGGTATATCCCGTCGCCACTCCTTTTGGCATATCATTATATCCTCGCTGCTGCGGCGAGTGCATATTATGGCCACCCATCAGAAAAAATGATCGTCATCGGCATTACTGGAACGAATGGAAAGTCATCCACCGTCAATTTTGCTGCGCAGCTACTCACGACACTCGGTTACACGGTTGGGTATACCTCAACGGCTGGGTTCACGATTGCGGGGCGTGATATTGTGAACACAATGAAAATGACGATGCCTGGGCGATTTGCACTGCAAAAATTGCTGCGTGATATGGTGAACGCCGGGTGTCAGTATGCCATTGTAGAAACGTCATCGCAGGGCTTGGTACAATTTCGGCATATTGGGGTCAATTATGATGTGGCGCTGTTTACAAATCTGACCCCGGAGCATATTGAATCTCATGGCGGATTTGAAAAATATCAAGCGGCAAAAGCGCTTTTGTTTCGGCACCTTGGGAAAAGCTCACGGAAACGGCTTGGCGGAAAATCTATTCCAAAAGTGAACGTGGTGAATGCGGATGACGAACATGCGTCATTGTATGCCAAGTTTCCTGCCGATATGCATATGTCGTTTGGTTTTTCGGGAAATCCATCGAAACATCATTTGGTCGGGCATGTGCGCTACCCATCGCCGACTGGCGTGATTTTTTCCGTCAATACCTTTGATATCACGTTACCGCTTCTTGCATCATTCGAACATAAAAATACCCTTGCGGCTATTGCTGCGGTAGTGGCTGCTGGTGTGCCTCTGCGCGTCGCCGTGCATGCTGCCACAACCCTTTCTCCGGTTCCAGGTCGATTTGAAATTATCGACTGTGGTCAGCCGTTTACGGTGATTGTGGATTACGCGTATGAACCGTATGCACTGCTTGCACTGTACGCTTCATTACCGGAGCACACCGGACGCGTGATTGGGATCCACGGCTCTGCAGGTGGCGGGCGTGATGTTGCGCGACGGGCAGAAATCGGGCGCGTTGCCGCAGAACACGAGGATCTCGTGATTGTGACGAATGAAGATCCGTACGAGGAAGATCCTCGTGTGATTATCGATGCGGTTATGCAAGGCGCCCGTGATCATGGCAAGGTGGATGGGATTTCACTTTTTGGTATCGATGATCGTCAAGCTGCGATTACGTTTGCCATTGCTCATGCGAAGGATGGGGACATTGTGTTGGTGACGGGAAAAGGGTCTGAGCCGGTTATGGCAGTGAAGGGAGGGAGTGTGCCATGGGATGACCGTGTTGCGGTGCGTTCAGCATTAGCGCAACACGGATTTTCTGTATGACGAGAAAGTTTTTTACGTTACAACCTACGGAAGAATTTCTTGGCGTAATCCGCCCAAGCCTTTGGGTACTCGTTCCGCGCATACTTGCCGCGTTAGTGCTGATCGGGTTCCCATTTCTTTTTTGGCAGTCGTTGTTTGCACGAGATCTTTTTTTTGGTAGTGCCTTGGGTCTTATCGCGCTTGGCGTTGGGACGACGGTTCTGCGTGATGTACGAAGACATTATTTGGAAAATGGTGTGTACGTGACGTCTGAGCGATTGATCGATGTTTATGCGCGCCGCCGATCGTTCCGCGTCACAGAATTAGCATTCGATCGAGTGAAAAAAATCACTGCACCGCGATTGCGTGTGTTGGGTATGTTTGGATACGGCGCACTATTCATGGAGGGTCATGAAGACATTGGGTATTCGTTCCTTGTGACACCAGTGTGGCGCCCGGATCTCGTGCTTCACGCGCTTCCTCAGGTATACTCTCATCATGTATGACCGCCTTGCGTTCTCATAAACATGGATCAAAGATACGGTGGATCATTGTGGTCAATGTGGTACTTTTTGGGTTAATTGGTTTTGGGTTTGTTGAAGAATATTTACGTAACCAGGATATTGAAGCGGAAATTGCGCGCATGCAGTTCGAAAACGCACAACTGGAAGCGGATCGGCTGTCTTCGCTCGCGCTGATTGATACATTATCAAGCGCCTATTATGTTGAAGGGGAAGCACGGCAAAGTGGCATGGGGAAGGCAGGAGAGGAATTGATCATTGTCCAAGATCTTGGTCTGCAAGCAGCACAGGAATCGCGACCATCCTATACCGATATCCCGAACCCTTTACGGTGGTATTACTATTTTTTTCATCGAGCGCAATTTGATGCGTTACAGGATATATGACCGTGGTGTGGCATCATGAGCATCACCGTCACGCCCGCACGGCAGTGCCCGGCCGTGCTGCTATTGTGCGATATATCGTTTTAGCATTGTTCATGTTGTGTTGTGTGTGGGGTGGGGGGTGGTTTGTATGGAGTGGATGGCGGAGTGGCATGATTTCGGAGCCTGTCGAGCGTATAGCATATGCCCCTATCGGGTATGCATCTGGGCATGTGTTGTGGTATTCCCAGGTGGCACGCCTTGCGCGGGGCATCGCTGCGGCCGATACCCGCACGAACGTGACGGAATCTGATTACGTCCAAGCGATTGATACGATCATTCGTCGGAACGCGTTGGAAGATCTCGCAGAAGGACTTCATGTCACGGCGACACATCAGGAAGCTTTGGCATCAATCACGTGGACTGAGGAGATCCGTGCATTTCAGGAGCTTGCAGGCTGGACCGATAGTGAATATGCAGAATTTGTCGTGCGCGGATTGTTGTTATCCACTGCGACAGAGCAAAAGATGTTGGAACGTGATTTGTATCGTGATGCGTCTATGGCTCGCATGCAGGATATTCAAGACAAGATTGCACTTGGTATTGCGTTTGAGGATCTTGCAAAAGAATATTCGGAAGATCCGGTCACTGCACAGTCCAAAGGAAGTTTTGGGTATGTATTGCGAGAGGATGTTGACGAGGCCTTTGCACCAGTGTTTGAACTTCCGGTGAACACTATTTCTGATGTCATTACGACAACGAATGCATATTGGGTCTTGCGGACGGAAGATTCCGTGACAGATGAAAGCGGTGTTCGTGTACTCTTGCGCGGCATTGCAATAAAAAAAGCCTCACTTGCCGATGTGCTCGATCGTCTCGTTGCTGATATAAATCCGATACTTTGGGTGAGATAGACGGTCGTGCGGAAAATTGTACAAAAGACAAAAGCACCCGCGATGGGTGCTTTTGTGGAGCCACTTCCGAGAATCGAACTCGGGACCTCTGCTTTACGAAAGCATTGCTCTACCGGCTGAGCTAAAGTGGCAAAATGTACCCAAGTTTGTCCAGCTGCGGCGTTGTCGCTCCGGGCGGTCGACGGCGTACATCTGGGTACGCCTTGACGACCGTCCTCGCTCCGCCTTGCATCTGAACAAACTTAGTACATTTTGCATGCAGTGGAACTTCACCATTTGGCCTCTTTTCAGCTTGGCGCGGCGTCGCCTCGCTCAACGTACTATAGAGTACGTCTTGCAAGCTCTCCTTGCTCCGCACCGAAAATAGTCTCAAATGGTAAAGTTCCAATAGATTTTGGAGCAGGAGACGGGGATCGAACCCGCGACCTTCTGCTTGGGAAGCAGACGTTCTACCACTGAACTACTCCTGCAAATAGCCGACGGTAGTGTAGCGAATGCGCCAGATTTCGTCTACTCCTCCTTGTGGGGCACATTTGCTACTATACGTCTATATGAAACACCCGGCCGTGATCGTTCTTGGTACCGCACTTGCGTTAGCGGTATGCCTTGGGATTTGGCAGTTTTGGTGGAGTATCCAAAATACTATGACAGGGATACCGACATTACCGATGGCAAGTGCACGCACGGTGGCGAACGTTTCTTGTTCTGGGTCATGTGAAAAGGTCACGGTGACGAGCGATCAAGAGCCGGGGAGAGTGTATCTTGAGAATACGGCATTTGACTCGTGTATTCCGGTGACGTTGTGGGCGAACCGTATGCGTGAAGAGCAGATAGGAGTGAACGGCTATGCATTTGATCAGGGCGGGCAGATCAATCTCCGTCCAATCACGGTCGACGCTTCTTCCGGTGAACAGATCGCTGTACGTATGGTGATGGCCGATGCAGTACCTGAGTGGTATGAACAAACGCTCCCAGCGGTCTTCTCGTTTATTGTGAAAGATGAAGGTGATTGGAACATGATTGATGCGGAATCGTTTGTT
Organism: uncultured Gammaproteobacteria bacterium; assembly: GCA_964394565.1. Taxonomy (GTDB): domain Bacteria; phylum Patescibacteriota; class Patescibacteriia; order UBA9934; family UBA9934; genus CAIKHN01. Next base: position 9,781 of record CAYMYA010000005.1, read on the forward strand.
GTGGAACATGGCGAGGGTATGAGTGTGAGTACAGAATATCTTTCTGGCTCTGTCACACTGTACGACGGGTGTAGTGAAAATGCGAAGAACTTGGTGACATATACACTATACCAGTCACCAGAATTGGCCTGGCCTGGTTCTGAACAGACGTACCTCGTGTTTCTTGTACGTCGCGGAACATATGGCGCAAGCGAGGAATCCGCGGATGTGAAGATCTTTGAGCGTGTGTATACCCAAGGTGAGCTTGAAGCCGAAGCGATTACCGTGGAAGCCGTTGACGGGGACGTGACATTGACCTTTGATTTAGTGAAGGAATAGGCATGCTATACTTTCCTGTACATGATCACGTTCAAAAACGTGACAAAAGAATATCCTCCTCATACGAAAGCGCTTGCCGGCGTGAGTTTTCGTATTGAGCCAGGGGAATTTGTTTCTATTACCGGGCAGAGCGGCTCCGGAAAATCTACGGTCGCGAAAATGATTTTTGCGGAAGAACTGCCGACGAGCGGTCACGTCATTATCGGGGACTGGGATATTTCGAATATCTCTCATGCTGAAATTCCCACCTTACGCCGCCAGATTGGTGTGGTGTTCCAGGATTTTAAGTTGCTTCCAAAGAAAACTGCATTTGAGAATGTTGCGTTTGCGCTTGAAGTCGCAGGCGAGCCGACGAAGCGTATTCGTGAGGTTGTGCCGCACGTGCTGAAGATTGTTGGACTAGGAGAGAAAGGCGATCGGTATCCTCGCCAGCTTTCTGGCGGTGAACAGCAACGTGTTTCCATCGCGCGCGCATTGGTGCACCGGCCAAAAATTATTGTCGCCGACGAACCAACAGGAAACTTGGATGCTATTACCGCTCGAGAAATTATCGCACTTTTTTCGCGTATTAACGAGTTTGGCACCACCATTGTTCTCGTGACACATGATCGAGATATCGTGAATGCATTGCATAAACGTGTTATTACATTGCGTGATGGGAGGGTTGCATCAGATGCGGAGCACGGCAAATATTTGTTGCACTAATTATGCGGTCTTTCTTTCGCATTATCCGGTTTGGACTCCAGAGCATTCTCCGGAACTTTTGGTTGTCATTCGTGACGGTATCCGTCTTCTTCCTCACATTGTTGACGGTAAACGCCGTGATTGCGTTGAACGTGCTCGCGCAGGCATCTGTCCAAAGTGTTGAAGAGCGCGTGCAGGTGACCGTGTATTTTACATCAGATACCACTGAGGGCATGGTGAAAAATGTTCAAGCGTATTTACTTGGCATCCCACAGGTGAAGGAGGTTACGTATATTCCTGCAGATGAAGCGCTCGCGTCGTTTAAAGCCCGGCATGCGGCAGATCCCGTGATTCTTGCGGCGCTGGAGGAAGTGGATGGGAATCCACTTGGCCAGGCGATCAAAATCCGCGCGTATAATGCTGCGGACTTTGGGTTTATCATCGAAGCGTTAAATACTCCTGAATATTCGCCGTTTATTAAAGAAAAAAATTACAACGATTACACGTCTGCTTTGAATGCATTGAGCGAGTTTTCCACGAAGGTGCGATTTGGGTTCTTGGCTCTCGCGACATTTTTTGCCTTTATCGCAATGTTAATTGTGTTTAACACCATTCGTGTTGCAATTTATGTGCATCGTGACGAAATTGGCATCATGAAGTTGGTCGGCGCGAATGATTGGATTATTCGTGGGCCATTTCTGTTTGAAACAGTGTTTTATGCGTGCATTGCAACGAGTCTGATTGCTGGAGCGATGTACGGTATTCTCACGGCAACGAACCCGTATATTTTGCGGTTCTTTGCAGGTGTGGACGTGAATCTTCTGGGGTATTTCTGGGAAAACGCTCCCCTCATTTTCGGCGGCCAGCTTATCGGCCTTTCCCTTGTTGGCCTCGCAACCACCACCGTTGCGATGCAAAAGTATTTGCGGGTGTAAGGGGTTTTCACGATTTTGTTGTTTTTTTGTTGAGTTTTTGTTATTTTCAATTCGCCAAATTCGGCCGGAGGTTCCATGGCGGCATTTGTGTGGGTGATGACCGGTGGTCCTGGCAGCGGCAAGACCACGATCAGTCGCCGTGCCAGGCGTGATCCCCGGCTGAAGGGGACGATTTTCCTGAGCGAGGTGGCAGCAGACGTCATCACGCGCTACAACCTCAGTGCTCACAACTTCGAGGCGATGCGGGATCCGGTGTTCGTCCGGGAATTCCAGCGCCTTGTTGCGGTGGAATGTGTGGTTCGCCTCCTGGTGGCCATGCGTCATGCGAGCAGGACGGGAGCGGCGCGGATCATCCTCGATCGGCACACCCTGGACGGGGGAGCATATGTCCCGGGCGGTGTCGTCGAGCTCACCACCATCGTCGGCATGGAGATCGACGAGATGATCGAGCACGTGCACGGCGTGCTCTACCTTTGCCCGCCGCCGGAGAAGCACTACAAGCAGACGCCCTACCGCAAAGAGGACTTCGCGGAGTCATTGCCTCTCGGTGAGGCAGTGCGGAAGGCGTGGGACGATCATCACCCCCGCGGCGTCTTCGAGATCGACGGCCGGTCAATGACGGAGAAGTACGAGGCCTTCGTGGCCTGCGTGCTCAACAACGAACACGGTGCGTGAGACCTCTTCCTCTCACGCACAACGACGCCGCCCTAGCTCCGGGGCGGCGTACGTGTTTTATGTGATGATCGGGTCTTTCACCCGTCGAATGAACGCGAGGGAAATGAAGACAAGGAATGCGAGGGAAAGTACGGCGAAACGGTAACGCCATGCTCCGAAGTCAGCGAATGCAATGATGACGGCACTCCAAAGCAAAGGGCCGAGGAGGGAAGACGCCCGTTCAAACACGGTGTAAATGCCAAAGTATCGCGCTTGGTGTTCCAAGGGGACGAGGGTTGAGTAATAGGCTTGCGAGAGTGAAAACAACACACCAAATGCAAAACCGTTGAGGAGGGTGATGATGATAAAGAGTGCGGAGTGTGTGACGACGGCAAATGCGACGAGGAGCATTGCCCAAAGCAAAATAGAAATTTCAATTGCTTTCTTTACCGGAATCTTTTTTGCGATGTATTTCGCGAGCATCGCGCCCGTCACCGCTGCGCATAGTCCGCCGGCCATGAGCATTGTTTTGGCGCTATCAGAGAGTTGTGCCACGACGGTGAGATAGAGGGTAAGGAATAATTGCAACGTCAGAACGGCATCCGAAAAAAGGTAATAGCCGATTAAGTAATTGAGCACATTCGGTGCACGGTGGATATCTTGCCATGCGCCTATCAGTGTTACTGGTGCTGGGGGAGTGGCGTGCGTGGTGTTGAGACGACGAATCCATTTGAGTGCTGGGATGGAGCAAAGAAAGAACAGCGCGGCGCCACTTAAGAATGCTGCAGGACGGCCAAACATGCTGGCGATGGGTAAGGCAATCAACACGCCTACAACATTTCCTAATTGACCCATGGCGTTGCCGATCCCAGAGATTCGCACTTCTTCGTTGCTCCCCGCTTTGCTCACGAAACGGAGGAGAGAAGTGTAGATTGAAACGCTTGACTGATAGATGTATTGAAAGAGTCCGTAGAGTCCAAGTACCACGAGCGTAGCGCCGAGGGAAGATTCTGAAACGACAAGTGTGACGATCCCGAGAAGGCTTAACGCGATGACGCTTCCAAATGTTAGGTGGGTCAAGAGGGAAGCATGAGAGCCTCGGTTATCCGCATGCGCGCCAATTTGGGGGAGCGTCAAGAGCAAGAGTACAGTTACGACCGCGACGGCGATACCGATACTTCCCTCACTTCCACGAAAATTTTCAACGAACCAGAGGGCGAAGTAAAAGGAAACTGCGACGTTGGCCAGTGAATTGGCGAAGTCGTACAATCCCCATTGCCACGCGCTGAGAGAGGGTTTGGTCATATTGGCGTTGAGTATACTGTACATTTCGCATGGTACTATGCCATCTACTGTGACCCGTTGCCGAAAAGCAAACTTTCCGGCATGCTATGCAGGCATTTCCGATTTCTCCGGGATCGTCTAACGGCAGGACAGCGGCCTTTGAAGCCGTGAACCGTGGTTCGAATCCACGTCCCGGAACCAAGAAAATACCAGCCCAACGGCTGGTATTTTCTTGGTTCCGATGATGCTGGTGAGAGACACGTTGGTTCGCGCCGTCGAGGATAGCGAGAGAAATACCAACTCCGTTGTGTATTTCCGAGCGACGCAGACGGCCTAGCCTGGGTAATCCCAGGCGTCATCCACGTCCCGGAACCATCACGACCTGTTCCTACAGACCGGAATGCTTCGTGACCAGCAAAGACCCGAAGTCGCAAGACCTCGGGCTTTTGCGTTTGGCGATGTCTCGTTACTCTTGAACGAGATCATCAATCGCCTTCAACAGTTGACCTTGAAAATCTTCGTCCATGCGATAAACGACAAAACCGTATTTCTCCGCCTCTTTCTCAAAGTTCTTACTGGAGAGCGAAACCATTTTTCCAACCCTAAGAAACGTTTCTTCTTTTTTTGTTCCAACGAGGAGCCAGTCGTTTAGTGTCGTGCTTTTTGTTACGTCCCGGGCAAAGGCGATCGAATCACCTTTTGTCAAGAAGACGGCCGTAATATTTTTCTTGCCGTATTTCTTTGTAAGTTTAGCAGCGACGTTTGGCTCAATGTGGTACCCCTCGATGATATAATCGTGTCCATCGTTGATTGCACAAATGGCCGCCATTTCGATTGCTGGTGCAGTTGCTTTTGCTTGTCGTCTCAACACATTTACGACTTCTTGTGGCGAAAGCGTTGCGTAAAACGCATCGTTTGTCCTGTATTTTCGTCGCAAGAACGAATACGGGTGCGATGTGTTCCATTGCGATTGTGTCATGTACTCACCACTGACGACTTCGAGCATGTCGGTAGAAATCCAAGGCATGCCAAGTTTTTTCGACATTGTTTTCGCGAATGTTGTTTTGCCGCAACGGGGCGGGCCACCGATAAGGTAGATCATATCTATAGATAATGGTACCAAAATTCGGGGTGTTGATCGAGTGAATGTCTAATTTTTTAAAAAAGATTTCTTTGTGGTTCTAAACGACCAAGACATGGGATAACCAAGGAAACCCGCATTCTTTATTGAATGCGGGTTTCCGATTGAATTTAGTATTCAATGTTCTTTTGCAAATACGCGAGATGCTGTTCGAGTTCGCGAATAAACGATTCCTGTTTAGATTCATCGGGATGAGTGCGTAATTCAAGTGCTTGGTGAATAATATGTTTTTGGTCAGTAACTGAATGAGCTATTGCGTCAAATGAATGGGAAGGCTGTGCACCCTTCATACTTTGCTCAAATTTCGTTAACCAAAATACTTCTTTTAGAAGAGTAGAGAACGTCATACGTCCTCCGCGATATGCAGGCACATAGCCATCACGGATCACCGCTATCTCATCAATGAATGCTCGCAATGGAGTGCGTGCCGAAAACATTTTGAGATCAAGAGGGTTGCCATAAATACGCATGAGTACCCCTGCATGGAAATCCCACAGAAGTGCGTCTGGTTTTGCGCGTAAATCGATCACCTCATCTGATTTCGAAAATAACTCATTATGCTGAAGCTCCCAGAGCGATAGCGGCACGACCATGACGGGGGCAATATGAGCATCGTTCACTTGCCATATAGGATTTTGGTCTTCATTCCCCACGACGATTGGAACCATGTCGACATCACTCTCCTCCTTCATTTCACGGCGGACGAAACTGCCTTTTATGTAGATAGCGACAAGGCGATCGGTAGGTAGTGATGCGATCACAAGTTCGCGAGCGCGAATGACTGCATCTATAGCGTTTTGTTCAATTGGAGTAATATCTTTCCAAGTTTGCCAAGGATTATTTAAAGTTGTTATGTTTTGTTCCATATTTCTTGGAACAATACTCAATCTTTCTTGTATTCACAAGGAAATACGTAACATCAGTTCTATCCGACCGGAACCGGGTTGATACGTAGGCAGCATGGTGTTCGAAAGTCTTTTGAAAGGCTCCAAGCGAGACCTGCCCGTAGCACCATCAAAACCCAGCTGTGTTGGCTGGGATTTTGATTGAGGTGTGCCGCGAGCGTGGATCGCGACGAGCGCGCAAGCTCGCTTGCACCAGCATGAGTCGCTATACACGTTGGAGAAATTGTAGTATGCGATGAGATTCGCATTGACAAAACCCCTAATTTGTAATAAAATACGCACTTGTTCTCGTCCAAAATTGAAGATGGATTTCTGCTGTGAACGGGGTTCGCAGTAGACATCCATCTTCAGGGAGAGAGAACATGAATGATCACATCATTGGATTTTTCCAATGGCTCAGTCAGAACATGAAGATTCGGTGGCCCGGTTTTCGTCAAGTTGCGTACCACGAGGCGGCGCACGCATTGATGGCGTTCGAGATCGGTCTTCGTGTGGAGATAGTCATTTACCCTTTGCCACTCTACGGGGGAACAACGAGGATGGTCGAAGGTGGGGCGTATTATGTTAAGAAATACGACGACATACTGAAATGTGTCGCCGTGTCATACGCCGGAATTGCGATAGACAGGGCACGATACCCGTGGACAGTATTTCTTGGCAACGAGAACGACTTTCACGGATTTTATGCCGCTGACTTCGCCATGGCTCGGACGCATGGGCGACAGTTCCTTTCCGCCCTCCCCGAAGCGTTTGGTCTCCCACAAGGGGACTATACGGTACCGGTTGCGGACGCGACCCTGGAACAGATTGTTGAACAGAAGCTCGAAGAACTGCTCGCCACCGCTCGTGCCTATGCATCGGAGTTTGTGGGACGGGAATGTCGGCGGATTGGAGCGCTTGCCGAGGAACTTCGTCAACGAGGGTATCTGTCCTACGAGGATATCCTTGAAGTGCTGCGGACCGACATGAAAGCTCACGGTAATCCATAGGTCGCGCACCCGCACGACGGCAGATCGGAACGCGATCATGAAGAGTCAGCACCCGCTGGCCGCCGTCAGTGGGTGCGCTCTTTATTTTTCTCTATGGATATCACAAAGAAAACATGGCGTGCGGCGGCTTGGGCGCCACTTGTGACGAGCGTGGGGTGCATTCTGATATTCCCGGCGTTTTTGGGATTAGTGTTCTTGGATCCTGGTACAACCCCGGGGTCGCGGCACGGTGGAGTAGTATTTATTCTCGTGCTGACGGCATGGGGCAGAAGTGATAGACTGGAGGCATTCGACGAGGCGAGGATCACGTCGTTTATCGCCGTGTATCGCGGTATTGACCATCATAAGTAATCATCCTTCAAATAAGTCAAGTTTATGAAAGAATTTTTCCACACCCGAGAAGTTTCGATGCACGAGAAGCCTCAAGAACAAGAAAAACGGTGGTCACCGAAAAGTCCATCTACTCGCCGTGCTGCGGTCATCGCTGGATTACTCACTGCGGCAGGAGTGTTAGTGGAACTTACTAGGGGTTCTAACGACAGTTCAGATTCTGCGACAAATTCTTCACCCTATGATTCCGACTCCTCGGAAGACACAGCAAAGAGACATCTTGTTGCCGTGAAGCGAGTAGCCAAATCCGTTGAACAAACTGCGAGTTTAGATAGTGACACCACTACAGAAACAGAATTGAAAAAAGAATACTTTCAGGATATCGTCACAGGAATCGGGCCGGCACTTGAACTGGAGATAGAAAACATGCAAGCAACATGGCGAGACATTGGCTACAGCGAAGAGGACCTCAATCTCCATAAAGATCTTTGTCATCAATACTTCGCGGAAGCAAATGTACAGACGGAAGATGGTTCATTGGCGATTGATGTGAGCATAGATTGGCGTGGGCAAAGTTCGGGCTTTAACGCTGCATATATTGAGATCAGAGCCGATGAAGCAGATATGTTGGCTCGAAATGAGAATGAAAGTAATAAGGAAAAAATTGCATCGGGATTATACCTTGCGAAACCGTATCCTTCACAGAGTCAGATTGCAAACAATGTTCCTTTCATTGCCTCATTTGGAGAGTCTGGAACCGACATATACCTAGCTTCCGATGAGACTGCGCAATTATTGAGCGCAGGAATTGCCAACCACATCGGAATGGAATGCCAAAGAATGTTTAACAATGACCGAACCAAAAGGGGCCGCCAAGAAGACGCCACGAGAAATGAATAAGCGTGATGGCACATGAAGATGAATAAAATTTCCGGCATCGACCATCACAAGCAACCATTCTTATGAAACAAAAATATGCACTGGTAGTTGGAGGCATCGGGCTCTCGATCATTTTCGTCGGAGCATTCTTTGCTTTCGGACGCTTTTAGAAACAAACATTGGATATCAATGTTGATGTTGCCACGCTTCCCAAGGCCACAGACACACAGATCATTGACCTCAAAGACGGCGACACCTAAAAAATGATTGCCGGATTCGTGCAAAAAGAAATTAGCAACCGTGTGTACGCCATGGTCGCGTACGATGGATCCATTCCTAATCCGGTACTGCGTGTTCCGCAGGGAGCGAGCGTCACGCTCAATTTCAAGAACGATACCGGCATCGAGACCCTTTTGCACTCGCACGGCCTACGCATTGATAATGCATCGGATGGGACTGATTTGGTGCAGGAGACCATTCCACCAGGTGGCGAGTTCACGTATTCGCCCTCGTTTTCGGACGCCGGGACGTATTGGTATCACCCGAACGTTTGCGAAGATCTCGCACAGGATTTGGGATTATATGGAAATTACCTCGTGACGCCGGAAGAGGCCGGATATTGGTCGCCGGTGAATCGTGAGGTTCCTTTGTTCTTGGATCCTGGTACAACCCCGGGGTCGCGGCACGGTGGAGGAGTATTTATTCTCGTGCACGCATTTCATCTCGGTTGAGGATAGCAGACGTCTCATGCTACATTACGTGCAATCATACGTCATAATGTTTTATGGAGCGTGGTCCAAGAGGTTCCGAGATGTCTTCTGAGGCTCGAGCGGTATTGCGTGCGCCGGAGCAGGCATTTGATAGTTCTCTAGAAGAGGCGGAGGAGCAAAGTCGTAGGGTGATTGCACGACTCGTAGCCCGAGGAGAAACGTTGCGCACCAACAAGTGTGCAGAGTTCACAACGATGGAAACTGGGGGACACGCGCCACCAGGTATACAGATTGTTTGGCCAGCGCCTGATAGCGCGTATGTCCTTCGCCTCGTGCCATATGCCGAGGGTCGAGGCGTCGAACAGGGGGTATTTGGGTATTCTGGTGAGTACGGTCCCGCTGAGAGGCATGGCGCGCAGTATGAGTTTACGCACAAAAGTGGATTACAAGAACTCTTTGGCGTTCCTCATGATATTGAGGTCATTTTTGTACCAACAAGGAATCGTTGGGCGGTTGAAACTACTGGCGACCCTACAACGACTGCGATATTTGGCGCGAACGCCAGAAAAATGTACCTCGGACTCGGGTTTCTTTTTCTTGGTAGGGAATGGATGCATATTGGTGCTCATGAAGCGGGACATTTACCCAATAATCATGATGAAAATTCAGCATGGCAGATTGCGAATGCTCAGTACGCTACAATGCATCGCCCGAGAAAGGCTGATATTCTCGCAGGGCGAGAAGATGGTCGTTTTGGATTGCTCAAGCAGCCGATTTCCACTTCTTATGGGAGTACGCCGAGAATTGGGGATATCACCAAGTACGGTTTAGTATCACATGCTGCTGCGGGGCAGGCAAGAATTCCTTCTCAGTGGAATGGTCCGGAGATTTTGCAGGATTTTCGAAAAATCATCACCGCAGCCGATGAAGCCTATATGCACTTCATCGGTCGGTAGTGTTTCGAAAACATGGAGTGTCCCTATCGTGGCGAGGTGTGTATACTCAGTGTAGCGAGATTTATGATTGATGCACTTATGGACATGCTTCCTCCTGATTTTCCCGTCATCGGCATCGTTCTCATTATTGGGTTTATTTTTTCAATATTTTACGCTATTTTCCGCGGACTTTTTCTTTTTCGCGCCATGCGTCGACTCATCAAGAATTTGCAAACGAGTGGGTTTGTACGCGTCGACGGTGAGGCGTCGCGTTCCCCGTGGTATATACAGCGGTCATGGCCGTTACCTGTCTTTTTTCGGTTTGAACTTCGAAAAGAACATCATGGGAATGAGGGGCCGGCATCGAGAGTACGTACTGGAGCGTTATACATTCCAGTTGCTACATCGCGCACCTCTGAGGATGTTCTACGTCTGCTCCTAAAAACAGAATCGTGGGTTCTGCGCGGTGAAGCGATGGTGACGAACGTTTTCCTTGGTTGGTTACAACGCGTTTTTCCGAACCCGAAACATATTCTTGAATCCGCTGGGAGGATCACGGTGTATGCTCCGGAAATATTACCAACGATGTTGCGAGAACACTTGCCCACGTCAACGACGATGATAATCCGCTACGGTGTTTCTCCCCGGTTAACCCCCGAGGCATTGCGTCATATCGTTGAATATATTTATACTACAATTCATCAATAATTATACATATGTCATCAACGCTTTCCTCAACGCACCGAGTACTTCGAACACGTCTTTGGCAGGCGAGTGCAGTAGCATTCGGAGTATTTCTTCTGGACATGTTCGTTCTTCGACAGGGATCGTTTTTCACTGATGTATTTCTTTTTGTATTTGGTGCCACGATGGTCGTGGACGGTTATGCAAGTATTTTGGAACAGCGCTTCCAATATTTTGGCCTCACGATGACAGGACGTTTTGCGCAAATTGCCGGTGGAATTATTGTGATGGTCGGTGCGGTGCTTACGATAACAGGATTTTCCTCGTTAGTGTTTTAATTATTCCTTGCGTTCCTTAGGTATGTATTCATCTGGCCAGATCATCGTTCCGAGTTTGTCGTGTGCTGATCGAGATGAAAACTTGAAATCTGGAAAGCCTAATTTCCTTGCAATTGCCGTGAGGCCGAGCCCGTCAATTTCTATTTGATCTGTTTTTGATGTACTGAGCTCTCGCCATTGTGTGGGGGTGAATCGCTCTTGTATTAGGGATATCCATCCTTCACGAGTGCGCTCTGAGCGTTCGGTGGCGGTGTGCACTATTGGATCATCAGGCCAAACAAGCTTTGCGATAGCGAGGCGTGCCGCATCGTTGTGTCGCATAGAATCTTCAAATATTCCACGGACTATGGCACCGAATTTTTTCTTTCGAACCGTAAGATTCAGGTAGCTCCCCGTAAACCAATGCTCCGGTGTGTATGTTTCGCGTATTGCGTGTATCCAGTCATCGCGATCCATAGCTACGTTCTGAAGCGCTTCGTGGATTTGAAGATCTTCCGGCCAAATATGTGCAGCAAATTGCAATCGCGCAATAATATGGGAGTGTATTTCGTCTTTTATTCCGCAAACTTTTGCGATCGCTGGAAGCGTTCGCCCGTCGATACGTTTTTTCCAGAGTTCATCACCATTTTTTGTTTTGAGAAATCGATCGGGAGTGAGTTGTGCACGCAAGATGTCATACCACTCTGCCGCAGTTCTGTTTTCCACGTTAATTTCATTTTTGATCAATGCACTGTCTGGAAAAAGTGCTTGGCCAAGGAGAAGCCGCTGCTTGGTATTACTGATGACATTCCGTATGCCGAATGCTCCACCGATGGCGGTGAGTTTTGCGGTTGTGCCCGGTATGGTTAAGCGTAGTGCTTGACGTGGCGTGAGAGCGATCCACTGTTCTGGTGTTATCGAGGCGTGGACGAGTGCCCTCCATTCGTCTGTTGTTCGGTCTCGTCGAAGAAGTCGATCTTCATAATGTTCTCGTGCTTGTACATATGCTTGCCGGAGCCCTTCATGATCAGGCCATACCCAAAGCCCAAGAAGAATACGACATTCTTTATAGCGAATATAATCTCCCATTCCTAGTGGCGTGCGTAGTGAATACATTGTGTGCCCATCGATGAGCCGAAGATCGATAAATGTATTCCATTCCATGTCGAGCCATTCCTCGGGAGTGAAACGTGATGCGACGACATCAATAAAGGCATTGCGGATGCGCATGATTTCTTTGACATCGTATTTTTCACGTTTTCCCGTTGCCTTGCCCCCCCAGGGGTCTTCTTGTGTGAGGAGACTGATCATGTTGTCTCGCCACATTGACCCCCTTGGTACCATTCTCGCTTGAAAGACTTGGCTGCTTAGTAAGTCCCTTTTTCCATAATCTTTCAAAATATTATCCGGTATTGCGCCGTGAATAACGTAGGTTCCCTCCTCTAATTGATTGCACATAAGCACCGTTCTCTCAAGACGGGGAATTTCTACTTTGATGTACGATTCTTGTCGTATCATGTCGGGTTCGGGTGGATCGCATTCGGTGACGATAATGTCATCAGTAAAAATGTCATGTTCTTTGAGAAGCTGAATAAATTCTTCGACGATTTTGTCAAATCTTATCTCAAAGGTTCCAGGCCCTGCGGTGATTGCTCGCCCTTTGTCATGAGCGTTTGGCCGGAGAAATATTCCCTGAACTCTTCTATACAAAAATACCTGATCTTTTCGTTGCAGCGTATCTTGAATACGATTTTTCAGTGATTGAACAGCGACGCCGATCGTTGCCTCAATATCTAAGGGGTCGTCTGGAGTAAATTGCAGTGCTGCCTCAGTTTCTTGTTCCATTATTGTGCCGGAGAAACCTTGTTTTCGTATAAAGTCTTCCCATGCCTGAAGCTGAGCGATGAGATGAGCATACGTTTCCTCGGCGCCATCATAGTGCTTTGCGGCTTGAAGCGCAGTGTTCCGAAGCTCGCAATATCTCTCTACTAATGTATCGAATTTGCTCTCGTCTTGTTTATCGGGAGCGGCTTCGTGTTCGAACATATATTATTCTAGAATTTCCCTGGTGATTTTAACACATCATACTCGATATTTGTACAGACTGAAAAACTTGACGAGGGTGTGTACGTGTATTTGTCGGTGTGTACCTATCGTGTTACCTTGTACGCTATACACTGTTTCGCTTCAGCAGTGATACGCGTCAAATATGTCGAAGGTTGTTGCGGTGCGGGGAACTGATTCTGTAGCTCTTTTGCGGGAGGCAATTGAATCCTTGGGACTGGAATTCGTGGATTTCGTAAAAGCGGCAACATCGATTGGTGTTGTTTCAATGGTATCGTCTGAAGTTACTCAGGTTCTTGTTGACGCGATTCGTTTTCATTCCCGCACGCCAATTCATGTTCTTGAGCCGAACGACGAAGGTGATGTTCGTGAAGGATCGATTGTACGGGAAGTCGTTCCCGAGGCACCGTTGCGCATGCCTATTCGTCGCCCACGTTCGATGTTGGATGCTGATGTTGTCATTGTACTTGTGCCGATGGTTGCGCAGAAGGATCGCAGGACATCGCTCAGTATCGAGCAATATCTCTTTCAAACATGGTACGTTCCGGAACGTAAAGCTCCTGAGGGGTTTGTGCGGACGCATGCACCGTGGCTGGAGGGCGGGTTACGCGATATCGTGCTTGCAGATTTGTACTCCCAACGGCCAATAACACTTGCATTGTTGGACGGAACCGAAACGGCAGGCGTTTTTTTGGCGGGATTTGATGCCGTTGCGGTTGATGCGGTTGGGTTGCGTATGCATGATATTGACCCAGAACGCGTAGGGTATTTGTGCGCGCTTGCGGAACAAGGGCTAGGCGTGTGTACGCTTTCGAAGATTGATGTTCCACTTGGGATTATTTCGCGGTAGAATTTGTGTATTCATGCTTTAGTTTTTCTGGCGTATGGCGACATGTATATTTCCGGGCAGATTTCAGCCATTTCATGAAGGTCACCTGCTGGTGGTTCAGGGAATGATGAAAATCCATGGGAATGCGACGATTGTGATTTGTGATGGAAAGCACGAACGGGGCGCAGATCATCCGTTTACCATTGCCCAGCGCCGCGAGATGATTAGTGCTGCACTACTTTCGGCAGATATTACGGATGCTACGATTGTGGACGCGACCGATCGGCCGACGCACGGAGAATGGGTCGATGCCGTCATGGATGCCGCGGGACACCCACAGGATCCGTTGATATGGAGTGGCAAGGAGGACGTGCGTGCGATGTTTGAAGAAAAGGGGATCCCAACAAAAAAGATTGTTCCCGTGCCGGGTATTGATGGAGATGTTCTGCGTGCGGCAATTGCAGCAGGTGATATCAATGCAGTTCGCGCCAAACTTCCTGCTGGCGCGATTGATGTCGTTATGACGGTTATGGAGCAACGGTAACATGGGTGAGTGACATATTGCCCACCAAAAACCGAGCCGTTTGGGCTCGGTTTTGTGGAGCTGGTGCTGTACATTAGTTCTTCTTGAACCCGCTGATTGCGCTGAGTACTTCCAGTGGCAGGGTGAACACGACGGTGTTGGACTGATCGGAGGAGATATCGTTTATGGAGTTGAGTGTGCGGAGGTGTAGCGCTCCGTTGGATTTCGCGAGAATCTCTGCAGCGCGTGCTAGGTTTTCTGCGGCACTGACTTCACCTTCCGAATTAATGATCACGGCACGTCGCTCGCGCTCTGCTTCAGCCTGCTTCGCGATGGTGCGGATCATGCTGTCGGGCAGGTTGATGTCTTTCAGTTCAACTGAAGACACCTCGACGCCCCACCCGCCTGTTGCTTGCTCGACGAGCTCTTCGATACGCTTTGAGATTTGCTGACGGTTCGAAAGCAGTTCATCTAGCGTTACTTCGCCTGCAACATTGCGCATGGTGGTTTGTGCGAGCTGCAAGACAGCCCAGTGCACATGCTCAACTTCGAGCACAGCTTTTGCGGGGTCGATGACTTTGTAGTAAATCACCGCGTTAATTTTTGCGGAAACATTGTCTTTGGTAATTGCATCCTGAGATGGAACGTCGATTGCTTTGGTTCGCAAGTCGATTTTTGTCATGGACTGGAATACTGGTACCACGATGCGCCAGCCCGGGCCTACCATGCCGGTGTATCGGCCCATGAGGAACTTTACGCCACGTTCATATTGGTTTACTTGTCGGAGCGACACGAGGAGTACCGTGATGATAAGAAAAGCAATGAAATAATACATAGAGGAAAATAAAAATCTCTGTCCATTGATAGTGTTGAGCAAATGTCTGTGAATTGCAAGGCGTCGGTGTACAATGGCGTTCTATGGCTGTTCTCACCTTGACGACGCGGCAATATATCGAACTGATGCGTTGTGTGGCGATGGCGATGACGGTGGACGATCACGTCGCTATTCTTGATCAGCGTCCACCGGATGAAGATATTGAAGCGTTATGGGAGACGTGCATGGATGCTGCAGCTGATTTTGGCATGTCATTTCCGCCGGAAGATTTGGATGCGCCACATTGGTCTATCGATATGATTGCTGAGGCGGACGACGATGTACATGTTCTGCTGCGTACACCGGGTTCCGGAACGCATTAACGCATGAGGTTCGTCATGGAGGATTTTGGATCTGCACCATTGACGACAATATTGTACAGGGCGTGGAGGAACGGAAGATCGGCAATGATTGTTTCCATGGACTGCATAATACACGGCAATGTGTTGAGTGCTTCGCTGCCTCGAAGTGGTGCGAGGCCGCGTGCAAACCGTACACCGGTGGTGTAATTTGTGGAGTTTGGACTTTGCGACGTGGCGACGAGATCCGCAAGCCCCGCCAACCCAAGCACGCTTTCGGCGCGTCCGTTGTTTGCTGCAACGACGCGCATCATCTCTCGTGTAGCCTGTGCGAGGAGCACGCCGTGGGCATTTGCCCCGAAGTTCAGCGCGTCGCTGATCCCTAGCCCTAGTGCGTAGATATTTTTCAAGGATGCCGCAGTGACAACTCCTTCAAAATCGTCGCTTGTTTCAAGTGCGATCGATGTATTGGCGAAGAGTTCACTGAGAACAGTTCTCGCACCTTCCTCCGTACATGCTGCGATTGCTTTTGTGTGAGTGCCAGCGATGATTTCTTCTGCAATCATTGGACCGCCAAGAAAAACAAGGGGATGATGATCGCCGATGATTGCACGAAAGATGTTGTCGACCCGCACGCATGATTCTTTTTCAAATCCTTTCGAAACGCTGACGACGATGGTTTTGGGTGTGAGGAGATCGCGAATGCTTTGTAGTGCAGAGCGCACGAGCCAGGTGGGAATACACACGAATAATATATCGCACGTTGGAATCACGTCTGCGAGCGTTTTTTGTGTGGGTAAAATATCGATATTTTTATCCCATCGTTCGATGACAATATCGTTTTTTTGTGAGAGCACGGTATCAATCGCGTGTCCAATTTCGCCATAGCCAAGAATGCAGATCGTTCGCATATGTACAAAGTATAGCGGAATATTTCGTGGTGACGAAAGAGAGACTTTTGGGTATAGTAGTGTACGTTCTTTACTTTTTCATTATGAACATCACCCAATACAAACATCATGTTCCTTCCGTGATTGCGGGTTTTGTCGGTGCCGCAGGATTATTCGTTGTTCTGAGTGTACTTGCTGCTGCCGTGCTGTACGTTTCACCAATACCAGAGGCGCTACGTACACAATTCTTTGCGCTCATTGATGAGCACATTGCAGGGCAGAATATTGAGGACTCCGCAGGACAACATTCAGATATTCTGAATGTTGTTGAAACATCGAATCCGGCGGTGATTTCGATTGTCATCACGAAGGATGTGCCGAAGCTCGAGCAGATCACGCAGAATCCTTTTGGATTTTTTTCCTTCGGATACCCACAATATCGTCAAAATGGTACTGAGAAGAAGGAAATTGGCGGTGGAAGCGGTTTTCTTGTCTCGAATGATGGGTTTATCGTCACCAACGCACATGTTGTAGAGGACGAAGAAGCAGAATATACGGTCTATCTCAATGACGGCGCTCAGTATGCTGCAGAGGTTGTGTCTGCAGATCCCTTGCTTGATATTGCTGTTTTAAAGATTGATGCATCAGATTTGCCGTTTCTGGAATTCGGTGATTCAGATGCAGTGCGTGTTGGGCAAACGGTTGTTGCAATTGGCAATGCGCTTGGGGAATTCCGCAATACGGTTTCCGTTGGTGTGATTTCTGGATTATCGCGCTCGATTGTTGCTGCTGGCGGAGGGTCGTCTGAACGGCTTTCTGATGTGCTGCAAACCGATGCAGCGATTAACCCAGGGAATTCTGGCGGGCCGCTGTTAGATCTTTCTGGGCGTGTCATTGGCGTGAATGTTGCAACGAGTACGAACGGTGAGAATATTTCTTTCGCATTGCCGAGTAATGCAGTGCAAAGCGCTGTAGAATCGATCCAAACCACGGGGCATGTGGTGCAGGCATACCTTGGTGTTCGGTTTGTGATGATCACGGAGGATATGGCGGAGGAAAATACTCTTCCTGTCACGCATGGTGCACTTATTCTTCGTGGCGAAACTGTGTCACAGCTCGCGGTCGTCCCTGGTTCTCCTGCGGACAAAGCCGGTATTGAGGAAAACGATATTCTTCTCACAATGGATGGCGTCGAACTGAACGAAGACTTTCCGCTCCATGTGGCGCTCCGGCAAAAGGCTGTGGGCGATACAGTAGAACTTCTTGTGTTGCACGATGGTCAGGAACGTGTTGTTTCTGTGGTGTTAGAAGAGCGACTTGCGGAATAGGGGGAGAAGCGTACGCTGTGAGTATATGAAACATCCATTCTCTTTAGCACAGGCAGGCATCGTTCTTGTGTTGTGTGCGGTGCTTGTGGTGGTCGTTCTTATTCTGACACGTGTTGTGACGATTCCGTCAGATTGGGTTGCACCGGTGGATAACGGTAACGGTGTGATCGATAACGACGACGGGGCCGCAAACGATGACGAAACATCAACATCGGTGATTTCGGAATCTGGAAATGTTGAGGTCACGAGTCCGGATGTCGGGGAGATTATCGGGCTACCGCTCGTGGTCACTGGTCGCGCGCGAGTGTTTGAAAGTACGTTGAATTATCGCGTGCTTGATGCGGATGCAACGGTACTTGCCGACGGGTTTGTGATGACGAATGCTCCGGACGTGGGCGAGTTCGGGGATTTTACGATTACGACGAGTTATGATGCACCAACGGGTACCGAGGGAACGGTGGAAGTGTTCGATTATAGTGCGAAAGATGGCAGTGTGATTGATCTCGCAGAAGTGCCAATCGTTTTCCCGACCATCGCCACAATGATAGTGAAAACATATTGGACCACAGCGGAATCCGCTGAAGATTGCTCGGTGGTTGAAGCATCTGAACATCGTGTGCCGAAATCCATCGCCACTGCACACGCCGCACTCTCGCAATTGCTCACCGGGCCAGACACATCGGACGTTTCGCAAGGCTACGGAACGAGTATCCCGCAGTTTACACGGCTCAAGAGTGTGAGCATTGAGGATGGTGTTGCAAACGTTGAATTCACGAATGCCATTGAAGCCGGTGGTTCGTGCCGCGTGGCATCCATCCGTGCACAGATTGAGGAAACGCTTAAGCAATTTCCAACAGTGACTACAGTCATCCTTCGCTCCGAAGGGAAGACGGCGGCAGAATCCTTGCAGCCGTAATGTTGGTATAATAATCTCCCTCAATTTCAACACCCCCATGCCGAAGCGTGGGGGTGTTCGTTGGTGGCGGTCGTCTCCCGCGCCACCGCGGGTGGAGGCTAGGCCTTCTCTTCGTCGAGCATCTCGGACTGGTCGGGCTCGGAGAACCTCACGAGGTCGTACCCACTGAACCCGGGTTCGCGGGGGGTGGCGATGAACTCCGGGACGGCGGTGGCCGTCTCCTCTTCCGTGGTCGGGATGGGAGATTCCACATCGTCCCACGAGTACTCCGGCAGCTCGTTCCGCCGGTTGGACGCGTTCATCATCAGCCGGTCGAGAGCGACGCCCTCGATGGTGACGAAGAGCTTCCCATCCCCATCGGGGGCGTACTCGTTCGCGGGGACGAACTCCCAGTGGACCGGCCCGCTTGACCGCCAGAGGGTCTGCAGCCACGTGAGGGCTACCTCCCGGCACCAGAAGCCGACCTTCCCCTGGACGGAGGTGATCTGCACCTCCTGGCCGAAGTGGCCCCGGCTGGTTCTGATCTTGATCCTCCAGGCGCTTCCTTCGAAGCTCAGCTTCGCCGTTCCCGCCAGGGTCTCCTCCGTTTCGCTGACGGGGGGGAGGCGGAAGTTCATCGGCACGCCGACGGCTGCGCCCGTCAGCTGCGCGATCTCGCGCGTCAGCGTCCGAACCAGGTACGGGATCGTTCCGGCACGGCTTGGGGTGACGGTGCGGTTGTTGGTCGTGGTCTTGAAAGCCATGGGTTCCTCCAGGTTGTGGAAGAGAATGTTGGCGGACCCGAGTCATGGCAACTCGGCAACATTGGAAATGTATTCCTTTTTGCGTCTCCGCTGAGCCTCTCGTGATGAGGAGCGGTGATAGCGTTTACGAAAATGCTATCTGCGCTTCGCACCATGTCCGGCGTTGCATTGTAACGGGGTATGATAGCATTTTTTGAGTGCTTTGTCAAGCTGGTTTGCGATTTTTCTTAGCTAACTTTAGCGAAAATACGTTGTGGATAGCGAAACGGGTATACTGATGATATTCACATGTTTTCGTGTAAGAGCAGTATTCTTTTTTTGTGTATGCCGGAAGAATCGTTTGTGCCGCAGGTTTGGGATGCGGAGAGATCGACTACCGTTATTTGTTGGCGAGATCGTGTGAAGATTTGATTACCGAGATGTGTCCCTCAAAGACAAAGAACGAGCGCCCAAAGCGCTCGTTCTTCGAAGATAGTTTGTTAGAAGTTCTTATCCGGAGGCCCTGGTTCAATTGCTTCTTCATTGTGTTGTCGTGGACGTGGTGGCGGGAGCGTATACTGATCTGCATTACGCCTCTCGTCTGCTTCCTTCGCAATTTCCTCAAGGACTCGTGTTTGCTGAGCCTTTTGTTCAGCAGTCATCGGGGTTCCGTTCATTGTAAGGTCTTTCAACGGCGCCGCTGGCTCGCGTCTCGACATATCGAGTTACCGCTAGGTTCTTGCATGCCTTAGAGCAATGCTTCCTTTGCGGCCTTGCTGACACCGAACTTGAGGACGGTGCGCGCTGGAATTTTGATGGTTTCGCCAGTTGCTGGGTTGCGGCCCATGCGCGCTGCACGTGCTTTCTTTACCATTTTGCCAAGTCCTGGGAATGCCACTTCACCGGCACGCTTGATTTCTCCGTAGACCAATTCCACAAAGCTGTCGTACATCTCGCCAGCCTGTTTCTTGGAGACACCCCAGCGTTCTGAAAGCTCTGCCATGATTTGTGACTTGGTCAATCGCTTTGCTGCCATATAATCGGTCGCCTGTTGTATTTGGCCGATGTTCGACTTGTCGCATCGTCGACTCACTCAACGTATATATGAAGTACGTTTCGCGAGCTCTCTTTGCTCCGCATCGTAACTCGACTCAAACAAAACAGTCGATAAAAATAATGAATTACGCGCAAATCTTAACAATATGCAGCAATTCGTGAAAGGTGTTTATTCACAGGCACTTTTTCATTGGTTGTCCACATTGCGGGGTTCTTCGCATTTCGTGTATGAAGAATCTATGAACATCTCGATCGCTTGCGCTATCGATCGTGCGTGCTACGGTGTGCATCAGCAGGAGGAAAATCTGCATTTCTTTCATAAAAAACATCTTTTCCTCGACTGGATGCGCAACATCAAGTACCGTAGCGACGCTTTGCGTTGGTTCTTGCGTTTCTTTTGTCCATCTCCTCTCTCGTTTTTTGCTATGACCGTTGTAGACGTTGCGCGACAGTTTGTTCCGAGTGCTGAGCATGTGGAGGCCTTTGGTTCGGGGTTGTTGAACACGACATACCGCGTTTCGTCACCCAATGGAGACTTTGTTTTGCAGCGACTGCACGACATTGTTTCAGATCTCGCGGTGCACGACGCGAACATTGTTGGCTCGTTTCTCATGAAGCGCGGCATCGCATCGCCACAGCCATTGCCCGCACTTGATGGAGATATTGTGTTTCATGATGGAGCAGCTCGCTATCGGTGTTACCCTATGTTGCAGGGTGAGAGTATCGATCGCGTTGCAACGCAAGCCATCGCGCGAGAAGCTGGACGACTTGTAGGGCGATTCCATGCTGCGCTTAAAGATTGTGCGTATCAGCCGCAGGGAAGTATTCCGCGATTTCACGATACTGCGTATATTGTTGAACGGTTACGTGATGTGCGAAAATTCCTCGATGGTGCTGCGGCGGTGATTGCAGACGAGATCATGGAAAAGCTCCCAGGAATGATTGTTGATGCCGTGGCAATGGGGGAGGGTGACATGATTATTCACGCCGATTTGAAAATCTCGAATCTGTTGTTCAATCACAACGGTATTGGTACTGCGGTGCTCGATATGGATACCCTCATGCGTCATTATCGAGCGATTGATCTTGGTGATGCGTTCCGTTCGTGGTGCGCGCACGGTACCGGAGAAGACGATGCAAATCTTTCGTTTGATTATGCGTTATTTCAGGCAGCATGCGATGGATATGGCGACGGGATGGGTGTTGCGGTTGACGAAGCGCACCGTCAGATCTTCCTTCGTGCAACAGCGCAGATGGCGTGGGAGCTTGCTGCGCGCTTCCTGCGCGACGTGGTAGACGATGCATATTTCAGTTTCGATGCTGCACGGTATGCCACGCGTCGAGAACATCATGTTGCGCGTGCTGTGGGGCAGTTTCATTTGGGTCAGTCGATTCTTGCGCTGATGCGCACATCATAGTTTGTATGTCCTTTTCGGCCGTGTGGCGAAAAGAAAAGTGGCGAATGACTGCATTGGCGGTATTCTTCAGCGTGAGTGTTTCTGCGACGGCATATTTATTATTTCCGAATCAACCATTGACTGTTGCCGCTCTTGCGCCACGAGTGAATGGCGCGGTGGAATCGATGATTGCAGAGCGTCGTGAGGAAGTGCTTTCTCCTGGAGATGTTCCATTTGGCGATACGTCGACCATGAATATTTTGGTGCTTGGTATTGATTCACGTAAAGAAGGAAAGGAACAACATTGCGACGCAATCCACATGGTATCCATAAATATTCGGGATTGGACTGTTTTTGTGACGAGTGTGCCGCGCGGCACGTATGCGTACATTCCTCCGGGAACGTGGCAGGAAAATGAATATTACTTAGCAAATGCGTGCGCGTTTGCGGGGCTTGAGTATGGCGTTGAACAGATTGAGCGCATTGTTGGTGTACAGGCAGATTACGTTGTGAGGGTTGGGTTTTCTCAGACCATTGGTATTTTGCGCGCTCTGGAACTGCCAACCACGGAAAGTTTGCAATGGCTTCGTCATCGGCAAAGCTATGCGATTGGTGATCCACAACGTAGTCAAAACCAGGCGGTATTTATGAAAGATGTTGCGTTGCGCATATTGGCAGGAAATGGCATCCCGGATGTGCTCTTTCACGTGCTCTATTCTTTTGTTGAGACAGACATGGATTACGCAACAGCAAAGACGTTGTATGACGGCCTGATTGTGCACCAGATTGTGGAACGGCCAGACGATATTGTGCTCGAGATGAAGCCGCATTTTGACGTACAGGAAATCCATTTTGATCCTGAGCATGCGGAGGCGCAAATTGCCGCGCTTGTTGCGAAGCTTCAGGGTCGACTTTCGCGCTTTGATCTCTCCAATAAAACATTAGCGGAAATTCAAGCAGACTTGGTGGAATATTTGCAGGAAGAAATTGCGTCTGGCGATGATATCGCGGCAATTGTTGATGAGGAGTTGTGGCTGCAAGTTGAAGATGCTGGCATGCGTGAATCGTTGCAGTACGAATGTATCGAGCTGTATACTCGCGTGTTATACCGATCAGATCGGGACGCTGCGATCCAGCGCGTTGCAGATTATATTCTCGAAAAGCAAACGCAAGGTCTCATTGTCTGGGAACAGCAAGGCCGCTCGCTCCTAGAGTCTTTTCTTGCAAAATAAACGCCTCTATTGTTCACGGGCACGTTGTGTGAGGGTGAGGGAGTATTCTTTCGTAGCGTGTTCTGACCGGCGAGAAAACCGGGGAGGCGTTACAGACGTAAACAAAAAAACGAGTTCCGGTTGGGACTCGTTTTTTTGTGGTTTATGCGACGAAATTGCGGAGATCGACGACGATACCATCTTCTGCCCATTTCGTGAGCGTGCGGAGCCCGCGGCCTGACACCATAAGCGTCATTGGCTTGCCAGTCGCTGGATTCACCAACGTCTTCTTCTGCAAGTTTGGCATTTGGCGACGCTTGGTTTTGACGTTGCTGTGGCTGACATTTCGTGCTGTCAGTGGAGTTTTTCCGGTGATAACGCAAATCTTGCTCATAAAATAGGAGGGTTTCGAATGCCGGCATGCTACCGTACGCGAGAACATTTGGCAAGTGTTAGCCCATGGCGACGTGTGGGTATGTAAACTGGTATACTTTTTGCATTATGGAGGAACGAAAGGGAGGCCGTGCGCTTGCGCACGTGGTTGCGGTGAACATGGGGTACGGTCATGAACGTGCCGCGTTTGCGTTGCGGCATCTCGCGCCAGGTGGGCACGTCACTGTTGCGAACGATTACGAAGGCATTCCGGATCGGGAGCGACGGCTTTGGAATGCGGGTAAGGGGTTGTATGAATGTGTTTCTCGGTTTAAGCATGTTCCGCTTGTAGGCACTGCAGCGTTTCATATTATGGATGAAATGCAACGTATTCCGGATTTTTATCCGCGGCGTGATTTGTCCCGGCCCAGCTTGCAGGTGCGTCAAACGTACGGACTGATTCAGCGGCAGGGTTTGTGTCGGGATCTCATTCATCGTTTTGCTGAACGTCCGTTGCCAATTGTCTCGACGTTCTTTACCCCGGCATTTGCTGCAGAAATGCACGACTATCCTGAAGATATTTATCTTGTGTTATGTGATGCGGATATCAGTCGCGCATGGGTGCCGATGTACCCTAAGAAAAGCAGGATTAAATTTCTCGCGCCGACGGGGCGTGTTGCGGAGCGTTTACAGTTGTATGGCGTGAAAGAAAAGAACATTTTTCTTACAGGGTTTCCCATTCCGTACGAAACTATTGGTGGCGCGCATCGGCCGTCCTACGTGAAAGCGGATCTACGACGTCGCATGTGTAACCTCGATCCGAACGGAAATTTCGTTGCGAAAGCCCATGCATTTCTTGATGTCACGTTTGGCACGCAGTTTTGTGCACAAAAAGCGCTTCCTCCGTCTATCACGTTTGCCGTTGGTGGTGCGGGCACGCAGCGTGAAATTGTTGCGTTAGCACTTCGTTCATTAGCAAACGCTATTCGTGCCGGAAAGATTGTTGTGAATTTGGTGGCGGGAACACGTCCGGAAGTGTATGCATATTTTGAACGTGAGATTCGGTTGGCTGGGCTCGTGAGCGCGCGGAAGGCTGGGAAGGTGACAATTGTATTCGAAGATCGTCGCCCAAAATATTTTGAGGCGTTTTCCAAACTCATGCGCACAACAGATATTCTATGGACTAAGCCTTCGGAACTCTCGTTTTACACCGGTCTTGGCATCCCAATTCTCATGGCGCCAACCGTGGGGAGTCAGGAAGACTTTAATCGTGCATGGCTGATGTATGTTGGGGGTGGTGCTGATGCACTTGATCCGAAATATATGCATGAGTGGTTGTTTGACTGGATTGAAAGCGGTGCGCTTGCTCGCATGGCTTGGAATGGCTTTGTGAATGCGCCGACGCACGGCGCGTACAGGGTAGAATCACTGTTGCGCGGAGATTCTGAAGTGTGGCGCGAGCTTCCAATTGTGGTGTAACACTATGGGAACATTAAAGAAAACATCGCGTCCTCGTGAAACTGGGTTTGATGTTCTTGTTATTGGTGGGGGATCTGCCGGTCTTTCGGCTGCATATGCTGCCCGCGCAAAGGGTGTTCGTGTTGCGATGATTGCGGATGGTGTTTTGGGGGGAGAATGTCCAAATTATGCGTGTGTGCCCACGAAAGCACTTCTTGCTGCAGCCGGACGTTTTGACGATTTCCGTCGCAATGCTCTTGCGTTTGGCATTCACGCAACAAAACTTCGGTTCGATCTCCAGGCCATGATGGACCGAAAAAATGCCGTGGTACGTGCAATGACCGGTGGGAAACGCATCGAAAAGATTCTCGAAAAGGAAGGCGTGACGTTGTTCCGCGGCACTGCACAATTTTTAGATGACGAATCCGTCAAGGTTGGCACGCACGTCGTCAGCGCAAAGGCGTTCGTGATTGCGACGGGCTCCGTGCCACGTATTCCCCCCATCGCGAATATTGATACTATTGCGTATTGGACACCGCGCGATGTGGTTTCCATGGAGCATGTGCCAGAGTCTGTCGCGATTTTAGGCGCAGGCCCGGTCGGGAGTGAATTTGCAACATTTTTCTCGTTGCTTGGCATTCCCGTGGTGGTGTTTGATGTCGCGGACCGCGTGTTACCGCGCGAGGACGCCGAAGCGAGTGCTGTAGTGCATAAGTCGCTTGCGGCGCGCGGCGTGGTATTTCATGGCAGTTCTAAAGTTCTTGGCGTCGTGCAAGAACAAGGTGGCATTCGCGTGACCTATCAGACGAAATCAGCGCCGCGCACATCACTTTATGTTGATCGAGTGATTGTTGCGTCTGGTCGTACCCCGAATGTCGAGATGTTAAATCTCGACGCCGCGGGAGTACAACGGGGCGTTGCTGGAGAAGTGGTATTAGCCCCAACACTTCGTGCAAAAGGCACCCGATGTTTTTTTGCTGGTGATGTCACGGGACTGATTCCGTTTACGCACACCGCCCATGCTGAAGGGCTCGTTGCTGGAGAGAATGCGGCGATGCTCGCGAAGAAGGGGAGAACATTCAAATCCGTCGATCTTTCCGTAGTTCCGTATGGTATTTTTGTTTCGCCGGAACTCGCTTCTGTTGGCCAGACTGCTGAAACGCTTGCTGCGACGGGAGCGGATTTTTCGATATGGAGGTTTCCGGTTGGTGCACTGGGACGCGCGGTGATTGAGCGTGAGCGCGTAGGCATGCTGAAGATTTGTGTTGAGAAAAAGACGGAGAGCATTCTTGGAGCAACTATGGTGGGCGAGCGTGCGGGTGAGGTTATTCATGAACTTGCACTTGCTATGCATGCGAAAATTCCTTTCTCTACGGTGCAAAACATGATTCATGCCTATCCCACCATGAGTGAAGCGATTCCAGGAGCGATGATCTAGCGCCCATCACTCATTTCCCTTACACTGCCGCCATATGCCTTTTTGGTGGCTCGTACCTATTCTGACGTCCTTTCTCCTTGCCGCGTGGCTGACGCCTCTTGCGCGCTATGGTGCAATGCGATTTGGGGTGCTCGATATTCCCGATGGTCATCGGAAAAACCATATTCAACCCGTGCCACTCATGGGCGGGCTCGGGATTGCTGCCGCATTCGCTATTGTCACGATCACGGTATTGATATCGTCGACCGCACTCACGAGTGGTGCAATCTCGGTGTGGCATTTCCTTGGGTTTTTTTGTGGCATGCTCACTCTCGTGATTGGTGGTGTATTGGACGATCGATTCAATCTCCCCGCAGCGTATCTTTTCGTATGTATGGTTGTCGCAAGCGGTATGGCAATTGCGGGAGGCATTGATGTTGCAAAAATAACGAATCCTTTTGGTGGACTGTTTGTGCTCCCCTCGATTCTTGCATCGTTTGTGGCATTTGTGTGGATTCTTACCATGACGATGACGACAAAACTGCTCGATGGTGTGGATGGACTTGCAGCGAGTGTGACCATGATTGCTGCGCTCATGATTGCTGCGCTTGCGCTCACGCCGACATATTTTCAATCAGACGTTGCATTACTTGCACTGATATTTGTGGCATCAGTGTTCGGATTCCTTTTGTGGAATTGGCCACCAGCACAGGTCTATTTAGGCGAATCTGGGAGTACGGTGCTTGGGTTCACGATTGGCGTATTATCTGTGATTGCTGGCAGCAAAATGGCGACGGCATTTCTTGTGCTCGGCGTTCCGACTATTGATGTTGCGCTTGTGGCGGTACGGCGTTTGGTGGCAGGAAGGAATCCTTTCACGACCGCGGATCGACGTCATGCGCATCTCATGTTGCGCGATGCCGGGCTGCCGGCGTGGGCGGTGATGCTCGTGTATGGCACGATTGCATGGTTATTTGGAGTGACGACACTTGTGTTTGAACGGTGGCAAAAGCTTGTGGTTTTAGGGGTATTAGCACTGGGTTCTGCTGTGGGCATCATGCTGTTGGCACGGTATACGCAAAAACGATCGCAGAGCATGCTTGACGATTCCCGCAAGGTTTGATAGGATTTTGGCACATTTTTGGCTTGTAACCGGCATCCAAGCGTAGGGACTCCCTTACCGCCGGCACAGCACAATACCGCTATGTACGCAGTTATTACGTGCGGGGGCAAGCAGCACCTCGTCACCGAGGGCCAGACGCTCTCTGTAGAAAAAATCGATCTCAAGGAAGGTGAGACCATCACCTTTGAGCCAATGCTCGTCGCAAGCGACGACGGCGCGAGTGTGAAGGTTGGAACACCGTTGGTGACTGGCGCAAAGGTCACGGCAAAGATTGTTGAACACGGCCGTGGCGAAAAAATTTCCGTCATTAAGTACAAGCCAAAGGTTCGGTATCGCCGCAACGTCGGCCACCGCCAGCCGTATACGAAAATCATCATTGAAACGATCGCGTAACCAAAACTCCGAGCCTTGTGCTCGGAGTTTTGTTATGTCCATTCTTGAATTTCGGTCATCGCAGCTTCAATAGGGTCTGCGGGGCGGAGCCGCGCGATTTGCGATTTTGTCATGATTCGTGTGTGTGGAATGGTGAGGAGGTATTCTGGCACGAACCATATTGGCGCATCGCTTGTCTCCCAGTTCTGGTGATCGAAACGGGAAAGATTCACGGGTCGTGAAAACGATCGCAACGTTTTCTTCCGATGTGTTTGTAGAAAGTATTCGTGAAAATAACTCATCACGAGTTCGCGTACGGATCGATATACCGGTTCTCGGTACCGCAGAACGCCATGATTTGTTTTCGAAATTGCACCCCAGCATCCGTCGATCTGAAATACTGCAATCACATGATCTGCATCATCGTTTGTGGCAACAAGATCGAGAATGAGCGGTTTGAATCCGTGGAATTTGAGTGCTGCAGCAGCGAACACTGCTCCTTCAACGCACTGCGCTTTGCGCTCGTGCATGACGATTCTGGGTGAATGACAGCTTTCATTGGTACCAATAATACGAAACATGAGCGTATTCACAAAGTCTTGAATTTTTGCCGGGGTATTCAATGTGCGCAAGAGTTTTCGTTCTTCTATTGTCCATGCGGTCATATCACGAGCGTTCCAATATCTTCGCCTTGAATAATACGCTGAATATTTCCTTTTGTGAGGAGGTCGAAAATGCGTATTGGGAGTGCGTTGTCCATGGCGAGCGAAATTGCGGCATTATCCATGACGGAAATATTCGGATTTTGAATAGCATCAAGATGTGAAATGGAGTTGAGTTTTACTGCATCGGTGTGCACGTGCGGATCTTGAGAATAGACTCCGTCGACTTTCGTTGCCTTGAGGACGATATCGCAGCCGAGCTCGAGTGCCGTTGATACCGCAGCGGTATCCGTGGTGACGTATGGGTTTCCCGTTCCTCCGCCAATGATGACGATGCGCCCCTTCTCTAAATGACGCATTGCCCGTCGACGAATAAATGGCTCAGCAACTACGTCGATTTTGACCCGCGTTTGCAAGCGTGCTGGCTGTCCGAAATGTTCAAGAATATCCACAAGCGCCATGCCGTTCATGACGGTCGCGAGCATGCCCATGTAGTCAGCGGTTGCGCGTTCAATCATCACTTCGTTTTTCGAGAGCGTTGCGCCGCGCACGAAGTTTCCGCCGCCAACAACGATAACAATTTGCGCGCCAGAGCGTTGCACGACTTCGTGGAGTTCTTCCGCGAGCCCAAGAAGAAAATCTGCATCAATGCCGAATCGTTCTTTTCCGGCAAATTGTTCTCCTGAAAGTTTGAGGAGTATACGTTGTGGTTTGGGGGACGGCATAGGCTATTTCAAAAATCCCCACCACTCCTTGCGGAGCGATGGGGACATTGGCTTACTCAGCAACCTCTGGAGTTGCTGGCTCAGCTTCCGGAGCAGCTTCAGTGGTCTCTGGTTCAGCTGCTGGAGGAACGGTGGTATCTGCTGGCATTGTTGTCGTGTCTTCGCCATCGTTCATGGACATAGTATTGGAGTTTGGAGCCACTTAAGCTTGGCTACCATATGTGCCAACTCACCATAGCAGAGATCGCAGAATATGGCTAGTGAAGTGTGGCGCCTGCATGGCGTGTGAAGTATTTCCGATGCGTATGGATTTTTGTATGTGTGGTGAAATATCGTGGAATACACTCGAGCATATAGGTTGGAAGCACGACGATACCAAACGCGATGATGATCCACCATTGGGTATAGAATGGTGCATTGTTCAGCGCAGGATGGGAATAGATGTAGTTGTAATTGTAGTCAACGGCACTGGATGGTTCGGTGAATGTGCGAATTGCAGTGTATACGGCAAGGAGAATAAGTATTGCGATATTGAGCGATGCTAATGTCGGACGAATATGTCGCGTGGCAATCATCGCGAGAAGCGCACTCTGATGCATCGCGAGGGTAACGAAAATATTGAATGCATGTGTTTCAAGATCAATCGGGAAGCCGAAGAGTGGAGTATGAACACTCACCATGCTGATGAATGAGAGGGTATAAAGAAGCTGCCCGACAAAGATAATATGAATCATTCCTTTGGTACCTTGGGGGATGTTTAGGAGAAAAAAGAGTGCAAACACCGCGGGCGCGAAGTCACAGAACCAATAAAAAACAAAATAATTGGTAAAAAAGTTTCTTGCAATAATGAGCGCCTGAAGTGACAGGAAGGTGATCCCCCAAAAGAGATTTTCCCGTGTGAGACGCAGCATAGACAATCCGCGAACTCTCTAAGGAAACTGTACCAGCTTTTGGGTATTTTGCAAGAGAATGCATGAAGAAATATTGACTTTTCCGTATTTTTCTGCTATACTTTTTGGTTGATTTTTTATCGAAATCTATGGTGAAAGATTCGCTTATTGCGCTGTTGACGTTGACGGTTGCTGGATGGATCGTCTTTCCAGCACTCCCTGCGCAAGCTAGTACGGGGTCCGTTGTTTCGGCGGACACGGTGATTGCCAATATCGCTACTGCCGAGTCGGTTGCTTTTGATATTGATCTTGATGTGAAAGTACAGGATACACGTCGGTCTGATCACTCTATTGAGGTGCATGCGGAGATCGATGGTGCAACAGATTTCGAGAAACAGACTGAGATCACTGGGCATGTCACGTCTTCTGATGCAGGGGAGACTGTGTATGATGCGAACGGATTCATGAAAATGATTGGGAACACATTGTACCTTTCAGATG
This sequence comes from uncultured Gammaproteobacteria bacterium, assembly GCA_964394565.1. Classification (GTDB taxonomy): domain Bacteria; phylum Patescibacteriota; class Patescibacteriia; order UBA9934; family UBA9934; genus CAIKHN01. Next base: position 40,175 of record CAYMYA010000005.1, read on the forward strand.
ATCATGTAGAGTGGTACGCTGTTGAACTTGATGATATTTCTTCTGTACCCGCTCCAGGGAACGTCAAGGAACTTCAAAGCTTTTTCAACGACCTTCTTGACCACGGTGTTATCACCTATCACGTCGACGGGTTTGAGTTTTTGCATGGTGCTGCAACCGTACGATATGTTTATGCCATAGATCACGATCGTCTTGTGGCGTATGTGCGTGATTCTCACAAACTCTCTGATCGTGAAGCTGAGCAGTTGCGCACGGTGTTTGATGGTACTTTCGCCATGAGTGGAGAAGTGTGGATCGATACATTGACAATGTTGCCGAAAATGTTCACGGTGAACATTTCTTCACGATCCACGAGCGCAACCCACGCTACCATCAACATGACGGTGCGTTTCAAGAACGTTAATGTCCCACTGCAACTTGTTGCGCCGACAAACGTCATGAATATCGAGGACATTGACTGGAGCTCTTCCACCAATGTGTTCAACGATCACTTGACGCGGACGGTTGCGCAGGGTGATGTTGATGGTGATGGGCTGACGAATGCTGAAGAAAAATTTGTGTGGTTCTCTCATCCATTGAAGGCGGATACTGATGGTGATGGGTATATGGATGCCACTGAAGTTCTCAATGGGTATGATCCGAACGGCATTGGGGTATTGGATTCTGATGGCGATGGTCTGACGGACTATGCAGAAATGACCGTTCATTGGTCCGATCGGTTTGATGCAGATTCTGATGACGACGGGTATCCAGATGGGACAGAAATTGCGAACGGATATAACCCGAATGGTCCTGGCCGATGGTAACGTTGAATAAGACAAAAATCCCCGTGTAAATACATGGGGATTTTTGTTTCAGAGATGTTTCGCGTTATGCCGATGGCGCGGGTTGAGGGGGAGGTGTTGGGTGTCTTGGCATGATCATTGCTGCGACGATGTACGCGAGTACTCCCGGAACAAAACCGGTGAATGTCACGATGAGAACCCAAATGAGACGCAACACGGTGGAGTCAATAGTGAAGTACTCCGCAACGCCTCCGCAGACACCGGTAATGAATGTATCCGTCGAACTTCGATACAATTTTTTCGTGAGATCCATATATGAACATCCTACGCGTTTTTATGTGAAAACACCAGATGTTTTTTGGGGAGGGGGTTGACAGGGTGTTTCGTATCATGGTTTTCTTCATATTGTATGAACAGCTTTGCTGCAACATGGTGCGCGAAGAAGTGCAAGGGTTTTCCCCTTGTCGCGTAACGTTGCACATATATCGCAGCGGCGGCCGGGGATTCGTTCCTGGTCGTTTTTGTTTGTACAACATCGGTTCTCATCACTCATTCACAGGTTCGCACACATGAACATGGTTTCGGATCCCATGCTCACCATGCTCCCCCTGCTCTCCGTGGTCGCCGATGCGACACAGGAAACCACTATCGAGGTCGACGGCAAAGAGGTCAAGCCGCTGTTGGCCAAGACCCCAGAGGAACTCTATCGCTTCTGGCAGCTGGGGCTCTCGGTCATCGCCCTGTACCGTGGGCAGATCGTCGGTCACGTCGCGATCGAGCCCCTCGACGAGACGGGGGAGTGGTACGAGTTGGGCGCGGCGTGGGTTGCGACGGAATTTCGCGGCAGGCACATTGGGCTGCGGATGTACCTGGCGCTGTTGCAGCGCCATGGGCACCTGAAGATCCTCTCCACAACAGTGACGCCCGCCGCGATGGCAGTCGCGCTGCATGCCGGCCTCAAGCCGATCAGTTTCGGCGGGCTTTCTGAGTGCGCGCAGCGGCTCACCTGCGTGTGCCCCATCAACAAGACCGGGGTTCCGCGAGAGGAGAACGTTCCGAAATGTCGCCAGCGGGACACGTCCTGTTTCGCGCAGGTGAATCAGGCCGCCTGGTGCAGCCTCGAGATGCCCGATCTCTTGCCCCTGCCGATTGGGGGCACCACACGGGGGAACGTCCCCATCCCCGACGACGACATCGTCATCCTGCTCGCAGAATGACACGCCCGACCGCGCCAAAAGCGCGGTCGGTGTCCTTCGTCGCGTCCGTGATCAGGGCCGAGGGCGCGCCGAAGCACCTCGTGGTGCAGCTGGCGAGTGAGGCCACCATGAAGATGGTGGGCGCGATGCCCTGGGCAAGCCGGCAGGCCGCCACGGACATCTCGACTCGCGTCGCACATACCAAGCTCAAGTCTCTGGACTGGTTCATCGCTCGCATCAGCGGGGTGATGACGGCTCAGAACGCGGGGCTCGTGCTCCGGTGGGCCATGATCGCCGGCGCGCGCCACCACAACTGGGTGCGTGATCGCCTCACCAGGGCGGCCGAGTCCCATGGGTGGCGCCTGGTTCGACTGGTAGAGATGCGCAACGAAGTCGTCGCCACCTGGGTAACGGGTGGGCGGACGTACGTCGTGCGGCAGTCGGCGGATCCCGACGAGATCGGGAAGCTCATTGTTGACTGGCGAGCCTGGGTGCCGCGTGAGCGGTTCCTCGGCGAGTCCCGGATCGTCGACGGCATGGTTGTGTACTGTGCCACGCTTCACCCGGCGACCACGCCCACCCCGGCGATGATCGCCAATCCGGATCTGTTCCCCCTGGACAGTCCGGAGTGAGACGACTCAGCGCGCTGACAGGCACGCCACAACGTTCAATCGTTGCTTGGAGCGTGGCCCGTCGGCGCGCTCCTTGTTTTAAAATATTTTTTATTCCGAGATCGTTAACGTATTCGCGAGATACGTTCCGTGTCATGAAGAGATATGTTCAGCCTGACGTGCTTCGAGGATTGCGGTGTATGCGTTCACGCGTTCGGTGTTGCGAGCAATCTTTTGCCGTATGAGATTAGGGTCTTCTCCCGTGCGGCGTCGTTTCCTCATGGTTGTACGGAGAGTTCCTCCTTCAGAGATGTAATGTTCGAGGAGCGACTGAAGTTCTTCGGTAGTTTTCGTGATTGTGGCCTCTGCGCGTACGGCAAGAGCAAAAGAAGGCATGTCATCTTCGGCATACGCAAGACTCGTTTGCAGGGCTCGTGCTTCAGTGGGGCGTAGCAAACACATACGGCGCCATACAAGTGCTTCTTGTCCCTCGAACCACCTGCGTACCCGTTCGCATTCGAGCAGTTCTTTTCGCACTGATGCACGTTGGAGTTTTTCTTGTACGTCAAACAGATTGTGACGGAGCGCCGTCATGTGATCAAGGAGCGCGAGGAGATTGTCGGGCGTGAGTGTTTCTGCGCGTGCTAATGTATCGAGTACGTTACGAAATATCACCTCTGCGCGTTCTCCATAGGGTTCCTCGCGGCGTCCAGCGCCGAGATCGAAATATATTTGAGCGATTTCTGCCCCGCCAACACCAAAGCGTTGCGGCGTTTCGCTGAGCACTATGTTGTTGGGCAATGCTTCTTGCATAAATCAATGTCACTTCATTCTATCCAATTCTGATCAGGACGACGCCGGCCATGCTGAGGAGTGCGAGTGCTAC
>CAYMYA010000006.1:0-26165 GCA_964394565.1 uncultured Gammaproteobacteria bacterium
TATTCTGCAATCGAAAAACGGTCACCTTGCGATGACCGTCTCTCGTGGCAGGGGCGGAGGGAATCGAACCCGCGCAAACGGTTTTGGAGACCGTTGTACTACCATTATACGACGCCCCTAAACAGGAAAAATCGTGTACAAAGAGCCGTTTCACCCTGAGCTTGCGCTCAACATGACAAGGCTCTCTTCACGTGCTCTCGCTTAGTCGAAACCAGCAAGGCCTCGGTATTCTACAGAATATTTCGCATGATGTAAACCGTGGGGTACTGCTTAGCAGTCTTTTGTGCAGCTCTGCGCGTCGCGCTCAACTTTTTCGCACACAGCGTTTCCACATCGTTCAGATATTTGCGGTGCCTGAGGCACGATGGTTGGTGCGACGGGTGTGGGCGTAAATATTTTCATCCCAAAATATGCGACGATAAAAAGAAGAATGGGCAAGAGGAGGAAGGTGATGAATGTGCCGATGTATTTCAACATGCATCAATAGTATACTCGTTGTATGTCGATGTTCCGCAGCGTGATAGGATAGGTGCTGTATGTCGCGTGCACTATTGGGGTTGGGATGTGTGGCAATGCTGCTCATATGTATCGGCGGCGTTTTTGGCGCTCGGCATGTGCAATCATGGACGGTGAGCATGGTTGAATATCTGTGGCATGGGTATACCTTGCCGCCAAACATTGAACGCAGAAGGGCGTCGATTGATGGGGAAGCGGTTTCGTTTTTGTTTGTGCGGATCGATGATTCACTCACGTGGGATTTTGCAAATGCGCCGTCGTCACCGCTTTCGGTACACGCATGGCGAGAACTCCTCGATGCAGATGTTGTAGTAAACGGTGCGTATTTCACCGAAACGAATCAACCGGCGGGATATTACGTTATCGATGGGAACGCAAACATGGTGTGCCCTTTAGCATCGAGTGACAGTGATATCGTCTCGGGCTACACGTTCGCGGTATGGATTCATGGAGGCACACTTGAGTTCGGATCTGTGGCAGAACATCCAGAAATTTGTGGTGGCCCAGGCGCTCCGCCAGTGACAGCGTTTGCGTCGTTCCCAACGTTAGTGCGCCAGAATGCGGCGATGATTGAAAAGGATAGCGAGTTGAAAGCGCATAGGACAATGCTTGCAGAAACGATGGATGGCACGCGGTACATTGTGCTCACCGAATCGGGTGAGGCGACGTTATACGATCTCGCGCAGTGGTTTCTTGCGCAGTCGGAAGACTATCGCATCGTTGGCAACTTGGACGGCGGCCCGTCGACGGGCATTTCGATTCGTGGAACCCGTTGGGATGTTGAGGTGCCTTCAGCCGCTGTGCCGAATGTTATTTGGGGGACACGAAAATAATGTGAATGTGTATGGCGCTTCAGTACACCGCAAAACATGCACTTGCTGCGTTGCGACAGTGTGCGTCGGAAGATCGTGCGCGTATGAGCGCGAGGTTTTTTAAAACAGGGAAGGGGCAGTACGGCGAGGGAGATGTATTTCTTGGGGTGACGGTGCCGAACGTTCGCAAGGTCGCGAAGGAGTATAAGGAGCTTGCGCTACCTGAGGTTCGGAAATTGCTTGCGTCGCCGTTTCACGAAGCGCGTTTGCTTGGGGTGATTATTTGGACTATGCAGTTTTCGCGGGGAAACGATCGTGTACGCAAAAGTATTTTTGATGCATATATCGCATCGACATCTCGCATAAATAATTGGGATCTCGTCGACGTGTCAGCACCGAATATTGTTGGCACGTGGCTTGTGGGGCGACCGAAGAACATTCTGAAAACTTTTGCGCGGTCTGCGGTGCTTTGGGAGCGACGGATTGCGGTCGTTGCGACGCTCTCCTTTATCCGTCTCGGCGACCCGTCGATGACGTTTGCTGTGGTCGATCTCGTCATGCACGATCGAGAGGATTTGATTCATAAAGCTGCGGGGTGGATGTTACGCGAGGTTGGTAAGCACTGCGGCCGCGATGTTTTAGTGGAATATCTCAAACCTCGATATTCGCGGATGCCCCGTACCATGCTTCGGTACGCTCTTGAGCATTTTTCTGCTGTGGAAAGACGGCGCTGGCTTTTGGGCAAAATCTGATAGCATGACCGAGTATGAAAAACCTTGGAAATATCGTGGCGGCGGCGGTGTTGGTTGTGGGTGTGGTTGGCCTTGGCTTTTGGCTTGTGCCGCAGTGGTTTCCGGAAGGAACGTTGGATGGTGAGCCTGACGCGGCGGTGCTGGGCGGTCCGCTCGTGTTGGAGGAGCGTACGCAAACCCGTCATGCTGACGTTGAGGGGACGGATGGGTGCGATGTGCGGTTGCTGTACCCACAAATTGTGGACGATGGATCGCTGCGCATTGCTTCCGAAGCGCGCGACAAGATGAATAATGCGATTACCGCTCAAGTGAAGGATTTTTTGAGCACAAATACGGTATCGCTCGACGAAGCGGCGACGGCGTTCGCGACGTCATGTCAGGCAGATCTTGCAGAAGCGATGTCGTGGATGTTGAATGGAGCGGAAGCGCCAGACCAGTACGACGACCCATATCTTTCACTCACCAACGGTTGGGAGAGCGAGATTGGGTATGACGTCAAGCTCAATGACGGGAAATATCTTTCGTTGGGATTTGCGAATTATCTTTCGACTGGGGGCGCACACCCGAATACGACGGAGCTGTTTCTCACGTTTGATGTTGTATCGGGGGACACTCTTTCTCTGCGTGACTTTCTTGCGACGGAAGACATGATTGCGTTTGCAGTACAGGAAAAACAGTGGCTCGTCGACACTATGACCGATCAGCTCTTTGAAGAATCTATGCGTGAATTTGCGGCATTCGTTGCAGCCCCAACGCAAGAACGCGCAGAGGCGTACGTTGACGATGCAATTTTCTATCTCACGGCAACGGACTATGTCACGTTCTATAATCCATACACTATTGCACCGTATGTCGCGGGGAATATTGAAGTGATGATTGCGCGGGAATCTTGAAAACATGTGTATCATACGTTGATCATCGACGTGTTATACTTTTTCATATGGCACAACGGAGGACGACGGGTGGGGGTACGAAAGTGCAACCACAAATTTTTTCGGCAGGAATGCGCCGGAAGCGGACGCCCGGCGAAAGGCTCGCTGATTCCTTCACCTATTCGTTTGGCACGTTTACGTTTTTGTTTTTTAATGCAGCATTGTTTCTCTTCTGGCTCCTTGCGAACTTGAACGCGATTCCCGGTATTCCTGTTTTTGATCCGTATCCGTTTGGCATGCTGACGATGATTGTTTCTCTTGAAGCGATTTTTCTTTCTATTATTGTATTGATGAGCCAGAGTCGTGCCGCGAAGGTTGCAGACTTGCGTGAAGAGATTGATTTGCAAGTGAATATTGAAATTGAACAAGAAGTGACGCAAATGCTCCGCATGCTTGCGGGGATTGAAAAGAAGCTCATGGTAAGGGAGCGAAACGGCGCGAATTTGAAGCGCATGAAGCAGGATTTAGACCTCGGCGCGCTTGAACAACGTGTCGTCCAGGACTTAGAGCAATAAGCGTGGTTATCCACACTGTAGCGATCTGGCGTATTTTTGTTGTAGAATGCGATATATGAATACATTTTTTGATCGGGTTTTTGGTGGGGGAGGAAAGAAGATGGAGGCTGATCCGACTCAATCAGTACGTGAAGGACAAAAAACACCTTTGGATGAACACGCAGAGCTTCGAGTGATGAATCTACGAAGTGCTCTTGACGAATATCTTCGTCGTCCTGCGACGTCGCGTGAATTCGAAGCCGTACAACGCAAGATGACTGATCCTAAAACCGGCAATATTGAAAAGATCTCTCGAGAAGAGATGCTTCAGCGTATTGCGGATTTCGCAAAACAATTGCAGCTCAGTCAGGGTCCAGAAATACACGAGGTTCATGGACAAGCATACACACCGCGTGGAAATCGACAAACAAATTTTGAATCAGGGCTTGCGGCGGGATTAGGGAGGGATCTTACACCGGCGGATATTCAAGACGCTGAGCGATACATCGATAGTATCCCCGGGGAACGGGAAAAGTTCAACAAAATGGTTGGAGAGGAGGCATCGCACTATGCAGAAACCGTAGCGCGAAGAATACTTGTTCAGCGTTTGCGAGAAGACCTACCGGATAACGTTTCATCTGATGATCAACGCATGGCAGAAAAATAAAGGTATTTTTTGCCACCAATACGAATCTTCCAACGTCCACCGGGCATCCAGACCCGGTGGATGTTGAAATGGGTTTTGAAGTTGGAGTAGCCGATCATGTCGTCGAACGGGAATGGGTGTGGACCGACGATATCGCCGAAGTTTGCGTGAACCATTTTGCGCTCAGCACAACGCTCAAACCACCACGCAACGAGCGCAACCATGGCGTGCGCTTTGCCACCGTCGCCAGTAAAGCAGCCAACGAGGTACGTACTTTCCCGTGCGTCCGGACAGTACCCCGCAACGAATCCGGCAACAATGACGTCGTCGAGTTTTGCGATGAGCACCTCGATGTCTTGTGGGTGTGCAGACATGTGGCGTTTTGCGAAGTCGAGAAATGTGTCGTGGAGCGAGCGTGGGACTTGCGAATGCGGCATCATGGCTGCGATGTCGTGAATCGTGCCAAAGCTAAGCTTTAACTTTTCGTTCTTTTTTGTTGCGGCAAGGTGACGGCGCGCTTGCGAACTCCATCGGCTCGTGGCGTTCGGTTCAATGATCGCGATCGCTTCGAAGTGGTTCATGGAGAATTTTCGGTACCTTCGGCCGGCGCTTTTGAGGGTATCGATGAGCGAGGATGGCGGTTCGGTTGGTGGAATCCATTCGTGGATATGGATAAAGCTCGTTGCGTGGAGTACTGGCACGTCGAGATCTTTTGTGAACGTCCTGTGCCACGTGACGAACCGATTTTCAAAATCTGTCACCGTATACCCGTTTGCATGCTCAATAAGCGGACGTACAGATTTTGCTGCAACGCCTTTCCACGGGCTTGGATCATGCGACGGGAACCCTGGCAACGGGCAGATATCTCGAACAATACGCAAGCGATTGAGATTTTGGAACAGTCGAAACCGCATAGTTTTTCCAGCCATCCCCGCGTAGGTAGGGATCCATGGGGATGGAACGAGGCGATTGTATCAGATTTGTGGATATCGGTTGCTCGTTCGGTTTCTGTTTGGTATACTCACTTCACAGTTCATGATGACATCCCCTAGAGAAGCCCTCGAGGGGGAATTCTTTGTATGCAATTCAAACTCGTTTCCAAATATCAGCCTGCAGGAGATCAGCCAAAGGCGATTGCGGAGCTTACTGCTGGTGTACAACAGGGTCTGAAGCGACAGACCTTGCTTGGTGTTACGGGCTCTGGAAAGACGTTCACCATGGCGAATGTTATTCAGAACGTGCAAAAGCCGACGCTGGTTATTGCGCACAACAAAACGCTCGCCGCGCAGCTGTGTTCCGAGTTCCGTGAGTTCTTTCCAGAGAACGCAGTGTCCTATTTCGTTTCATACTACGACTACTATCAGCCGGAGGCATACATGCCGCGGACGGATACGTATATTGAGAAGGACGCACAGATTAACGAGGAAATTGATCGCCTGCGTCACGCGGCAACGCAATCGCTGCTCTCGCGCCGCGATGTCATTGTCGTTGCATCGGTGTCGTGTATTTACGGACTCGGTTCACCAGAAGCGTATAAGAAGGAAGTATTGCACATTCGTGTTGGCGATACGCTCGATCGTGCAGAATTCCTGCGCCAGCTGATTTCGATGCAGTATGAGCGAACCACTGCTGATCTTACTCGCGGACATTTCCGTGCGAAGGGCGATGTGATTGAAGTGATGCCCGCGAGCGACGAAACTGTGTGGCGTCTCGTGATTGAAGGCGGCATTGTTCGAGAGATTTTCGGACTCGATAAGGTGACGCGCAAAATGATCGCGCAAAATGAAGATGCGTGGTTTTTTCCAGCAAAGCATTTCATGAGCGATAGTGCGGAGCGCGAGCGGGCGTTGCGGAAGATTGAAGCAGAGCTTGCAGATCGATTAAAAGAATTTGAAGCGCAAGGAAAGCTGCTTGAGTATGAGCGACTCATGCGCCGGACGCGTTACGATATCGAGATGATCCGTAATGTCGGTTATTGTTCTGGCATCGAAAATTATTCTCGCCATTTTGACGGACGCGTTGCCGGCGAGCCCGCTCATACCCTTCTGTCATATTTTCCAGATGATTTTTTGACGATCGTCGACGAATCGCACGTCACGCTACCGCAGATCGGTGGCATGTATGCGGGGGATCAGGCCCGAAAAAACACGTTGGTGGATTTTGGTTTCCGCTTGCCGAGCGCGAAGGATAATCGGCCGCTCACGTATTCGGAGTTCGACGGCATGATTGGCCAGGCGGTGTACGTTTCCGCGACCCCTGGCGTAGTTGAAAAAGAAACATCGGAACAAATCGTTGAGCAAATTATTCGCCCAACTGGCCTCGTCGATCCGCAGACATTGGTGTTGCCAGTTACAGCCTCGCTAGGCGCGAGTGGTGAGGGTACTTTCAGTTATCCCCGCGCAGGCGGGGATCCAGTACGTTCCGATTACCCCGGCCAGATTGCAGACATTATCGAACGCATTAAAGATCGTGTGACGAAAGGCGAGCGAGCACTCGTGACGACGTTGACGAAAAAGATGGCAGAGGATTTAACGAGCTATTTGAAAGAAGGCGGGATGAAAGTTGCCTATTTGCATTCGGATGTCGAAACACTCGATCGCATTACGATTTTAACGGAACTTCGTCGTGGAATGTACGACGTCGTGGTCGGTGTGAACTTGTTGCGTGAAGGTCTCGACCTACCAGAAGTCTCGCTTATCGGTATTCTCGATGCGGATAAGGAAGGGTTTTTGCGTTCGGAAACGTCACTTATTCAAACCATCGGTCGTGCTGCGCGCAACATCAATGGTCTTGTTGTCCTTTATGCCGATGGGATGACGGGATCATTGAAGCGAGCACTTGCGGAAACTGAGCGTCGTCGCAATATTCAAATTGCGTACAACAAAGAACATGGCATTACGCCGGTGACGATTACGAAAGCGATTAATGATATTCGTGCCGAGCTTGATCGTGAGCATGATAAGGACATTTCGAAGATTCTGGATATTGAAATCAGCGCATCGCCAGCAGAGATCGAAGAGGTGATTAAGGAAAAGGAGATTGAAATGGATAAAGCGTCGGCGAATTTGTTGTTCGAAACTGCAGCAATTCTCCGCGACGAGATCGCAGCACTCACCAAAGAACTCGGGCAGAAGCGAAAGAAATCTCGTCGAACGAAGAAATAGATATGAAGGATTATATCCGATGGCATGAAATAAAAAGGCATCTCGAAGGATTAAACCGTCGAATCAATTTTCGTGAACGCGAAATTTGGTGGTGTTCGCTTGGAGAGAACCTCGGTGCCGAACAAGATGGAAAACATGAGCGGTTTGAGCGGCCGATTCTTGTTTTCCGCAAATTTAACAGAGATTTGTTTTGGGACCTTCCACTGACATCAACCCGAAAAAAATCACAATTTTATTTCCCGATTGAAATTCACGGCATTCCTCGATCTATTATTCTTTCGCAGGTGAAGACGATGAGTGCAAAACGGCTCACTCGGCGACTTGCAAAAATTCATCCGCGCATGTTCGATTCGGTTATTCAAGGTTTTTTACGCCTTATAAACCAAACGGATCCCTTGTGGGATCCTCGGGTGCCAATTGGCAATTTGTAAATATAGATTACCGTATTATACGATTCTCGTCAAAATATGTTAGATCAAATCATCGTCAAAGGTGCGCGGCAACATAATTTGAAGAACATCACGGTGACGATTCCGCGGAACAAGATGACGTGTATTACGGGCTTGTCGGGAAGCGGCAAGTCGAGCTTGGCGTTCGACACCATTTTTGCGGAGGGTCAGCGCCGCTACATCGAATCTCTTTCGGCGTACGCGCGGCAATTCTTGGGCCAGATGCAAAAGCCAGATGTCGACGAGATTCAGGGGCTTTCTCCGGCGATCAGCATCGATCAGAAGGCGCATTCGCGAAATCCACGTTCGACGATTGCGACGATTACCGAGATCTACGACTACCTTCGTGTGCTGTACGCGCGCATTGGTATTCCGTTCTGTCCGAATTGTCACACAAAGATCGAGAAACTTACCATCGACGAGATGGTCGATTTGGTGGTGCGCGATGTTGAGGGGATTGCGAAACTGAAGACGGGAGATGAAGTTTCTATTCTTGCGCCGGTGATTCGTGGACGAAAAGGCGAGTACTACCAACTGCTTTACGATTTGTATAACAGCGGTTTTGCGAAAGTTCGTGTCGATGGCACCGTTCATCGATTGAGCGATAAGATTGAGCTCTCGCGCTACAAACAGCACACCATCGAGGTGGTGATCGACACGTTGCCAGCAAGCTCGCTCATTTCGCCGAGTAAGGACACTCGCCAGCGACTGAGCGAGGCGCTGGAGTCCGCACTTTCACAAGGTTCCGACCTTGCGATCGCCGTGATGCCGAAAAAAGAGCGATTACTTTCTGGAAAATTTAGCTGCGCAGATTGTGGGTTCTCGTTTCCAGATATTGAGCCGCGATTGTTCTCTTTTAACAGCCCGTACGGTGCGTGTCAGTCGTGTTCCGGGCTCGGTACGGTCGATGTATTTTCGAATGAAATGTGCGAAACGTGCAACGGTGCGCGGTTGCGGAAAGAATCGCTCAATGTTTTCATCGGCGGTAAATCCGTGGTTGATGTTACCGCGTTCTCGGTCGACGAAGCAGTGAAGTTTTTCCTCGAGCTCGGATTGAGCGAACGCGAACGATCCATTGCGAGTGGTGCATTGAAAGAAATTGAATCGCGTCTCGCGTTCATGCTTGATGTTGGTTTGCATTACCTTACGCTGAACCGAGCTGCTGGATCACTTTCTGGCGGGGAAGCGCAGCGCATTCGTCTCGCGTCACAAATCGGTTCGAGTTTGGTTGGTGCGTTATACGTGCTCGATGAGCCAACGATCGGATTGCACCAGCGTGATAACGAACGCCTTATTGAGACGCTTGAGCATTTGCGCGACATCGGCAACACCGTGCTCGTCGTTGAGCATGATGAAGATACAATTCGTCGATCCGACTACATGATTGAAATTGGTCCGGGCGCGGGAAAACACGGCGGACATGTTGTTGCTGCGGGAACCGTTCCGGACATTTTTAAGGATAAGAAATCGCGCACTGCGGCATACTTGCGTGGCGATGCGATGATTGACGTTCCGAGGAAGCGCCGAGGAAAAGATGCCGGCGTCATAAAAGTACGCGGCGCAATGGAGAATAATTTGAAGAATGTTGACGTCGACTTTCCGTTGCGGCGATTTATTTGTGTCACGGGAGTATCAGGATCGGGGAAATCGACTCTTGCATATGACGTGATGTATAAGTCGATTGCGAAAAAATTGTATGGTGGGAAAGATACGCCAGGCAAGCACAAAGCCGTCCTCGGCGTGGAGTACATCGATAAAGCGATTCTCATCGACCAGTCCGCGATTGGTCGCACGTCGCGATCGAACCCGGCGACGTATACCGGAGCCTGGGCGCCGATTCGTGAATTATTTACCGCAACGGAAGAGGCAAAGTTTCGTGGCTATAAGCCTGGTCGATTTAGTTTCAACGTTCCTGGTGGACGATGCGAGAATTGTGAAGGTCATGGAGAAATCGAAATCGAAATGCATTTCCTCCCGGCGGTTTTTGTGACGTGCGAAGTGTGTAAAGGAAAGCGCTTCAATCGTGAGACTCTTGAGGTGACATTTAAAGAAAAGAACATTAGCCAGGTGCTGGAAATGACGGTGGAAGAAGGCGCAGTGTTCTTTAAGGACATTCCCGATATTGCCGATAAGTTGAAAGCGCTGTGCGAAGTTGGTTTGGCGTATATTACCCTCGGTCAATCGGCAACGACATTATCGGGAGGCGAGGCACAGCGCGTGAAGCTCGCATCGGAATTATCGAAACGGCAAACCGGTAAGACCCTCTATCTTCTCGATGAGCCGACCACCGGCTTGCACTTCGACGACGTGAAACAGCTTCTCGACGTGCTTCATCGCCTCGTCGATAAGGGCAATACGATGGTGGTTATCGAACACAATCTCGACGTGATTAAAACCGCCGACTGGCTGATCGACATGGGTCCCGAAGGCGGGGACCAAGGCGGAACCATCGTCGGCTTCGGTACCCCCGAAGATATTGCGAGAAACGCAAAGAGCCACACGGGGAAGTATTTGAGGAAGTATTTGGGATAATTGCGCAAGCAAATGTGATTTTTGGTAATATTCGGAATATGAAAGAGATGATTCAACAACGTGACGTTGATGAGGCGGCAGTCGATCATACAAAGTCACAATCGGTATTGGGGAAGTTTGAGGATGCACAGCGGAACATTGCCGAGTTAGACCAGCGTATCCAAGAACTTTCGAGTGTGGGTGACGAGGGTGCGTCATTACGAATCAAATCGGAAAGAGAAAGGGTTCATCTGGAATACGAACGACTCACACAAGAGATCGTGCGAGAACTATTCGAGCGAGATCGGGACGCGAGGGCTCGATATGAAACATTGCGGACACAGCTCTTTTCAGCTGATGAGCTTCTTAAAATGGAGAAGCAGATTGAGGATATTTATGGAAAGAAGCCGTTGTGGCACGGGACGGGAAGATTTCGATATGCATTTCAAGGAGCATCGAAGTATCGGGGGATCGATTATCGTGCAGAGAAAGTTGACGTACTGAAAAGTATTTTGCAGACCGGACTTCAGCCTCAATATGATCCTTGGGGCGTTGCGGCGTCTGGGAGGCCGGCAACATTATCGCTTACTGAACAGAGAATGCTCGCAAGAGTGGTCGCGGAGGCTCGGCTTCCAGAAGGAGAAGAGCTTCAATATGAATTTGGAACCTCACGATTTTGGTGGTTGCTATTAATGAAGAAAGAGGGCCTTGAAAATTTAATGATTCATAAGGACGCTTTATCAGCAGTGCGGACGTCGATGTCAGAATTGAATAATAAAATCCTAGAGGAATATTCAGGAAATTATGTTGATGCATATACAGAAACGCGATCGACGATTACAGGGAACTATCCAGTGATCTTTTGTGTAAACAGTGAGATGGTACAGGTAAAAAAGTTACAAAACGTTGCAGTAAGCACCAACTTTGAACAACGTGCCACGGTTGGTTCAGGTTTAGAATCCATATCTCATATCGAAGTACCAATACAGAATGTGAGAGAAACACAAGAACTGCTTCAATCGTTAGGGATTGATTTAGCGGTTATTCCTATTGAAGAATGGGAACGTTGGATGGGGAGATTAAGTGAGAAAATTTACCAAGATACTCTTCAACGAGATGCATAGGTATTTTTACCCCCGAAGACCTCGTCCGAAATGCAAGGAGCCATACGGGGAAGTATTTAAGGAAGTATTTGAAGTAACAAATCCTCTGGATCCCCGTCCCCGATTAGGTCGAGGACAGGCTCTGTGCGGGGATGACTGAATAAAAATGAAGGTGCCACCTCTCTGTCATCCCCGCGCAGGCGGGGATCCAGTGTGTGAGGGTGGCGTTACTCTCCTCGCTCCCTCTCCTGCAGCTCTTTCGCCTTAATTACGTTCAACAACAAATACGCAACGGTGAGGGGGCCGACACCGCCGGGGACGGGGGAGAGGAAGCCGGTGTGGTTGAGGAGGAGGGGCGAGCCGTCGCCAACGGTTTTGCCGTCGGGGCCTTTGGACGTGCCAACGTCAATAACGACGCCGGAGGGCTTGGTCATGTCTGGCGTGATGAAATGCGGCGAGCCGATTGCGGTGACGAGAATGTCTGCTGCACGGGTAATAGATGCGAGTGCTTCTGTATCTTTCTGCACAAACGCGGCAGCAATGCCGGCATCGCGCATGAGTTCGATGATTGGCTTTGCGAAAATTTCTGAGTTGCCAATAATCACAGCGGACTTTCCGTTCAGCGGCAAGCGTGTGGCTTGCAAAAGGCGCATGACGCCAAGCGCGGTTGGCGGAACGAGCTTTGGCGTGTTCGCAAATAACAGTCGCAGATTTTCTGGGTGAAAGCCGTCGATATCTTTCATCGGGTCGATTGCAGAAATAATCGCATCTGTATCGAGCCCGTCGGGCAATGGCAGCTGCACCAATATGCCGTTAATTTCTTTGCGCGCATTAAAGTCTTCAATAATATCCAGAACTTCTTGCGTGCTGGTTTCCGGCGGCAAATCCTTCCGCTCAACATAAATTCCCACTTCTTTTGCCGCGTTCTCCTTCAGCCCGACATACAATACCGACGCTGGATTTTCGCCAACCAAAATTACACCAAGTCCCGGGGGAGAATCGAGCTTCTCCACCCGCACCTTTGCTTTATCGCGAATCGTCTTCGCGAGAATTTTTCCATTCAGAATTTCGGTCATAGTTTTTGGACGGTCACGATGCCGTTGATACTGAGCTCTTCAAAAAAGCCCTTTTCTGCAATTTCTTTTTCTATTTCTGCACGCACATGTGCAAACAATCTCTTTTGCTCTTCTTCCTCAAGCGGTCGGCTCCAGCGTTTTTGTGAAGCCATGTATTGCACGTACGGCTCTGCATCATGGAGGACTATTGATTGCGTTATGAGTTTTGTGGTTGTAGCGTGCACCTCTTTTGTGAAAAGCTCCACATGGCTTTCTATCGTAAACGCATTGCTAGGTGAAGTATACGTGACATGCAGATGTTCTTCCGCCCAACGCAGCCACGTCGCAAACTTTGGTTGACTGGTGTTTGAGTGCAGCACGAAAATCGCTTTTCCATTTGGAGATACATGTCCAATACACGTTTCGATAGCCTCTTCTGGATTTGGCACAAGGTGCAATACGTGTCGAACAAGAATTCGATCGAACATCGCATCATGGGGAATCGCTTCAATAGCTCCAACGATAAAAGTTCCTGACTGTACCGCAGCTTTTGCTGCATCGATCATGCCGGATGATTGATCAATACCGGCTATTTCTGCATGCGGAAATTTTTCGTGGATCGCGAGAAGATCTGAACCATATCCGCACCCAAAATCGCAGATCGTCATGCCGTCGAACCCGTCCAGATATTCCATGATGTACTCGGTGAGGTGTTTTCCTCGAGAATATTCATACAGTCCTCGTCGTGCTACGAGGTCGCCGGTTGTGGCGTAGCTTTGCAGGATGCCACTACGGTGCATAGGTAACGTCTGGATAGAGCGGATAGTCTTTCATGAATGCCGTCACTTCGTCGTGGATGGTGCGGAGTGCGGCTGGGTCTTGGTGATTGGTGATCGCACGATCGATCCAGTCGGCGACCTTAAGCATGTCGTTTGGTTGCAGGCCGCGGGTGGTGATTGCTGGCGTGCCCAGGCGAATGCCAGAAGGATCCATTGGGCCACGCGGATCGTTGGGAATCATGTTTTTGTTGACCGTAATCCCGGCAGTGTCTAGCGCGGTCTCTGCTTCGGCTCCCGTGACATTTTTTGTCGAAACATCGATAAGGAGGAGGTGATTTTCAGTGCCGCCAAAGAGCAGCGTGAAATTGCGTTTTTTGAGTTCTTCCGCAAGTACGCCTGCGTTCGCAATAATCCGCTTCGCGTACTCTTTGAATTCTGGTCGCAACGCTTCACCGAACGCTACGGCCTTCGCTGCGATGGAATGCTCGTGAGGTCCGCCTTGCAGGCCAGGGAAGATGGATTTATTAATCGCTTTTGCATGAATTTCCTTGCACATAATCATGCCGCCGCGTGGACCGCGGAGCGTTTTGTGCGTCGTCGTCGTCACCACGTCGAAGAGCGGAACAGGATTATTCATGCATCCACCGGCAATCAGACCGGCGATATGCGCAATATCCGCCATGGTGAGCGCACCGACGTCTGCGGCAATGGCGGCAATGCGTGCATAATCGATTTCACGGGAATATGCGGAATAGCCCACGAGAATCATTTTTGGCTTGTGCTCGTGCGCCATGCGGTCAATCTCCTCATAATCAATCGCGCCGTCGGCCGTCGTCTTGTACCGAATAAAGGTGTAGCGCTTTGCGCCGTCCGTCACCGGGTGTCCGTGCGTGAGGTGGCCTCCGTGCGAAAGATCCATACCTAAAATGGTGTCGCCTGGCTGGAGTAATGCCGCGTACACGGCGTTGTTCGCTGGCGCTCCGGAATGTGGCTGGACGTTCACGTGTTCCGCACCAAAGAGGAGCTTTGCGCGTTCAATGGCGAGAGATTCTAGAATATCAATGTTGGCACAGCCGCCATAATAGCGTTTGCCGGGGTATCCTTCCGCATATTTATTTGTCGCAACGCTGCCAAGGGCTTCGAGCACGGCGGGGGAAACGAAGTTTTCCGATGGAATCATTTCTAACCCATTACGCTGACGGTCTAATTCCTGCTGCAGGGCCTGTGCGATTGCCGGATCTTGCGTGGAAAGATATGTCATAGATGAAGGTAGCATAGTGGTTTCGCCTTGCATTGTGAAGAATGGGGTGTATTTCTTGAACTTGTGATACGCTTTTCCTATATTCTATGACGTTGGCTGACAAATTTCGGGAACGGTTTGGTGTGCAGTTTAAAATGAACGAGCCGCTTTCTCGTCATTTGAATCTCCGCATCGGCGGCCCGGCGAAGTGGTTTGTTGAAGCGCGAAGTATGCAGGACGTTATGGATGCGGTGAATATGGCGCAGGATTTTGCGGTGGAATATTTTGTTCTTGGTGGGGGATCAAATACTCTTGTTTCGGATGCAGGATTTCAAGGGTTGGTGATTAAAGTTGCGCATCGTGCATTGCGCATTGAGGGGGAGAGCATGGTTGTCGAAGCTGGGGTGATTTCTGCTGCCGCTGCGCGCGCAAGTGCAGACGCGGGTTTGCGGGGATTTGAATGGGCAATTTCGTTGCCTGGCACGATTGGTGGTGCGGTACGTGGTAATGCAGGATGTTTTGGTGGTGAGATGAAAGATTCTGTTGAATCCGTGCGCGTTCTTCGGCGCGGTGAGGTACTCACACTTTCTCATGCAGATATGCATTTTGGGTACAGGCACTCGTTGCTTAAGGAACCGGGGAACGAGGACGTGATATTGGACGTTGTGTTAAAACTTCATTATGGGAGTCGCGATGAAGCACTTGCGCAGCTTGCGCGTAATCTCGAAGGTCGAAAAACTTCGCAGCCGCTTGGCGCGTCTTCGGCGGGCTGTATGTTTAAGAATGTGGAGTGGACAGACGATGCGGACGTGGCGCAGTTGCGGAAATTGTATGAGATTCCCGAAGAGTTTTTGCGTCGAAAACGCATTCCTGCCGGATGGATTATCGACAGACTGGGGCTGAAGGGAGCGGCGGTGGGTGACGCAGTGGTTTCTTTGCAACACGGAAACTTTTTGTTAAATACGGGGCACGCAACGGCTGCAGATATTATTGGCCTGGTGACCATGCTCAAAAAGCGCGTCGCGAGCGAAACTGGCGTACAGCTCGAGGAAGAGGTCATGCACATAGGGTTTTAAGTTGTTCACGTTGTACCTTGTGCGGATTTGTGATCAGAGTGAAACTATAGGTGTGAGTTTAAGTCTTCACGATCTTCATTATGCGCATTACAAATATTCATGGAACGAATATTGAAATGACTGAAGCGATTCAGAAATATACCATTGAAAAAATTGAAAGTCTTGAGCGATTTTCCAAACGCTTCGATCCATGCGATGTCGCGATCGAAATCGGTAAGACGAGTGATCGTCATAATAAAGGCGATATTTTCTTTGCGGAAATTACGGTCTCTATTCCTGGCGATACTCTTCGTACGCGTGTCGATAAGGACGACTTGTATGCAGCGATCGACGAGGCAAAGGACGATGTGAAACGACAGTTTGTGGAGAAAAAAGAAATGATGATTGATGAACGATCTGCCGTTGCGGCTGACGTGGCTGGGGAGGAGGCGTTTCCGGATGACGATGAGGACGAGGAGGAAGACGAGGATTTGGAAGACGACGATAGTCAGGAATAATCGCGTATGGATGTGTCCGCGTATCGTCATGTGCACTGTGTTGGGGCTGGGGGCATTGGCATCAGTGGCGTGATGAAGTTTTTGTTTACGCAGGGCGTATCTGTTTCCGGAAGTGATGCGAAGCAATCGGTGATTACCGACAGCCTTGTTGCGCTCGGTATTCCTGTTGCGATTGGCCACGATGCTGCGAATATTCCGGCGGACACTGACTTGATTGTGTATACGGAGGCCGCACCGGTAGACAACGTTGAACGAGCCGCAGCATCGGAACACGGAATCGTGCAGATGGGACATTTTGATTTTCTTGGCGAACTTTCAAAAAACTATCGCACGATTTGTGTGACGGGAACGAACGGAAAGTCGACGACAACGGCAATGACCGGGAAAGTATTTATCGATGCTGGGCTTGACCCCACGGTATTTGTTGGATCGATTGTTCCCGGTTGGGAGCTCGGGAATGTTCGCGTTGGCAAGAGCGATATTCTGATTATTGAAGGCGACGAGTATAAACAAAAAATGGTGAAGCTTTGGCCGGAGACGACGGTGATTACGAATATCGAAGAAGATCATTTGGATGTGTACCGTGATGTGGCGCATATTGTTGCAACATTCCAGGAGCTTGTTACCAAGACGCGCGGGAAAGTTTTTGTGAACCGCGAGGATGCAAATTCCCTGAAACTCGCCGGGGATTTGATTGAATACTATGACGCGTCGATGATTGGAGGTACGACGCTCAACATTCCTGGCGTGTTTAATCGTATGAATGCTTCGGCAGCAATGTGCGTTGCGCTTGCGTATGGTATTGATCGCGTTGTTGCACAGCAGACCCTCGAGTCATTTCCTGGAATTTGGCGACGGTTCGAACATGTTGGGACATTTCAAGGTGCAGATATTATTTCAGATTACGCGCATCACCCCACCGCGGTTCGCGGGACCATTGTCGCTGCACATGAACAATATCCTGGTAGGCGCATCGTTGTGCTCTTTGAGCCGCATCAGCACCACCGCACCAGCGATTTATTCGACGATTTTGCGCAATCGTTTGGTGGAGCAGATGTGCTGATACTTTCTGAAATTTATGGCGTGCTTGGTCGCACTGAGGAAGCCGTGCAGGGCGTATCGAGTGCAGCGCTTCTCGAGGCTGTGATGAAATCGGCGACTCCACCAAAAAAAGGACATTATGCTCCGAATCTTGGTGATGCAGAATCGCTGCTACGCTCGATGATCCAGGCGGGTGATGTTGTGCTCGTCATGGGGGCAGGTGACGTGGATGGTGTGGCGAGGAGGTTGGTTGAGTGAGGTGTCCTGGATCCCCGCATGCGCGGGGATAACGGAGGGGAATGGGCTAGGAAAAAAGCACGAGGTCCTGCTTGTGGAAACACGACGATTCTGGCACAATGTGCGCAATCTATGGCCTTCTCTCTTTCCACCATATTTGGTGATCCGAACGTAAAAATCGTGAAACAGCTTAAGGGTGATGCAGAAAAAGTTGGCACGTTTGAGGCTACGATGCAGGCGCTATCTGACGATGCGTTGCGTGCAAAGACCGTGCAATTTCGTGAACGACTCGCACAGGGTGAAACGCTTGATGCGCTGCGGCACGAGGCATTTGCCGTGGTGCGCGAAGCGAGTCGCCGTGTGTTGGGTCAACGGCATTTTGATGTACAGCTCATGGGTGGTATTGCGCTGCACCAGGGCAAGATCGCAGAAATGCGGACAGGTGAGGGCAAGACGTTAACGGCAACGGCGCCAACGTATGTGAATGCGCTCACGGGGAAGGGTGTACATGTAGTGACCGTCAATGATTATTTAGCGAAACGCGACGCAGTGTGGATGGGAAGGGTGTTTGCGTCGCTTGACTTAACCGTCGGCTGTATTCAGCATGAAAGCGGATATGTCTACGATGCCGAGTTTACGGTCGAGGCTCCCGCAGAAGGCGCGGAGACAACAGCATCATTTCATGTTGCCCAAGATTCGTTGCGTCCGGTTTCACGGAAGGAAGCATACGCGGCGGATATTACGTATGGCACAAATAATGAATTTGGTTTCGATTATTTGCGTGACAACATGGCGCAGAGTATCGATCACGTCGTACAACGCGGTTTGCATTACGCTATTGTTGACGAGGTCGACTCAATTTTGATCGATGAAGCACGTACGCCGCTCATTATTAGCGCTCCAGCGCAAGAGTCTGCGGATTTATACTATCGATTTGCCGATGTGATTAAACATTGTGTTGAAGGTACGGATTATAACGTCGACGAGAAAATGCGCGTCGCGACGTTTACTGAGGAAGGATTGCAGAAGCTGGAGAAGCTTCTTGGTGTGAAGAATTTGTATGAAGAAGGGTTGCAGATGGTGCACCATGCCGAACAATCGCTCAAAGCGCACGCGCTGTTTAAGAATGATCGTGATTACGTCGTGACGAATGGTGAAGTGAAAATTGTCGACGAGTTTACTGGGCGTATTATGGAAGGCCGCCGATATTCTGAAGGCTTGCATCAGGCAATTGAAGCAAAGGAAGGGGTGAAGATTCAGCGTGAGAGTAAGACGCTCGCCACGATTACATTCCAAAATTATTTCCGCATGTACGAAAAGCTTGCAGGTATGACGGGAACCGCGAGTACGGAGGCGGAGGAATTCGCGAAGATTTACAAACTCGATGTGATTACGATTCCAACACATCACACGACGCAGCGCAAAGATCTTCCTGATAAGATTTATAAAAATGAACACGGGAAGTGGCTTGCGCTGGTAGAGGAAGTGAAACGCTTGCACGAGAACGGTCAACCAGTACTTATTGGTACGGTGTCGATTGAGAAGAACGAGCGCTTGAGTGAATACCTGAAGCTCGCAGGAATTCCGCATAACATGCTGAATGCAAAGAACCATGAGCGTGAAGGGGAAATCGTGGCACAGGCTGGCCGAAAAGGCGCCGTCACGCTCGCCACGAACATGGCTGGCCGCGGTGTGGACATTTTGCTCGGCGGCAACCCCGTTGATGAACGCATGGCAGCAGAAGTGAAGGCGCTCGGCGGATTGCATGTGATCGGTACGGAACGTCATGAATCTCGCCGTATCGACAATCAGCTGCGTGGCCGTGCGGGCCGACAAGGGGATCCTGGAAGTACGCAGTTTTTTGTGTCGCTTGACGACGATTTAATGCGTATTTTTGGTAGCGAGCGCGTGAAAAAAATGATGGATACGCTTGGGATTGACGACGCAACACCTATTGAAAGCAAGATGGTGACGAAGGCGCTGGAAAAATCACAGCAACGCGTTGAAGGGCATCATTTCGACACGCGTAAACACGTGTTGGAATATGATGACGTGTTGAATAAGCATCGTTCTGCGATTTACGCAGAACGACGTGAGTTTATGGCGAGTGTTGAAAAGGCGCATGAACTTGTGGCGTCGACGGTAGAAAAGGAAATTGAGCGCGTGGTGTATTTTCATACAAGCAAAGCCGACAGCGATGTTCCGGATGATTTCGCGGACGGTGCTGAGAAGCACGATTGGGATCCGCAAGAGGTCGTCGAGAGTTTGAACACGATGGTGAAACTTGAGGATGCAGAGAAGCAAGCGATTGCAGAAGCATTGAAAGACCTCTCGAAAGATAAAGAAAAACTCGCGCACCAGCGCAGTACAGTGATTGACGTGGTGACTGGTGCGATGAAGAGAGTGTATACCAATGCTGTTGAAAAATTTGGTGATGCGAAGCGTGTCATGGCGATTGAACGCGGCGTCATGTTACGTGCAACAGACGCAATGTGGATGCAGCACTTGGACGACATGACGTATTTGCGCCGCACGATTGGCTTGCAGGGGTACGCGCAGCGCGATCCGCTGGTGGAATATAAGCGCGAAGCGTTCCGGTTGTACGGTACGATGCGCCAGGAAATTGGCCGCGAAGTTTCGTACAATTTGTATAAGATTTTCGATCAAGCCATCGCAACGCGAGCGATATTCGAGGCCGCGCCAGGACTTCTCCGCCAAGCGGCTCAGTTTATGTCCCAGCAAGGAACGGATCGAACCACGATAGTGGATGTTCCTGCGGGGCAGAGCACAAACAACTCTCTCAGCGAGGCTCCCGTGCCTCGCACGGCATCCGAACCCGTTAAAAAACAGCACCCCAACGACCCATGCCAATGCGGCAGCGGGAAGAAGTTTAAGAAGTGTCACGGTGTTTAAAAGCTGAGCACCGTCACACGTACTCACGCCGATGTTGTACGTGAGGCGACGGGATACTTGAATGTCAAAGCTGAGTTTTCACTGGATGTTTTTTTTATTGTCGCTTCCGTCATCCCCGCCTGCGCGGGGATCCCCGCGAGAAACACTGCTGAATGTTATGGGTAACGCTTAGCGTTGACCGAGTGTGATGCTTTGATGTGCTATCCTTTTTGTATATGAAAATACGTCCCGGTCATGTGCAGGGGTTTGTGGCAGGAATGTGTGTGATGGGAATCGTTATTGTGCTTTTTCCGTTATTGGCACTAAACATGAAC
Organism: uncultured Gammaproteobacteria bacterium; assembly: GCA_964394565.1. GTDB lineage: Bacteria > Patescibacteriota > Patescibacteriia > UBA9934 > UBA9934 > CAIKHN01. The sequence continues at coordinate 20,532 of CAYMYA010000006.1, forward strand.
GTTCCTCCAGCGAACGATGATCGTGAATGGAAAACGGTGACGATTGGCGGCGTGGTGACATTTGAAATTCCGTCTGAATGCACGCTCGATCCGGGGGCTGGGAATGCCTATCTCATTTGCCCTACAGCCGAAAACCCAACACCCACGCCAGAAATGAACTTTTCTTCGGACGGCATTACCGTGAATGTGCACCGCTGGGAAGGGTTGGATACTCCATACTGGGAACATGTTGTTGGGAGCATGAAGGTTGTACAACCCATGGAACGCGACATCACGATCAATGTTGAAAAATAGGGTACAAGAAAGGCCGTCCTCAGGGCGGTCTTTTTTGTAGACAAAGTGCAAGGAATTAGGGTGCGATCAGCAGCGGTGCGACGTGGTACAATCGTTCCGTTATTTATCCATTTGTTTCTATGCCAAAGCTCGAGGAAGTGCATGGTCGACTGCAAAAAAATAAAAAAGCAAAACGTGAAATTGTTCGGTCATTTACGGACGAATTGCGCAACAATGCTCGGTACATGGAGATTTTGGAAAAGATTGAGGAATTGAAAGCTGAGAAAAAAAGTATTGAGAATGAAGCGCGCGCACGAGATCTGGACGTGGCGAAGCTGGAAGATTTAAAGGTGGATATTCAGTCCGATACTGTGTTGCTTGCGGATATCGCGCTCAACATGTACGTACAGCAGCTCCCTGTTGAAATTACGGATGAATTGAATGCACGTTGGGTGCCGGTATTTAAAGTGCACTTTAAGAAGGATTAGTATCATATTGTGATGTTGGCCTTTGTGGTGTCAGCGTCGTGTTACAATTCGTGCATATGAACGCGGCACAAGGCGGAGGGGCACTGACGATAGTTTTGGACATTGGGAGCGATGTTTTACGTTTCCCGCTGTGGTGGTATAGCGAAGGACTTCGCCGGACGGTACTTGGCATTTTTCGTGTTGTGCGTGGTTACGCGCAAAAACTCGGAGTGATGGTGTGGTTGAAAAACATGTTTACGCCAATGTTCGGTCGGTATGATTGGCAAAGCCGCTTGATCAGCGTGTTTATGCGCGTGGTCAACATATTCGGCAGGGGGTTTGTGGTGTGTATTGTTGCAATCGTCGGCATGGTGTTGTGTATGGCGTACCTCCTACTCCCAGTGCTTGCGGTGATATTTATGTTCTATCATGCGTCAGCATTTTTGGGGCTATGACGATGAATCTTGATGATATTCTTACGAGTACTTCCCAAACAGTTGGGACTCCCGGCGTGTTGATTGATGGGGTGTTTTGGTATTGGGATGGTGATATTTCTCGCGAAGCGATTGCGTGGCGTCGCCGTGCGCGTGCGGTGGGGCGTGCGATGCAACGCGTGAGTATTGTATTCGGTTTTCTTGGTGTGATCGGATTTTTTCTTGGTGTGATGACGACACACGCGACGGATTTGTTGAGTAGTGTGTTTTGGACGACGCCGCACCGAACGCTGTTTGCGTTGTGGTTTGGTGTGTTGATGTTCTGTTTTGGGTATTATAAAACTCGCGATATCGCGTCGAGAATGGTTGCGCTACCGTCGACGTCAAAAAACCCACCGGAAGCGTCATCCGTTGCAACGCTTGCAGGTATTCAGCAGAAAAAAGGAATGTTCTGCGCATTTTCTGCTGACGGTGCCGCAGCATTGGAAGATGCATTCGTGCTCGCTGAACGTTCGCAGCATACAAGCGTTTCGTCACTGCATGTGTTTGCAGCAACATTAACAGACGAAAATGTTCGTATTCTCTTTGCACGATTAGGCGTATCAGTGTCCTCCATTCTCGACCCATTGCGTCGGAAGATGGCGGCATTTCCGACGGGAAATTCGGCATTTGATGATGCCGGAATTTCAATTGGACGCGCCGCATTTTTGCGTGCCGCGGTACGTCGTGCGTCCTATGTGACCGCGCTCGATTGTTTTGCGGTATGTTATGCAGCGGATGCGTATATTCAAGAAGTGTTATATGCCGCAGGAGTGGATGCGGATGCGCTGAATAATACGGTAGCATGGTTGAATATCCAGGATGTATTACGTGCAAAATATCTCCAGTTCCGTCGTGCCGCGGCGTTGAAGCCAACGGGCAATATGGATCGCGCATACACTGCGGTTGCGACACCATTTTTGGATAGCGTTGCGGACGATCTCACGCGAGCTGCGGTGTATGGCCGGCTAGAGTTTTGCGTTGATCGTGAGAAAGAAATTGCGTCAATCTTGCGCTCCATTGAGGGCGGCGAGCAAAGTGTTGTCCTCGTTGGCCAGCCGGGTGTTGGCCGTGGGGCGCTGATTGAAGGAATCGCTGAGCTCATGGTTGAAGAGCAGGTTCCCGATATTCTTAAGGATAAACGTCTGCTGCGTTTGAATGTGGCGCATATCGTCAGCGCACAGGGTGGTTCTGGTGCTGAGGAACGGCTGTTGTTTGCGCTTCAGGAAGTGGCAATGAGTCGGAATATCGTTCTCGTGATCGAAAACATTCATGAGCTTGTTGGTGTTGGGGGATCAGTTGACCTTTCATCGATCCTTGCAAGCGAACTGGAGAAAAAATATACGTTTGTTTTGGCAACTGCGACGCCTGGTGGGTACACTGAAAAGCTTGAGCGGTCGAGCCTTGGGCCGAAACTTGCACGGATTACGGTTGACGAGCCAGATCGGAATGTTGCGATTCAAATTGTTGAGTCGCACCTAGGGGCGATTGAGGCAAAACATCATGTCGCATTTACGTATCACGCTGTTGCGGCGTGTGTCGAACTCGCATCGCGCTATTTGCATGAGAGTGTATTGCCGACGTCGGCGCTTACGATTGCACAGGAAGCTGCGCTTGTGGTGAGTAAAAAACCGAAACATGGTGCACTTGCATGGGTGACGAAAGAAGACGTTGCTGAGCGGGTTTCGGAAAAGTCCAATATTCCCGTGACGGCGGTTTCTCAAGACGAAAGTGAAAAGTTGTTGCAGCTTGAGTCGAGGTTGCATGAGCGGGTGATTGGGCAAGAGCAGGCTATTACGGCAATTTCGTCTGCGTTGCGCCGTGCGCGCACAGAGTTACGTGCAGGGAATCGACCAATCGCGAATTTTCTCTTTCTTGGTCCGACGGGTGTGGGAAAAACAGAACTCGCAAAAACAACATCGGAAGTATATTTCGGAAGTGAAGATGCAATGGTGCGTTTCGATATGTCCGAATATCAGGACCAATCGTCTATTTCTCGATTGATTGGCGGGAGCGGTGAGGCGGGATTACTCACGGAGGCAATACGTCGAGCACCATTCTCGCTGCTTCTGTTGGACGAATTGGAAAAAGCTCATCCTGATATTTTGAATCTCTTTTTGCAAGTGATGGATGACGGGCGCTTGACGGATGGGCTCGGGCAAACGGTCGATTTTACGAATGTGATTCTTATTGCAACATCGAACGCAGGGACGCAGTATATTCAGGATGAATGCTCAAAGGGTACCGCATTCGATGTGGTGAAGGCCGGGCTGTTGGAGAACGAGCTCCGTCAAACCTATCGCCCAGAGTTTTTGAACCGATTTGACGACGTGATTGTGTTTACGCCGCTGTCGCCAGATGACGTTTCCGCAATTGCGTATATGATGATTGCGAAAATTTCGGAACGGTTAAAGGCAAAGGGATTAGAGTTTCAGGTGGACGACGATGCGGTGCATGAACTCGCGGCACAGGGGTATGATCAGAAATTTGGCGCGCGTCCACTGCGGAGAGTGTTGCAAGAGCGTGTGGAAAACGTGATTGCTGAGCGCATTTTGCGGGGCGATGTTGGCCGACGGGACACGATTATGTACCGGAAAGGTGGTGAGGTAACCGTACAAAAAGCTGCGGCGTTATAGTGCTCGTCGTGCTACACTTTCGTTCATGCAGATGCCGATATTGTACGAAGATAATCACGTTATTGCCGTGCGTAAGCCACATGGCATGCTTGTGCAATCTGATGGCACGGATGACGTGACGTTGATTCAGACACTTCGATATTTTTTGAAGCAGCGAGAGAATAAACCTGGGAATGTGTTTCTTGGGCTTGTGCACCGACTTGATCGTCCAGTTGGTGGTGTGATCATCTTTGGCAAAACGAGCAAAGGCGCGGCGAGACTTTCTGAGCAATTTCGTGTGCATTCGGTTGCGAAAGTCTATTGGGCGGTTGTTGAGTCATTCGGCCATGAATATACGGTTGGCTCCGAAGGCGTCGTCGATCATTGGCTGCTGAAGGACGAGGTTCGGAATGTCGTCACGGCACATGACTCCGAGGTTCCTGGTTCCCAACGCGCGGAAACTGCGTGGAAGATTCTTCGGAAGACCAAGGATGGTCGGTTGCTCATTGAGGTGCGCCCTGAAACTGGCCGCTCGCATCAAATTCGTGTTGCCATGGCATCGCTTGGCATGCCAATATATGGCGACATGAAATATGGCTCACCGTCGGCGATTGCGCTTCCGAATGGCTCGACCGCGCTCGGATTGATGGCACGTTCGTTGAGTGTTGATCACGTCGTGACGAGGGAGCGCATACGTGTTGTTGCAGAACCAGAGCTTGAATGTTTTTTGTAATATGTCAAAAGGAAAAGTTCTCCTCGGAATGAGTGGTGGGGTCGATAGTAGTGTGTCGGCGATATTGTTGCTTGAGCAGGGATACGAGGTGATTGGTGGATTCATGAAGAATTGGAGCTCGAACGATGAAGGAGAAGCATGCGAATGGCGGCGGGAGCGGCGGGATGCCATGCGTGTTGCCGGGCAGCTGGGATTGAAGTTTTATACGTTTGATTTTGAAGCGCAATATCGGAGCAAGGTGTACGAATACATGATCGACGAGTATAGGGCGGGGCGCACGCCGAACCCGGATGTGTTGTGCAACAAGTACATGAAATTCGATCTTTTTTTGCAAGAGGCAGACAAACTCGGCTGTGATAGTATCGCCACCGGTCATTACGCACGCCGGGTTGATGACGAAAACGGTGTTGCGCATCTTCTCACCGGAGTTGATCGAGAGAAAGATCAAACCTATTTTTTGTGTCAGCTGAACCAAGGGCAGCTCAAACGATCGCTGTTCCCGATCGGTCATTTGGAAAAATCAAAGGTGCGAGAAATTGCACGTCACCATCATCTGTTTGTTGCGGAGAAAAAAGATAGCCAAGGCATTTGTTTCATCGGCCAAGTCGATATGCAGCAGTTTCTTGAAGCACGCATTGCGCCGCATGATGGGAATATTGTGACGACAGATGGTCGAGTGCTCGGCCAACATCGTGGGTTCGAATTTTATACAATTGGTCAGCGCGGTGGCCTTGGTATTGGCGGCGGAACACCGTTGTATGTTGTAAATCGCAATCCAGAGACGAATGAGGTGGTGGTTGCACTCGGCCCAGATGATCCCGCATTGTTTCGCTCAGAACTCAGTGCAACGAACGTGAGTGAAACGTATCCCGGAATCATCGATTCCATGATTGGTAAAACCATCACCGCCAGAATCCGTTATCGCCAGCCGTTGGCAGAATGTGTGGTGGAGAAGGAGAGTGGGGATCCAGTACTTTCTGTCCGCTTCCTCACCCCGCAACGCGCCGTTGCGCCAGGGCAGTTTGTGGCGTTTTATGTCGGGGATGAGATGATTGGGAGCGGTGTCATCGTGT
>CAYMYA010000006.1:26265-38453 GCA_964394565.1 uncultured Gammaproteobacteria bacterium
CAGTTTGTGGCGTTTTATGTCGGGGATGAGATGATTGGGAGCGGTGTCATCGTGTAAATGACGTTTCGGAAAGTTATCCCCGTGGGTAAGTGCTCTTGACCCAGGTAGGAAGGGGGAATTGGTGCGGATTTTCTGGGGAATTATTTGTGAGAAATTGTGCAAGGAGTTATCCACTATTTTTGTGGGTGAGTGAACCGGTGCAACACAACATGTAGTGCTATACTCGCCAGTGCAGCACAAGCCCTTGTGTTGCAACGTCGATGGAGGGAAGCTTTCTTGAAGTCCCTCACGGGATTATTTTGTTCGAAATTGTGCGTCGTTCAGTCACCCCTATATTTTTTACACCGCACTTCACTATGTCCTCACCAACCGTCAATGCCCAGCGTGCCGTACAGGAAAAGATCGCATCTGTTGTTGATGCAGTGTACGACTATATGACTTCTCTGAAAGAGGTGGTGAAGCGGAGCGGTCCGCACGAAACGTTTTCTGCGCAGAAAGTTGAGCAGTCTATTTCGCGCGCGTTGCTTGCGGCTGGGTTTAAAGAGAAGGATTTGCCCCGATACGTGCAGCGTATGACGGCGAATGTGTTGTCCAGGTTGCAACGCCAGTTTAATGGCCATGCGACGCCAACAACGCACGCGATTCGAGAAACTGTTGCGGTGGCATTTATTGATAATAATTTGGTTCATGTTGCGCGCGTGTACTTGGCGTATAACAAACATGCGGTAACCGCTACTTTGGAACAATACGGAAAAGGTATACACGTTGAACGGTATTTCACCAAGGAAGGTGTGAACCCGTACGATGTATTGACGTGGGAGAAGCGTACGGCAGTGATTACCAATGAAAAGGGTGAGAAAGTGTTTGAACAAACGGATATCGAAGTGCCGTCGACATGGAGTCAGACATCCGTGAATATTGTTGCTCAGAAATATTTTCGCGGGAAAGTGGGAACACCGGAGCGCGAAACGTCCATGAAGCAGCTCATGAGCCGTATTTCCGTTACCATGGCGAACTGGGGTCGTAAAGATGGATATTTCGCCACTGCGAAGGATGCTCAGGCGTTTGAGGATGAATTGAGTTGGATTTTAGTGAACCAAATGGCGGCATTTAATTCGCCAGTGTGGTTTAACGTTGGTATCAACCCGCACCCCCAGTGTTCTGCGTGTTTTATTAACAGCGTTGAAGACGACATGCGTTCAATTCTTCACCTTACTGCAACCGAAAGCATGTTGTTCAAGCAGGGGTCTGGCACAGGATCCAATTTATCAAACCTGCGTTCTACCCGAGAATATCTCGGCGGAAGCAATGGCCGTTCTTCGGGGCCGGTCTCGTTCATGAAGGGACTTGATGCGTTTGCGGGGATTGTGAAATCTGGTGGGAAAACGCGCCGTGCGGCAAAAATGGTCATTTTGAACGTGGGGCACCCTGATATCATGACGTTTATTGAATGCAAAGCGAAGGAGGAGCGGAAGGCGTGGGCACTTGTTGATGCGGGGTACGATAGCGGTATGGATGGAGAGGCGTACGGTTCCATTTATTTCCAGAACGCAAACAATTCTGTGCGCGTGACGGATGACTTTATGCGTGCGGTGGAACAGGACGGGCAATGGGTCACACACGAAGTGACCACTGGGAAGCCATCGGTGACGTTTAAGGCGCGCGACGTGATGCGGAATATTGCGGAGTGTGCGTGGCAGTGTGGAGACCCTGGTGTGCAATACGACACGACGACAAATGTGTGGCATACGTGTAAGAATACCGGTCGTATTAATGCAAGTAACCCATGTTCGGAATACATGTTCTTGGACGACACCGCGTGCAATTTGTCGTCGTTGAACTTAATGAAGTTCCGTAAGGAGGTGAACGGCGTGATGGAGTTTGATGTGGAGTCGTTTGTTCGTGCAGCGAAGGTGATGATTACGGCAATGGAAATTACTGTTGGAAATTCCAGCTACCCAACACCTTCTATTGAACAGAATAGCCACGATTTCCGTCCGCTAGGTATTGGATTTGCAAATCTTGGTGCGCTGTTGATGAGTCGCGGTGTTGCATATGATTCGGATGAGGGACGAAATCTCGCTGGCGGCATTATGGCCTTACTTTCCGGTTGTACGTACGAACAAAGCGCGTACATTGCCGAGAAGATTGGTGCGTTCGCTGGGTTTGCTGTGAATAAAGAGCCGTGCATGGACGTGATGCGCATGCATCGTGATGCGTCCTATGCCATGGACACCGCAACATTACCTGCAGATCTTGTCGCAGCAGCGCGCGCATCGTGGGATCGCGTGGTGGAGGAGGGTGAAAAACATGGGTTGCGCAACGCACAAATTTCTGTACTCGCACCAACGGGAACGATTTCGTTTTTGATGGATTGTGATACCACGGGCATTGAGCCGGATATCGCAATCGTGAAGTATAAGTGGCTCGTGGGGGGCGGCATGTTGAAGATGGTGAATCAAACTGTTCCAGAGGCGTTGACGCGACTGGGCTACTCCGAACGTCAGCGTGCGGAAATTCTTGCGTACGTGGATACACAGGATACGATTGAGGGTGCGCCACACGTAAAACCGGAACATCTTTCCGTGTTCGACTGTGCATTTAAAGCAAAGAATGGGGTGCGCTCTATCCATTACATGGGGCACTTGCGCATGATGGCTGCGGTACAGCCGTTTATTTCCGGTGCGATTAGTAAGACGGTGAACATGCCGAATGAGGCGACGGTTGAGGATATTGAAAAAGTGTACATGGAAGGGTGGAAGATGGGGCTGAAGGCTATTGCGATTTATCGTGACGGCAGCAAGCGTCAGCAAGCCCTCACGACGAGCCGTGAGAAAGACGCGAAGAAAATGAACGCCGAGCAGCAAGCGGAAGAAAAAGGTGCAGAAAGCGCTGCTGTGCCGACCGTCACTATTGCTTCAGTGACGGAACAGAAGAATGCACCTCGTCGTCGCCGGTTGCCGGACGAACGCCGAGCGATCAATCATAAATTTTTGGTCGGTGGGCACAAGGGCTTTATTACGGTCGGGTTATACGATGACGGTACACCGGGAGAGATGTTCATTACCATGGCAAAGGAAGGTTCGGTGATTAGTGGGTTAATGGATGCGTTTGCGACGTCGATTTCTATTGGCTTGCAATACGGCGTGCCGCTGCAGGTCTTGGTAAACAAGTTCGTACACATGCGCTTTGAGCCTTCTGGTTTTACGAATAACCCGAATATTCGCATTGCGAAATCCATCGTGGATTACATCTTCCGTTGGATGAGCATGAAGTTCTTGTCGTCAGAAGACCAAATCGCTGTAGGAATTAATGTTGTTCCGCCAACCACGGACGCGATGTCCAATACATCGTCACAGGCACCACTTGCAGACATTCAGCCAACGATCTTTACGTCTGTGTCAGACACAAATCCGGTCATGGCGCCAGGAACAGCGCCAGCAAAAATGGGATTACTCTCAACATTTAATAACACCGCGGATGCCCCAGCATGCGACACGTGCGGCAGCATGATGGTGCGCAACGCCGCGTGCTACAAATGCTTGAACTGCGGCTCAACAAGCGGGTGTTCTTGATTAGATGCAAATAACTTGGGCGAGACTTAAATCTCGCCCTGATATGTTTCATGAAATCAGAATTTAAAAATGGGGAGCTTTTCGAGATAATTACCGCTACAGTTCATAGCGCTCTTAAGGATAGAGAGGATGTTGTTATAAAACAGAATATTAAAATTCAAGATTGTGATGGGCTGGATAGTCAAGTGGATGTTTATATCCAGTCAATACTCAATGGTTATCCATGTAATACCATTATTGAATGCAAGGATCATAGTAGGCCGATCGAGGTCGGAACAATGCGTGACTTTATTGAGAAAGCTTCTAGTTTAGGGGCGCAGCAGAAAATATTTGTTGCAAAAAATGGATTTCAGAAAGCAGCAAAGGTAAAAGCACAGAAGGCGGGAGTTGTCTTATCTACTTTAAAGGAATGTACAGATTCTCAGGTACGTGACTGGATCGGGGGAGCTCCAATGGTTCGATATACAAACAAACATAAACATTTGAGTAACATTCGCATTAGTTTAGATAATGTAAGAATTGATGAAAAAAACACTGCTCGAGCCATTTATATTGTCTCAGGGAAAATTGTGGGGCAAGATATTTTTTCCGGAATATTGGTAGAATCAGTTTCCGATGCTCTTTTTGAGGGCATGGTGGATGGCGACCGTAAAGTAGAAGAAATCCTTTTCAATATCAATCCGGGAGAAATAATCGTCAAAATCAATGGGAGTTGTTTTGATGTTAAGGGTATTATTGCCACGTTGGTACTCACAGTAGAAACAACAAATCGCATGCTTCATCCCTGGAAATATCAGGGTGAAATATCGCCCACTGTTAGTGTAGCTGCCGGTGAATTTCAATTTAAAGATCATGCGGCGTGTATTTCTATGGCTAAAAAGCAAGGTGCGGATCAGTGTGCTTTTTCAATTAAAACAAAACCACGATCACAAATTGGAATAAAATATCATAGTATCAAGACAGATTTTCAAACAACGACGGTTGAAAAATAATACATTAAACTTTTACATTTATTTCAATTTTATGGCAGAATTGACGGTTGCGGAACTTGCGGGGAAAATTGCGCAGCTTGAGCGTGATTTAGAAGATGCGCAGAGAGATATTGCGGAACTTGAGCGCGACATGAAAGACGTGGCGCGAGATGTTGTGAGTGTTGAGCAGGACGTTGCACGACTTGATCGTGCAGTGGACGGTATCGATACCGCATTGGAAAGCCTCGCACGGCGCGCAGCGTAAGTATGCGTATTCACGTTGGTTCAACAAACCCAAATAAAGTTGGTGCGGTCCAGGATGTGCTCGCAACATACCCGGTGTTTGTTGGTGCAGAAATTCTTGGTATGGAAGTGGATTCCGGCGTTTCTGAGCAACCGTCGTCGCTTGCGGAGGCGATTGCGGGGGCGACCCAACGGGCGAAAGCGGCATTTCCTGGTGCGTATTTAGGCATTGGGCTAGAGGCGGGAATGATAGAGACGCCTGGGGCGGGGCCGATGAATATACAGATTTGTGCAATCTTTGACGGCACAAGGGTGCATCACGGGTTCTCTTCAGCGTATGGGCTGCCGGAACATGTTTCTGCGCTGATGCGTGACGAAGCAAAGACCATGGACGAAGCCGTTCATGATCTTTTTGCAAATCACGCGGGGCATTCGAGTAAAGAAATGGGACTGATCGGTGTGCTTTCCGGTGGAAGAATTCTTCGGCGAGATTTGTGTCGTCAAGCGGTTGCGACGGCTATGATTCATATTCACGTGAATTCCGGAGTGTAGTTTTTTCGTATGTCGGAAGCGCCAAGACTTGATGAACGCATTAAGGGGCGGAAGGGATATGGACTTCTTCAGCTTATTCATGGGCACGGGAAGGGGAAAACGACTGCTGCGCTCGGGCAGGCGATTCGTTGTGCTGGCGCAGGGAAGAACGTGTTGATTGTGTATTTCGATAAAGGGGGAGTGTCACATTATTCGGAACGTATCATACTTGATCAGATCGACGGGATCGATTATGTCGCCACTGGCCGTGACCGCATCGATCCGGTGACAAACCGATTTGATTTTTCAATCACGGAGGAAGATAGAGTCGAGGCTGCGCGCGGACTCGACGTCGCGAAGGCTGCGCTAGCGTCCGGCACGTATGATCTCGTCGTGCTTGATGAAATTCATTCGACGCAAAACCTCGGCATGTTGACGGTGAGCGCGGTGATGGATGCACTCGCAGCAAAGGCGGAGGCGACGGAGGTGATTCTTACTGGGAGAAATCCGGCACAGGCGTTTTTGGATGCCGCGCATTTGATTACCGAGATGCGTTTAGAACGTCATTATTTTTATTCCGGTGTACCAGCGCGAGAAGGGCTCGATTACTAAGTTTTTTTACGTGTGGATACTGCCCTTTCTCATTCCGATTTCCTGAGTATACTAAGCCGGTAACTCCTAGGATTTTTATGACGATTGATGAAATTCTCACCCAAGTACGCGAAAAGCATGATGTCATTGTTCGCGATAAAACATTTCACCCGCGCACGTTTGAAACTGCAGTGCTGGACACTGGAGAAAATATTTACTGGGTATATGGGCAGGATGGTATGTGGTTGTCGCTCGATCCCGGTGGTGAGGAAATTGTACAATTTGAAGATATCAACGAAGAGCTTGAGCCAGAAGACGATGTCGTGGTGTATGGTGGTGACGATTACGAATTTTCGTATGAAGGATCTGCAACATTGAAAGACGACGATACCGCTGCGCTTTTCCGATTCCGTGAGTTTGAGAATGCGAATGGTATGCGCTTACGTTTGACGGAGGACGAAGGGAACGGCGATAAAACAGTATCCTTAGGATTTTTGGTGACAGAAGAAGAGATCCAGGAAGCGTAGGAGTGGAGAGAGGCAAGTGGGGAGACACTGGGCGCGAGTGAGAGTGAACGTGGGTGAGTTTTCGATATCGCGTATGGCACTGTTGCGAGAACGTGATGGAGGAATGAACGGTCGGCGTCTGCGGACGCTCCGTTTCGGCGTCTTTCTTGCGTTTGGGGTATTGTGGGGAAAATTGTTTGTTCTACAGATCGTTTCTGCCCAATATTATCAAGATCTCGCAAATGAAAAATATTCACTGTACGAACAGTTAGTTCCTGAGCGTGGCAAAATTCTTGTTCACGATTTTGATGACGTCACAGAATATGAAGTTGCCACGAACGAGCCGCGTGCCTTTATTTTTTCCGATCCCCGAAAAATTACTCAGCCCGTGGAGGCGGGGAAACGCATTGCTCAAGCCTTGGGGTGGGAAGGTGTCGAGGATTATGATCGTGTTGCGCTCATTGAAAGTCTTCGCGGGCAAGGGAAGCAGGATGAAGCTGATGCACTGCTCTTGCTCGACGAATGTGCACCATCTGCTTCGGCAGCGCTACCTCCGGTTTCCATGGATCCGATTGTTGGGGAAGACGGAGAGATCGTTGTCGTTGAAGAGCCTGTCGATATCGCGCCAGGAGAACTATGCGCAGCAAAAGAGGCTGCCGTAGCGAAGATTACGGATTTGATTGCGCGCTTGGGAAAGTCGACCGATCCGTACGAGCCTGTCGCGCAACATGTGGATGCTGATGCATTAGATCGTGTGCTGGCGCTCAATATTGATGGCATCGCGTATGTACTGAAGGATGCTCGTTCATATCCAGAACCGGGGTTTAGTGGGCAAGTGTTAGGGTTTATTGGACGTAATAGCGACGACGAGCCTGTTGGGCAATATGGCGTTGAAGGGTATTTTGAGGATTTTCTTGCGGGCACGCCGGGTGTTCTCGCGTCGCAGGCAGATTCCTCCGGTTCGTGGATTGGTGTAGGGAGTCGAGCATACACCCCAGCGATTGATGGCGGTTCGCTGCTTCTCACTATCGACCGCACTGTGGAATACACGGCGTGTGCGATGTTGAAGGCTGGGGTAGAAAAATTTGATGCCGATGGTGGTTCCCTCGTCATCGTCGAGCCATCAACGGGGCGTATTTTAGCGATGTGCGGTACGCCGGATTTTGATCCAAATGCGTTTGGCCAGGTGGAAGATATTCAGGTGTATAACAATCAATCAATTTTTACCCCGTACGAGCCGGGCTCTATTTTTAAACCGTTTACCCTTGCGGCTGGGCTCGATACGGGCACGATCACGCCGAATTCGCTCTTTTCTGATCCGGGATTCGTGCATGTTGACGATCGCACTATTCAAAATGCAAACGATAAAACGTATGGCACGATTGCGATGACGACAGCGCTGGAAGAATCCGTGAATACCGCCATGGTTTGGGTGATGCAGCGTACGGGTAAGGACACGTTTGCGCAGTATGTGAAGGATTTTGGGTTCGGTACGCTTTCCGGCGTGCAATTGAATGTTGAAGTCGCGGGAACGATTGATTCGTTGGAGCGGAGCGGTGAGGTGTTTGCGGCGACGGCGAGTTTCGGGCAGGGCATTACCACAACGCCGCTGCAAATTGCGCTTGCGTATGCTGCCATTGCGAACAAGGGTGTGCTCATGACGCCCCGCATTGTTGATGAGATGCGGTATGCGGACGGAACGGTGGACAAAATATTACCGAAACCGGTTCGACAAGTCATTGATTCAAAAACTGCGGTGACGCTTTCTGGTATGTTGGTATCCGCAGTCGAGAATGGGCATGGCCACCGCGCTGGCGTGCCGGGGTACTGGGTTGCTGGTAAGACGGGTACGGCGCAGATTGCACAGGGCGGTGTGTATTCCGAAACGGCGTTCAACGGTTCTTTTGCGGGGTTTGCACCGGTGGACGACCCAAAATTTGCCATGGTGGTGAAAATTGAAAACCCGAAATCAGATCATATTTTGTACGCTGAAAGCACTGCAGCGCCAATTTTTGGCGAAATTGCGAAGTATTTACTGCAGTATTACCGTATCGCTCCAACGCGGTAATGTTTCTCTTATTTCTCACATTTCCTTTCGTCCGTTACACTGTTGCGCATATGAAACGAATCGTCATTGTTCTTTTGCAGTTCCTTGCGAAACGCCAAATCGCGCGGTTTCAGCCAAAGGTGATTGCGGTGACGGGGAGCGTGGGGAAGACGTCGACGAAGCAAGCGATCGCCCTTGTGCTTGGTTCGATGTATTCGGTGAGAACTGCGGAAAAAAATTACAACAATGAATTTGGCGTGCCGTTGGCGATTTTGGGCGAGCATAGCCCAGGGAAGCATGTGTGGGGCTGGGTCATGTTGATTGCGCGGCAGATGTTCGTGAAGACATTTCCAAAAGTCCTCGTGCTTGAGTATGGCGCGGACCGGCCAGGTGATATTCAAACATCATGCAATATTGCTATGCCGCATATTGGCGTGGTGACGGCGATCTCACCAGTGCATGTGTCCAACTACCCGAATTTTGGTGCGCTTGTGGAAGAGAAGTCGGTGCTGGTAAAGAATGTTCCTCCTGATGGCGTCGTTGTGCTGAACGCGGATGACATAACGGTTGCACAAATGCGAAAGAACACGGTGGGATCCGTGGTGACGTATGGAATATCTGGCCATGACGCTGCGATTACGGATATATATCCAAAGATTATTGAAATGAGTCTCGGTGCGAATGATGCATCGATCATCACGAAAGCATCGATTGTGGTCGATGGCGAGACGGTGAATATTGCGTTGCGCAATGTTATTGGCGGTGCGGCGATTTCAGCATGTGCCGCGGCGTTGCTGGTCGCAAAAGTGCTCGATGTCCCACTTGCTCGCGCCGCAAAAGTGTTGAATGAGCACTTCACGTCGTTGCCCGGAAGAATGCGGCCGCTTGCCGGCGTGAACGGCGCGATAATTTTGGACGATTCATATAATGCCGCACCAGCATCCGTTGCTGCAGGGCTGGACGTTCTTGAAACATTCAAAACGTTGCAACCATCCGCGCGGCGTATTTCCGTGCTCGGCACCATGGCAGAGCTTGGGCAGTATGCGGAGGAAGAGCATTCCACGGTTGGACGAAGAGTTGCGCAGATCGCAGATATTTTCGTCGCAACCGGACCGTTGATGAACGCTGCTGCGGACGAAGCTATTCGCGCCGGCATGCGCCACGAACGCGTGGTACGTTGCGAAGATTCCGTCGAAGCCGGGCGTTGGCTTGCTTCGCATGTTCAGGCGGGAGACGTTGTGTTTATTAAAGGCTCCCAAAGCGCGCGCATGGAAAAGGCTGTGAAAGCTATCCTCGCGGACATCTCCCTCGCCCCAGATCTCCTCTGCCGCCAAGAAGAGTTTTGGCTGAAGCGCTAGGCGTTTTTTTATGAAGCTCACCACAAATATTCAAGAAACCATCGAAGCCCTCCAACGTGGTGGCGTTGTGGTGTACCCCACGGAAACGTCGTACGGCATTGGCTGCGATGCCACGAATGCCGATGCGGTGGCGCGTATTTTTGCAATGAAGGGACGGTCGTATGCAAAAGGAATCACGGCGATTCTACCGGCGGGATCGATGGGCGAGGAATTTGGCCTCATCGTTCCACCGGCATTGCGCGCACTTGCTGATACGCATTGGCCCGGACCGCTTACGATCGTGCTTCCCGTTGGTACATCGTCACCAATCGTTCCGGATTATTTTATTGACGGAACATTCGCCGTGCGCCGATCATCGCACCCAATCGCAAACGCACTCGTGGATGCTCTCGGTGTGCCCCTCGTCTCCACAAGCGCGAACATTTCCGGCGAGCCAGAGCTGTACAGTGCGCAAGATATTTTCGATCGCTTCAGCCGCGAGTCACTCCAGCCTGACCTCATCTTCGACGCCGGCACCATCCCATCTCGCCCACCTTCAACCCTCATCGCCTGGGACACCGTCGCCAAAAAGATTATCGTCTTACGCCAGGGGGAGATATGGATAGATTTATAATGAGATTATGCCCGAATTAAGAAAGTTCAAAGGAGATGTTATTAGATTTTGTGTTGGAAATATCAACGAATTGTATTCTTCTATTTGGAGATTATGGTCGAAGGGAAATGAAGATTTTTATCTCGCTGTTAGGGATTCAGCGCATGTTGCTAAATTCAGTTTTCATCGCGTTGGTTGGCGTTTTGCGATCAACGAAAATATACAACGAAGTAACCCTACGCAAGATCGAGCAATGAAAAAATGGCAACGCCCAGATGAATTTATACCTGGCTGGACGAGATGTCTTGGTATCATAATTCCTCCAAGAATTACTAAAAGACCGTTTAAGTCTTTGACGATTATTAATAAAGATTTAATTTTTATTGACCCACCATCTTCTAAAAGAAAGAAAATATTTAACATCATTATTTCACCAAAAATAACAGAGATTGACGAAGTGATACGTGGTGTCACAAAAAATTCACAAATTTTAGGTTGTTTGAACTTAAAAAATGAAAAAGTTTGGCTAGTATGTTTTGAAGAGGATTATTTGATAGAAGAGGAGAGTGTTGTCAAAAGTTTTTTTCATAAAACTAAAATTCACTTGAAACAAATTCAAACAGACAATGGGATTAATAAAGCTTTTTTACATATGTTTTCTAACGAATCACCATATTTTATAACTGAAATTGAACTCGGTGGAGAGAATATCGAGCGAGATTTAGTTTAATAGCAATAACTAGTTTTGTTTCGCCCCCGACATTGCTGCCGGGGGCTTTCGGTGCCGAGCCAATGGACCGGACGGGATTTGAACCCGTAATTTCTGGTCTCAACTCAGACAAGGTTACCGATTACCTTCACCGGCCCCGGTTTAAGACTCGGCATAAAAAGAAAAACAACAAACACGTTTTACGGCGTTTGTCGTTTCTCCTGAGACCAGAAGTAATTCCAATGAAGGAACCTTGCCTGCAAGAGAATAGTACCAGTTCGTTTTTTGTTCGTAAAGCTTCGTTGTGGATATTTAATCCACCGTCACGGCTTTGGCGAGATTGCGGGGGCGATCGGGATTGAGGGTTTTGAGGATGGCGAGTTCGTAGGCGATGAGCTGGAGGGGAATATTTGCGACAAGGCCGGTGAGCACGCCGTTTTTTGGAATAATAACGGTGTGGTGTGCGACGTGTTCGGCCAGGCGGGGATTATCCGTAATGACGATGGTTTGGGCACCGCGTGCACGCACTTCTTCTGCTGCTGTGCGCATGAGGGGGCCGTGTTGATCGTCAAAAATACAGAGTATGACCGGCGTGCCTTCTGTAATAAGGGCAAATGGGCCGTGCTTGAGTGCGCCGCCGGGGTACCCCTCTGCGTGCAGATACGTTATCTCTTTAATTTTCAATGCTCCTTCGCGCGCGATGGCTTCGCATGGGCCCTTGCCAAGAACGAAGCAATGTTCTGTGTTTTGCAATGTTTCTGCGATTCGTTTGCACGTGCTGCGCGTACTGAGCGCTGTTTTTACTAATGTCGGAAGTCTCTGCAATTCGTCGAGCACGCGTCGCCTGCGTTCAGGTTCTGTGTTCCGGTGCATGCTGAACCATGCCGCAATAAGCTCAAGTGCGACGACTTGCGTACTGAACGCTTTGGTGGATGCGACGGCGTGTTCGCGTCCGGCATTGAGGTACACGCCACATTGTGTGGTTCGTGCAATCAGCGAGCCAACGGCGTTTACGACGGAGCATGTCGGCACGCCCAGTTCCTGCGCCAACACCACGGCACGGTG
>CAYMYA010000006.1:38553-40150 GCA_964394565.1 uncultured Gammaproteobacteria bacterium
AGTGTGCGTAATATTGCATCGGGCTGTTCCATGATTTCTTTTAGGGTCCAATGTTCGTATGGAGCGGGGGAGAGCTCGATGGTTTCTTCTGGTGCGAGTTCAATGCGCGATGTATCGAGTGTGGTGCCTGTTGGGGTGATGACAGCAAATTCGCCGTTTTGGAGTGCTATGAATTCTTTCGTGTGGTGATGAAATGCTGATGGCTCGCTTGCAAGATACATCGTGCCGTGCCCGACGCCTACCACGAGCGGGCTGCCGTTACGCGCTGCGATAATAGTGTTCGGCATGAGCGGCGAGACGACGACAATACCCCACGTTCCTTCCAGCTTTGCGAGTGCATGCTTTGTGGCAACGTCGAGCGGTTCGTCATGATCCAGAAATTTTCCAATGAGTTGCGCAATCACTTCGGTGTCTGTTTGTGAGAGGAACGTGATGCCCTCGGCCTCGAGTTCCGCTTTGAGGACATGGGAGTTTTCAATGACGCCGTTATGCACGAGCGCGATACGGCGCTTTGCATCCCAGTGTGGGTGTGCATTCTCGTCTGTCTTTCCGCCGTGCGTGGCCCAGCGCGTGTGGCCAATGCCCCAGGTGTCGCCTGCGTGGCTTGCGGTATGCGCCCGCAGTTTGGCGATCGCATCTGCCTTTGCGCCGCTCGCAAACTTGGTGGTGTGCATGGCGCCATCCCCAGAAATGGTAGCAACTCCAGCAGAGTCGTACCCTCGGCTCTCGAGTATCGCCAGCCCGTCAATAATTATATTGACAGAATCTGCATTTCCCACAACTCCAATGATTCCACACATATGCTTTATATTACTGATAAGCGCTTCTCACAGTGTACTCTGAATAGCAGACTGCGCACGTACCTGTTTGTGGATAGTATGACAGAAGAGGGTGCATCAAAATACCACCGAAAAACGGTGGTATTTTGATGGCTCCGAATAGTGAACGGGTTCAGAACGGTGAATTGGTCAGATTTAAGGCCGATGATTGCCTCACTGAATCAAAAATATATGACTGGTTCATTGACTAACTGTTCGTGATGATAGCCTAATCTTGAATCGTCTTCCACAAGGGAGGTCTTCATTGCTACTGTGTCTAATTGAGAAACACTCACAACATATCCTTCATCAGCACCTGTTTGCGTAGGTGGAAAATCAGACCACGGATATGACACGATTTTCACACCAGATTCCAATAGCCTCTCTCTGAAATTTCCTAACTTCTCTCTCTCCTCAAAACTTATGCCAAGCTCAGCGGGAGGATCTTCCGGCACAAAAGCCAAGCTTCCTTCAATTGATCCATGTTCCCTTAACAACTGAATGAGCGAATTATCATGTTCTGTTGAATGAGCAAAGAACGTCCCTCGATGATCACGGCTTAGTACAGCTACACAGCGGGTAAAGTCAGGAGACAAAATTTTCGCATCTCCTTTTACTCTAACAAAAGAACCCTGTTCAACAACGATGAATTCCTCGGATGAGAAAGCGACTCCATCGGTTACTTCGCCCGTATCGTGGAAACGTTGAATTGAACCGAGCAATTCACCATCTCCAGGCTGCCAAGGCGCATCGTTCTCGATACATTTGTCCATCTCAGC
>CAYMYA010000007.1:0-4116 GCA_964394565.1 uncultured Gammaproteobacteria bacterium
TTTTTCTCCGGTGTGTGTGCATGTGCGCTACAATACCCACATGATCCTCGATCCACTCACAAGCCTACTCATTTGTCCGAAGAACGACGTGGAATCTCGCGAGATTGTGAAAATCGCGGAGGCCTTTAGTATTCCGACACTTGTTTCCAGGCAGCCGCATGGCGCAACACTCGATGCCGAGCCGCACCTGATTGACCGCATTCGAGAAACGAATCCTATCGCTCATGATATCGTGACGGTGGAAATGCCAAGCCCGGCGATGGAAGATCGTCTACGGGAGCTTGGATTTGCGGTACATATCGTCGATCATCACCGGTACGAAGCATATGATCGTATGAAGCCCGAGAGTTCATTGGAGCAATTCCGCGCGCTTTTTGCAATAGATGATATCGCGTTGTCCATGATGGGGTTTGATCCGGTGTTGGTGCGCGGTGTGGGGTTGATTGATCGGGGATTTGTGTGGGAGCTTGCCAAGGAACATATTTCTGATGTCGATCGACGGCGCATATTGGCGTATTATCGGGAAGAGACTATGCACTTGAGCCCGAATCGTCGGGAGGAGGAGTTGGAAGCAAAAAAGGCATGGCGGGCAAAGCGGCGCGATGGCGATGTGATCGTTGTGCAATCTGATGCTGCGGAATTGAGTATTCGTGACGCGGTGTCTTTTTTGGTCGCGGAGGAATATGCAACGCCGCCGGTGGTTCTCATTTACCAGCCAAAACGCGTGGTGTATGTGCAGGACACTCCAACTGCGGTGATATTACAAAAAACATTCGGTGGGTTTACCTTTGGGAAAGATACTTGTTGGGGGAGGCCGTTGAAGGATGGTGCGCTTCCGAGTGTGGAGGAAATACTCGCCGCACATCGGCTTGCACTGGTAACCGGTGGCGTACGCACGTAGCGTATTCGTGTTGTATGGACTTGCATGCTCCCATTATGGCGTCATCACCAGAAATTGCCCAGGTGCTTGGTGACATGTTTTCTGTCGGGAGAATAGAGATGGCACAAGCATCTGTAGACGCAGCATGTACGGAAATTCCCGCGCTTGCGCAGTTGCGCGGTACTCCACATACTCCGCCATATCATGCAGAAGGGCCGTGGGTGACGGATCACATCGTGCGTATGTTTGCGGCGATTGATGCGATAGAGCACGGCGTGACGTTTGTGCATTGTGGGGATTTGGGTACGGATGTGGTGTTTCAGTTTGCTTTAGCGGATGCCGAACGTGCCATTGCGTTGTCGCCGAACATGTTTCGTGCATTTGCACTTATGCATAACATCGCAAAACATGATCGGCTCCTTTTGGTGGCGGATCCAGGAACTCCGGGGGAGGGGGAGGGTTTTGCCCGTTCAATAACGCGTGCAGTGTCATATTCGACTGCAACGGAAGTGCGACGTTTTGATACGTTGCGTCGTGCGGGGTTGGGAGGCGGGATTGTTGCAACGTTTGACGACGCGGATCGAGCCGTTGTTGCGCCGCAATATCTCCGAACCCATGAAGCAATTGTGCGACATTGCGGATTAGCACATGCGTTTGTCAAATTTCTTACTGAATTGTGCTGGAGCCACCAAGACGTTGCACGGTTGTTTGTTGAGCCGGAGAACGATTCCGCGTTCGCGATATTTCCTGCACGGGCTGGTAAAGCAGGGTTGAATACGGAAAAATTTCTTGATGCGCTTCTTGCGATTGCGCTACTTGATCACGATCTCGGGCGCATTGTGGTCCCTGAAACAAGGCATTTCGCAGTAAGTCGTGCGTTTGCGCGCGCGGAGCATGCGGTGGTGCCAGCGCGACATGCCGCTCGCGAAGCACGGCACCGTCATGCACAAAAACTTCGTGTAAAAGCGATTTTGGAGGATGCTGGCATTGCGCCGGAAATACTCTTTGCGCAGTGCGGAGTTGGACACGGGCCGGAGCGTGGAGAGGTAATGCAGCGCGTGTACGCGGTGATTCGTGGGGAAACAGACGCGGCATCGTTCGGACCCCATGCGGCGTGGGTTGAGACACGCGCGCACAGAGCCGCGGCGTTGCTCGCGAAGGAAGGGCTTTCCGTGTAAAGTACGAGTACTATGATCGCGTTTCTGGATGGAATGATTGCCGGGCACGAGGACGACGGGGTGTTGTTATTGGTAAGCGGGGTAGGGTACCGCATAAGTTGCGGGCGAGACATTGCAGAACTTGGTGAGCATGTAAAATTATGGATTACTGAAGTGATTCGTGAGGATCGGTATGATTTATACGGCTTTGTTCGTCGCGAAGAGCAGACACTTTTTGAGCAACTCATGAGTGTTTCTGGCGTCGGCCCAAAACTGGCGCAGAAAATTCTTTCGTCCGGAACCGTCGAGAACATCGTGCAGCGGATTCATGGCGGAGATATTGATATGCTGACGAGCATTGGCGGTGTTGGGAAGAAAACCGCGCAGAAGATCGTGTTAGATTTAAAGGGTGTGCTGGTTGCGGTTGGAGAGGAAAAGGGGGTTGTGCGATCGGATGTGACGGACGCGCTCGAAAGTCTTGGATATTCAAAAGCGGATATCGCCGAAATTGCGCAGGACATTGTTGGAGAAACCACGGAGGCGAAGGTGAAGTCTGCACTCAAATTGTTATCTCGCCACGTATGATGACGGAACATTCTTGGAATGATGCAGTGCGAAAACATGCCGGAATGAGCGGCGCATTTATGCATTCCTGGGCGTGGGGAGCATTTCAGGAAAGTCAGGGGAGGGAAGTGCGGAGGATCGAAGCGTATGATGGAGCGCGCGCCATGCTGGCACAGGCCGTGAAACTTGATGCGCCACTTGGGATCCGATATTGGCTGGTGCCAAAAGGGCCCCTTGGCGATGCGTCGCCTGAAGCGATGAGGGCGGTACTCGTTCAAGAGCTCGCCGGAGTCGATTACATCCGTACCGAAGCGGCGTCGAGACTTCCAAAAACGATCGCAGCAAAAGAAATGCATCCAAAAACCACGCGCCTCCTCGATTTGACCAGGGGATTTGATGTCGTGTTTGAAGAGTTCAGCGCGCGCGTTCGATATAACGTCCGATTGGCAAAAAAGAAGGGCGTGGTGTGTGAATTCGTGGGTCTCGATCGTTTTGGCGAGTTCGTGGAGCTCATGAAACAGACCGCAGAGCGTGACGAATTTGGTCTGCACGAGATGAAATACTATCGTGCGACGCTTGAGTCGCTTCAGGGAGCCCAAGAATGTTCTGCAAAACTCGCGATCGCCTCAAAAGAAGGCACGCCGCTTGCCGCCACGCTCACCATCGATAGCTTCGGCACCCGAACGTACTTGCACGGCGCATCCGGAAACCAGATGCGAGAACTAAAGGCCACCCACGCACTCCAAGATTTTGTGATCCACGATGCGTGCGATGCTGGTATGCGGCACTATGATTTCTGGGGCATCGCTCCGGAAAACGCTCCCAAAGACCACCCCTGGGCTGGCATCACCGAATTCAAAAAAGCGTTTGGTGGCACCATCCTCTCCTCTCCAGGCACCTTCGATATTCCGCTAAATCCGTTGAAGTACGGAATGTATCGTGCGGCGAGGTTTTTGAGAGGTGTTGTAAGGGGGTCGTAGCTAAAGCTAAGCTTTAACTTTTTTACGTGAGAAATACAGTGCTATCGCCGCGGCGAAGATGATGAGTTCAACGAGGAAGCTCCAATGGAAGACGAAGCTCCAGACCCAGAATGCGTGTGTTGCGGGGACGGTGATGAGAAAGAGGTCGTAGTCAATAAAAGGGTAAAGCCAGTTAATGCCGCCGACGAAAGTATCGAGAAGAAGATGAAGGAGAGTGTTGGCGAAAATGATCGTAGCGATGACCCGAAGTGCACGATGCTTGAGCGCGAAGCTCGCAATGACGAGTGCCGCCCAAACGCTAAACCAAAATAGTGGCAGGTGCGTCCAGTAGTGATGGTGCAGTGTTTGGCGATTGTCGATGAAATAGAAAAACAGGAGATCGATGTCTGGAAATATGCTCGCAATCAAGCCAACCCAAAGATATTTTGTTGTTTTCAGTTTTCGTTGAAGAAACTCGGTGAGGAGGTATCCGGCTGGAAGATGCGCAATAAACACATGTTATGCAACGAAAGGATTGTAAACGATGATGGTGATT
>CAYMYA010000007.1:4216-20097 GCA_964394565.1 uncultured Gammaproteobacteria bacterium
CGGAGTTGAACACATTTTGTACACAGGGCGTGATAAAATGTGGGCATGAGGATCGGTATTGATGCGCGATTTTACGGCCCGCGAGTCGGAGGCGGCGGCCTCGGCCGCTATGTCTCAGAATTGGTGCAGGCGCTGCAACGTGTTGATAGAGAGAACGAGTACGTGCTTTTTCTCAAAAAAGAGAATTTTCACGAATGCGTCATCACGGCGCCGAAGTTCTCGAAACGACTCGTGGATATTCCCTGGTATTCCGCACAGGAACAGGCACGCATGCCCCGAGAAGTACGTCTCGCCAAGGTGAACCTCATGCATTTTCCTCACTGGAATGTGCCGGTGTTCTCCCGCATCCCATTCGTCGTCACCATACACGACCTCATTCTCCTTCAGGACTCGAGTTCCTCGCGCGCCACAACGCGTAATGCCTTTGTGCATGGACTGAAATCCATTGGGCACCGTATTGCGCTGGAAGCGGCGGTACACCGGAGTAAGCACATCATTGCCATTTCACAATACACGAAAGACTCCATTCTTGAGCACTTCCGTGTGCCAGGGAGAAAGATTTCGGTCGTGTATAACGGCATTCGCCCGCCTGTGGGGGGAGAATCTGTCACACTGGCATCGCTCGGGATTTACGGACGGTACTTTCTGTATGTTGGGAACCGATATCCACATAAAAATCTGGATCTCTTGTTGGAGAGTTTCGCGGATTTTTGTCGGAAGGACCCTGGGATAGTGCTTGTGCTTGCGGGGAGGGACGATATGTTCACCAGAGCATTGCAGCAATATGCTCGTACGCTCGGCATTCCGTCCGATGGTCTCCGGTGGATTCACTCTCCAACAGATGCAGTGGTCGCCCGATTATATACGGACGCTACGCTCGTGATTGCTCCATCGCGTATTGAAGGTTTTGGCATTCCGCCGCTGGAGGCACTGAGCTTTGGTACGCCTGTTGCAGCAAGTCATGCGTCTTCGTTACCGGAAGTGCTCGGAGATGCCGTGCGATACTTCGACCCTACTGATGCAAGTGCGCTGACGAGACTCATGCATGAAGCGGTGGTTGCTCCAGAACTTTGGGCAACATATCGGGAGAAGGGAAGACGACGCGTCGCACAATTTTCTTGGGACATTACTGCAAAAGCGATGAAAGAGATTTATCAACACTCTGCAGATCGACGATTGTGAAACGCATACCCGAACAATCACAGCCATTTGACGACGCGTTGCCGGAACGTTTTCTTCAGGTAGGGACGGGAACGGAGTCGCGCCGTATTCGGATCGATCACGGTCCAGGAGTCCCATCACCATACGTGGTCAAATTTTCTTCCGACGTGAATCCTGCACGCCCGCAATCCGTCACAGAAGAAATAGAAGCACTTGCAAAGAGTTTAATCATTGATGGTGATGACGACGTATCCGTGCCGCGGACAGATGACGAGGGTGAACTTTCATTGGATGCGTTAGATATTTCTGCACAATTACAGGAATTCGATACCGCACTTCCCGCATATCCCCGCCTCAAAGTGCAAAAAGGTGCCGCCACGATTCAGCACCCCGTACGCTCTTTGGACGACGCGCTTGCGTCATTGGCAGAAGCACCGGTGTCTTTGGATGCACTGACGTTGCTGGCGCCGGTGTCGCGAGAGCAGGCCATTGCGAGTGCTGCGGAAGATCGAGTGGAACAGGTACCCTGGGTGTATCGAGGTTCAGCGAAAGAGCATTCCGCATCAGTACGTCCGCGTTTCGGTGAGCGGATACTTCGCTTTGAATGGCGCGTGTTCCAACATGCCACCGTACGCGCACTCGGTGCATTTGTCGCACTTTCCTTCGCGATAGTGCTACCGCTCCATGCCATGCAAACACTCTCCGGGAGCGTGCAGCGTGTTGCGAGTATTGAGGACGTTGGTACCGCAGCATTGGACGATATTGTTCGCGGAACCTCTGCATTCACTGCAAAAGATTTTGGGGCAGCGGAATCGAACTTTTCCTCTGCAGCAGAAAAGTTCGCTTCTGCAGAAGATATTCTCAATACCGTGCACGCTGGAGTTGTTGCATTAGTGAATGTGATTCCACAAACGAATCGCACGTACGATTCGGTGCGTGGGCTCATGACTGCAGGCCAAGAACTTGCAGAGACGGCGTCAATCCTGAGTCAGGCGGGGGAGGGTCTCACGACGCATCATTCGCGCGATATCGTTGCAAAGCTTGGCATACTTTCTGCATATGTGGAAAACGCATTGCCGCACGCGGAGCTTGCAAAGGCATCGTTAGCAAAGGTTGATCCATCTGTTGTGCCGCAGGAATACATGGATGATATCGCGTTACTGGAGTCCCAAGTTCCCGAAGCAGTTTCATCGATGCAGGAATTTTTGCGTCTCGTTGAGACGTTGGCATATGTCTTGGGTGGGGATGGGACAATGCGATACTTAGCACTATTCCAAAACAACACTGAATTGCGGCCGACGGGCGGTTTCGTTGGAAGTTTTGCTGAGGTCGATATTGAACATGGTGAGATTGCGGATTTAGCGGTTCCCGGTGGAGGAACATACGATGTTCAGGGGCAGCTCGACGTTTTCGTTGAAGCACCTGAACCATTGGGATTGATTAATCCTCGGTGGGAATTCCAGGATGGAAATTGGTTTCCGGATTTTCCAACGTCTGCAAAGAAGATGCAGTGGTTTTATGAACATGGTGGTGGGCCGACCACCGACGGAGTGATTGCAGTGAATGCGACATTCATGGAAAAGTTGCTTGCCGTGATTGGTCCGGTGGAAATTCCGGAGTATGGCGTCACGATTGATGCAGAAAACTTCTTATTTACCACAGAAAAGATTGTCGAAATTGATCACGGCACCACCGCAACACCAAAAGCATTTTTGGGCGACCTCGCACCATTAGTGCTCGAGAAAATTCAGCATGCGGATACGAAACTCTTGCTAGACGTCATTGCTGTTGTTGAAGCTGGGTTGCAGGAGCGTGATATTCAGCTGTATTTCCGGGATAACGACGCCCAGCGCGCGATGCACGACTTAGGATACGACGGTGCCATTGCGCAAACATCCGGCGATTATTTAATGGTGGTGAACACAAATATCGGTGGGGGAAAGACGGATATTGTGATTGAACAGAACGTCGATGTTGCGGTGGAGATTGCGGAATCCGGTTCGATTATCGACACCGTCACCGTTACAAAGACGCATAAAGGCATGGCAAATGCGTTGTTTACGGGGAAGAATAACGTTGATTATATCCGAATATATGTTCCAGAAGGGAGCGTGTTGCTTTCCGCGGAGGGTTTTGAAGTGCCACCAGAAGGGTTGTTCGAAGCAGCTGATGTTTCGCTCTCACCAGATGACGATCTTTCTCTTGTCATGAGTGGAAAAACGCGAGACGCAGTGACTGGCGTCGATATTTGGAATGAATTTGGTAAAACGGTGTTTGGCGGTTGGATGCAAACCGCTCCGGGTGAGACGGAAACCGTTAGCTTCTCATATCGTATCCCACAAGTATTATTTGAAGAGATTGAGGAGGATTCGCTGACGACTCAAGTACGACGCACGCTTGGTTTTGAGGATCATGATAGCTATTCATTGTTCGTACAAAAACAGTCCGGTGTCGTTTCGAGAGAAACACATGTCACGGTGCAGGTGCCGTCATCATTGGGTCTGCTTTGGACGAATGTCACGGGGGAAGATGAATATACCGTGCCAATTCAGCACGCTCGTGATCATTTTTCCGGGTGGATTTTTACGCGTTAGGATATGAAAAAACCGCATCGTCAGCAGAAATCGTCAGTCACGGAGCGCCCGGATCACACGGAGCGCAACGGTGAGGTTATGGATGATGCCGAGATTTCTGAAAGTTTGCATGCTATTTATGGTGAAGCACGTGAAGATCTCCAGACGGTTGCGCAAGCGCCAGACCGAATCACGCGGTTTTTGTTGCGTACGATCATGGTACTGCTCGTGATGTGCGTCGGTGCTATCGTTGGGTATTTCGTGTACCAGAAGTGGTTTGCTGGAGATCGGGATGCAAAGCCGCTGACGATGTCGTTTGTGCTCCCTGAAGATATTCAGAGCGGATCCGTGACGACGATTGCGTTGGAATATGCGAATCAGACCGGATCTCCACTTACCGGAGTGACGATTGATATCAATGTGCCAGCCGGGTTTCTGTTAACCATGTCTGAACCAATAGTGACGGATGAGGAAGATCTTTCTTGGGATCTTGGCACGATTAGTGGACGCAGCGATGGAAAGATTATCATGACGGGGGTATGGATTGCGGATGTACCAAGCACCACGGGGGTGCAAGCGATCGCGACGTACAAACCTGCAAATTTCAATGCGCAGTTCCACGATATTGTGACCAAAACCGTTTCTACGACCACAAGCACCACTGCAATAACCATTGATGCGCCGTCGAGTGTTCGGGTGGGTGAATCGGTGACGTACACGGTGCATGTGCGTGCAACTGGGTCAGACGTTGTTGCTGCACCAAAAGTATTAGTGACATTACCAGAAGGGTTTTTCGTGTCATCGAGTACTCCAACACTTCCTGCGGGTGGACCGACAGAGTGGACGCTCGTGGAGCTCTTGCCTGATGCCGAGCAAACTATTGTGATCGCGGGAGTATTTGCTTCGGACAGCGCCGGGACACGAATCATGACGGTCACGAGTGGGATTCCAGGATCGCGGTTTTCTCCGCAAGCTACCGCAACAGCAGTAACGGAGGTTCTACCTGGTGTTTTAGGGCTGACGATGGTCGCGAACGGGGGTATGGGGAATATTTCCGCGGATCCAGGATCGTTGCTTCGTGTGAGTGTCCGTTTGGATAACACGACGGATACTGCTCTTTCAGATGTTTCTGCGCTGCTTGATTTTACTGCCGAAGATAATATTCCTATTACGTGGGCAGACGCGGTATTGGATGGTGGTCGTATTACTGCAAAAGGTATTGTGCTTGATCCGGAAACGATCGGAACAATTCCTGCGGGGAGTTTTGCACTCCTGAATTTAGTTTTCCCTCTCAAAACAGATCTTTCAGCCGTGAGTAGTGAATTTTCCATTGCGTTTTCTGCGACGCGTGGCACCGCAACGGTGTACGCAACACCGCTGACTGTGCTGTTGAATTCTGACGCGGATATCGTGGCATTGCTCCGATATTACGATGACGACGGTTCGCCGCTTGGGAGTGGCTCTTTGCCGCCTACGGTGGGTTCAACAACGCATTATCGAGCAGTATGGACGGTGTCTGGCGGAAAAAACGGTATTCGTGATGTCACCATTTCTGCGACATTGCCTGACGGCGTGGTGTGGGATGATTTTTCAACAACAACATCAGGAACCATGAGCTACGATAGCGGCACACGAGTGGTGCGTTGGAATATTGTGAGCGTGCCTGCTGACGGAGTACAGGTGTCTGCACGCATGAGCATTTCTGTGACTCCGACGAGCGCAGATCAGGGCTTAGAGAAAACGGTGGTTGGGAAGGTGGTGATGAATGCAAAAGATGCCGTCACTGGCGCAACAATTGAACGCACGGATGACGCCGTCACGACGGCATGTGAAGGTGATGCGTTGGTGATTGGGAAGGGGGTAGTGCTATAGTCTCGGGAATATTCTTTGTGTCATGTAGTGCATCCAGGGTAATGCGGGCGGTATGTTCCCAGGAATAGGTTTGCGCTTGCGCTATGCCGCGCTCACGGAAGACGTGCTGGATTCGTACGCCATGTACAGGGTCGAGGAGTTGGTGAAGTGCTTGGGTGATATCTGTGACGTTGAGCGGATCGATAAGCAACGCAGCATCACCCACGACATCAGGTAGCGCGCTTGTGATGCTTGTGATCACCGGCGTTCCGCACGCCATTGCCTCAAGAACTGGAAGGCCAAACCCTTCATACAGCGACGGGAAGAGAAATGCCGTTGCACCCCGGTATAGTGCGGCTTTATGTTTTTCTGGAACATAAAAAAGCTCACGAATATCTCGACGATAGGGAGATGCTGTAAGTGCATCTAAAATGTGCTTCATTTTCCAGCCTGATGCTCCTGCGAGGACAAGTGGAATCGCATCGCCGCCATTTTTACGAAACTCGGTATAGGCACGAATAACACTGTCGACGTTTTTGCGTGGTTCTCGTGTGGCAAGCCACAGGAGGTATGGATGATTTAAATCGTATGCCGCTCGATACGATCGGTCTGAGGGCTGTTCACGGGGGAGAAATTCTGTCCGTTCAACCCCAAGTGGCGCAACGGTGATGCGTGACTCGTCAACGCCGTAAGAGAGTATTGCATCGTTTTTGCTGTGTTCTGAGACTGCGAGAACACGGCGCGCATGATGAAATGTATGTGCTTCTCGGGCAGCAAACGCTCGAGCGTGATCTTTCAATGTAAAACATTCCGGAACCGTGCGAATTGCGGCATCGTGGAAAAGTACCACGTATGGTAGGCGTGTGTGATGCACGTGTGCATTGGGAAAAAACCAGACATCCGGGCGGCGGGGGAGAAACTTCTCCATGGTCGGTCCGCCCGGGAGCAACCACAGTGCATTTGCGAGTTTGTTCGCGATTGGTACGGTGACAAGGGAAATATTCGGCGCCGAGTACGTGGGAATATTCATGAGGGTTTCCGTTGAACCTGTGGCAAATAGGATAAATTCATCGTTTGAGGCCATGGCCGCCATGTGGCGAATGAGGGCATCTGCAACAATACTGACCCCAGTTTTGTGGGGAGCGGTGAGCGATCGAATATCAATCGCGATCCGCATAGCCTAATGCGCGGTATTTTTTTTCCACGTTTTTGTCACGAGGTCGTGCATGGCAGTGCGAAATCGCTCTACGGAAAATTGTTCTGCATGCGCCCGGATAACCGACGGATTAAACATACGCTCATCAAAATGCAATACTGTATCCGCAAGTGCTTCCCAAGATTGTTCTTCAAAAAAGACTCCTGTTAGCCCATCGATCACTGTTTCTGTTGCGCCACCTTTACGGAACGCAATGACCGGGCGTCCAGCGGCCATAGATTCCACGGCGGTGATTCCAAAGTCTTCTTCGTGTGGGTGAATGAAGGCAATTGCTTCAGAGAAAAGTCGTGCGCGTTCGTCGTCTGTCACGCGTCCAACGAACACAATATTCGGTCCGGCGATTGCGCGGAGCCTGGCTTCTTCTGGGCCAGCGCCAAAGACAATTAGCGGGATACCAAGCCGAGTGAAGGCCTTCACGACGATATCGTATCGTTTATATGATACAAGCCTGCCACCGATGAGAAATGATGTTTTTTGTTTCGTGCTAATGGAAAAAGCAGAGGTACTGACGGGTGGATGAATCACGATGCTTTCTTTGCCGTAATACTTTGCGATGCGTTTCCGCACAGTTTCCGAATTCGCAATAAAGACGTCGACGCGGTTTGCTGCAAGTTGATCCCATGCGCGTAACATGCTCTGCAAGAGGGGGAGTAACAGTTTAACGACTCTTGGTGCGCGGAGGTCATCGACGTAGCTTTTTGCATCGTTCCAGAGGTACCGGGTTGGTGTATGACAATAACACAAGTGTATGGCATTCGCATTGGTGACGACGCCTTTCGCGAATGCGCTCGCACTGGAAATGACGATGTCGTAGTCTTGGAGTGGGTAATGTTCTGTCGCGGAAGGCATGAATGGGAGAAGCCATCGAGTGAGACGAAGTGCACCCGGAATTCTTTGTAAAAAAGATGCGCGAATATCACGGTGGGAAAAAAGGCTTCCAACGCTGCGTTCATCGTAAAGTAATGTAAACGTTGGGGCATGTGGCCAGAGGGTTTGCAAAACTTCAAGGACGCGTTCTGCGCCACCGAGCTGGGTAAGATGGTCGTGAACAAGAGCGATCCGCATACGGCGACCGAAGAAATTAAGATGCACCTTCTTTAAACAGTATCGCAAAAGGTGTTTTGAGGACAATAATGAGATCGAGCCAAGGGCTCCAGTTCTCAATGTAGTACATATCTAGTCGAACCTCGTCATCAAAGTCAAGTGAGGCTCTACCGCTTACTTGCGCCATGCCCGTAATGCCAGGCTTGATGGTTAAGACCTTTTTTTGGTGTGGTTTGTAGAGCGCAACTTCTTCTGGAAGGTGTGGTCGTGGCCCTACAAGGCTCATGGAACCAAATAAGACGAGGTAAAATTGAGGAATTTCATCTAAGCTCCATGTGCGAATAAACCGTCCAACACGCGTCACACGTGGGTCGTTACGGAGTTTAAACAATGGGCTGCCATTGCGTTCATTGCCATATTTTTTTACAAATTCAGGGTTGAAACGCTGTGCGTGCGCGTCTCGAACCATCGAGCGGAATTTCAAAAAGAGAAAGGGCGTCCCGCTTTGGCCGATGCGTGGGCGAGAGAAGAATATTGGGCCAGGATTTTCCAGGATAATTGCGAGCGCAATGAGGAGTTGTACGGGGAGGGATAGGACGATGAGAAGACTAGAAACGACGATATCAAACAAACGCTTGTAAATTGTGCCCCAGCCATCGAGCGGGGTTTTAGGAACTTCAATGACGGGCTGTTCCGCAAATGTGTGGATGATTGGGCGCAACGTGCCGCCAGCAAAGAGATCTGCGCTGTAGAGCAGCGTGACATGTTCGGTGTCCGAAAATACTTTAATTGCGGTGATATCAAACCGCGAGGTTTCGGTATCTGCAAGGAGAATGGCATCGAGTTGGCCTTGTTTCCGTAGCGTGAGCAGCTGTTCTTGCGATTGGGGATTGAATGCTGTGACATGGGCGACAACGCGATACCCAACGCTTGGACGCAGGGCAAAAAACCGTTTGAGATCATTGCCACTTTTTGTTTTTCCTATAATTGCGACGGCATGCGTACCGATGCCGAATGTGCGTAACGAACGTTGTAGCATGCGCAGAAGGAGACGCATTGCCATGACAAAAAGGATTGCAAATGCCCAAACTGCTAATACAATAAACCGCGATTCAAAGAGCGCACGAGAGAAGAATGCAAAACCAAGAATCACCGCAATGCCGGTGGAAACGGCCATAACGACGCGAGTCATTTCTGTGGCGATACGTTTTTGTCGTATGGCATAGAGTCCGGAAATAGCAAAAATCGCAAGCATGACGAGGGAAAAAGGGAGTACTGCCCTCATGTAGTGCTCGAATGAGAGATCAAAAATGACTGGTCGAATGGTTGTAACCGTACTTGCAAAACGCAGAGAGTACGCAGCTGCAGCTGCGGCGACGAGCGCGAGGTAATCTAGGGGGACGACTGCGAACGCAAACACGAGATCTGCACGCTTCATATAAGGGTAGTTTACACGGAAATGCAGTGAACGAAAAACAAAGCGCGCTGCCGTCTGGCAGCGCGCTCTGATAACGCATCGGGGGGAACTGGTAAGCCGAATTCTGTCGGCATGCCGCCATCCACCATGATGTCGGAATGTCGGACGGTCATCTCTCTGTGCGAGCGACCAATCTTGCTCTTGCACCAGCGTGGGTTTGCCACACGTTCATGTCGCCATGACGTGAGCAGTGAAGCACAACATTTTGCAACGCTGCACACCACCGCACTTTTCACATTTGATCAGGCCGAAGCCTGACTTGTATCGTCTCTGTGGTACTTTCCCTCGGTTTAGACATCAGCCTTCAGGGCGACGGTGCGCCGATTCTGAATCGTTATGTCGCATGCCGGGTCCTCGTTAAAGACACGCTCCCAGCGATTGCTGGATCTGGAACATTGCTGAACCAGAAGTGTTCGGACTTTCCTCAGGCATTGCTGCCCGCAACCGTCTTGTATCCCCGACGGCGTGAGAAATATAGCAGAAAATAAGGAAGATGGGAAGCGCCGCCGACCCACTGGGCCGGCGGCGCCGCGTCGCGGTAGCCGTGGTTGCTACTTCTTCTTGCGTCCCCAGAAGGCGTAGTGCTCCTTCGCCTCCTTCTCGGTCATGGTGCGGCTGGGAAGCCCCTGGCCGCTCAGCCCTCCGCCCTCCCTGACCCTGTCCTTGTCCTCCCGCCTCCCGGACACGGGAAGCCAGACGCCGGGGTTGGCGTTGTGATCAGCCATTGGCCACCTCGCGCTCGGAGACGGGGATGAGCTCCATCAGGCTGATCCCGCGGTTCATCCATCCCCTGGGGCGCCGGGGCGCCAGGTGCATGAGCGTCTGCAGAGTCCACGCCGCCAGATGACGGCGCGCCTTCTGGGTGGTGATGCCCAGGATCTCGCCGACTCTCGACATCACCTCGAGGACGTCGTCCGTCCCCGACCAGCGGCCGTTGCTCACGACCCGGAGTTCGCGGATGTTCCGAGTCGAGAGCTCTGCTCCACAGGGGTGAGCGAGGGCCGCCAGCACGGCGGCTTGGGCGATTGCCCGGGGCTTGTTGATCCCCGAGTCGCCCTTGAGGCGGTTCCGGCACCGGGCGATCAGCCCACCCTTCAGGCTCCTCGGGGGGCGGGAGACTTCGTCCCGCCGCTCGGTGGATGGCGTGGGGCGCGCCACGTCCGTCGCGACAGTCGTCGCGACGACTTCCTGACGGGTGAGGTTTCGCGACTCGCGCTGCCGGGTGGGCGGTCGGTGGTAACCACGCCGGCGGAAGGGGCTGGGTGGGGAAGGGGCGATCTGCGAGGTGTGCACCTGGAATGACTCCGTGGTGGTGCGTTCATGTCTTTATTTTGCTGAACTGCAAAATTCAGACTTGCGTATTATGAGCCAAAAAATTCACTGATGTCAAACAAAAGGACCCCTGTTCATCGGAAAATTCCGGTGCACAGGGGTCCGGCCGAGATGATATCTCTCGGCCGTTCGTGGTGTCAGTGATGCCTTCCACCGCCCCCGCCTCCGAGGTTGATGCTTCCCAGGTGGGGAAGCGCTAGGAGCGCGAGGAAGGGGACGCCGATGGCGTACATGACGCCGTCGACGGTGGAGCCGTGTCTCAGCCACCAGACGCCGGTCTGGCAGAAGGCCGCGAAGATGTAGACGGGCACACCGAGGAACCAGCGGAAGGGGTTGAACCCCTCGTCGAATTCAGCGTTCCTCGCCAGCTCGGTGAGGTTGTCGCCGGACTGCTGGAAGAAGTGCACGCCCACGATCCAGATGTCGTGGAAGATCGCGCTCAGGGCGCGCCACAGGAATTCGAGGACGTTTTCGGTACCCTCGAACAGTGCATCCTTCACGGCGATCAGCATGCTGATGAGCATGAAGGCGACGATGAGCTTGAAGATGAGGCGGAGGAACCAGGAGATGAGCTTCTTCACGGGGAACTCCGTGTGGGGTGAGGGGGAAAGGACACCAGAGGCGACCACGGGGTGATCGGTTCTGGTGGCCGGTCGACGTTCTGCTCTTGAAGTGAGAACGTCGACCCGTTGGGGGCGGGGGCTACCTGCGCCATTTCTTCCCAGACCGCTTCACCCGCATCCGGGGGAGAAGCACTGCGCGATCGAACTCGCGCCAGGCCTCTAATGCGATGGGAAGAAACAGCGCTTCCAGAGCCATCATCCCGGAAACGCACATCAGTGCGATTCCGAGACCGCTCAGAACCCAGTCTCGGGGATCCCAGAGCGCGAGCTCTGGGGTGAGGCCGCAGAGCAGGGCGTAGGGGGCGATGCCAATTGTGCACCCCACGCAGATCTTCCCAAAGAGGGGGAGGAGATTCTTCTCAGTCATGGAAACCTCCGGTGGGGTGAGGCACGACGAACGGAGAAAGTATAGCAAAAAATAGCCGTTTTGTCAAACAGAAAACAAAAGAAATGCCGCTAGGATTAGCGGCATTTCTTTTACAGCACGAGCCCCATGTGGGAGCGAACCTGGAGAATTTTACCTTCAGCCTTTGTTGCAGCGCGGGCACTACCCTCAGCAAGAATGTGAATAAGTTCGTCCTCGTTTGCCAAATATTCCGTCATGTTTTGCTGGATCGGCGCAAGGAAGGTCATGAGCGCTTCTGCGGTGGCGTCTTTCACATCCTTCATGCCCTTGTTTGCAAACCTTTCTGCAAGAGTTTCTGCTGGTTCGCCGGATGCGAGACTCATCATCGTTAGGAGGTTTTTGAGGCCAGGGCGATTGTCGGAAAGTGTGATGCCGGGTTCTGAGTCCGTTACTGCGGCGCGAATTTTTTTCACAATTGTATCGGCGTCGTCCGTAAGGGAAATGTAGTTTTTTGCGCTTGCCGCGCTCTTGCTCATCTTTTTCGTTGGATCATCCAGTCCAAGCACACGTGCGCCTTCGGGACGAATGATTGGCTGCGGCACAACGAACGTTTCACCAAAATCCCGATTGAACCGTTCAGCGAGATCACGTGTGAGTTCAACATGTTGTTTTTGGTCTTCACCCACTGGTACTGCATCGATATCGTGCAAAAGAATATCCGCAGCCATGAGGACGGGGTACGTAAATAGCCCCACGGAAACGTTTTCTTTTTTCGTCGTCGCTTTATCCTTGTATTGCGTCATCCGTTCTAACTCGCTCATGCGTGCGATAGTTTGCAGAAGCCATGCAAGTTCTGAGTGGGCGGGAACTTGGGATTGCTGGAAGAGTGTGGTTTTTGTTGGGTCGATTCCGGCAGCGAGGTATGCGGAAGCAAGGAAGAGAATGTTGGCACGGAGCTTTGCGGGGTCTTGGGGGACGGTAATGGCGTGCAAATCCACAATCATCATGGTGAGATCGTAGGTTTTTTGCATTTCCACGGCCGGCAGGAGCGCCCCGAAAAGGTTTCCGACATGTAATGTATTTGTTGGTTGAATCCCCGTTAATGCACGCATATGGAGGAAGTGTAGCGAAAATGGGCACGAGATGCGAGGTGCGGGTGGGGAAGGGTGACAAATGTAAAAAAAATCGCTAGACTGAAGCGTCTTTCCAAAGACTCCGCGGACGTGGCGGAATTGGTATACGCGTAGGTCTCAGAAGCCTATGTCTTCACCGACTTGGGAGTTCGAGTCTCCCCGTCCGCACCAAAAAACTCCCCCGAATTATCGGGGGAGTTTTTTACCACAGGGAACGTTTGAATTTCCTAAACCAGTTTTCGATGTTGGAGAAACGGTCGGATGGCGTGGTGACGCGGACGACGTCGGTATTCCGAAGTTTCGGACTGACGGCATACACATACGCCGGCTGGTACAGCATGATGGCAGGAACGGTTTCGTTGAACGCTTCGGTAAAGAGATTCGCAGCATCCACTGCTTTTTGGGGATCCGTGCTCGTGCGGGCGGCGGCGATAGCGGCATCTACGTCGCGATCAGCAAAGCCACACAGATTTAAGCCTGGATATGCGGTCTGAGATGAATGCCAGAATGGGTAGAGGTCTGAAGAGACCCCGTACCGTTCACCGGCAAGAAGAATGTCGTAATCGTGGTTTTTGATGACGTCGTTTTGTAGGGTTGCTTGGTTGACGGTGAGAATTTGTACGGATGCGCCAAGGAGCGTCCATTGTGCTTGCAGTTCTGTTGCTGCGGCAAGGAGATCTGGGGAATCAAGCGTGGTGATGCTGAGGCTGAGTGTTGCCCCATCTTTTGCGCGCAGCGTTGCGCCTTCAGCCATGATCCACCCCTTGCTCTCGAGTAGGGCTTTTGCGCCTTCAATATCTGCGGACGGAACGGTGACGCTTGCATCGAATCCTGGCATGTTTGAGAGGATTGGGGAAACGATTGGTGTCGCGAGGTGGCCTGTTGCGGCCTGGGCGACTCGTGCGCGATCCGTTGCTAATGCAAGTGCGTTGCGCACTTCGTCAAACGCGAGAATTTTGGCATGGTTTTTATTAAAAAATGCAGCAGTAAATTGTGAAAGAAGTGGAGATCCTAAATGGATCACGCCGTCGTCGGCAAAACGTTGTGCATCTTGTGCGCTTAAGACGGAAGCACCTTCAACATTCTTATTTCGCACCGCTTCAGTAAGTTCATACAGATCAGTGTAAAACTTCATGGTCAATGTGCCTAAATAGACTGTCCCACGGTAAAATGAGGGGTTCCGGGTGAGTGTGTAGCTTTTCAGTGTGCCGCGGGAATCTTTGACGAGTTTGGAAAATTGAAATGGGCCGCTGCCGACAGGTTTAATATTGAGTGGCGTGAGCGGAGCATTTTGCGGAACGATATCAGCCCAAAGGTGCTGGGGGAGTATGCCGACTGTGAGGGCGCCAAGGAGGGGAGAGAAGGGTTCTTCAAGGGCAATGATGACGGTTGAGTCGTCTGTGGCTGTTACTTCTGCTCCAGCAAAGCTAATGGCAAGGGGACTGTGATATTCCGGATTTTGAATTGCTTGCAGCGTAAACACGACGTCATGACTGGTGACTGGCTCGCCATCATGCCACAAGGCGTTGGTTCTCAGCGTGAACGTATATGTTTTTTGATCTTCTGAAATGGTGTACGATTCGGCTAAATCCGGAACAAGATTCCCGTGTTCATCAGTGCGCATGATACCGCTAAACAATAAGCGCGTGAGATCTGCATCCACGTCACTGCCCGTTGCGTACAGTGGATTAATGTACTGTGGCGTCCCGATAGCGCCTTCAATATATGTGCCACCGATGGCAGGAAGAATCGTTTCGTGCGAACGCCATGTTCGTACACCGAGCATTGCAGAGGAGATGAGAAAAATACCAAGTGCAATGCTTGCGTGTTGACGTTCCGTGGCATTCAAAAATCGTGGCAATTCCTTCCATTGTTTCCAGCGTGGAAAGGATGTGCCTCGGAGATGCACGACTTGTCGCACGGCAGCATCGTGTTTGGATGATGACCGCCGTGTTTGCACAAAAGTGCGGATCGAAGCGATCGCGTTATGAAAACGTGTACGAATTCCTGAAAAAGGCGAAGGAATACGGGCCGAATTAGAAAGAGAACAGGCTGTTTCCTAGTGCAGTGAGGACAAAAGCGATTGCAAAAATGATGGTGGCGATGTGAAGCTTCTTTTCAATGCCGCGGCGCGTGCTGTAAAAACTCCCGTCTCCGCCAAAGGCAAGACCAACATTCGCTCCGCGAGCCTGTAGGAGAATTGCCCCGGTGAGTACTATCGCAAGGATTGCTTGAACAATATCGAGAATCATAGTGCAAGGAGTATACCAAATCCTTCATGCCCCGTAAAGCGATGGGGGAATATTTGTGCTATGATTGGCGAAGATTATGAAGGAGGTTTCGTTCAATACCGATCGCGGCATGTTGCCGGCGCCGTCAGCCCGCTTTTCTTCGCATCGGGTGCTGGGAACGCTGGCGTTTATTGGAATCATTCTTGTGGTGAGCGTATTTTCTTGGCGTGTTTTTGCCTTTTATCGAGATATCCGAGCGGGGGAAATTAATCCAGCACTTGGGTACACCACAACAGAGTTTAGTCGTGCAGCAACGGCATTTGCGGTACAGGCGGCAACCAAGGGTGATGCCGCGGGCGATATTCGTGGTGAGGACGACCCGACACTTGGCAGCGACGATGCAAAAATTGTGCTTGTGGAGTTTGGGGACTTTGGATGTCCGTATTCTCGAGAGGTTGCTCCTATTGTTCGTGCAATTGCGAGGCAGTATGCCCATGATATTCAATTGATGTATCGGGATTTTCCGATCGATGACTTGCATCCAGGAGCAAGCCTCGCAGCAGAAGGTGGGGGTTGCGCAAAAGAGCAGGGGAAGTTTTGGGAGTATTATGATGCAGTGTTTGCATTGTCGACGCCCTTGAGCGCAGAAGCATTGGTGAGTATTGGAGATACCATCGGTCTTGACTCTGAGGCGTTTGAGCGGTGTATCGAGTCCGGGTATTACGCGAATGATGTCGCGGATGACACATCCGACGGCGCAAATGCGGGAGTCGTAGGAACGCCGACGTTTTTCTTTAATGGTCAGAAAGTGGAAGGATCCATTCCATTTATCATTTTTAACCAAATTGTCGATGTCATGCGTCAAACGTAAACTTATTGCCGTTGTGGCGCTTG
>CAYMYA010000007.1:20197-36501 GCA_964394565.1 uncultured Gammaproteobacteria bacterium
ACCAAATTGTCGATGTCATGCGTCAAACGTAAACTTATTGCCGTTGTGGCGCTTGTTTTCCTCGCGTGCTCCCCACGCGTGAGTTTTGCCGCATCAGATACATGTATGTGTTTTTGCGGGGAGGTAGGCGAAGGAGCGGTGCAGACGAACACCATGACTCGGGACTCATGTCAGGAGAATTGTGCGGATAACGAGGTGGAATATATTGGATGCTTTACAGATTCAGCGCAGTATCCCGTCGAAAGTAATGTGTGCTGGACCAAGGAAGAATGCGAGGCATGGAGCGACGACCGAAATGGGGAAACCGTTACGGCAACGTGGGGCGATGTATTTCCCGCGGATTGTTCCAGAACGCAATCATCTTTAGCGGAAATGCATTATTGTTACGCAAACGATGTTCCGTACGATTTGAATATCGATATTGGGAGTGTGACGCAGGTAGAAAATCTTCCTCAGTATATTAATGTTGTATATACCTGGCTTTTGCCGGCGGCGTCACTTGTGGCAGTCGTCATGATGATGATTGGTGGGTTGCAGTACACGTTGGCGCGTGGAAAGCCGAAATATATCGATAAAGCAAAGACACGCATTACGAATGCGATTACTGGGGTGGTGATTTTATTGAGCATATTCGTGATTTTGAATCTTATCGATCCACGACTGGTTTCTTTCGATGCACTAAAAATTCCTCTCGTGAAAGAGGTGGTCATTCTTGATCCAACGTCATCCTGTGAGCGGTTGGAGGATTACGGGTACACGATTGAACCAAGCGAAGATATTGAGGATGATGCATACAGAAAATGTGGAGGTCATGGCGTGATTCAGAGTAAAGTAGGGCTAAAAGAAAACGCGCTTGGCTCTTGGGACGAGGGGGATTCTTGTGAATTTAATAAGTGTGACGATGGGGAGTCGTGTGTTGCGGATGGGGATTCAAACAGCTGTTTTTCTTGTGCAGATATCCCGGAAGAAACTGCGACGGCTACGACATGTGCTGCGATTGAGCAATTTGAAGATGAAACGGGCACGCAAATATACTGTGAATACAACGCGGCACTGAAAAGTTGCACGACAGCGGGAACGGGCATCGCACTTTCGCAAGGATTTTCTTGCCGAGCTCTTCGGTCTTCTGCGCGACAAACAGTCAATAACAGCGCGTCCCAATTGGGATGTAATGTGTATAATGGACTTGAAATCGGGTATAATGCCATGATCGGTGTCACCATTGATGATATCACCGAGGATAGCGGCGCAGTGCTTTTGGAACGTATTTGTAACGAAGATCTTTGTAAGATCGGCGATTTACTCACGTCTGATCCGGATGCCGCATTGAGTTGCGCATATGATGCAACGGCAGGATGTATGACGGTACTCCAATAAAAAATCACTTCCTGGTGGGAAGTGATTTTTTATGGTTACTTTTTGACAACGAGCTCTTTGAGCGATCGGGTAAAATTTTTGATGAAGTTCAGCTTGCGCTTGCGAACCTTGTAGCGTTTGACGACTTCAATCTTGACGAGAGACGGGGATGACGTTGGAAAGATTTTTTCCACGCCAAAGCCACTCGTTTCCTTTCGGACAATGAAAGATTTTGAGACACCTGCACCACGGGTGCCCATGACGAGTCCCTCAAAAATCTGGATACGTTCGCGGGGTTCGCCCTTGGCGTTGACATCCTGGATTTTTTCGTGAATACGGATCACCATGCCAGTTTCGATTTTTGGCATCGTTTCGAGTGTTTGTGGGGCGTCGGTCATAGAGGCTTAGTTCCTAAAGATTGCGAAAGGATAGCGGAATTATGGCTGTGGGTCAAGATGTTTTGGGATTGCGGCAATGATCGCCTCAACAACGTCTTGAGGAGTACGGTGAGTGGTATCCACGATGCAATCGTATTTTCCGTCATTTTCCAGGGAAATACCGTACCATTTTTTATAACGAGCGGTATTTTGTGCGGTGCGTTCTGTCAGGATATTGAATGCGTCTTCAGCTGATGTGAAGTGTGGTTCATCGCTGCGCATGGTCTCGACGTGTCTGGCGCGGAAAATACGTTCAGCACCGACTCGAGGATCAACCGTAAGACGAACCTTGAAACTGTGGGGGATGAAAAACCATGAAAGCCAACCGTCGATGATAAAATTATCTTCTGTTTCACCAAGATTTTTTTGAAATTCGTCCACGGCACGATCGGTGGAGGGGTCGTTCATGCCGATGGCGTTGAGTTCGTCGATGGTGATGCCGCGCTCCAGCGCCATTTTTCCTCTTAAATCGCCCATGGAATACGATTGCATCCCCAAGCGTTCCGCGAGGAGTTTCTTTACGGTAGATTTTCCAACGCCATGGAGTCCTGAGAGGGAGATGATCATAGGGCAGGTGCGGTGAATCGTGTTACGCGCTCCCAATTCCGGAAATGAAGCGCTTCTGTGTTGGCGTGAGCGTGTGTAGTGTTGTACGAAGGAGCGCTGGCAGCGGTGCTTCAAATGTTTTTCGTTCACCGTTTGGCAGGGTAATAGTGAGCGCACGAGCATGCAAAAAGAGCCGTCCAAGAGAGAGTTGTTTTACCCCTTTTTTGACATAAAGCTTATCCCCAGCAACGGGGTGACCAAGTGCATAAACATGTGCGCGAATTTGGTGCGTACGTCCAGTTTCAATGCGTACATCCAATAATGTGCAGTGGGTATAGCGTTGAATGACGTCAAAATGCGTCACCGCATCTTTGCCGTCTTGAGAATGTGGTCGAGCGGCCATACGTGCCTTGGTTTTGGAACGCGCGATTGGAAACGTAATTGTTCCAGAGTCCTCACCGACAGAGCCCATGACGAGTACGGTGTAGCGTTTCTCGTTCAGGCGGTTTACAAACTGTTTTTTTAGGTGCGTAAACGCTTCAGTGGTTTTTGCCACGATCATGACGCCGGATGCTTCTTTGTCGAGGCGATGTACGATTCCAGAACGTGCCTTGTCGTCTCCAACAGCTTTCAGGTTTGGGATATGCGTTTTCAGTACGTCTACAAGTGTTTCCTCTGTACTTGAAGATGTTGGGTGTACAAGAATTCCTGCGGGCTTGTTGAGAACGAGGACGTCTGCGTCTTCGTAGAGAATATCGAGAGGAGTTTCGTGGCGCGGGGCGCGTGGCACGAGTGGGACGCGCTTGGAGTCGTCGATGGTGACTGTTTGGGCATTTACAACGATTTGGTGGCCATTTGGGGCAGTGCCGTCAACCAAAATTGCCCCATCACGAATGAGTTTTTGAGCCTTTGCGCGGCTTATATCTAATGCTTTTGCAAGAGCGATATCGATGCGCTTTGGCCCGGTTAAGTGGAGAGCGATGCGTTTCATGGCCGGAGTATGGCACAAAGAAGCGCTTTCGGAAAGGCTGACGCGCCTTTTGTGGAGCAGAGTATACTTGAGGAAGTACGAGAACTAGCGTACGCTATTGGCACTTGACGAGAGAGACATGACCTTGGGCCTGTAGCTCAGTTGGTTAGAGCCCCGAGCTTATACCTCGGTGGTCCCTGGT
Source organism: uncultured Gammaproteobacteria bacterium (assembly GCA_964394565.1). Taxonomy (GTDB): domain Bacteria; phylum Patescibacteriota; class Patescibacteriia; order UBA9934; family UBA9934; genus CAIKHN01. The sequence continues at coordinate 23,709 of CAYMYA010000007.1, forward strand.
TCGAGCCCAGGCAGGCCTACCATTATGTATTTTATCCTTGCATTACTCATCTTTTTGACCATCATTTTCGGGGTCATTGGCCGTCGCCAGCATAACCACGAATTTATTTTGTTATCCTACGTGTTTGGACTTGCCACGGTCGGTGTTGCGTCTGTGCTCTTTTTAGCGCTCAGCGCCTTTCCAACGTAAGTATGCCCTTTGATCCAAACGCATTGACGTGGATGTTATTTTCCTTCTGGTTCGTGGTCTATTGGATTTTAGGGGGAGTATTTTTTGCGATCGTTGCTGCGACCAGATTTATTCATACACGTAAGGCAGTATTCAGTTGTTTGTTTACTGGCGGGAGCGTTTTGGCGGCATATGGCGCAGCAGTGCTTGGCCCGATGTTGTTCCGCCCGCATGGACTGCGTTGTCCAGAAGGAGTGCTGGTGAAGAATATGTTGAAAAGCGGAGAGTCGCTTCGCCTGCAGGATGTGTTGTTATGTGATGCGCAGTCGATCATGGTTGCCGGTGGGTTATTTTTCGCGTTGTTATTGACGATGGGCATGGTCGCGCTCTTAGTATCGCGAGTCGAAAAGCAGAAGTAATGGTGATTGACATGAGTGGGTTTTTTTCGGTATCCTTTTTGCACTTCTTGCGCGCATAGCTCAGTTGGTTAGAGCGTTACATTGACATTGTAAAGGTCCGTGGTTCGAATCCACGTGCGCGCACCACAAAACACCGTCTCCCAAAGGACGGTGTTTTGTTAATGCTGTGCGGCGAGGTAGCGGGCGAAGTCCAGCGCTGCGGGACGGGATGAGAGGTGGCCGGAGAGTTGAGCGCTCCGCACTTTGTCGAGATACGTTCTGAGGTGGGCGCCGGGAGCGAAGCCAAGTGCGAGGAGATCACGGCCACGAAGCAGTTCTTCTGGGGCGGGGTCGTGAAGCCATTGTGCGCGATGATTCCTGAGTGCGACAAGATTTTCTCGTCCGACACCGTGCTCGTTTTTTGAAGAGATATATGCATCGGCAAGCGCAAGGAGCTCCGCACCACGCTGACCACGCACCAGCCGTTCACGTTCCGCAAGAGAGCGTTCCTCAAGAGGGAACTGCGCAAGCTCGATAGCGTTTTTTACCATCCAGGCAGTATCCAGATGATCAAACACGAGCCGGTGATCGTTGACAGCGTGCAGATGAAGGCGCGTCACGATGTTCCGAAGCGCGCTGAGCGCACCGTCATCTAAGAGGACGAGGAGACCAGCAAGAAGAAGCGTCGCACTCTTTTTTGCTGTGCCGTATGTGCGTGTGGTTTCGTGGTGTCGGAGTGTTTCTAAAAGGCGGGTAGTTTTTTGCCAGCCTGTTTCTCCGTCGTCGTGCACCATTGCGCCATGGTGTAAGAGCTCCGGTGCGAACGATGAGAGCGCGCTGCTATCTTTTGCGAGTGTGAGGAAATATTCAGGATGATGCGCGAGAGCTAGCATGGCGTCGTGTCCAAGGCGCGTGCGGGGAATGATATATACGGAGTTTCCGTCATCATCGTGCTCGGTGCGGTGCATGCTTGTGTGGTGCCGACCGAGCGCGCGCCAAAGGGAATCTTCAACACGGAGGCCATGCTGTGATGCAAGGCGCAATCCTCGAGAAATGAGGGTTGGTTCTTGGGAAAGGTGAAGTTCAGGGTGGTGAATGCTCCGGAGCGTTTTTGCGCGCAGTAAATCGTGGAGGCCACCATGAGGATCAATAATCATGCCGTCGTTCAGCGAATATGCCATGGCGTTGACGGTAAAATCACGGCTTGCGAGATCGTCGTGCAGGGATGCCTGGGGATGTGCGGTACGTACCACGGTACCACCGCGTGTCATGGTTCGAATGTGCGGGAGAGCAATACCGATGGATTCTGCAGTTCCATGGGGCGTCACGTGCCAGTGCCCATCGCGATGTTTCGTGACAGCGCCATGTGCGTGGAGAAATTTTTGAAGCATTGGAGGCGCGACATCTCGTACGAGGGTATGCGCTCGGTGAGGGAGAACGCCTATGATGGCATCGCGCACCGTTCCTCCGGTGAGTGAAACCTTTGCGGATGGAATATCGCGCAATAATTTAAACAACAAACCAAGCGGCGCAGTGTTTGCAACATATGCGCCAACACGGCGATGTGCCGGCATTGAACGAGTGGAATACCAAAGCGGATCCATGCGGAAAGTATATCACGTGATTGGAGAAATTCTTGTCGTTAGGAGAGAAAATGAAATGCGATTCCGGCGAGCGCAAGCCCGAAACCGAGGAGAAGGCCTGCGAGAGTGGCGGCGTATTTTGGGACGCGTTGTATGGCAGCAGAAAGAACAATCGGGGTTGAGGTTTGCAGGGCGAATATTCCAAGGACGGTGAGCGCCGGGGCGTTGAATGCAAAATACAGGAAGCTGAACGCTGTGGCGATGGTGACAGTGGGAATGCGGCCAAAACGGTCGCTGCATATGCCGCCGATGAGTTTTCCTGCTCCTGCCGAAAGGCCGAACACAAGGATGAAGAACGGGATTGTGCTCATAGTATGAAAACGTGAGCGTTGAATCCCTTAAAGATATCACTTTGCGCCGAGGCGGGCGGTGAGGTGAGTGATGAGCGCTTTTTCTGCGAGAACGATATCCGTTTCGGTCATGGAAAGCTGCACCATATCGCGGGTGCCGACGGGGCGGAATGGTGCGCCGAGCGCGAGGGCGTCGTGTGGGCGTGTTGCGTGGAGGTGTGCGGAAATGTGGCCGTCGGGTGTTTCAAAAAGTATTGCGCCGATTTTTGCAGAAGGTGATGTAGAAAAGAGTTCGTCGATCACGTCACGAAGTGCGTCCATGGTGCTGCCGGCAGAAATGAAATCCTGTTTTGTGACAAGCGTCCACACGATGCCAAGTGCTTCGTTGCTCTTCAGGCGTGCCAGCGCACGGCCCCACAAACGCAGTGTTTCAATGGATCGCGTGCGGTACAGATGCTCCACGATCTCGTCGCGTTTCGCACCGGCTTCCATGAGCTTTTGTGCAACATCCAGCGTTTTTGGTGTGACGCTTGGCGCGCGGAAGCTTTTCGTTTTGCTCATCATTCCTGCAAAAAGGGTTGTGGCAGCGGCGGCGTCAATTGCTGTGGGATCAATGCGGTTGAGGAGTTCAAAACATGCTTCGGAAACGCTCGTCGCAGAAAGATCGACAATGTTCACGGTGCCAAAGTGCTCGTTTGCTGCGCCGTGATCAATCACGATGATTGGTGTACGTACAAAAAAATCTGCGTATCGCGTGTTGAGCTCCCCAAGACTCTTCCGATCGGGAACGCCAACAGCGATGACGAGATCGAACGCGTAATCGTTGCACGCAATGCGGACATCGTTGTTTTTCCATGCGCCAGTTTTTGGCGTGATGGTGACGACGAGATCGCGGCCGTCGACAACATACGTCAGGCCGTCGACTTTCGCATGATCGAGGTTTACGCGGATGGAAAGCGCATTAATATTGGAAAAGTCGCCGCGCACGGTGGTGGAGTGGGGGAGAAAGTTAAGGGTGGCAGGAGCTAGCCCGCCGCTCGTCACGATATCGCAGGGTTTATCCATGCGTTTCAAAAATGCACGAAGCACGAATGCCGCAGCGAAGTCGTCGATGGTTGGCGTGGCATGTAACACGATAACCGGACGCTTACTGCGTTTGAGCGTTTCAGAAAATTGGGTGTGGAGCGCCAGGGACATGCAAGAAGCATCAAAAGCGGGTGATGTAGAAGCATATCGTTCTCTCCAGCCCCGGTCAAGCTCTCCCTGAAACACACCGCCCGCCTCCCTCGCAGGATGGAGGGGGCGGGCGCGTTGGGGCGTTGTGGTCACGAAGCGGTGGGAGGGGGTTCTTCCTCTGAGGGATCGTCTGTGACGATCTGGGGGTGACGTCCTGGCTTCTGAGGAGCCGCAAGGGAGACGTCCTCCGGCCCCTTTTCCTCCAGACGAATTCCGACACTGAGCCGTATGCCGAGGATCGTGTCTTTGAGCTCTCCGCCCACGAAGATTATGGCGCTCACGATGAGCAGCCCCATCGTCACGATGACGGCGATGAGCTTGGTCGTGGGATCCGGATGGACAACGACCAAGCTCATCGCCAGGGGAACGAGTAGTGCTGGCCCCGTCGACATGAGACGGAGCGGGATTCTTCTCTTCATGTCTGATCTCCTCGAGCGCAGTCCAGCACCCAGTTGATGACCTTGATCGCCGCGAGGAGGATCGCGGTGAGGTAGAGCGATCCGCCGACGGAGGCCGCGGCCAGCCGCGGGGGGGCGCCCACCGCCAGGAGGGCGAGGAAGCACAGGAGCGCTCCGCAGAGCACTCCAAAAAGCAGCCGAACCTGCTGAGAGTTCATGTTTTCCTTGATCCTGGGCGGGGGAAGGGGTGAAGAGTTGGCCGCCGAGGAACTGGGAAGAGTGACACGAGGATACGCAAAAGTCAATATATACTAGCTTTTAAATTTCCCTGTTTTCCTATAAACTTTCCTTTATCTATGGCAAATGAAATTCCAAAAGCGTACGAACCCAAGCTTTACGAGGACGCGATTTATGCCTCGTGGGAGGCTGCGGGGCTTTTCAATCCGGACAATTCTTCTGGGGAGCCGTACAGCATCATGATGCCGCCGCCGAATGTGACGGGCGTGCTGCACCTTGGCCATGCGCTCGAGAATTCGCTCATGGACGCCATGGCGCGGTACCAGCGTTTGCGGGGGAAGAAGGTGCTTCTGGTGCCGGGAACCGATCACGCCGCATTGCCGACGCAAGCGAAGGTGGAGAAACTTCTCATGGCCGACGGGGTGAAAAACCCACGTCAGGAATTGGGGCGTGAGGCACTTGTGGCAAAGATTCGGGAATTTGCCGAAGATTCCAAATCCACCATTTTGCATCAAGTAAAAAAGATGGGCACGAGCGCAGATTGGAGTCGATTGGCATATACCTTCGACGAAAAGCGCAATGTCGCCGTCAACGAACTCTTCACCCGCATGTACAACGATGGGCTCATTTACCGTGGGTTCCGCGTGGTGAATTGGTCGGTGAAGGGGCAGTCCACGAGTTCGGATGACGAAATCGTCACCATTGAGCGGCCATCCGTCCTCTACACCTTCAAATATAGCAAAGATTTTCCAATTTCTATTTCAAGCACGCGACCAGAAACGAAAGTTGGCGATACTGCGGTGGCCGTGCATCCAACGGACGATCGATACAAACAATTCATCGGAAAAACTTTCGCGGTTGATTTTGCCGGAACAAAGCTCTCGATCAAAATCATTGCAAGCGATGCCGTGGATCCGTCATTTGGCACCGGTGCGCTCGGCGTAACTCCTGCCCACAGCCCAATCGATTTTGGCATGTACGAAGTGCAGAAGGCAAAACAGGATCCGATCGACATCATTCAAGTGATCGATACAGACGGAAGAATGACCCCGGAGGCGGGATCGATGGTTGCTGGGAAAACTGCCGAAGACGCTCGCAAAACGGTTGTTGCATGGCTTTCAGAGCAAGGCCTTTTGGAAGAATCGAAGGAAATTGTTCAGAACGTTGGAACGTCAGATCGATACGGTGACGTCATTGAATCAATCCCCATGACTCAGTGGTGGCTTGATGTGAATAAGGAAATACCTGGCCGCGGTAAAACGCTTGCGGATTTGATGCGTGAGGCCGTGACGACGGGATTGAACGGCGATGCGGCGCAGAAGGTGACGATGACGCCGGACCGGTTTACGAAGTTATATCTTGATCGTGTGAATAATCTTCGCGACTGGTGTCTCTCCCGTCAGATTTGGTGGGGGCATCGAATCCCGGCGTGGTATCGAGATTCCGTCATCCCCGCGCAGGCGGGGATCCAGCAAGAGATATACGTTGGCACGACTGCGCCAGAAGGGGAGGGTTGGGTGCAAGACGAGGACACGCTCGATACGTGGTTTAGCTCGGGCTCCTGGACGTTCTCCACGCTTGGCTGGCCGGAGAAGACGGTGGATCTGGAGAAGTTTCACCCAACGAGTTGGATTCAGATGGGCTATGAGATTCTCTATCTCTGGCTCATGCGCATGATTTTGATGAGCGCGTATGCGTTGAACGAAATCCCGTTCAAGGACGCCTACATGCACGGCTTGCTTCGCGATAAAGACGGGAAAAAGTTCTCAAAATCGTCGGGCAACAACATCGATCCTATCGAAGTTATCAATGAATACGGCTGCGACGCGCTCCGCATTTCCGTCCTTTCCGGCATTTCGCCAGGCAATGATTCGCGTTTCTATGCCGAGAAAGTGGAAGCATCGCGCAACCTCGTGAACAAGCTCTGGAATATTTCGCGGTTTATTCTTACGAATGAGGAAGGGGCACGCCGCGTCGAGTCTGTTACGCCAAAATCCCTCGCAGATCGCTGGATTCTTTCGCGGTTTAGTGAGACTGCACAGAAGGTCGGATCGCTTATCGATCGCTACGATTTCTCGCTCGCCATTGAAGTGCTCCGTGAATTCACGTGGACGGATTTTGCGGACTGGTATTTGGAGATTGCGAAGGTTGAGAAAGAAAAAGATGACATACTCCTGTACATTCTTGAACGTTTGCTGATCCTTTGGCATCCGTTCGCGCCGTTCGTGACGGAAGAAATCTACAAGAACTTCAATGCAGGATCGATCATGGTTACAAAGTGGCCATTGGATGAATACACATTGTCGTCAACCGATAGTCTCGCGTTTGCCTCGGTGCAAGAAACGATTATTGCGATCAGAATTTATTTATCCGATCAGAAGGCTCTACCAAAAGATGTTGTAAAAATGTCCATCGTATCTGTATCAGAGAGTACGTTGAACGATATGGCGAGTGTGATTTCTGGACTCACAAAGATTAAGAATATCAGCACTTCTGAGGGTCGACTGGATTTGATTTCCCCGATCATTGTTAGCGGTGCTCAGATTTTCATCGCATTACCAACTATCGACGCTGCATTGGAAAAGAAGCGTATCGAGGCGGAGATTGCAGACGCAACAAAATTTATCGCGGCACAACAGGCGAAGCTCGCAAACGCGGACTTTGTGCAGCGTGCGCCAGAGAAGGTGATTGCGGGTGAGCGGCAGAAGTTAATGGATCTTCAAGAAAAACTCGCCGCGCTGCAAAAAGAGCTCGCCGCGCTTGTGTCATAATTGGTGCATATGAACGACGAATCGGCACAGACTGTTATCGACGAAGCGAAGATCGACCGCTTGCTCTCGCGGGGGGTAGAGAACGTGTATCCCACCAAGGAGAAGTTGCGGGAGGCGCTCATGAGCGGGAAGCGACTGCGGTTGTATAACGGTATTGATCCGACTGCGCCGTTTTTGCACATTGGCCACGCCATGCAGTTGCGCAAACTTCGTGAATTTCAGGAGCTTGGGCATGAAGTGATCATGCTTATTGGCTCGTTTACGGCAATGATCGGCGATCCAACGGATAAATTGGCGACCCGCAAACAATTGACTCGTGCGGAGATTTTGGAGAATGCAAAGACGTACAAGAAACAAGCGTCGAAGATCTTGAAATTTTCTGGTCCAAACGCCGCAAAGTTGCTGTTTAACGACAAATGGCTCGCCAAGATGAGCTTTGCCGATGTTGTCGATCTCGCAAGCCACTTTACGGTGCAACAAATGATGGAGCGCGACATGTTTGCGAAGCGCTTGAACGAGCAAAAGCCAATTCACCTCCATGAGTTCTTTTACCCGTTAATGCAGGGATACGACTCCGTGGCGATGGATGTGGATGTGGAAGTGGGCGGGAATGATCAAACGTTCAACATGTTGGCTGGCCGGACGCTGTTGCGTGAAATGAAGCAGAAAGAAAAGTTTGTGCTCGCTATTTCGCTTCTCACGAACAGTGAGGGGAAAAAGATGAGCAAGAGCGAAGGGGGAGTGATTGCGCTGACGGATGCGCCAGAAGATATGTTTGGGAAAATCATGTCGATGGACGATAGTATGATCGTTCCATACTTCCAGCTTGCCACGGATGCGACAGATGTACAGATTGATGCTGTAAAGAAGCGGCTCGCGGACGGCGTGAATCCACGGGATATCAAGATGAGTCTCGCAGAGCTTGTGACCGGTATGTACCACAGTTCTACAAAGGCGAAGGCGGCAAAGAAGCACTTTACTCAGGTCTTTACGAACAAAGAACTGCCCGATGAAATTCCGACATACACCGCAAAGGAATCCTCAATGACTATTGTCGATGTTCTCGTTGCGACGCACCTTGTGCCATCCAAGGGCGAAGCGCGGAGATTACTTGAGCAGGGCGGCGTAAAGCTCGGGAATACGGTGGTTTCAGATCCAACACTTGCAGTTTATCCGAGAACGGAGGAGATTGTGCTCCAGAAGGGCAAGCGATTTTTCGTAAAGCTTCTTCCATAACTATGCATGCACACGCGCTCGCAAAAAAGGAAATCTTCACTTCTCTGAAAAAGGCGATTGGGAAGAAATTCACGCTTTCCGTCGACATGATTGATGCGGCACCAAAGCCAGAAATGGGGGATTTTGCGTTTCCCTGCTTCGCGCTTGCAAAGGGCATGGGGCGGAACCCGGCGGAGATTGCCACGGAACTTGCAGCAAAAATTGGTCCTTCATCGATGATCCGTAAAATTGTTGCGACGGGGCCGTATGTAAACTTTTTCGTTGATCCCACGACGTATGGGAATGCGGTGCTTTCCGATATTCTGAAGGGAAAAAAGCGGTATGGTCGCGGAACAACAGGTAAGGGGAAGCGTGTGCTTGTTGAGTACGCTCAGCCAAATACGCATAAAGAATTTCATGTGGGGCATTTGCGTAATGCAATCTATGGTCAGGCGATCGTGAACTTGACTGCTGCGAATGGGTACGATGTTGTTGCTGCTGCGTATATTGGGGACGTTGGTGCACACGTTGCAAAGGCGTTGTGGGGAGTGAAAAAGTTTTTTGGTGACGAAAAAATTGCAAAAGAAGAACGTGTGAATGTGCTTGGGGATGCATATACCAAGGCAACGCAGTTTGTGGAGGAACATCCGGAAGCAAAAGAGGAAATTTCAGGGATTCAGCGTAAGCTTGAGCATGAAGAACAGCCATGGTTTTCACTTTGGGAAGAAACACGTCAGTGGAGTCTGGATGATTTTAAAAAGATCTTTGCGGAGCTCAAGGTAAAGCCGAGCGTGTGGTACTACGAAAGCGAAGTGGAAAAACCGGGGAAAGAATTGGTGAATACCATGCTTGTTCAGGGCGTTGCGAAGAAGAGCGAGGGGGCAACCGTTGTTGATCTCGCCGAGGAAAATCTTGGAGTCTTTTTGGTGCTGAAGACGGACGGGTCGTCGTTGTATGCAACGAAGGATTTAGCATTGGCGCTTCAGAAAGACCGTGATTATCATGCGGATCGCCAGATTTTTGTGATCGACGTTCGCCAGTCGCTCTACATGAAGCAACTCTTTGCAACGTTAAAGCGCATCGATTTTCATAAAGAGCTCGTGCATTTAGGTTATGAAATGGTCACGTTGCCAGACGGCGCGATGTCGTCTAGAAAGGGGAATATCATTCGGTATGTTGATTTGCGTGACGCTATGGTGACGGCACTCGTCGATTCCACGAAATTGCGTCATCCGGAGTGGAAAGAAAAACATATTGCTGCAAATGCACTGGTGCTTGCACTTGCAGCAATGAAATTCATGATGTTACGCCAAGATCCGGGGAAGGTGATTGTGTTTGATATGCAAGAAGCGATGTCGACGGACGGATTTTCTGGGCCGTACATGCTGTACACCATTGCACGCATGCAAAGCCTGATGGGGAAGACGTCGTTGGTGCCAAAGGCGGATGCCGGGCTTTTGCTTCACCCGACGGAGAGATTCCTCCTCAAGCGTCTTGCCGAATATCCTTCGGTGATTCTTCAAGCGGGGATCGACGCTCGACCGTCGAGCATTGCACAATATGCGTTCGATCTCGCTCAGGAGTTTTCGCGGTATTATGCAGAGGTTCGTATTTTGGATAGTGCTGACGACGCAACGGTTGGGGCGCGGTTAGCGCTTGTGGCCGCCGTCGATCAGGTTCTGCGCAATGCGATGGATATCCTCAACATCGAAGTTGTGAAGGAGATGTAATTCGTGCTACAGAGAAACAAATAATTGTATTGTATATATGGCAAAAGGAACTGGGGCAGAAACCATTATTGCACATGGCGTCCGGTTAGATGGCGATCTCGCCGCAGAGGGGGATCTGATTATTGAAGGCGAGGTGCATGGCACGGTTAAAACCCTTGGAGATTTACGTATTGGCGAACAGGCGGTGGTTGAGGCAGATATTGAGGCGGGGAATGCGTTAGTCAGCGGAACGGTACGCGGAAACATGCTCGTGAGCGGGAAATTAGAATTTCTGCCATCGTCATCTATGACAGGGGACGTGGTAACAGACGTGCTCGCGATTGGTCCTGGCGCACAGATGAATGGAAGTGTTCGTATGGGGACGGAATCCGCGCCAAAGGCGAAGAAACGCGCAACAGAGACTCCTGAAGAATAAGTGTGTATTGCTACGTGTACGACGAGGCGTTGCAGGATCGTCGTTTTGAACGAGAGCTTGCGCAAATTGAAACACGCCTAACAGACCTTGGCATTGCCGGAAAAATTGCCCGGCTCGCTTTATTTCGTGATGCAAATGAGCTGATTCGTGACGAAATTCGCGGGGGAGTGACGACGGTGGTTGCCGTGGGAAACGATATGACGCTTCGTCGAGTACTCGATGCGGTTGGTGATCGGAAAACTGTTGTTGCCTTATTGCCTGTTGGGTCACAAGGTGCGATGACCGAACTGCTCGGCATGCCAAGTGGCGTTGCTGCGTGTGACGTGTTAAGTGCGCGGATTATTCAGGAGCTTGATGTCGGTGAAGTGAACGGGAAGAGATTTTTGCAGTCGGTGCACATCGAAGAGCGAGGAGATTTCATTGTTGATCACGATACTTACACTATGACACCGGAGCGGAAAGCGAGCGTTGAGGTGCGGAATTTCGCTGCGCCAGATGACGCAGGAATGCAAAGCCCGGTAGACGGTAGGCTTTCATTGATTCTTCGATTACCAAAGTTTGCACTTTTTCAGAAAAAAATGAGTATCGGTATTGTGCCTTTTGTGACATTGCGCATTTCGTACGAAGAAAACGTTACTGCGTTGGTTGACGGTGAGCGGCTTAACGGAAAAGATTTTGTCTTTCGTGTGATTCCAAACGCGCTGCGCGTGGTGACGGGGAAGGGAAGGAAATTTTAGTGTTCATGGTGCGCGGCGGAGGAATGGGTTCTCGATTGCCACAGGTACACGAGAGAAAGGGCGAATAGACTCAGTGACGTTGCTGCGGACACCATGCAGTATTGGCATATCGCTTGAAGAAGCACGAGTTGTACGTAGATAAACCACAATGAAAACGCTGCTCCTGTTGTTGTGACGACGGCAACGTATTTGAGGAGGTGTTTTGCGCTAAATTCGAGAATGCAGTACGTCGCCAAGAACATGCTGAGGTAGTAGATTGCCCCAAGGAGTGCGACAGGAACGCCGAGGATGAGAGAATAAGCACTATTGGTGACGATTTCGCAGCCTGAAGTAATTGTGCAGGGCAGGCTGAACGTGGTGTAGTGCTCGACGGTAAGGTACGTCGCATCAGCAAATCCGATTCCCGCAAGGATGAGGATCACGATAGGGTACCAGCGGGAGGGTGAAGTCATAGGATTATTGTGTGGTTTCTTCAGTTGCTGATTCGAGAAGTGCGGCATTGATGAGCTCGGTAAACGGCTGAAGACCTTGCGGATTTTCAATGCGCTCACCGTTTAAGAAGAATGTTGGTGTACCGGTGACGTTTGCACTCATACCGCTCCGCACGTCGTCTGCAACGGCGGTGCGCACGGCACTGCTAGTGAGATCCGCATTGAATTGATCAATGTTTAGTCCAAGCGATGTTGCGTAGCTGGTAAATGTGTCGGCAGGATTGGGTAGAGTGCTCCACGTTGATTGTCCAGCGAAGAGAAGATCATGCATGTCGAAAAACTTACCTTGAATTCCCGCGGCTTCTGCAGCTTGTGCGGCGAGCTGTGCGTTGGCATGAATTTGCGTGAGTGGATAGTTGCGGTACACAATTTTGATCTGATCACCGAACGCCGCGTTCAATTCCTTCATGACCGGGTAATACGCCGCGCATGCTGGGCATTGGAAGTCGCTATATTCCACAATGGTTACCGACGCATTCTTTCCGCCCTCGAACCAGTCTTGATCGTTCACGGCAACGGTGAGGAGTTGGGGATCATTTGCGTGATCCTGAACGTTGCCGATCCATGCCATGCCAGCGACGAAAACAACAATCGCGGCGAGCACAGTCGCAACTCTGCTTATGCGCTGAAAATGTGGGTGGTGGAAAAAAGACATATAGAGAGCATGGTAGCAAAACGTAGAGGGAAGGGAAAGGACTGAACGAATGAGAAAACCCTTTAATTTGGTCAGGACTAGGAGGAAATCGCGCAGTCATCGAGGCGTACTTCGTGGTACGACGAGATGATGCGCCAGATTTCCGACAACGTCCTGGCAAAATTAAAGGGTTTTCTCTGGTGCGCGGAAGAGGACTCGAACCTCCAAGCCATTGCTGGCACCAGCCCCTCAAGCTGGCGTGTCTACCAATTTCACCATCCGCGCAAAACAAACCATGAACGCGGATACTATACTTGGCGTATTGAAAAGTTTCAAGTTTTCCCGTACAGTGCTTTTCGTTCCGGGTGTCAGGTATGGACGCCTAGCTCAGCTGGTTAGAGCATCTCGTTTACACCGAGAGGGTCGAGGG
>CAYMYA010000008.1:0-35820 GCA_964394565.1 uncultured Gammaproteobacteria bacterium
GTGGTGCCGCTGTCAGTGTTGCCGCCGGTGCAGGCGGCCAGGGCGATGATGCCCGAGAACCAGAAGGTACGCATGGCGTTTCCTTGCCTTTCGGCGGGTGGCCTTGATGGCCTGCTTACGCCCCAGTGATGAGGGACGGTTTGCATCTATACTATAGCAAAAAATGGGGGAAAAGTAAAATTTGTGGATAAGTAGTTGCAGAATAATACTGCAAATATTGAGGAAATGTGTGAAATGGATCCGTCAGCCCTTGCATGATAGAATGAAAAGACTCCCCATTGAAGATTCTTTATTTCATTTTGTATGCTCAGCAAAAATGACATGGTTTTGATTCGTGGGGTGCTCCAGGACGTACTCGCAGGAGATATTCCGGCTCTTGTTCATAGTGTGATTCAGAAGACGGTTCCTGGAATGATTGAAGCGAATAATCATATTTTACAGTGCGAGATTCGAGATGAAATTCATTCCACGGTAAAAGCATCGGAAGCGGGATTGATTCGGCGGATGGATGAGGTGGAGGCACAGCTCAACAAACGAATGGATGCTGGGTTTGAAACTATACTTGAAGTCATCGATGACGATATCCTTCCAGACCTCAAAACACATGAACGCGATATTTACACCATCAAGCGCCACTTGAAATTGGCATAATCGAGTATGATCGAACCGGCTGCCGTTTCTAAAATTCATCTCGGCATTTACGGTGTGGCGGTGCGGCAGGGCAAGATATTCCTTATTCAAAAGGGTCGAGGGCCGTATAAAGGGCTGTTTGATCTCCCCGGGGGAAGAATTGAACCGGGAGAAAATCTTGCGGAAGTAATTCGGCGAGAATTTATGGAAGAAACCGGACTCAAAGTGTTGAGGACGGAATTGCTCGATGTCGCGGAATATCACTGTACGTGGAATGACGACGGCGAAGAAAAAGCGTTTCATCATGTCGCGTTGTATTACCGTGTGGACGTGGGGGAGGGTGAGCCACGCACGGATGCAGACGGCCACGATTCCGTCGGCGCGTTGTGGCTCGCTACTCCGCTATCCCGAGAGATCATTGCCCCCATCGCGCACAAAGTTTTAAATAAGTTACACCTCATTCTTTCCTCTTAACACTTTTATCACTAAATTTTTTGTCGAGTCGCTCTTTGACAGATTGACTGTATTCGAGCAAGATTGACGTGGAGGTGTGCATGAAGATCGCGCTTGAAGGGCCGAGCTTTGCGGGCAAAACCACGTTCTGTCAAAAGACCGCAGAACGGGACTGTGAGCGGTATGCATACATTCCCGAGTACGTGACGTATGCGGGGGGAGGCGGGAAGTTTCCTACGTTTCCGCCCACGGATATTTCCGCGGCGCGCGAGGCATTCGAATTCTTCTTTGCTCTCGAGGCTCGTCGGCAGAGAGATGTGCTGCAGTGCCATCAGCCGTTCGTGCTGCTGGATCGTTCAGTGTTCACCCTTGCTGCCTTCGAATATGCCGTGACACCGATCACGGGGATTGATGCCCTGCGCTATGCTGAGAAACGCATTCTGAGCCATAAGGAATGGTGGCCCGATGTAGTCGTTGTACTCAAAGTGCCACGGTTTGAGCTGGAACGTCGCGCGCAGGAGCCTTCTGGGCGCATGTCAATCTTCCTCGATAGAGAGTTTAATGCGCGCGTGTACGAATATCTTTTTCAGCTGACAAAGCGGTTCAACATTCGTCAGTGCAATGTGACCGCTGATCAGCTAGAGAAGAGCACCATCGAGGCGCTGCTTGCCGCAAGGTGAGCGGCGTCGCCCCATTATGGCGATATTGATAATGAGTTTGATTGTCTTGGTAAGTTATAAAACTTTTTGGAATTGTTTTGCTCCTGTATGGAGCACTTTTTATTTCAAGCGAATGAAGAAAGAGGATACAGAAGATGTTGTATACGATCGACACGACGTGCATTTGGAATGCATTATTCCGCTTCTCTGTGAGCAACATCATCTCTCAGCAATGTTCGAACGATTTGAAACGCTCCTTCGGCAATTTCATACGATGACGTTAACAATAATTACTACAGAACGAGAATCGCTGTATCTTGGGAGCGGGGCATCAACGCTACAAGTTGCGCGCGACCTTTTACAAAAACTTCCTCAGGGGCTACGGAAGCGGATTCGCATCATTCACTATCCAATAATTAATAAAAATCTTGCAGAACAAATGAATTGGTATCTCCGTACACAGCGTGGAATGATAAACAAATATTTCGTTTTTTATAACGCCGATTCAATCCCTAGCGAACAATCGTTTCGGTACTTTTTTTCCGAAACACGCAAAAGATTAGGATCAGTATTTCAACAGTCATCATTGTTTCTCCAAAATGAAAATATTTTAGCGAGCCAAGGGTACTTATACGGTTTGGCTAATGGAATATCCCAGGGAATTTGGACTTACGCACATGAGATTCCTCGTTTGATTAATAATATGCGTTTTCCAAACGCACAATTAGCACATTGTGTTACCCATGGTCTTTTCATCAGATCTGACGTTCTTGAGAATATTGGTTATTTTCCTGAAGATAGTCCGGGAGAAGATTTGTACCTTGGGTTTCTTTTGAGGGCTTATGGATATGTGATTCAACCAATTCCGTATTTAGAGTCGAGTACCTCTCCGGCAAGCACGATCTCAATCTTGCGTCAAAAATATGTTTGGTTCTGGGGGCCGTTGGGATATATATATTATTGGAAGCGCTTCCGCGATCGATTTCCTGAGATATATAAGAAAAGACGATTTTGGATATTCTTACAAACGCTTCAGGGCATACAGTCGACAGTACGTTGGGTTGTGGTGAGTCCAATCATGGCGGTATTGTTGTGGTCCGCTATAACGCAGACCTGGTGGCATGGCGTTCCGGTGTTATTGTATTGTTGGTTGCCGGGATTCGTTTACATGTTCATTACTCAGCGATTCACACTATCGCGATGTATGGCGATAATAATATTCCAACCGTTTGTTGTTTTGACACATAGTATTCCTGCATGGGGAACGTTGATTGCTCACATATATTATTCACGTACGGATTGGCGCACATTCCGTCGGCCGAAAACGGAGCAATAAAGTTGTATGAAAGAAGATAGACAAATTCTTTTTGTGGATTTTAATGGCGTTTTGTCGTACGATCCGTACTGGAAATCATTGAAGGATCCTAAACATACATTACACAGGTATGCAGAAAGCATTGAGCATTTTGTTTTCAGAGAACGCCCAGAGCTTTTTCGTGAGTGGATGCGGGGTAAATATTCAGCAGAAGAGTTTCATGGGATTGTCGCTGAAGCGGTTGGGGCACCGTACGGAAAATTATTTCAGACATTTGCACAAGATTGTCGCGCGTTGGATGTTTCTGAATTAATTGTGAATGCATTACGACCGCTGAAATCTCATTATCGTATCATTTTAGCAACTGCAAATACCGATGCTCTTGAGCGATTCATTATTCCAAATAAAAAAAATCTTTTTGATGTTTTTGATGTTATTGATAATTCATTTCACACCGGCTTTTTAAAAACTGATGATTCGGGGAAATATTTTATTGAACGCGCCAGGAAGGAAGGCGTGTGTATAGAAGCTGCATCATTATTAGAGGATAGCGAAATAACATGTGATGTCTTTCGAAAGCTTGGTGGAAGAGCCTTTTGTGTCAGTAAAGAGTTGCAAGTTCTTGAAACGATCGCACTAATTAAAAACGAATAATCTAGCGCCCTGCGCCGCTTTCCGTTACACTCCCCATATATGCAAGCAAGTCTTGAGAAAATTGTTCATTTTTCGGCTCAGAAGGGCTTCGTGTTCCCGTCGAGCGATATTTACGGCGGTTTTGCCGCGACGTACGATTTTGGCCCGTTGGGTGTTCTGTTAAAGAAGAACTTGGAGGCAGCATGGCGCTATTGGAATGTGACGAGTCGTACGGACATGGTAGAAATTGAGGGGGCGATTTTTATGCACCCGAAAGTGTGGGAAGCGTCCGGCCATGTTGGTGGATTTTCGGATTTGCTTGTTGAGGATTTAGTGTCGCATCGTCGATTTCGTGCAGATCACTTGATTGAAGACGCAGGAATTTTAGAGAACGCCGGTGCGCTCACCCCAGAACAAGTTGATGAGGTGATTGCAGCGCACGGGATTAAAAGTCCGGACGGGAATGCGGTTTCCAAAGCAAAGCGATTTAATCTTCTCGTCAAAACCCATCTTGGCCCCGTGGAAGATGAGTCATCGTTGGTGTATTTAAAGGGCGAGAGCTGTCAGAATATTTATTTGGACTATAAGGCGACACAAATGGTGACGCGTCGGAAGTTACCGTTTGGCATTGCGCAGATTGGGAAGGCGTTTCGTAACGAAATTACGGTGAAACAGTTTCTGTTCCGCACGCGCGAATTTGAACAGATGGACGTGCAGTACTTTTGTAAACCAGCCGACGCCGATACGCAGTACGAAGCGTGGAAGGCAAACCGTTGGGAGTTTTACACGAAGTTCCTTGGGCTATCCGAAGAGAATGTGCGTTGGCGTCAGCATGCAGAGGACGAGCGCGCGTTTTACGCATCGGATGCGTGGGATATTGAATATCGCTTTGGCGAGATTGGGTTTAAGGAAGTGGAGGGTGTGCACCACCGGGGGAGCTACGATCTCGATCAGCATGCCAAGTTCAGCGGGGAAGATTTGAGTTATTTTGATGCAGAAACGAACGAACGATATACGCCGTTGATTGTGGAATGTTCCGGTGGATTTAACCGATTATTCTTATTGACGTTGTTTGAGTTCTATCGAGAAGAAGAGGTAACGACGGCAAAGGGCGAGAAAGAAACGCGTGTGGTGATGGCATTGCCGTTTGATTTAGCGCCGTACAAAATTGCGATTTTGCCACTCATGAAAAAAGATGGACTCGCGGATAAAGCCTGGGAGATTTACGAGGCATTACGAAGGCAAGGAATTTCTGCGGAGTATGACGAGAGTGGATCTATCGGAAAGCGTTACCGTCGACAGGATGAAGTGGGCACGCCGTGGTGCGTAACGGTGGATTACGATACGCTTGAGAACGGTTCGGTGACATTGCGGCACAGAGATTCCATGGAACAGGTTGGTGAAGATGGCCGTATCACTATCGATCGTATCCAAAGTTTTTTGCACAAAGAGCAGTTTGGAAAATAGTGGGAAATAGTATCCCCAGAGATCGTCGGAAATATTCCGACGATCTTTTCTGATATTTCTTGGAAAGATTTCTTGTGAGCGATGACTGTCGGAGTGGTGCCGATGATTATAATAGTTTTGCGCGATTTTTTTATTGGCAGTGCAAACGAAATTTGTCACGATGGTTATGAGCCGATCAATCATCGGTGTCGGGAGAGAAGGGGGGTGTCGATCACGCTCGTGTCGAAAACATTTCTCGGAATGTTTGCAACGACGTTGTGGACGGTCTCTTTCGCGGCTCGAGGAATTTGCATAATGGGGAGCTCATTTCCTCGAGTCGTTGTCGTATGGTTGCGCATCCCTTTCCGGGCTCCATCGGGAAGGGGTGTGCGAACCAATACTGGTGACACACTCCGTCAACGTACGGAGGTTCGACATGAGAGAGCATATGATGGCGATGATGGTCGCCGGTGCCGAAATGTTCACGATGTCGGGCTGCTGCGGCAGGCCGATTGGCGTGGAATGCCCGAGCGATCTCCCCGAGGACAGCATTCCCGGAGGTGGAACCGATCTCCTCACGATCGATCTCCCCTTTGCGGAAGGTTATACATCGCTCTGCACGCAGGGCGCGAACGGGGACTACTCGCACTACGGCAACTCCACACGCTACGATGTGGACTGGGATACCCCGAATGGTGCGGACGATCCGGTGTACGCGCCTATTGGTGGCGTGGCCTACGTGCACGACGAAAGTCGGACGAAGAACTACGGGTACCACGTGAACATCGATCAGGGCGATGGCACGTACGTCATCCTCGCACACCTCGAAGACATCTTCATCGAGGACGGGGACGAAGTGGCGGCTGGGCAGATCATCGGCTTCGAAGGAACCACAGGGCTCGCGAACGGGGATCACGTCCACATTGGTCGTCACAGTGGTGATGCAACGAAGATGGGCGAGTACGGCACGTCGATCAGCGGCCTGGCCTTCACTGCAACGGACACCAACACGGGGGAACTCGTGACGGAGCTGACGACGGAGCTCACGTGCGACCTGTACATGGGGCACACGTACCGTTCTGAACTCCTCACGCCCAAGTGGCACCCGTCCGGGAGCCTCCTCATGACGCCGAGCGCGAGCACCGTCTACCTCGTCGATGGGTACTCGCTGCGGCCGTTCCTCACAGAGGACGCCTTCACGAGCCGCAACTACAACTGGGATGACATCGTGCTCGTGGGAGAAGACGAGCTGCTGTGCTACGGCACCGGGGACTATGTTCAGGGTGAAAGTGAGATCACGGCAGTGTATGACGACGTGGCGTACACCGGAGCATGGCTCCTGGTGGGAGCGGAGACGGATCCGGACCGGTACCGTCAGCAGATCCTCTCTTCTGGCGCAACGGCGGTTCTGGCAACTTGGGGAATTTCGGCGACGAGTCTCAGTAGCTTGCCTTCTCCTGCATCGATTGGGATTTCGCTCGATGATTACCCGCGTCCGAGCTTCGAGCACGCGACGTTCCGAGACGGAAGTCTGGTGTCCACCTACGAAGCGTCGGATGTGTACGTCATGAGCGGCGGCGCTGCACTCCCCATCATCGATTGGGAAACGTACCTTCTTATGGGGTATGGGAACCGCACGGTGGTGGAGCTCGCGGACCACGACTTCGACGTCCTCGTTGAGATCGTCGGGAACTGCGAGACCGACTCGTACTGCATGGCGAACAACGATGTGACCACCTGTGGCGGTGACACGGAGGACGTGCCGGGAACGTATCCGGGCGAAGGTGCGGGAGGCGCGGAAGATCCAGAGGAATCGCCGTCCGGCAGCACGGACGAAGCGACGGGCATCGGGCTCGAGCTGTGGTGGTGGCTGCCAGAAACGGTGGATTGGATCACGATCAGTGGCGAGTTCACCAATGAGAACGACTACGGCTACGGGTGGAACAGCAACATCGCCTGGAGCACGTGGAGTGAAGAGCTGTACTTCGCCATCGCGGATATGGGTTCCGGCGACAGTTTCCGGTACTCCTACACCTTCGCAACGGAAGGGGTGGAGAACTGGAGCTGCCTCGGGCCGTACCCGCCAGGAGTGCTTACTGGGACGCCCTACGCGACGTACAACGGCATGCCGGTGGACGTCGAGATGGTGGTGGATCCTGGGAGCGATGGCTGCGGGCTGCAGGTGAGCATCCCGTAGTCACAGAACGAACGCGCGCGGTGCCGTGGAACCCCCACGGCACCGCGCATCCGTTTCCCCCAAATCGTTGCATTGTATTTGCCAAAAGAATTTATAGACATTAAGATCGCGTTGTCTGACCCAAACGGTTCGGGACCATCCATTAAAGGGAGGTGGCTATCCCCGCGATGCCTGGATCCTCAATCTAAGGGAAAGACCCAAGCGTTGAAAGAGCCTGTGAAATTGGGGTGAAGTGGTTGAAAGACCACGAAAGGGCACACCCCCTTTCACATAGGCTCGCGCGTTCATGTGGCCACATGGCGCGTAATAAGCGACGAGGAGATACGCGTACCACGCAATTGGACGCCAAAGATCTCCAATCCTGTTACAAGTTCCCACGTACGATTCAGGCCGCTCTTTAGGGCGGTCTCCAAGAAGCGTCACGAGCCTGCTTGTCTGCGCTGTTTCGTCGGCAGTGCTGGCAATGTCCTGGGGTGCGTGGGGACGGTGTGGTTTTGTGTCGAAGGAAGGAGCCACACTCCGCCCACACACTCACCGTCCCCCACACCTCTCTCATGGTTGCGGTGACTACGCGCCCGGCATTGCCAGCTCCGTCTGTGCAGTGCCGGCGGTTTATTTCTCATGCAAGAATGTTGCGTTGACATTTTTTGCGAACTCGTGCAAAATATTTGCGGTACTGCATTGTCGCGGGGTAGAGCAGCCAGGTAGCTCGTCGGGCTCATAACCCGAAGGCCGCCGGTTCAAATCCGGCCCCCGCAACCACGAAAAAACGACAGCTGGTCTGTCGTTTTTTCGTATCACGTGGACGACACGGTGTTTTCTCGTCTTTCCGTGGCGGAATCCGGACTGTTGTTCTCGTTGCGAGCCAAAATGTATGTGCATTCTCGTGATTCCGGTTGGTAATATCCGAAAAAACGCATGAATCAGTATCTCGAAAGAAAAGAGAATAGTTTGCTATACTGCCTGTACTCTATGGCACACATTGTCTCGATTGTGAATCAGAAGGGGGGTGTGGGAAAAACCACAACTTCCATGAATTTGGCTGCGTATCTCGCGCACTTGGGGAAAGCGGTGCTTTTAGTGGATTTGGATCCACAGGGTAATGCAACAAGCGGGTTTGGCCATAATCCTTCGGAACTTTCCGGGACGTACGAAGCGATTTCAGGAACCCATCAGGTGAAAGAGCTTATTGTTGGCACGTCGCACCCTGGCCTTGCGTTGTTACCGGGAGGACCAGACCTTGCGGGTTCTGCGGTAGAGTTGGTGACAGAGTTTAATCGTGAACGAAAATTGGAGCAGGCGCTCGCGTCCGTGCGCAACGATTACGACTATATTCTTATTGATAACGCGCCTTCCTTGGGGTTACTCACCATCAACGGGCTCGTCGCAAGTGATAGCGTCTTAATCCCTGTGCAAGCGGAGTATTATGCTCTTGAAGGATTAGGGCAACTCATGCACACCGTGAATCTCGTCCGAGAGCACATTAAGCCAGACCTTGGGGTGATGGGAGCGGTGATTACCATGTTTGATCCGCGCACAAATTTATCAAATCAGGTGCTACAGGAGCTGTACAAACATTTTCCAGGAAAGATTTTCCGTTCTGTCATTCCTCGCAGCGTTCGGCTTGCGGAAGCGCCAAGCTTCGGAAAAACCATTCTGCACTACGATCCGGATTCAAAAGCGGCAAAGGCGTATGAACGGTTAGCGAGAGAGTTTCTGGTGCGAGAAGATTCTGGTGTGGCAAATGTAACCATGTAAGTATGCAGAAACCACAAGGAGGGCTTGGTCGTGGGCTCGGCGCGCTGCTGCCATCTGCGCCACTGCCGATCGCGTCAAATAAAGCATCGATGGTGAATGTTTCGCCCGAAACCCCACAAGTACCTCAACAAGCCCAGAGTGAAAGAGCGCCTCTCGAGATCGTTGTTGACCACAACGATTCCGACCGCATTTTTCACATTTCTCCCGCTGACATCGTTCCAAACCCTCGTCAGCCGCGTCATCATTTCGGGGAGAACGATCTCGCAGATCTCAAGGCAAGTATTTTGGAACACGGCATCATGCAGCCGCTTGTGGTGACAAAGCGAACGGATGGGACGTACGAACTCATCGCCGGAGAGCGACGTTTACGCTCGGCGAAGGCTGTTGGATTGAAAACCGTTCCTGTTGTTGTACGTGTTGCAAATGATCAGCAGAAGCTCGAGTTAGCGCTGATTGAAAACATTCAGCGTGCAGATTTGAATGCGGTTGAGGAAGCGCGGGCATACCGTCAGCTCATAGAGGATTTTGGTTTAACACAGGAAGATGTTGCGGGTCGGGTTGGGAAAAGTCGTTCGCAAGTTGCAAACACGGTGCGTTTACTTGAGTTACCCTCGGATATTTTGGCTGCAGTCGTAGACGGACGCATTTCAAGAAGCCACGCACGCACACTGCTTGCAGAGCCAAACGATGGTCGTCGACGGGTATTATTTGAAAACATGCTTGGTGGTGGCGTGACGGTAAGGCATGCAGAGGCGACGGCAACACGTCGCGGAACCGCAAAAGATCCCAATATTGCCGCACTTGAAGTCACATTACGCGAAAAACTCGGCACAAAAGTCACCATCGATGTCAAAGGCGCAGAAAGCACCATCGCGATTCACTGCTATTCAAAAGAAGATCTCTCCGAAATGATTAAACGCCTTTCCGCCTAGCGTTATTTCTTCACTTTCCCCCAAATTGTAAGAAGGAGGCCTTTTTGAGCAACGCTGAGTGCGGCTTTAATTTTGCTTCGGGCGTGGCGCGTTTTGACGAATTTGAGCCAATCTTTGTTTGGGGATTTCCGATTTTTGTCGATGATGAGTTCACACACGTCGCCACTGCGTAATGTGCGATCAAGCGGCGCAATTTCTCCGTTAATTTTCGCTTGTGCAACTTTATTCCCAATCTCGGTGTGAATCGCGTATGCCATGTCGATCGCGGTAGATTCTTCCGGGAGGTCGATAACGTCGCCTTTTGGCGTAAAGACAAAAATCCGATCGCGGAACATGTCGAGTTTCAGCTCATTTAAGTGCGTTTTAAAATCCGCTGTGGTGAGTTCTTTTTGAATGCGGGAGAGCTCTTCCATCCACGCCACGTTCCGTTCTTCTCGTGTTGCACCTTGTTTGTAGCGCCAGTGTGCCGCAACACCATACTCACTTTCCTCGTGCATGGCCTGGGTGCGGATTTGGAATTCTAAAATCGAACCTGTTTCATCGAACACGGTAGTGTGGAGTGACTGGTATCCATTAGGTTTTGGTTGCGCGATGTAGTCCTTGATGCGGCCAGGGAGTGGTGTGTACAGACCGTGCAGCAAGCCGAGTACTGCATAACAGTCCGTAATATTACTCACCACGACGCGCATCGCGACGATATCGTACACCTTGCTCATGTCATCTTTATATTTCTGTAATTTGCGCCACAAACTATATGCATGTTTCACACGGCCGTGGATATCGATATACGCAATAGCATTCGTGTGGAGTTCTTGACTGACGCGTTGCATCGCGCTTTCAAGTGACGGACCGAACTTCTTTACCCGTTCTTCGAGCAAATGTTTCGTCCACCCATATTCTTTTGGTTCAAGATATTTGAACGCGTAATCTTCGAACTGCCCACGGTATTCGCCCATGCCTAAACGGTTTGCGATGGGCGCGTAAATTTCTAATACTTCTTTTGCGATGCGCAGGCGCTTGTGTTCTGGAAGCGCGTAAAGCGTTTCCATATTGTGCATGCGATCGGCAAATTTAATAAACACCACCCGAACATCTTCCGCCATCGCGACGAACATTTTTCTGAGGTTTTCAATATAGCGTTCCTCTCCTCGGTATTTCACGTGGCCGAGTTTTGTGATTGCGCCGACCATGTGCGCGATATCCTCACCGAATTCCATTTCGATATCTTCAAGCGTTTTTTCGGTGTCTTCTGGAACATCATGGAGTAACCCCGCGGCAATGACTTCGCTTGGGAGTTTGAGATCAGCGAGCTTAAGTCCAACAGAAAAGCAGTGAATAAAATACGGCTCGCCGGTTGCACGAAGCTGACCTTCGTGTGCGGCTTGGGCAAAGTGATACGCCTTTTTGAGCATGGCGATGTCTTCTTTTTGGTAGTGGGAATCGAGTCTTCGCTCGAGGTCGATGAACTGGGTGGTGTCCATAGGAAAAAGTACACCTGTATAGTACCTCACCATATCTCCACAGTCTCCGTCGGTCAACTGCGTTATACTACCCCTATGATGTCATCATCCCAGCCAGTCACCACCGTCGCCGCGCTTGAACAAGAAGCGCGTACGCTTGCGGTTTCTTTAGCGGAACACCTCATGGCAAGTGCCATGCCGGCAGAACAGAAAGCAGCGTGGGCAGTAATGATCCCGGAAATGCGACTTGATCAATTATCCCGTTTTGCTGCGATTTTAGATGCATCTGTGGAAAAAGCGGCGCAGGCCGAGGTTGCGGGTGCTGTGCAACAATACCGGGATATTTTAGAGAAATACGCCGCAGTGCAAGCGCAAACGGATAGTGATTTTATGCAAGGCGTTGCTGAGCTTGTGGAAGATTTACGTCAGGCTGAACGTGCAACGTCGTAAATATGGCGAGAAAATCACAAACAATCGTTGAACATCAAGGGGGTGAACCCGAGGGTCTTGATGGACGAATCATCAGTGCTCAGGGCGCATATTTTACCGATCTTGACCGCATACAAAACGTTCAAAAGCCTGAGGGTTTCAAATCAGGAGATTCTGCGTTGCTTTTGCGCATAGAAAATGACATTGCGGGGTTTGAGAACAAACGCAGTGTTATCGTTGACGAACGGGCAAGAACCGCACTGGAGAATCTTCGAGAGTTACTCGATAATGCGAAAGCAAATATCGAGCGGGTTGGGATAACGGAACCGGCAATGGGGGAGAAAAGAAAGAAACAAACAAAGAAGGAAAAGCGTGCGGCAGCAAGGGAAAAACAGCAAGACGGTCAGAAATTTGATCCGCAGCCACTTGTGAGAGAGAGAGGTGATGAAGGTACGGATCTTTTGGAATATGCGGCATGGCAAGATCGGATTCATAGCGCTGATACGTTGCTGGATGGCATCGTACAGGCCTCAGAAGCAGATGATGTCGACGCTATGCAGGCAGTAGTGCGCCGATGTGACGAAGTAATCCGTACGCTGTGGGCAGACATGGAAAAAGCGGAGGCGCAACTCGCGATGCAAGGAATAGATGTTGATGATCGCGGAGGTATTGCTCAAGCGAATCAGGAAATACTTGATATTGTTGACGCGTACGGGCAGATGCTCCCTGAGATTCGTCTCTGGTTCGCTGATCACAGTGCAGAAATTCCAGAGGGGCTTCTGGTAGGCGAGACTGACGCTGATCAAGAGGCGGAACGTCGAGCGGAGCTTGGGCAGCATTTTGAAGAAGCTATTGCGGCATTGGGAGCAAGAATTGATGCTGTTGCAGGTATGCCCCTTGCAACAGAAGCCGATGTGCGAGCAGCGCGCGAGGCATTTCAGCAATTGCATACGGACATGAATGTGTATGTACAGGACTGGAGAACTCAAGTACAGCCGATTCTCGACACGTTGGAAAAAGGCCGGTGGGGAGCATGGGGTCGGGTATCCAAAGCGCATGGAGCGCTTCGTCGTCGATTTTATGGCGAAAGCGCGACAAGTGATAGCTCGGCACGTGATGGGGTATTGCAATCTTTCGGGGAGCGTTTGAAGGAACGGGAACGTGAAATCAATGGTACACGTTGGAATCAGGAATTCCCTGAATTTTCGCAAAGCGTGGCGAACATTATTTTACGTGTCCAAGATGCACGTTTACGCAGTGGTGATGCACGTGTTGAGGCCTTTGAAGCAATCAGGGATGCAGTTCAACACGCAAATGCGCAGTGGCAAGCGTTACGTGTGCTGGGGCCAAAGGTTTCTGCGGGGGAGCGTGCGCGGGGCGAGTATTCACCTGTCCGCGATTACGACGGTCGTTTGTATGCATTGACGGAAGATGTGAATCGGTATCGTGAACGTGCTCAACGCGCCCCAGTGTCGTACCTAGACGATGTTGCGCGCCAGTGGGGAAATACACTCGCGCGGATAGATGCGTTGTGGGTTCCTGGCACAGAATTCAACGATCGGATGAATTTTTTGAGGAAATTCGCCGTGCAGCCGATGCGTGAGAGCGATGCAGAGTTTTCTGCGATGATTGCCCCAGAAAAAGCTGATGAGTTTTTAAGGTTTGCAGATGGTGAAGTCCTGCGTGCACTGCGTGCGCGTGGTGCACGCACGCAAGAGGAAGAAAAACGCGCAGAACAGCAGGCACGAGCACGGCTCTATCATCCGGCGCTGGAGATACTTCGTGTTCAAGCAAAGGATGTCTATCACGAGGCGCTGCGTGGAGCATTTTGGAAAAAGTCCACGTCTGGAGTTCTTCGATCACGTCTCCTTGAGGAAGGCGTGGAGATTGAAGATGTGGATCTTCATCGATACGTCAATAATATTGAGCAATATCGGGATGCATATCGTGCAGTGGAGGAAGCATATGCCCGGGTTTTAGATATCGAAAACCCATTGTATACGGATGGACGGGCACCGGAAGGTGCAACATCAGCTGCGGCGCTACGCGCCGTACTGAATACGTATCACCAGGCTGAGGAAGGTGAAGTGCGGGCTTGGCGTGATGCGATTCATGCAAAGGTGTGGAAATCGGCATATAGTGCGCGCCCCGCAAAATTGCACGGAGTATTCCGAGAATATCAACGCGTGGGATCTCGTGCGTTTGAAATTGTTCCTAGGAATTTACGAGGCCTGGTTGCGACGTGGGTCATTGCGCGGATGCGATTGCGCGCAACAGGTGAATATACACAATGGATGTTGGATGAGAATCCAAACCTTGTTTCACATATTCAAAATTTGCCTTCAGTATTTCGTGTAGCTCGTGCGGTATCCGACGAACCTGGGCAAGTTTTAACCACTGAGGAGAAAGAAGCATTGACTCTCCCGGTTCAGGAAGTTCCGAATGAGGATAATCAAGGAGGCGGTGCTTTTGAGAATTTTGACGGTGGCACAACCTCGGCAGGGCTCGGTCGAGACGAGCGGCGCGATGATCTCACTGAAGTTGGGCATCGTGATATTGACGATCCCGCTCAATTTACCGAGACGGATGTTACGGTGGATGCTTCTGTAGCAGAAAACCTTCCGCATGTAGAGTCGGTGGATTTGCGGAATAAAGCAATTGCGGAAGAGAATAAAATTGTACGAGAATTGCTTGCGGACCCGATATTCTGGAAGGCGGATGTTGCAAAAATTGGTCGGGTAAATCAGGTGCGTGGATTGTTGAAACGAGGTGTTCCTGATGCGCGTCTTACAAATGACGACGCTCTTCGCCCAGATCGCGTAGAGGATTTTTATCACGTTGCGGCGTTCACGAGTCTGGATGATTTGCGCGCGCGCATGGAAGCGGTGCGCGCAAAGTATCAGCAACAGCCTGAGCCGGTGGCTGCGCCTCAGCCGGTGCCTGAGCCTCAAACAATCGTCACAACTTCCTCGGTGCCGTCGATCAAAACTGAACGTACGGATCATGTCCCAACTCCGATTGCGGCGACTGTGCCAAAGCAAGAGCCCATGGTGGCACCGGTGCCAGGTATCACTGCAGCAGATTCCAATCCATTTTCAAGGTTTTTTGGGCCTGTGGTAACGGAATCGCGACCAGCGGCACCGGTTGTTTCGCCAGAGCGACGTCGCACACCAGAGCCTGTGCCGGCTCCCGTGAGTGCTCCGGTACAAGAAAAACCCAAGTCGCCTGTTGCGCGGGGGACAGCGCCGATCCGAGCCCCTTCACACAACGTACAGCCTCGCTCTGTTCGAGAACCACTCGCACGGCAAGAGATAGAAACTGCACGCGCCGTACCGATGCACCCAGAACAACGTGTATCGTCTTGGGCGAGATCTATTCGTGCGACGGTTGGGCGATGGTTTGGAGCAGATATTGGGGATGTTGCTGCGAGTGCAGTGACGGGGGAGCGTATGCAACGTGAGCGTGATGCGCGGCCGATGGCGGGAACGGAAGCATTTGTACGAAGCACTGCAGCAGTATTGACGATGCTTGGAAGAAAGGTTGGGTTTCAAGCGCTGGTAACCGTTCCGCAGTATTTCACCCAGTCATTTGTTTCTGCGAACGAAAAGGCATACCTGCAGGAAGAAGTGCTTGCTGCAGTTGAAGGCGCGCAACGGTCTGGTATGGACAACGAAACGCGTAGTCGAGCACATCTTGAGGCATTACGCCGTGTTGAACGTGCCATTGCCACGTCTGCAGCAAAGATGAATCCAGAGCTTCGGGAAACCATGTTGACGCGGGTTCAGGAGCTTCAGGAGAAATATCAGGAGCGAACTCGTGCCACTATGGAAGCACAGAGCAAGGAAATCGCTACAATGGTGGAGGATCTTGTGGAAACAGAGGTGACTGCTTGGGGGGCGGCAAAGGATACGGTCAACTCTGCGTTGCGGGTGATGTCGTTGGGTGGTGCGGTGGCATTTGAAGCATCGCGCGGTGTGGCGTATGGCGTTATGAGTTTCCGGGAGCGGTTTGAAGCCGTTGCGAAGCGCAAGAGAAGTGCAGATTTTGTCTCGAAAGTTGCCGGGGTATTCCGGGGGGTATGGGAGGATACTTGGGGAAGACTTACGCAACAAGCAGGATCACGTGTGGAGCGAGTAGTGAATATTGCGGAAGCACTGACCGTCATTGGTACGGGCGTGGGTATGGCTGGGGTATCGCTCGGCGCGTTGGAAGAGTCGTTGCCAGGATTGCGCCGTGTTGCCGGCACGCGACTGGATGGCGTCTCGCAATTGGTGGTGGAAGCGCGAGCATCCGTGCAAGAATATATCGATCGCTTGTTGCCGAATCTTGAACGCGCTGCAAAGCGGGTACGATAACAGAACACAAAAGAGCCGCGAGGCTCTTTTGTGTTCTACTCAGACTGGTCGGCGCTCTTACGCTTCCACATCTTTTTTGGCGACGCACGTTTTTTGATGAGGAGTTCAATGGCATCCGCAAGTGTCACCGTCATCGGGTCTATGTCTTTCGGTACGGTGGCGTTTGTTTTCCCGTCGGTCACGTACGGGCCGTAGCGGCCGTCCTTGATGACGATATTCGCCTTCGTTTCTGGTTCAATGCCCAGTTCTGCGAGCGGCGTCATGGCTTTAATCTTTTTTGCGACGCCGTCGGTACACAGTTGAATGGCTTGTTCAAGCGTCACGCTCGCCGGGTGATGTTCAGGGGGGAGTGAAATATTGACCGCGCCGCACTTGAGGTACGGGCCAAAGCGTCCCACATTCGCAATGATGTCTTCTCCGGACGTATGTTTGCCGACGATGCGGGGGAGCGACAGTAAACGCAGAGCTTGTTCGAGGGTAAGTGTGTCGATGGTTTGTGTCTTTTCGAGGCTTGCACGCTGCGGTTTCGGTGCGCCCTTTTCTTTTGATGCTTCGCCAACTTGAACGAATGGTCCAAAGCGACCGTTGCGGGCAACGATCATGAGACCAGTTTTTGGATCGATGCCGATTTCGCGTACTTTCATGACAGCCTCTCTTGTAAGCTCACCACCCTTTTCCGTAATGAGATGATGGAACGGTCCATAAAACCCTGCAAGAACCAGCTGCCAATTTTCATCACCTTCGGCGATATCGTCGAGTTTTTTTTCCATGGTTGCCGTAAACTCGTAGTCGACGATTTGTGGGAAGTGTTCTTTGAGAAGATCGGTCACGACGAGTGCGATATCGGACGGGTACAGCTTTTTATTATCGTCACGGAGTACATAACCCCGCGCTTCGATGGTTGCGAGCGTTGGGGCGTAGGTGGATGGCCGCCCAATGCCATATTCCTCCATCACTTTAATGAGTGAAGCGTCACTGTAGCGTGCTGGAGGTTCGGTGAAGTGCTGTTCCGGTGTGACGCTGAAGGCCTTTCCGACGGCATCGCCTTTCGCAAGATTCGGGAGCAATTTGTCCTCTGCAGCGCGCCACACTTTCATGTATCCATCGAACACCACGATACTGCCGTTGCCACGGAATGTGTGAGCGTTTGCAAGGAAGTCGATAGCGGTACGTTCAAGTTTTGCACTGGGAAGCTGTGATGCAACGGTGCGGCGCCAAATGACATCGTACAATTTCCACATGCCAGGATCGAGCGCGGTACGCAGCGATTCCGGTGTCGCATTCACGTCAGTGGGGCGGATCGCTTCGTGTGCTTCCTGAGCGCCTTTTTTGTTGGTTTTATACTGTACGCCGCCGGTGCTATATGCTTTACCGAATTGTGCTCCGACATATTCTTGCACGGAGGCAATGAACTGTTCCCCAAGGTTCATTGAGTCGGTACGCATGTAGGTGATGCGTCCGGTTTCATACAATTTTTGTGCGAGTGTCATGGTTTGCTTCGCGCTCATGCCAAGGCGATTGTATGCCTCTTGTTGCAGTGTGGACGTGGTGAGCGGTGTTGGTGCTTTGCGCGAGGCGCTTTTTTTCTCAACGGATGTGACGCTGAATTCAGCATCCTTCACTGCCGCTACAACTTCGGAAGCTTCCGCTGCGGTTTTGATATCGAGTTTATCGATTTTTCGTTCACCAATGGCAACAAGCTTGGTGGGGAATTGCGTGCCTGTATGCTGCAATATCGCTTCGATGGACCAGTATTCTTCTTGCACGAATGCGAGCCGCTCACGTTCGCGCTCCACAACTAAGCGCACGGCAACTGACTGCACGCGTCCAGCAGAAAGGCCGCGTTGCACCTTGCTCCACAAAAGCGGAGAAAGTTCATACCCCACTAAGCGATCAAGAATACGCCGCGTTTGCTGTGCGTTGACCATGTTCATGTCGATATGTCGCGCGTGTTCCAGCGCATGAGTAATGGCCGTTTTAGTAATTTCGTGGAATGTCACGCGCTTTGCAGTTTCCGTGTTGAGCTTGAGGACTTCCGCAATGTGCCATGCGATCGCTTCTCCTTCACGGTCTTCGTCCGTTGCAAGGTATACTTCCGCGCCTTTTGCAGCGTCTTTGAGCGCTTTCACTTTATCTTTCTTGTCGTCCGGAACTTCATACGTTGGTTTGAACCCGTGATCGACATCGACGCCAGTCTTCTTTTTCGGCAAATCGCGAATATGGCCAAAGGAAGAAATGACTTTATAGTCCTTCCCGAGGAATTTACTAATGGTTTTGGCCTTTGTTGGAGACTCGACAATGAATAATTTGGCCATAGAAAATTTGCTTAATTTTGCCCATTTTCGGCATGCTCCTCGACAAAATCGACGACGTACAGTGGGGTACGTCTTGACGATTCTGTCATCGTCGCGTACCGAAACTGGCCTAAAATAAAGCAAATTTTGAAGTTCTTCGCCGTTGACGATACGTTCGCTCTGGCCGAATCGTCAAGTACGGGAATGATAGCAGGAAGATTTTCCTTCTCTGGTATCCTGACGTTTTTCCTCCGTCATCCTCGAGTCGCTCCACTTACCCATTGATCACGAATCGGTTGCCGCCGACGTTGCGAATCGCACCCAAGAGTTCAAGTTGCGTGGCGGCAATGCTTGCGGCAGCGGTAGAGAGTTGTGCACGTTCTGCAGCGAGATCGATGTGGAGTGGCTCCGCGCTCAAGGTGGCGAAGAGCTTTTGCTCGGCATCGCTGCGCCCGGGCGGAAGTGTCGCGGTTGCGGAAGCGCTCGGCACAACATTCATGCCGTATAGTTGAAAAATATCTTGCGCTTCTGTGATGCAGTGTGCGCCGGATTTAATGAGAAAGTTTGTCCCCTTGCTTCTTGTGGACGAAATATTCCCTGGAACTGCGCAGACTTCTCGGTTTTCACGTGTTGCGGCTTCTGCGGTAATCATGGTGCCTGAGGGCAGGCCTGCTTCCACAATAATTGTTGCAGTGCACATGCCGGACACGATGCGGTTTCGAATAGGAAAATTTGAGCGGTAGGGCGGGGTAGCGAGGGGGAATTCGGTGATGATCGTGCCGCCGGAGGCGAGAATGCGATCGAAAAGCCCGTTGTGTCGCGTGTTGTCTACGCCTGAGAGGCCGGAACCTAACACCGCTACCGTGTGGCCGTTCGCTGCGAGCGCGCCTTCGTGCGACGCTTGATCAATGCCGTTCGCCCCGCCACTGACAATGCTTAGTCCGCCATGTGCGAGTTCTTTTGCAAGTCGTGTTGCGGTTTCTTTTCCGTACGCGGTGCACTCGCGGGAGCCAACCATGGCAACGGTTGGAAGTCGTCCCAGCGCACCGCCTTTTGCGAAGAGGAAGGTCGGGGGATCGAAAATCGCGCGTAACAGCTCTGGGTATTCTGGGTCTGCAAGTCCGATGAGACGGATGTTCTGGCGTTCCATGGTATGCACAAATGTAGAGGGATCTTGTGCGTTGCGCCAGGTTAAAAATGCATCAATTCGTGGTTCGGGAATGCCGGATGCAAGGAGTTCGGTTCGTGTTGCGCGCCAAATGTCTTCTGCGGTGGTGAATGTCGCAAAGAGTTTTGCGTGGCTTGCTTGGCCAAGCATCGGGGCATTTGCGAGCGCGAGGGTGAAGGGGGAGAGCATAGAGAAGAAGTGTAATACATTTTCTCACAGCTCCTGATGATATCGCCATGCTATACTTCTATCACTATGGCGAAGCTCGCGGAGCTTGGACGCAGATTTCTTGCGTGGTGCATACAACATAAAGCGATATCTGCAGCTGTATTAGCTGGGGTGATGCTTAGTATTCCACTCCATCAGGTTTTTGCACTCGATTTGTGGACTGAGTTTAGTCAAAATCCGCTTGATGCCACGGCGTTGATGCTTGCGGGATTGATTCAAAATATTACCGCACTTCTTGGCATGGTGACGTTGCGACTGATCGAAATGATCGTGATTCCTATTCTAGGGTACGACGGATTTTATAATAGTAACATTACAAACCTCGGCTGGTCGTTGGTGCGCGACGTCGTGAATATGTTTGTTGTGGTGGTGTTGCTCGTTATTGCGATCATGACGATTATTGGGTATTCCGCAGCAAACTGGACGCAGCAACTGCCGAGACTGTTTATTGCGATTGTCCTCGTGAATTTTAGTAAGCTGATTTGTGGATTCGCGATCGACGTGAGTCAGGTGGTGATGTTCACGTTTGTGAATGCGATTGTGAGCATTGCTGCGGGAAATTTTGCGGCGATGCTCGGTATTAATACATTCGGACAATTTAATGCGGACTTTTTGGATCGGGTGAATACGGGGGGCTCTGGTATTGAGCCGTATATGTATCTCGGTGCCGCCTACTTGCAATTTGTGATGTACTTGGCGATTTTGGCTGTCATGTTCATGCTTGCCGTGGCATTCATCTGGCGTATCGTGATTTTGTGGGTGCTGATCATTATGTCGCCAATGGCATTTTTCATGATCGGGATTAAGGATATTTTTCACACAGCTGACGGAATACTTAAAAATTGGGAGGGCAAGTTTGTCAGTGCTCTGACGTTTGGTCCGATGCTTACGTTCTTTTTGTGGCTTGCACTCGCGGCATCGTCTGGTTCTACATTGGCACAAACAGAAGATTTCCCGATGCCAGACACCGTGAACGACTTGAACCTCCCACTGGAAATGTTCTCGTTGGATAACTTCCTCGGCATGTTCCTCGCCCTCGCTATTCTTATCGCCGGCATGCAACAAGCTTCCACCGCCGCCAAGGGCATGGAAGGCTTCGCGAGTACGGTGTTGAATGAAAAGATGGGTATCGGTGCGGCAAAATGGCTTGGCAAAAGTCCGTTTAAGGCAGCGACTGGATTTAAGAAAGAACGTGCGTGGGTTGGTGATAAAACACAAAAAGGTGCGGCATGGACTGGGCAGTTTGCACCAACGCTTACGAAAAAAGTTGGTGTGGGAATTGCGAAAGCGGGTACAGCGATTGGGAGTAAGGGTGGATTTGTGGGTGCAGTTGCCGGTGGGATGATCGGAGGAATTGGTTCAGATATTGTGACCGGTGGAAAACAGGCGGTCAAAGACAAACAAAAGAGAGGACTCGAAGGGTTCGAACATCAAACCGACGAACAAGAAATGGCGACTCGGCAGCGCGCACTTGGTGGCATGTCCGCAGATCCAGTGACCAAAGAACAGGACTTGGCATTCCGCAGAAAGTTGCTTACTGATCAAGCTGCGCGTGGCAAACATCGTGAAGAGATGGAGAAGAGTTACACAGCGAGTGTTAAGAAGCAGAATCCAAATTGGACTGCGGATGCGGTGAAACAGGAAGCAACAAGACTTACAGAAGAGAACTATCAGGAGACCATGCGTAATCTTCTGGATGAATCTGATAGTAAGGACGGAAAGGTGCTGTATGGTTTGAGCAGTGAGGAAAAGGATAAGCTGGACGACATGAAGACAGCGAACCCGATGTTGATTGAGCCGAAGGGTGTGAAGAAACCGGGAGAAGACGGATACGACGCAACTCAATACAACACGGCAAAACAAAGCGCCATTAAAGAGCATTACCAAAAAATGTCCGATAAGGGCCGTTTGGATATTCGCACAATTCACAAGGGTGCGTTTGCGGATCCCAACACACGTGAGGCTCTTAAAGCGTTTAATGTTGATACGAAAGATGGAAAGAAGGCTTCGGTGTGGTCGCAGATTGAAAGCGGCGCAGGAACCATCGATCAACGCAAAGCCATGGCCGGTCTTATCACTGCTGCAGATATTGCACATCCAACAGATGGCAAAAAGAATTTGACGACGTTGGTCAAGTCAGGGGCGGTCATGGAAGACAATATCAACGATACGGATGCCAGAGGAAAAGGTGCACGGCGTCAAGAAGTTATCGCGAGTATTCAGTCTGCAACACGTGCGACTGTGGATTCTGCATCGCATGGTGCTGCTGCTGCGGCAATATTGAGTCATAAAGAAGGCACGAGTGAGGCGCTTACGCCGGAGCGGGTGTTTGGTGCAGGTTTTAGAACTCTCGCGACAGACGGATTACCGATAGACGAAGGGTTAGCGGTGCAGACAGACGCGATGCTGACGTCCGATATTTCTTCCGCTCGTCATTTCGAGTCGATTGTTCAAGAAGGCGCGGCGCCAAGTTTCGCAACAGAAATGATCGCAAACCGCGCGACGAAATCTTCTGTGCAGCGTCTTGAGAACACGCGAAGCGGCGGAGGTCCAGGCGCAGATGAAAGCCGCAGAGCGTTGGAAGTGATTAGCCGTTCTGTTTCAGCGGAATTGGAGCGAGAAAATGCGCGTCCGGTGGGCGATCGAGATAAGAAGAAGTTGAAGAAATTGGAGGACATGGAAAAGGAAATGTCTGTGGGAAGCCGGTACGATCCGACGAGATCTCGACCAAGTCGCGGAGGAGCTCCCGCACCCGCACCGGCACCTGCGCCGGCGCCGGCTCCGACGTCGCGCATTCAATCTCAGTTTACTGGGGCACAGTCGCCAGCTCAGGCCGCGGCGGCATTCCAGGCAGCTGGTGGACAAACTGGTGCTAAAGCCCGTGCGCAGGCTGCAGCTCAGGCTGCGGCGCAAGCGACGAACGCGGCGCCGCCAGCAACGCCACCGGCTGGGGGCACGCCGCCGATTATTCCGCCAGCAGGAGGTGGGGGAACGCCGTAGGGTGAATAAAGGAGGACTATGGCAATTGCGGACTTAATCAATATTCCAACAGTACGAGCATTTCTCATGGACGGTTCAGTGATGACCGTCTTTGAGGCTATTTTGGAAAAATTCGCATTGCCAAAAACGCGCGCGGAGGAGTTGCTCGATCTTACCGATGCCGTGCTCGACGGAGTGTTGGACGTGAAGGATATTCCTAGCATGGTACAGCAGGCGTTTGGTGTCGATGAGGAGCGTGCAAAGCGTATGGCGTGCGATGTGGTGGGTTTTCGGCTGTTGCCGCTGGAGCAATATGTGCCGGGCGTGGTTGCTGATCTTGAGGCGTGGGGAGCAGACATGAGTAAATATCCAAAATCGAGGGTAGGAAAAACAAAAATGGTTCCGGAAACATTTGCAGCGCAGCTTGATGAAAAGCTTACCCTGAATTTTTCCGAGGTTCTCATTAAGCGCGCTGGGTTTTTAATCGGTGCGTACTGGAATGGTGAAAAGAGCAAAGAATCCACAGTGACGTTTTTCTCTCGTGGGACGACGATTGGCGGGTTAGGACTTAGTCCAGAGCGCGCGCAAGAATTGCTCGCCGCGGTGGATGCGAGCCGGGACCTTGTGGAGCTTACTCCGGGAGTGTCTGGCGAACGCCCACCGGCAGTGGAGAACAGTGGCATTATCGCGGTGAAAGAAATCGAAAGCACGCTCGATCTCGCAGTGGAGAACGCCCCGTCACACGAATTGACGTCTGAGCTGCCGATCATCAATGCGCCCAAGCGTGCTCGGCAGCACGATGAAGACGACGAGGGTATCGCAGATGCAGCGCGCGCGGCACGTCAAGCGCAACGAGTAGGCGGTGCGGATACGGTGATTGCAACTGCGGTTGCGAAGGCGATTACTGATGCACAAGTGATATTGGATGCGTACCATATTCCCGCGGCAACATTTGCTGATGTTGTGAGTAAGGCGTTGAAGGGTGTTCGTGATTTGTACCAAACACGAGATGTTTTTGCGCGTGACTTGCGCGTGACGGGTGGAGATCTAGAAACTCTCACAGAAATTGTAGAAACCGCACATCGCTCAGTCCATGGGACGAGCCAATCACCTGCGCCATCAACACCCGCACCTAGTACTTCTCGTGTAGCGCCTTCCTCCCCCTCTGTCCTTGACCAACGTTTCGCTGCGTTAGCGAAAGCTGTCCCAAAAACGCGCGAAGAAGAGGTGATGCCTGGCGCTCGGGTGAGCGTTGCACGTACGGTCGCGGAAGAGCAAAACGTTCAGCGCGCACAAATTTCATCTGAAAAACTTGTTGAAGCGGCGGTGGCCAGTCGTCCAGTGCCCGCGAAACCTATGCTGACCGTCGGCTCTGTAGCGCCAAAGGCTCGCGATGGTGTACTGACGGACGTTCAGCCGGTACGGCGGCTTGTTGGTCCTGTGGAGGAATTAGCTACCATGACGCCTGTGGAATTCCGCCGGCTTTCTACGGTTCCGGCGGACGCGGTACAAAAAATTGAAGATATGCTTGCGACGCTCGAACGTCAGGGCTATGAAGAGCGATTGCGGGGCATTGCGGCGTGGCGAAAAAGTCCGATGAATCAATTGTATATCGTCATGTTGACGTCAGCACTTTCGCAGGGCGTTGCCGTTGCGGAAATTGCTGCGAAGCGCCGTGCATCTGGTGAAGAAAGTTTAAGCCCCGCAGAAATTCGCGCAGTAAGTGAGTTGAATGAGCGGGTGCGGTTCTGAGTGTTCGCAATGCCTGCTATACTACCCTCATGCCCAATCAATTTGTGGTGCCACAATTTTTGGACGTGGAAAGTAAGATCATCGGGCCAATCACCGCGCGACAATTTTTGATCTTGCTCGGGGTGTTGGTTGTAGAGTTTGCAATTTACCGCATTTTTTTAAATGTGCTTTTCATGATCATGTTTGGGGTACCGATTTTGGGCGTTGGGCTCGCATTCGCATTTATGAAAGTGAACGGACAGCCGTTTCATTTTATGATTTTGAGTTTGATTCAAACCCTTCAAAAACCACACTTACGTATTTGGGACAAAACATTGAGCGATGCAGATGTGCGAATTTTTTTGCAAAAGGTGGACGAAGACGTCGCGCCACCGCCGGTACGCAAGGCGCCAATTGAGCGTTCACGATTGAATGAGCTCACACTTGTCGTGAACACCGGAGGCGTGTACGCGTCAGACGAAGACGTTTAAATTCCTATGGCAAACGCAGCACAAAAATCTGGTCAACCCACGCAGCGCTATTTGGATATTGCAGAAATTCGGGAGGATTGCGTCGTCATGAAGGACGGTTCGCTGCGCGTCGTGTTGATGGTTTCCAGCATTAATTTTGCGCTCAAGAGTGAGGATGAACAGCAGGCGATTATTCAAGGGTATATGCAGTTTTTGAATGGCCTCGAGCACCCGTTACAAGTTGTGATTCAATCACGCCGCATGAATGTTGACGGATATTTAGGGCAACTCAAGCAACAGGAAGAGACGATTCAGAATGAGTTACTTCGAACTCAAATTCGTGATTACACGTCGTTTATCCGGGAATTGGTTGAGCTGGGACAGATCATGCAAAAGCGGTTTTTTGTCGTGATTCCGTATGATCCGGCAGAGAAGGACGAGAAAGGGAAGGGTTTTTTGTCGAAACTTTCTGTGGCAATTTCACCAGCGAAAATTGTGAAATTGAATGAGAAGCGTTTTCAGGAACGCCGGTATGCCATGATGCAACGGGCATCCACGGTGAGTTCCGGGCTCGAAAGCATGAGCCTACAGGTGGCGATGCTGGATACGCAGGGGCTCATTGAGCTGTATTATTCATCCTACAATCCCGACGTGTACGATGCGGAAAAATTAGTGGATATGGGGAAGCTCCGCGTTGAAACGCATTTCTAGTATGGCCTTTGATCTTGGAAAACATCAGCAGTCTACGGCACCCGTTGAGCCAAAAAAACTCACGGAGGCGCAACTGCAAGCGCTGCACGAGCGCACAACACTCGAGGAGGAGCGGGTCTATCGTCGCGGAACGGTAAGCGTTCGTGATCTTATCTCGCCATCGAGCTTTGAAGTCACGTCGTCATTTTTGCGACTGGGAGATATGTTTGTGCGTACGTTATTTGTCACAACATATCCTCGATACGTTGGTATTGGGTGGGGCGCGCCGGTGATTAACTACAACAGTACAATTGATATCGCGATGTACTTTTACCCCATAAAGCCTGAAGTCATTTTAAAACAGCTTCGAAATAAAGTTGGTGTGCTGGAGGCACAGGTGATGTCTGATAACGAAACTGGAAAACCACGCGATCCAGTGCGTGAAACTGCGCTGCGTGACGTGGAGCAGTTGCGTGATGATTTAACGCAAGGCATCGAGCATTTTTTTCAGTTTGCGTTTTATGTCACGATGTACGCAAAAGATAAAGAGGAATTAGATCGTCGGACGGATGAAATTGAATCGATCTTTGGGCAGAAGCTCATGTATTCAAAACGTGGATTTTATCAAACGGAGCAAGGGTTTAATTCGACATTGCCGCTGTGCAACGACGAGCTCATGATCACATTCAACATGAATACGTCGCCGATTGCATCGTCGTATCCTTTTATTTCTTCGGACGTCACGAGTGATAACGGGATATTGTACGGTATCAACCGTCACAATAATTCGCTCATTCTATTTGATCGGTTTAGTTTACAAAATGCAAATTCCGTCGTGTTTGCAACATCTGGTGCTGGAAAATCGTACGCAGTCAAGTTGGAGATCTTGCGCTCGCTCATGATGGGCATCGACGTAATCGTGATCGACCCTGAAATGGAATATCGTCAACTATCTGATGCCGTTGCCGGGACATACATTAACGTTTCACTTGCATCAGATAGTAAGGTGAACCCATTTGATTTGCCGAGGCCAAAGGGCGATGAAACATCGGTAGACGATATTTTGCGGTCGGCAGTCATTACGCTGAAAGGATTGTTGCGCATCATGATCGGGAAACCCATTGGCGAAAAGGGTACGCTCGGGTTTACGCCGGAAGAAGATTCGTTATTGGATCGTGCGCTGTTGGAATCCTACGCAAAGCGCGATATTACGCCAGATCTTTCATCGCTTGCAGGCGTTGCAGACTATCCTGTTTTGGATGATCTCCTCCAGGTGCTTGAAGGTATGGAGGGGGGAACAAATCTTGTGGCACGGTTGCAGAAGTTTACCAGCGGAACATTTTCTGGATTGTTAAATTCACCAACCACAGTGGAAATGCGCAATCAGCTTGTGGTCTTTTCTGTGCGGGATTTGGAGGACGAATTGCGTGCCATGGCGATTTATACCATCGTGAACTATATCTGGAATGTCGTGCGCTCGGAGCGTAAAAAGCGCATTCTTGTGATCGACGAAGCATGGTGGCTCATGCAGAATGAAGATTCTGCAAAGTTTATTTTCGCACTCGTGAAGCGCGCGCGAAAATATTACCTTGGCGTCACGACCATCACGCAAGACGTGAATGACTTTTTACAATCAACATACGGGCAAGCGATCGTGACAAACTCATCGTTGCAGCTACTCATGAAACAGTCACCAGCGGGGGTTGATCGTGTGGTAGCGGCGTTTAACCTGACGCAAAGTGAAAAATATCTCTTGTTAGAGTCCGCAGTGGGTGAAGGGATTTTCTTCGCCGGGCAAAAACACGCGGCGATCAAAATTGTTGCGTCTTACACGGAAGATCAACTCGTTACCACAAATCCACAACAACTGTTAGAAATTGAAAAAGAGAAAAAGCGACTTGCTGCAGAGCAAGCCGATCTTCGCGCATAATCTATGGAACGTAAAACACAAATCGAAATCGCATTCGCTGTACTCGTACTCCTCCTTTTTCTCGGGGTCATGATGTGGTGGAAATGGCCAAAAGAACCTGTTGAGATGGTACCGCAATCGTCAACGGGAACGCTTATCTCTTCACCATCAACGCAGTCAAACACTCCCGCAACCCAGCCAGTCGAGAGTGATGACGTTCCTGTGGTGCAGACAACGTCGCCATCAACCGTGGCGAGAACGTTTGTGGAGCGATTAGGGAGTTATTCTACGGAAGCGGATGCAGAAAACATTGAAGATATTCTGCCCATGGCGACTACAGCATTTCAAAACGAGTTGCGCGTATTGGTTCGGGAAGCTCGCGCGTCGTCAAGCGGCGCGTACTATGGCGTTTCAACGATTGTCGTGACAGCACCAGTCACGGTGAGTTTTACCGAAACGCGGTCCGTGCTTGTTATGACGACGCAACGAGAAGAAACCATAGATACTCCTGGAAATACGGTTGTGTCGTATCAGTCCATTACGGTCACACTGGTGAAAGCGGGAACAACATGGCTTGTGGATGGGTATTCTTGGAGTGAAAAGATGTGATCGTGGAAGCAGTATTTCCAAAATACTGCGTGCAGTGTGAACGCGAGGGGGCGTTGCTGTGTGCAGCGTGCATGAGGAATTTTTCATGTGATGGGCCACCGTTTGCATATGCAAACCCGGTAATTCGTCAGTTGATTTGTGCATGGAAATACGATGGTGATGGTGAGGGGTTGCGTGTGTTTGCTGATATCTTGCGCCCAAGGCTTGTGCCGTTGCAGCGTGAGGTGAGGGAACGGGGGATAGAGGCAATTGTACCGATGCCGCTTTCGGCGTGGAAAGAGCGGTGGCGAGGCTTTCACCAAGCACGAGATTTGTCGCGAGTGATTGGTGAAATATTGCCTATTCCTGTCGTTGATGTGTTGGAGCGTCAGCACCGATGGATGGCGCAAGCAAATTTGTCGCGTGAGGTGAGGAAGGACG
Organism: uncultured Gammaproteobacteria bacterium; assembly: GCA_964394565.1. Classification (GTDB taxonomy): domain Bacteria; phylum Patescibacteriota; class Patescibacteriia; order UBA9934; family UBA9934; genus CAIKHN01. The sequence continues at coordinate 28,766 of CAYMYA010000008.1, forward strand.
CGTTGAAGGCGAACCCGTTGAAAAAACGGGATGGGGCTGAGATGCCGAAACGTATTTTGCTTATTGACGACGTCGTGACTACCGGTGCAACCATGAACGCCGCAGAGATGGTTTTGAAATCATCTGGTGCCGATATCGTCGTGCGATGGAGTTTGGCGAGGGGGTGAGGGAGGTGTGAGTCTTGGAATGGGTTGTGATCGGAGCTGATGTGAATGCGAGCGAGTCGGTCAGGGTGTTTGTTTTGTGGATGAGGGTCTTGCTAACGCAACTGAGTTGCGTTAAGATGGTCGGAGTATGATTAAAGAAACTCCGAAAACCGGTGAGATTCGATACGAGCTTGCTACAGGCGGATTTCGTATGACGAAGCTTAGAAGCGCACTTCTCGAGATCTTCGCGCATGGAGTGAAGCCGTTTTCGGCAGACGAAATCCTGTCGCTCCTGAAAAAAAACGACCTCCCGGTCCACAAAGTCACACTCTATCGAGAACTCGATTTCCTCGTCAACGCCTCCGTCATTCACCCCGTCCATTTCCATGATCAGATTTTGCGATACGAATCCGTCGAACAGCACCACCATCACCACGTCGTCTGCGTTCAGTGCAAAACCGTGGCCGATGTCGATGTTGGCGATGACTTTTCCGATGCGCAACGCAAGATTGAGAAAAAAACGAAATTCACTATTCTGCGTCATTCATTAGAATTTTTCGGCCTATGCAACGCCTGCTCTTCCGGATCGCGCTCGTCATAATCGCTGCCTGGGGGGCAGGGCTGGCCTACGTCACCCTTTTTCCAGAGAATCAGTTTCCTGACTATTCAAAAGACGACGGCCGTATTTCAATTGTCGCAACCATCTACCCGCTCGCATATTTCGCGATGGGGCTGGATCCTTCAGCAGCCATTGTCACGATCGTCGGCCAAGGCGTCGAGCCACACGATTACGCGCCAACCATCAATGACGTAAAAACCATGCAGGACGCAGAAATATTGCTGATTAACGGGACAATCGACGAATGGGCACTGCGTGCCATTGAGGGGGATCAGCGCGCGCACCACGCGCTCATTGCGCTGCAATCGCTGAATCTCCCAGAGTTTGATCCGCATTTCTGGATCGATCCTGTGTATGCGCAAGAAATCGTTGCACGCTTCAGCGAACAGCTTCAGCTTGTGGATCCCGCCAACCGAGAAACGATTGTTGAGAATGCTCAGAACAAGATCGCGGAGCTCATGGCGCTCGATGGAGAGTATCGTGCAGCGCTCACGAACTGCGACATTCCAGAAATCGTTACCGCACACCAGTCCTTCGACGTTCTTGCGCGTCGGTACGGCTTCGTTGCGCACAGCGTGACGGGATTGAATCCGGAAGAAGAGCCTTTTGCTTCGGCGATCGCTGAACTCGTGGATCTTGTTCGCACTCGCGGCATCACGACGATCTTTTTTGAATCAGCGACAAGCGATGCGCTGGCAAAAACGATTGCGGATGAAGCTGGGGTAACGGTGGGTGTTCTCGATCCCATCGAATCGCTTACGGCGGAATACGATGCGGCGACAGGGTATACTGCAATCATGCGAGAAAATCTCAAAAAACTCTCCGACGCCATGGTATGCCATCCGTAACGCCACTGTTTGCATTGGATCACGTTTCGTTTGTTGTTGCGGGAAAAGAAATTCTTTCCGGCCTCACGTTGGAAATTCATCGTGGTGAATATATTGGTATTATTGGGCCAAATGGGGGAGGAAAAACGACATTACTGCGGTTACTCCTAGGCCTCGAACAGCCAACGCACGGTACCATTTCGTCACACATTGAAAACGTCAACATCGGCTATGTTCCACAGCGTGTGAGCGGCGACGTCTTCTTTCCTGCGACGGTGCAAGAAATTGTTGCAAGCGGAATTGTTCGATCAACATCGCGTCACGATGCCGAACGCAGAATGCATGCTGCGATGAAGACGACGGGAATTGCGCAACATCGGTCGCAACGTATTGGCACGCTTTCGGGCGGCGAGCGACAACGTGTCATGATTGCTCGAGCACTCGCAGGTGATCCCGACGTTTTATTTTTAGATGAGCCGACGTCAGCGATCGATCCCGCAAGTCAGGAAGCGTTTTACGAGTTGCTCCGCGATTTGCATCGGAAAGGGCTTACGGTGGTTATTGTGTCCCACGATACCGATGCTATTGCGCATGAAGTGCAGCGCGTGTTGTGTTTGAACCGTCACCTCGTGTGCCACGGCGATCCAGCGGATGTGATTCACCGAGTACATACTGAACATTATGGCCATTAAACGCATTGTTCTTGGACTTGCACTGTGCATCGTCGCCAGTATGCCGACGGGCGTTTTCGCGGAGGAAGTTTCCAATGACGCCGTGTATGCGGACGAGAGTGCGTATTTCTTGGGCAGCGTCACGATGATCTTTAGCGAGACATTGAACGCGGAATATGGCATGGAGGAAATGGTGCAAGACGTGAACGTCCGCATGATGACGGGGCCAGATAACGGAACGGATCAGCGCATTACCTACGTGACATCGGCGAGCCTGTTCGCAGCGCATCAGCTTGATGTTGGCGATACAGTCATCGTCACTCAGGATCCAGGAGCGGGGAGCGGGGAATACATCGTGCTCGATACATTTCGGATTCCTGGCGTACTGATCGTGTTTGCGATCTTCCTTCTCCTTGCCATCGTGTTTGCCAGGCTTCGGGGCGTGACGTCGATGTTTGGGCTTGCGGCGAGTTTAGCGATTCTCACATTCGGTATTGTTCCAGCAATTATGGCTGGTCACGATCCGTTGCTTGTGTGTCTGATTGGATCCGGTGCCATTGCGATCGTGTCCATTTTGCTCGCGCATGGCGTAAACCGCCGGAGCGTTGTGGCGCTGATCGCAACAATCCTCACGCTCGTGCTCTGTGTGCTTTTTTCGCTCCTCGCCGTGATGCTCGCACAGCTTGCCGGTTCTGGAACCGAGGAAGCGTTGTATTTGCAAATTGGCTCGTTGCCATCCTTAAATCTTCGGGGTCTTCTGCTCGGTGGCATGATTATTGGTACGCTCGGTGTGCTGGACGACGTCACGACAGCGCAGGTCGCGGCTGTAGAAGAACTTCGCCTTGCAAATACGTCATTCGGCGCGGCAGAGTTGTATCGACGAGGCATCCGCGTTGGACGAGAGCATATTGCAGCGCTGGTGAACACCCTAGCACTCGCATACGCCGGTGCATCGTTTCCACTTTTCCTCCTCTTTTCGGTTCAAGGAGGCCCACCGCTGTGGGTGGTGCTGAATTCGGAACATGTAATGGAGGAAGTGATTCGTGCCATTGTCGGGGGAGCATCGCTGGTGATTGCAGTGCCAATTGCGACGGCGCTTGCGGCGTATTATTTTAGCCGACCGAAAAATACCCATTATGCTCGCTGATTTCTTCGCATACGACTTTCTTACGCGCGCATTAATTGCCGGTGTACTCGTGGCTATTGTTGCCCCAGTATTGGGAATATTTCTCACGGTGCGACGATATTCACTTATTGCAGATACGCTTTCTCATGCATCGCTTGCCGGCGTCGCGCTTGGTGTGTTGCTTGGTTGGAACCCTGTGGTGACGGCAATACTCACCACTATTGGTGTCGCGATTGGTATTGAGCGACTCCGATCATCCGGGAAATTGAGCGGCGAGGCAGTGTTAGCGTTATTTCTTTCCGGAAGCCTCGCGTTCGCTGTCGTCGCGATGAGTGCAGCAAAGGCATTTAATGGGGGAGTGCTTGCGTATCTCTTTGGGAGCATTACGACGGTAAGTGTGAGTGATCTGTGGATTATCGGCGGGTTGGTTGTGGTGACACTCGGGATTGTGGCAACGCGGTATGCCCAGTTTTTCCTCCTGTCGTTTGATGAAGATATTGCGAAAGCAAATGGTTTACCGGTGACGGCAGATAGCCTGCTCCTTGCCATCATGACTGCAGCAATCGTCGCGGTATCCATGCGCGTGGTTGGAGTGTTGCTCATTGGCGCACTTATGGTTATTCCTGTGCTTGCCGCAACTCAGTTTGGGCGAGGGTTTAAGGAAACTATGGGCATTGCGGTTGCGCTTTCTGTGCTTTCCGTGTGTGTTGGTTTGGCATTTTCGTATTCGTTCGACCTCGCAACAGGTGGGGCAATTGTGTTGTGTACAATCGGCGTCTTTCTCTTCAGCATGATTGTTGGTTCTTTCTTGCATTCCCGCCGCAATTAAGATACTCTTTTCTCGTTCTCAATGAGAAATGGACTGAAACCGCGATATTTGGATGGGCTGCTAGGAGACGATTGAGCACCGACGAGGCGTACGACACTGTACGGTGAGGAGGCGCGGAAATCGGCGACACCGCAGACCGCCAAATAGTGCGGTTTCAGATATGGAGAGGTGGCCGAGTGGTCGAAGGCACCACACTGCTAACGTGGCAGGGAGCAATCCCTCGCGAGTTCGAATCTCGCCCTCTCCGCCACGTAAAAACACCAGCTTGTCTGGTGTTTTTACGTGCCACGTGGACGGCGTGTTTGTATGCCGTCTTTACGTGGCCGCATGCCGGCTGGTGTTTGACGTGGCAAGCCATATGTTCATGATATAGTTTTTCAATCTCCACCGTGAAGATCTTAGACGCAAGTGTTATGTTTTATGTGTATGTGCTCGAGAGTCTCTCGTCAAAATCCTGGTACATTGGACAAACTGTGAATCTTCATGCGAGACTCGAAAGGCATAATGCAGATGGCAATGTTTCCACGGCACATAAGGAGCCTTGGCGAATAATTTATTACGAGGCGTATCTTGTACAAAAAGATGCGCTAGGAAGGGAAAAGTTTTTAAAGAGTGGTTCAGGGTGGAGATTCCTCAAAAAGCAGATGCGCTATTTCCTTGAGGAATCAGAATCAACAAAATAACCAACCCTTCGCGGGGTTGTTTTGTTGGGCTATAATGCAGGGGCTACGAATAAAAAATTCCAAAAGCTTTTCTGAAACATCAGGTACCAGATCAACATTTAAGGTATATTGGTGACATCGTCGTCTCTTTTGCGGTGTTAGAATTGGTTTTACAGGATCTAATAGGGTCATTGATAGCCGAGCATCAAGGGGTGGGCAAAATTATCACAGCAGAACTCTCATTCAAAAATCTACGTGGATTAGTGTCCAGCCTTTACTTAGATCGCCACGGTCAAGATAAGGACTATGCAAACCTGAAAGCACTACTGAGCGAGGCGCAGATGATTGAAGAAATACGAAATAGTATAATTCATTCTATTTGGGCTGGAGGCAAGGACAAAGATCATATCACCAGAATGAAAACAACCGCGAAAGAGAAGAAGGGGTTAAAATTCCAATTCCAAGAATTATCAGCAAAAGACCTAAAGGATTTTGCTTTGAGAATACAGAAATGTCATAATAACATTCATCATTTTTATATCACATTGGTTTTTGGGGGTAAAGCTATCAATAATCCTATTCTGAAAACTTGGTAAAAACAAAAAAACGAAACCCCTCGAAGTCGAAGACCGTAGCTCCTGTCTCCCAATTCCGACCCACATGCCTCAAAATCGTCAAAATGAAAATCATTAAAAAATTTTAACAACACCTCTACAACTTTGGCACTGCACGCCTGTACTCCGTCAGACAATTTCTTATCGTGCAATCCACTTGCCCCAGGCGAGTGCGGCGACCGATAGGGATGTATCAAATAACAAAATGACTCCGCCTTGGAGTCATTTTGTCTTTTAGTTGTATGTACTCGGTTGTGCCACTAATCACGTTTCATTCCCCAGTCGTCAATCTGGACTACAAAGAGTCTTCCTCGCTGGTCGCCTACAATATATTTCACTCCGTCGATTGTTGTAGAATATCTCAACGCTAAACGTTCTTCAGGCGTGAGTACAGATTCATGGGCGATCTCGGCTATTGCGACGATTGGTTCATCTGGCTCTCCTGAATCTGCTTGAAATCCAAATCGATCACCCTTTTATAGAGCAATCCAAAGTCTTTCCATTGGCCTACGCGGTCGCGTTCAGAAAAACCAAGGGGATTTTCTTGAGCCTCTCCCTCGAGAGCGGTAATGCTGCTTTTGATAGCGCGTATTTCTTGTTGTCGTCGACTTCCTTTCTCTTCAGACATACATTTGAATAGATGACATTGCCTCGTTACATTTTCTATTATTGCTCATTATTGCGCAAAAGACTTTTTCACACACGCTCACGTGGATGATGGACAGCATTTGTGGTGTTATACTATTCACATGGGAAATGAGCATGACATAGGTGAGGAAGAGATGCTTGGTGAAGCTGTCGATGCTGGAGTGCCAATGATGAGTTGGGAATCTTGGGAATTCCCTATGGTTGAGCGCTCAAAGCGCTGGTATATCGCGGCGTCGTTTACTGGGTTGTTTCTTATTCTGTACGCCGTGTTTACTGCGAACTTTATTTTTGGCGTTATTGTACTCATGTTTGCGGTGATTACGCTCATTCAGGATCTGAAGAAGCCGAACCGGGTTCCGGTACACATCACATCGAAGGGATTAGTGTTTGGCGATCAGTTTTTTCAATTTGCGGATATTCGCGATTTTTCTTTGACGTATGATCCGCCGACGCTCAATACGCTCTATATTTCGTTCCACGGCCGGTTCCAGCCGATGCTTTCTATTGGGCTCGAAGAATTGAATCCAAACGAGGTTCGCAAGACGCTCCTCCCCTTTATTTTTGAAAACCTAGAGCGGGAAGGGGAGAGTTTGACAGATGTCCTCCGTCGCGTGTATAAATTGTGAGGATTTAGAGGAAAATTGTACGTTTTGAGTGTTGTGCGTGTAGGATTTAGATAAAGAGAAACAAATACAAAATGTACTCACAAATGTAAAACGTACTAAGTTCGTCATATACAAGGAAGACTTCGAAAAACCGACGAGGCGTACTCAGATGTACGGTGAGGAGGTTTGCAGAAGTCTGACGCAGTAGATGACGAACTTGGGTACGTTTTACCATCCTGCGCCCGTAGCTCAGTTGGATAGAGCATCAGCTTGCGGAGCTGAGGGTCGTACGTTCGAGTCGTGCCGGG
>CAYMYA010000009.1:0-33817 GCA_964394565.1 uncultured Gammaproteobacteria bacterium
TACGTCTCGGCGTAGTAGATGGCGCCTTCGTCGGTGGTGAGGAAGTAATAGTAGGGGTTTTCGGCGGGATGTAATACGGCGTTCAGGGCGTTGAGGCCTGGGGCGGAGATGGGACCGGGCGGGAGGCCGGTGTGGATGTACGTGTTGTAGGGGGATTCCACCTCTAGATCTGAATACAGAGGAGATGGGTTATCGCCGTCGATGATGTAATTAATCGTCGCGTCCGACTGTAATGCCATGCCGATGTCCAGGCGTTTTAAGAATACATCGGCGACGTTCTTCATGGTTTCGGCGGTGCGGACTTCTTTTTCTACGATTGACGCCAACGTGAGGAGCTCGTGCATCGTCATGCCCTCGGCATCGCCCGTGGCGGCACCGATTTCGTCCAATCGCTTCTCCATGGTGTTGAGCATGGTACTCGCAATATCTTCCGCCGTTGCGTCGATGAGAAATTCGTACGTGTCTGGGAACAAATATCCTTCAAGATCAACGCCTGCTGGCTTACCGGATGCAATGACGAATGCGTCGCTGGCGAGCGTGCTCGTTGCTGATGTCGCAGCCGTCCATTCTGCGATGGTGATTTCTGGAAGCACCGCGTGAATACGCTCCCCCATTTCCACGAGCAAGAAGCCTTCAGGAATAGTGATGCGCACGGATTCATCGTCTTGGCTGTGCAACTCGTTCATGATGGCCTGATAGCTCATGCCCGACGTAAGCACATACATTCCTGGGTATATGGTGGCATCGTCGAACAGCTTGGTGTACACGCGAAGCCAAAATGGGCTCGCAATATTGAGTGATCCTAAATCGTTCGCAACTTGCGAAAAGCGCGCCCCTTCTTCCACCGCCACGCCAACATCCACTGCCCCCTGCTCCGGCTGCCGATACCACGCCGCATTTGCAAAACACCACGTTGCAATGAGTACACCGACAACGCCGAGGGCAATGACGAGAACAATCGCCAGCCAGCGGCGGGAGGGGGTGATGCGAGAACGTTGGGAGAAGTCGAGCATAGGGAAAGAAATTTGGAAAATATTGTTTATGTCATTCCCGCCTACGCGGAAATCCAGTAGAGACAGGAAACACTCTGGATCCCCGCCTGCGCGAGGATGACGGAGGGGAAAGGAGATGACGAAATATGTTACCTCTCCTGCATCGCGGCGACGTGGGCGGCCACGCGGGCGAGGCGTTCGTGGGTACCGGAGTCGAACCAGGGTTCGGTCGCGTGATAGAAGCCTATAGGACGGCCGGATGTCGCGATGCGTGGCCATAAGTGTACCTCGTTGGAGATTGGCACCACGTCATCAACTACATCGCGTACAGAACGATTCATGATATACCACCCAGAACTAATAAACCCCGTCTCCTTCCCCGCAAGTTCCTGCTCCGCGTGCGAACGATCAACGTACGCATCGAGATTCGACACATGTGCATTCGGACGCAGAATTTCGTACTTCGCAATATCTGCACTCGGAAGTTCGATACCGGCGATGGTTGCGATATCGCCATGCTCACGATGTCGTTTAAGAAATTGCGCAATATCGATCCAAAATAAATTATCGGCATTTGCAACGATAAAGTTTTCTTCGAGATCGTCCCAGTCCACAAGCTTCGTCCACCCACCAGTACCCATCGGTTCCGGTTCAACGAGATACGAAAGATTCATGCCGAGCGTTGATCCGTCACCAAACTCATCAGAAATCATGTGCCCAAGGTGCGCCACGGAAATTGCGACGTTCGTGATGCCTGCGGCGCGCAAATGCTCAAGAACGTACTGCATCATTGGCTTCCCGTGAATTTGCACGAGTGGTTTTGGAAGATTATCCGTGAGCGGCGCAAGGCGCGTCCCCTTCCCGCCGGCAAGAAGTATGGCATGAATTGGCATAATGTACTCCTAGTTCTATCACAAAACGCGAGCTCTTTCGAGCCCGCGTTTTTTCGTGATTTTTACTTTGAGTTCAGCTCATCACGCGTGCTCATGTCACTCAACATGACGTCCACGTCCGATGCTTCGTCAATATCAGATCCGACCGTGAAATGACCCCATGCAGTCACTGGCACATCGATGACGTAGTCTGCCCAGTCGCTTCCGTACATTTCAACTGCGAGATCTTCGGAGGTGATCCAGCGCAGCGTGTTATCAGCTTCCAGTGCGTACACATTGTTGACCGATTGAATTTTGACCAACACCGTTCCAGCCTTTGGCAACATTGGAGTGCCGATAGTGTAGTTTCCAAGTTCATCATCGTCCACTGTCACAACATCACTGAAGTCGTCCGCATACGTAAAGTATGTCTGACTATCCAAGAATGGGTGGCGCATGCCATCATGAATGTAATACACCGTACTCCACGACTCACCCTTCATGTAGCTTCCTTCAGGAAGAAGGTCGGTAGAGTCATCCGTGGTATCGGTATCATCTGTTTCCCCTTCATTTGCACCGATGCTGAATGCACCAGATTCATCTGTTGCCAAGACCGTCACAAGGTCTGTTCCGTTCGCGGTGATGGTCACGCTTTCTGCGGTAATATCTGGAACAGTCCAGCTGAATGAAGAGTCGTTCACAGTATTCAGCGCAATGGTTTCAAGCGTTACTCCACCATCAACGGAATAATACAACGAAACAAAGCCTGGCGCAGCGGATCCACCGGCGGTGTTCCACGTGATATCCACCGTGTCTCCTGGCATATAATTTGCCGACGCTGCAGGAACAGTGACGTCGATATCATATGTATCCTCAGACGATCCCGCTTCTTCGTCTTCCTCTTCATCTGAAGGCAACGTATCAGACAATGCAACGACTGAATCCGTCGCGATATCGTTCGAGGCATTACCTTCATTTTCAACTTCAACAGACGTGATATCCGTCGTTGCAACATACGAAGACTTAATACCGGTCATGATAATAGTTCCCGATGCGTTCGTTGCGGCACTCGTGGTGCACGTCACCACCTGAGATGCCGCGGCACACGTAATACTATCAGAGGCCTCTAATGTACCGGTTACTGCTGCAGCAACACTCGCAACGTTAATGTGCGCTGGGAATGTAATATCAATCGTGTCATCAGCATCAAGTGCGAATGGCAACGTCAAAGTCGCCGTCGTGCTTCCAGCAACACCGACGTAATTATTTGTTCCAAGAGCAACCGACGCAGCAGCATCCGCCGCAGTAACATCAGTCAACGCAACAGCACTGTCTGTCGCGATATCGTTCGAGGTGTTCGCTTCATCCTCCACTTCAAACATCGTGACATCCGTTGTTCCAATGTAGTACGACGTGATATTTGCAAGAATAACAGTTCCTGTCGTCGCCGTTGCTCCGCTCGTCACACACGTCAAAATTTGCGCGGAATCGTTACACGTAATTGTTCCTCCTGCGTCGTCAAACGTTCCCGTAGCAACTTGATCCGCAGTCACACCACTGATGTTGATGTATGCAGGGAACGTAACGCGGAATGCATCAGCGGCATCGAGTGCAAATGGCACTGTCATGGTGATTGTCGTATTCCCAGACGCGCCAACGGTTGGGCTTGCTACCACAATTGATGCACCCGCGTCCGCCGCTGCTGTAGAAACTGTTGGCAACACCGCAATCGCTACCAAGCTGTTCCCGCCAGTATCATCAACCGAAATGGTGACATTTTGTGCTGCGCGAAGATAATTCAAATCATTCACCGCAACGGTAAGAATCACGATATCCGTGGCATCCATCTGCTGATCTGCCTGAATTGTGATAAGACCAGTATTCACGGAAGCGCTCGCCGCAAAACTAATCGCGGCGTTGTTCGTAGTACCAGAGTCGGTATCGGTATATGAAATAAAGTATTCACCTACAGCATTCACGTCCGTGATCGCGGCTTCTTCGTTTGTATCGAAGCCGTTTGTTGGGAACAGGTTGGTTGGGATCTGCACGGTCACGTTGTTCTGCGCTGCAGCAATGTGACTCGCGCCAACCGTGAGCTTCACACGCAAATATGCCAATGTACCCACGGTCACTGGCACCGTCGATAAGTCACTCCCGTATGTTGCGGTATTCGCATTCGTCAACGTCCCAGTACCTACAGCAATTGTTGCGGTGCCTTCTCCGGCTGCCGCGCGAACCTCAGTTGGGCGCAGCGCTCCAGCAACCATCAGCGCTGTCATCATGACCACAAGTGTGGAAGAGGTTACCGCACGCAGCTTTCTCATGAAAGCTCCTGAATATCTTTGCATAAAACCCAAGATTAAGAAGTTTGAATGTAGTATAGCACCGATATTTCCTCCACAAGGCATCCCCTGTGGGAAAATGCCGACAAAAAAACAACACCATTTTCATACAACGCGAAAGAAATGGTGTTGTTTTCCTCAATCTGTCCGTACCCATTAGGCACTCACCTCTTCTCGCGTCTTCATGATATCCCGATCAACGACGATCTCAGTATCGTGTTCTACATCCTCTCCAACCGTGAAATGCCCCCATGCCGTTACTGGCACATCAATGACATACTCTGCCCAGTCGCTTCCGTACATCTCGACCGCGAGATCTTCAGACGTAATCCAGCGCAACGTCACACTGTCCGTCAAGGCATACACCTTTTCGATAGACTGAATTTTGACGAGCACGACTCCTGGGTTCGGAAACATTGGCCTACCAATATCATAATTCGCAAGGACGTCGTCCGCCACAGTCATCACATCATCAAAGGATTCTTCATATGTCAGAAATGTCTGCGTGTCCATAAATGGATAGCGCAACGTCCCATCAATGTAATACACCGTCGTCCATGATTCGCCCTTGATATACTGACCCTGATATTCATCTGATGACTCCTCGAGCGTTTCGTCCGATGTCTCCTCCTCGACGAGACCGCTCTCCGTTCCCTCGCCCATGGCATGTACGACGAAAGTATCGGAGAGATCTGTTGCAAGCACCGTGACAAGATCTGTGCCCTCTGCGCGCAGCACGACCGAGTGTTCCGAAAGATCAGCAGGCACATCCCAAACGTATGATCCATCATTTGTGGTGTTCGTCGCAACGACGTTCCACGTCACGCCCGCATCAGAGGAGTACGCGAGATGAACGAAACTGACTGAACCGGTACCTCCGCCCGTCGACCATGTCATCGTCGTCGGTTGCCCAGCGGTCACGGTTGATAACGCAGAAGGAGACGTGATCGCAATATCGTACGTCGGTTCGCTCGTCGTTTCTTCTGACTCTGCCTCCGCGACAACGAAGGAAATCGCGGCCGCCCCTGATGACATGAATTCCCCAAAATCGTTGGAATTCGTGTCTGGCGCGGTGAGAATGGTGAAGGTATTCGTTCCGGATAGTTTGATACCGGTCAGCGTAATGACTGACGCAGGAAGCGCTGTAGCATTTGTCAGCGTCGCGGTTGGAGATATTGACCACGTTAACGATGCAATACTCTCCGAAAACGTCAGAGTCATATTTGACGTACGCACCACACCCGCAGCTCCGGATGTTGGCGTGGAGCTCACCACGAGCGGCGCCATGATCTCTGTCACTGTTTCTTGCCCTGTCGTGGCACTCGCATCCGGAACATTATTGTTTGCATCCTTCCATTTTGCTGAAAGATTACCAGAAATTGCGGTAGAACCAATCCCCGTATTTATCGTCACTTGACCTGTCACGCCTGTGATGGTCAACACGCTCGTCGCGCCTGCAGGATCGCTAATGGTTGCGCTTCCAAAATTCGCGGTAGAACCATCTGGCAGTACCGTGGTGGGAAGGTCTGCTGCAACCGGCGCAACACCATCATCCGTATCAACTGCTTCAGACCATACCATATTTATTTCGTCCACAAGGCCGTCCGTATTCCCGTCCGTCAGATCAACGATGCGAATAATCGGTTTCGCACCATCGGCGAGCGTCAATGACGGCTTTGCGGTAATGACACCGGAATCCTGCAAACTATCTGCAGTCCCTGCGTTCGCATAAGAAATCACCGGAGCCACCGCGCCGCCGGTCTTCGTCGTGCTCGAAGTAACGATCAGTGATAATACTGCGGATGCTCCAGCACATGTGCCGTCGTCTTCGAACCCCGTAATTTCTGTAATATTGATCGTTCCCGCAGTATTAATCGTCCAATCGGCGGCATCATACGTACATGCCGTGAGATTGGTATCAAATGTTAATTCAATATGATCCACCGTGCCATTCGTGTCCATATCCAAATACTGCTGACTTGATATGGTATTCGCTGCGTGAACCGCTTGCGTAAAGAATACTGTTCCGCACATTGCAAGAACCGTCACGGAGAGTGCAAGGAACACACGACGAAAATTCGGCAAAAAAAAGTTCATATGCGAAAATGGTATCACGATACCTTTTGAATTTCCTAACCAGATATACCCCACGTGTACCAAAGAAGGATCACGAAAGTTCCAAATACGGTACCACCAAGAATATCCCCGACATAATGCACGCCAACCATCACGCGCGAAAGCGCAATCCCAAACGCGAAAACGTACAGCACAAAGGCAAGAATGACGCCGACAAGTCCCAGCGAAAAAACTGCTGAGCCCAATATCATTGCACACGCGATTGCCGTTGATGCGTGCGCCGAAGGAAACGACGGGGTGCGTTGCCACATGACAATTTTAGACCACGCGAGCGGCGGGCGCTCACGGCGCACGATCTGCTGCATGCCAAGAGTGAGCGCGTGCGTCAAAGCGATCGGAAGGAGTACGCTGAATACCGAAGCCCTTCCGCTTCCCACGAGTGCCACACCAAACACCGCAAAAACCCACATGCCATATGAGGCAAGAAAAATCCAAAATGGAAGGATTGGCTGTCCCGCGGCACGGATCCGCTCAGTGATGTGCGTATCAAAAGTTATGAGGGGCATACACGATAGTGCTCCAGATCCCCGCCTGCGCGGGGATGGCAGATTCTTTTCTCCGGTCATCCCCGCGCAGGCGGGGATCCAGAATATTTTTCCAATGATTGCGTTAACGTCTGCTTCAGCGCCGCGATGTTTGTATGTGTTGCATGAATATGGTTCTGTATCGTGTCAGCATGTTCTGGTTCTTCAAGGTTCTTTTTCGCAAAGGCGCAATCGTTGACGAGTGGGCACGCCCAGCACCGTGGTGTCGCGATGCAAATGGTTCTGCCGAACGGCACAAACACACGGTTGACAACGTGTTGCCACGCGTTCGGCACGATGCGCAGCAATGCACGTTCTGTTGCATCGGCCGTTTTCGTCCGCACCCAGCCCAAGCGATTTACCACGCGGTGGACATGCGTATCAACCGCGATCGCTGGAGTATCAAACATCGCCGCAAGCAATACACTCGCCGTTTTTCGCCCGACGCCCGGTAAGCGTACCAGGTTTTCCATTGTGGTTGGTACGTCCCCGCCATACTCTTCCACAATACATTTCGCCATTGCAGAAAGGCGCCTTGCTTTCTGACGGTACATGCCGATCGAGTTGATGCGTTCAGTGATCTGCAATAGTGGTGCAGCGGCCAGCGTCTGCACCGTGGGAAATGCCTGAAAAAATGCTGGCGCCAATTTCAAAATCTGTTCATCCCTCGTGCGTGCAGAAAGCGCAACCATCACCACCATGTGATACGGCGTACCAACATGAAGCGCTCCGTCGTTTGGGTAGAGCGCGGAGAGGGTGGCGAGGGTGCGAAGGATTTGAAATTGGGATGTCAGAGAAAATCGGGGAGGATTAGAGCAGCGGCGTGCCCGTCATTTCTGGGGGCTGAGGGATACCGAGAATTGCAAGAACGGTCGGGGCAACGTCGGCCAACATCCCGCATGAGGGCATGAGAGAGAGGTCGCCGTTTGGTACGTCGCCAGCAATAGAAGGCTTCCCTTCGAATTGTTTCCCCACAATCCAAAACGGCACAGGATTCGTAGAATGTTCCTTATCGATATCATGCGTTTGCAAATTTAATACTTCTTCCCCATTCCCGTGATCCGCCGTAATACACACCACGCCGTCTTTCGCTAAAACAGCCTCCACAATCCGTCCAACACACGCGTCAACCGTTTCCACCGCCTTCACGGTGGCGGCAAGGTTTCCGGTATGCCCCACCATGTCCACGTTCGCAAAGTTCGCAATAATCACATCATAATTCTCCCGTCCAACTTCCTCGACAATTTTTGCAGCAATCGGAAGCGCACTCATCTCCGGCGCTTCTGCATAGGACGACACATGTGGTGACGGAATGAGCACACGATCTTCATGAGGAAATGGTTTTTCGCGTGTCCCGTTGAAAAAAAAGGTGACGTGAGCATATTTCTCTGTTTCTGCAACATGCAGCTGCACGAACCCAGCATTCGCGATCACTTCCCCAAGTGGGTTCGTCACCTTTTCCGGCGCAAAAGCAACGGTGACCGGAAGACCCTCTTCATATTCAGTCATCGTCACAAACACGACATCATGTATCGGCTCGCGCGGGAACGATTCAAACACCGGCATGACAAATGCCTTGGTGATTTCCCGCGAACGATCTGGCCGAAAATTCCAACAGATCATGGCATCACCGGGCTTGACCGTTGCAACCGGCTTTCCGTTTTTTTGAATCACGGTCGGGACGAATTCTTCATCATATACTTCCCGCGAATAGGAAAGTTCAATAGCGGCAAGAGGATCTTCCGTGACTACATCGGACTGCCCCAGCGCGATGGCGTGATACGCTTTCTCGATACGATCCCACCGGTTATCGCGATCCATTGCATAAAATCGTCCGCATATCGTGGCGAGCCTTCCTACGCCAATCTCCCTCATCCGCGCAAGCGCGTTTTTTATAAAATCGAGCCCGGAATTATACAACGTATCACGGCCGTCCAATATCGCATGCACCGCAACATCCGCAATGCCATGCTCCTTTGCCATACGGAGTAGTGCGTAACAATGTTCATCGAATCCGTGAACCTTCCCCGACGAAACGATGCCCATGAGATGCAAGGTTCCTCCTGTCGACTTCACACGTTCCATGGCGTGCAACAACCCAGCATTGCGCTGAAATTCCCCGTTCGCAAGCGCCTTTGTAAGACGGGGGAGCGTCTGATAGTACACGCGGCCAGCACCAATAGCTAAGTGTCCAACTTCACTATTTCCCATCTCACCCCAATTCAACCCAACTTCCTCACTCGATGCGCGGAGCGTCATAGACGGATAACGTTGCGTGAGCATGTCAAACGTCGGCGTTTCTGCGCGAGTAATTGCATTCCCCTCTGCATCCGGCGCAATACCGAAACCGTCTAAAACCAAAAGCACCACGGGCCGTGGTCGTGGAATATTCCCAAATGCTTCAGACGACATAGTGTCGTCATTTTACCACGCAACAAAACTATCGAACAGCCACAACATCGGTGTTCGTGTTCACAAATGCTGTTGGCGTCAGAGGTTGCAAACCAAGGAACGCTTCACGAGATTTCACACTTTGAACTGATCGGAGCTTCGCAATCTGCATGTCGAGCCTGTCACGCTCGTGCCGCAACGTCACGTTCCGGTGTTGTAATTCGCGAATCGTATACCCCTTTGTTGCTGCCGCGTTCACTTGCCCCACATACAATGTACCGAATGCGAGCATGCACCCAATGGTGAGTACAGAAAGCACACGCGGATTTTTGAGCACGCGCTTGACGAGCGACAGTCTCCCTCCTACTCCCTCCATATGGTTCCTCCTTAAATTTTCTCAACAATTCTGAGCTTTGCGCTGCGTGATCTTGGGTTCGTACGTTGTTCTTCACGCGTCGCCACAATTGGCTTTTTCGTGATCGGCACAAGATCACGCTGTTCCTTGCACCACACTTTCACCAACCGATCTTCAAGTGAATGAAATGTGATGATTGCGAACCGTCCACCTGATTTCAACACTGCAGTAATTCCTGCGAGGCCTTTCTCCACCTCTCCAAGCTCGTCGTTGACGACGATGCGTAACGCTTGAAACACACGCGTTGCCGGGTGCGTTTTTCCCGTCCGCGGAATGACGCTCGAAATAATCGTCGCGAGTTCCCCGGTGGTCGCAATGCGGTTCACGCGTCGTGCATCGAACATCGCCTTCGCGACAATCGGTGCACGTGGCTCCTCGCCGTACCGACGGAAAATGGTCGCCAGATCATCGCGACTCCAGGAGTTCACGATGTCTGCAGCAGTGAGTTCTTGCCGTACGTCATACCGCATGTCCAGTGGTCCATCGTGCATGAAGGAGAACCCGCGCGATGCGTCGTCGACATGTACAGAAGAAAATCCGAGATCCACGAGCGCACCGTCGAACGTACCAACGGGATGCGTTGCGATATTGCCAAACGAATCGTGAATGAACGTCACGCGATGGTGAAACGCTGTCAGGTGTTCTCGCGCCGTCGCAAGATTGCGATGGTCACGATCAAACGCGACGAGCTCACCGTTCGGTGCTGTGGCCTCAAGGATGAGGCGCGCATGACCGCCGAGACCAACGGTCCCATCGAGCACACGTGCCCCGGACTTCAGTGCGAGCCCGTCAATCACCTCGTTCGCGAGTACAGGAATGTGTTGCATACCTAGATCCCGAGCTCACCGAGTTTTTCGGCGATGCTCTCTGCGTCCTTCTCTGTTTGTGCCACATACGTTGCCCAACGCTCGGCATCCCACAATTCGAGGCGCGTGTTAATGCCCACAATGACGACATTTTTCGTAAGCCCTGCATACTGCCGGAGGTATTCCGGAACAATGCAGCGCCCCTGCTTGTCCAATGCCACGTCCATTGCACCCGCAAGCATGAGTCGGGCGAATGCACGGGCATTGGACTGCCCCAAGGGCAAATCTGCAATTGTTGCTGCGAGTTTGCCCCACTCCTCCACGGGGAGCAGGAACAATGAAGAGTCCAAGCCTCGCGTCACGACTGCCCCACGCGCGAGCGCTTCACGAAACTTCATGGGAACGGCAAGCCGTCCTTTGTCGTCGATGGTGTGGTTGTATTGACCAAGGAACACAGGACAGTCGTATTTAGACCGTCACAAATCATCAGCTCCGACGGGCAACCAATGATTTATGACGGGGGAAGAAATCCGAAGCGTAAAGATGAGCTTCATGCCCCCACTTCATGCCTAACATCCCCATTCTAACCCACTTTGAAGGTGACTGAACCCATTTTGATGTGGATAACACACCCCTAACCCACCAATCTTCCAATTTTCGGCATTTTCTGCTAGTATGTCCCGGCTCCTTCCCTGCGTTTTAGAGAGCTTCCCACCTCAATATCCCCGAGGCGACATGCCCTCCAACTCTCCGCTTGTTCTTCACCGGATCCTTGCCATCATCCTCATCATCGGCATCATCGTCATCGGCCTCCTCACGCAGTGCAACGCACCCAAACTGCCCACAGCGTCGGCCGGAGAATCGATCGCGAGCGTACAGAAGGCCGACCCCAACCCAGTCGCAGCGCCCCACAAGGCCGCGACCCACCGGATCGAAACCGAGCGCCGCGAGCGAAACGGCGACCTGCTGGCACTCGAAGGACGCACCAGCGCCTTCGAGCGGTGGACGGACGCGAACCGGGATCTGTGGGACGCGCTGGATAGCGACATCCAGCATTGTGTGAATAACAAGCACAGCGGGAGTTCCACGTTCGATCCCGAAGCACAGATCAACCTGTGTCTGAATCTGGCTGAACAGATCAGGGCAGAGCAGGATCAAGCACACGAACACGCCGCTGCGACCGAGGAGCTCGAAGCGTACATCGATGAAACGGGGATTCGGGGATCCGTCGACCTGGCGCTAGCTCAATGCGCCGCAAACCTGATGGCGCTCGATGTCGAGCTCTCCCCAGAACAGGCACTCCTGCAATGCATCGAGTGACGTATCTCACATCCATCCCCTCTCGACCCCGCCGGACGCACCGGCGGGGTTGTGCTTTACAAAAAACAGATTTTTTGCTATTATTTCTCGTCGTCAAGCGAGTGCTTGCACGACCAGAGTTCACAACGAAACCCCGGAATCACCAATAGGAACAACGCTCCGTTTTCACCTGAGCATGATGAGGGATGCTCAATGGAAACGCCGAGGACTGCGTTGTTGCGAAGGGTGTGGAAGGAGGAGGTGAAAGGATGGCACCGTATACCAGATAAATCATGAACTTGCACTAACATAAAAACCCCCTCAAGCCGTACCTCCTGGGACGGCGCCCGCAAGGGTGAACGTGCTGCTCAGCACGTGCTCACTGCCTGAACACGCAGTAAGACGGTCCGCAAGGATCGACCAGGAACCGTTCGGCGGACACCAGCCCAGTCCGCCGCGCCAAAAGTCCACTCGTGGCATGGAAGCACGTGATCTG
The DNA here is from genome assembly GCA_964394565.1 of uncultured Gammaproteobacteria bacterium. Classification (GTDB taxonomy): domain Bacteria; phylum Patescibacteriota; class Patescibacteriia; order UBA9934; family UBA9934; genus CAIKHN01. Next base: position 12,274 of record CAYMYA010000009.1, read on the forward strand.
CCAAATGTGCAGAGATCGTCCATTGCTCCACGGGCATACCCCTGAGGAGGGTATGGGATCCTCCGGTGTGGCACCCGGAGAGGAGACGAATCCCGATCAGCGCCCGCCCATCATATACACCAGGGCGGAAGCGGGTATCGGTATGGCGCACTATGTCACTCCAAGGGGCCCCAAAAATGTTGCCTCCACGTCTGTCACTGGACGGGAGGCGAAGAACTGTAGAGCGGTACGCTTCGGCGACCCCACATGTGCGTTGACGCTGCACTACGGTGCAGCGAGGTCCATGGCGCAAAGCGTCGACGCCAGTCCGAGAGGATTCGATTCCCTCTCGCGTGTAGGACAATGTGGGCGAGCTTGAGCTGACGAGCGACGGGACACCCTCGCTCGCCTGAACGGTCAACGACATAATGACCGGAGTAAGATGGTGCGCTGCGAGAGCAAACCGTCGATACACCGCTCGATGACGAGAAGCCGATACCTTTGCCCTGATGTGTTCTAGGGGCATGGCCGGCTCAGTGACAGGGCGAAATACGCGCCCACACGAACGCCCGCTACCCTCACCGGTAGCGGGCGTTTCGCATTAAAGAAGCATTCAAGCAGTCTTTCTGTAATTTTCTGCAAAGCAACACATCGAATGACGCGCTTGGCGTTTGATTTTTTTTACATTTTCTGCTATCCTTATACGTCCGTTCTCTTTCCATGAACGGAAACGGGAGGTGGTCAATGACCGCCCGAGCTTGATGGCGTAAGGGAAAAGGGTCCTCGCGTAAACCCTCCCTTAGCTAAACGCAACCAACACCACCGCCACTCGTGAGGGGACTGCCCCTCCGAGCAACACGACTTCGTTGGCGTGGGGGACGGGTCGTGCATATCGCATGCACTACTCAAGAAACCACGCCCGCTTTAGTGGTAAAAGCCGCTTTGGAAAGAGCGGCATATAGGAGAAGCACCACGGGAATTGGCCCGGAACGAAGCACTGCCCGTTGCTACCAGCCCTTGGCAAGGCATGACCAAAACCGCGGTCAAGCAACGAGACGCACTCCCAATCGCGATCCCTCAGGGTCGGTTCTCCCCCGGCAGGGGAAGAAATGAAATGCGTCGCGGCAGTGGGGAATCTACGAAATTCCTGCCGCTGAGACACGGCAGGGAAAAAATTTCAAGGACGAAACAAGGCCCCACGTCTCGCTCGCCCCTCCTATGCACTCGCGTGGGGGGGGCGTTTCCATTCCCATATTTGTACAACCACATCACCGAAACCGCCGTGGAATTCCGGATGATTTTGAGCGGAGAACGCGGTGATATGCACCGGCGAAACGGTGGGCTTCGTCGCGGGCACGTTGGAGAATTTCTTTGCTGGATTGTGCGATACGACGAAGCTCTGTATTGCTCTCGTCAAACACAAGCCGATCTTGTTTCCGATCAACCCCCTTCGCAATGCCGATAACGGGAATCTCCACGCCAAGTTCCTTCATCACCTTTTTCACTCGATTCACTTGTCCCTCGCCTCCATCAATAATGACGAGATCGGGAGTAGGCCACGAAGCGTTCGCCACTCTCGCCAGCCTTCTCCGCATCACTTCTTCCATCGCACCAACATCGTTTGCACCGTCGAGCGTTTTGATACGAAATTTCCGGTACTCGTTTTTCTTCGGCTGGCCATTTTCAAAGACCACCATGCTTGCTACATTCGATGTTCCACTGATATTCGCGATATCGTAGGCCTCGATACGACCGAGGGCATTCACATAGGCCGCTCCCCCAGCTCCATGTTGCGGTGCTGATGGTGAAATTTCGTGCGCGAGATCCCAATCGTCATCACGGGTGATGAGCGCGACGTCGTTGATGTGCTCGAGGGATTCAACCTTGTTTCGGAGATCAGCGGCGAGCTCGAAGTCTTTCGCACGCGCTGCGCGCTTCATGTCCCGTCGCATACCACGAACCACGTCATCTTTTTTTCCGGAAAAGAATTTGATGAGCTGACGAATAATTTTGCGATATTCGGTTTTCGAGATCGCCCCTGTGCACACGCCAGGACATCGACCAATCTGCGCATCAAAACATGCACGCGGCAACACACCGCCGCAGACGCTCCATGGAATCGATCGACGAATAAGTTCCAGTGCAGTTCGAAGTGATCGGCCGCTGATGTACGGGCCGAAAACGGCGAGAAATTGGCGCTTCGCTTTCACCGACAGTGTTTTCGAAAACGGTTTCACACCAACATGCTCAAGGTCGAGTCCGCGAAGAAGCACGGGTTTTGGAAAATCTTCGTTCGTCATACACAAATACAAAAAACTCTTATCGTCACGGCTCAAAATATTGTACGGCGGCTGCCTGGTATGAATCTGATTTGTTTCGAGAACGAGTGCTTCAATCACCGTCGGCGTTTGAACGTAATCGATGCGTGCAATATTCGCGACGAGATCCGCAATCCGTGCATTGTGCGCCTTGGTAAAGTACGATCCCACTCGTTTTTTGAGACTCGTCGCCTTACCAATGTACAACAACTTCCCCGCAGCATCTGAATACAAATAAATCCCTGGGGCGTCGGGAAGATCGTTGTTGAGGATGGAAATTGATGAGGGGATCATTGAGAAAGAGTAATGGAAATATGAAAGAAAGTGAATCTGATTCCCCTCCCAACCCCTTCCAAGATTCCCTCAGGCTCCGCTCCACCCCTTTCAAAAACTCAGTCTCCAACGATCGTCATCACCACAATTGCCACAAACGCACAAAATGTCAGCCCAACAATGATTTGCGGGATGCGAAGACGGTGTTTGGGAATTTCTGCGCTCACGCGCGCGCGTTCGTACGCGACGAGCATGCAAATCCCTACAATCGATCCGAGCACGCCACCGGAAATATTTAACACCACGCTTGTCGACGACGCACCGAGCATCATGACCACGAATGGCGCCGCCATGGCGAGTACCCACGATGTCACAAATCGCAAACGGAAATCAAACAAATACGTATTGGTGAGTGCCGTCGCAACATTCATAAACGCCGAAAGCACAATACACAGCGCAAGAGCTGCTGCGAGCACATACATATTATGTCCAAGCACGTTCTTCAATCCGGGAATCGCGTTCTCCGTCGTCGCGCTACCCATGACTCCCACAACAGCAATCACGAAGATGCCATACACCCCTGCAACGCCAAGAACGGCTTTTCGCGCGAGTTGCGGCAATGTCGACGCTTTACGCCCAAGAAAATCCCGTGCCTCCGGAATTGCGGAGAGACCGAAAAACGCAAACACCATAATGCCGAGCGCTGTGCCGAAGTGTTCTGGTGCGTAACCCGTGAAATGCTCCCAGTCCATGTATGGCACCGCCAGGACGGAAAGTACGGCGAGTAACGTAAGGAACGTCGGGAGCAAGAAGCGTTGTACGCGTGCGATGAACAGCGTCCCTCCCGCCGTTGCCACTGCACCAAGCGCGAAAAAAACTATCGTCGCCATGAACGGCGTCATGGGCATGAACGAAAACGTCACCACACGCAAAAACTGACCACCGAACAAGCAGTACGCGACAAGAGCTCCGTACGCACTGCCGATAAATGCCACCGCAGCAACGCCAGTACCAAATATCCCAAGCTCTCGCCCGATAACATGAATAAACCGCGCTTTTCCGCCGCGAACAAGCACGAGATCGGCGTACAGTTCCAAAACAACCGCGCTTAACGCACCAACCAGCACCAGCGCAAGCATACCAAGCACAAACCCCACCTGTGCCACCGCATACGGCAGCGCAAGCATCCCCACGCCGATCATGGTGCCCATAAGCACCCGCACTGCACGCGCGCTCCCCTCAGAATACGATGCCATAATACGTATAGTGTACCTTATCCCCTTACCGCCCACATGCTCTCCACTTCCACACAATTCCTCCGTCGCATACGATACCCTTACTATGGCAGACGTAGGCCGAATCCCTCCACATAATTTAGAAGCCGAGCGCGCCTTGCTCGGCGCGCTCTTGCTCGACCAAGATGTGCTCTTGAAAATTGGCGACACGCTCCGCAGTGAAGATTTTTATAAAGACTCTCACCGATTGATGTACGAAACCATGTTAGAACTCGTCGACCGCCACGAACCAATTGACGTGCTCACACTGGGAAACCGCCTGGAAGAGAAAGGTGTACTCAAACAAATCGGTGGACGCACCGCATTGGTCGAGCTGACAAATGCCACGAGCACCGCGGCGCACGTGGTGCACCATGCAGAAATTGTTGCAAAAAAAGCAGCACTCCGCAGACTGCTTTCTGCGGCAAGCGACATCACCAATCTTGGTTTCGATGAATCACAAGACGTCGATGTGTTACTCGACGAAGCCGAGCGCACCCTGTTTAATGTTTCACAGAATTTCATTAAACAATCATTTACTCCGTTACACACACTCCTCACCGAAGCATTCGACAGAATCGACGAGCTCCACAAAGAAAAAGGGAAGCTCCGCGGTGTTGCGACGGGGTTCATCGGAATCGATAATTTGCTTGCGGGATTGCAAAATTCCGATCTTATTATTCTTGCCGCACGTCCGTCCGTGGGAAAGACATCGTTCGCCATGGATATTTTGCGCAACGTCGCCATGCGCACGAATAAACCCGTCGGTTTTTTTAGCTTGGAAATGTCCAAGGAACAGCTCGTCGACCGCATGATTTCTGCAGAAGCCAACGTTGACTTGTGGAAATTGCGCACCGGAAGGCTTTCAGAGCATGCCGACGATTTCCCGCGCATTGGTGATGCCCTTGGCAAGCTCGCGGAGGCGCCGATATATATCGACGACTCCCCTATCGCGACTATTATGAGTATTCGCACCAAGGCACGTCGCCTCCAAAGCGAACATGGGCTTTCTATGATTGTCATTGACTACCTGCAGCTCATGGAAGCACGGAAGAAAACGGATAATCGCGTGCAGGAAGTTGCAGAAATTTCTCGTGGTTTAAAACAAATTGCACGCGAGCTGAATGTTCCCGTCCTCGCACTTGCCCAGCTTTCTCGTGCAGTCGAAATGACAAAACCGGCAATTCCAAAACTCGCGCACCTGCGTGACTCTGGAAGCATTGAACAGGATGCTGACGTCGTCATGTTTCTTTATCGCAAAGCTGCAGACCGAAATTACCAACCGGAAGAACTCACTCCAGAAGAAAAAACGCGCGCAGAAGTCCACATCGCAAAACACCGCAACGGCCCAACCGGCATGGTGCCACTGTTTTGGGATGCCACACATGCGTCGTTTAAAAACCTCGATACACGCCACATGAGCACCATGGCTCCCACATCACAAACGCAACAAGCGCCATCAGGGCCAAACCCAAGCAACATTGGCCTCCCCCCAGGTGTCCCACCAAAAAATGCCGGTCTTCCGCCAAAATAAGAACGTTGGTACGATGCTTTCGATCCTAATCTTTTTCTATGTTTAACAAACTCAAACAAATCAACGATCTCCGCACGCAGAGCAAACACATGAAAGCCATGTTGGATGACGTCATTGTGGTAGGGAAAGGCGCGAGCGGAAAAGTAATGATTACCGTGAACGGCAGCCACGAAACGCTCGGCGTGCAGATTGATGAAGACCTCGACCGAGAAAAAATCGCCAAGGGCGTACAAGAAGCGCTAAACGACGTGAACAACAAACTCCAGGCCGAACTCATGAAAACCATGAAAGAAATGGGCGGGCTCGATGCATTCAAAAATCTCGGCCTCTAGACATCCTCCCCTCCTGTTCGGGAGGGGCTCCACATATGCGACGATTCCCCGCGCCAATTCATAACGCCGTCGCCGCATTAGGGCGACTTCCTGGCGTGGGACCAAAAACCGCATTGCGATATGCATTTGCGCTGCTCCGATTCTCCAGAAACGACCTCCTGCTCTTGAGCAAATCCATCGCGGAATTACTCAACATCGCCACGTGCAAAGCATGTTTCACGTATGCCGAACGAGAGGAATGCGATATTTGCACCGATGGAACGAGAGACCGTACGAAACTCTGTATCGTCGCAGAAGCACGCGATATCGCAACGTTGGAAGCGACCGGCGTGTACAAAGGCAAATATTTTGTGCTCGGCGGTACGCTGAACCCGATTGACGGACGTACACCCGATACGCTCAATGTTCGCCAACTCGATGATCGGCTGAAGCTCGACCAAACCATTCGCGAATGTATTTTCGCGTTCTCACCAGACGTACACGGCGAAACCACCATTATGTACCTCACCCGGCACATCAAGCCGCTCGGCATTTCCATGACACGTCTTGCGCGTGGGCTCCCCATGGGTGCCGACATTGAATACGCAGATGAAGTCACGCTTGCGAGCGCACTGTCTGGGCGCTCTGAAGCGGTGTAATCGTTTACTTCCCAATGGTGTACACGCCATCGTTGTACACGCACTCCCCGTCGATCGTCACCGTCGTCACATCCGCAAATACATCGACGTGGTACCGACTCGAGCGTTTCGGAAAACCTTCTTTTGTGTAAATGGTGTGTTTTCGACCAATCGAGAGGTGTACCCCACACATTCGCTCGTAGCTTCCAATATCGGTGAGCCGTCGGTGACGTGTTAATGCGCGATTCATACCGAACCCAAGCTCGCGCACCCACAACGGCTCGTCTTCACGAATCTGGTCAATCACGCGCACGAACGATGCCGGCGCAGTCGGCGCATCCACAATCATGCCGTGCTCGATGCGGACGAGCACCGGCTCTGGCGGCGCAATGACATGAAAATCTGCATCGGCATACGCAAAGAATTTCACTGTGCCATTCACGTTCGCTAAATCGCTCGGCTCCGTAAACACTTCGCCAATCGGAAATTGCCCACCGATATTTTTCATACCCGTGTAATCACCGATATTCAGTTTTCCAGATTCAAATGGTCCGTCGTACACCAATTCCGTGCCCTCGCACGCCACCACAATTTGCGTCGCACGATCAATCCGCTCTTTCAGCGCATGCCCAACGGTGTGGTAATACGTTTTGTCGTATGCGAGGGAATCGCAATATGTTTGGTGCTCCGCTTCTGGCATGCGACCAAGGTGTGGGTGCTCAATGACGGCAAGCTTGCGATCATACAGCTCAAGGCGAAACCTAAACTCGTTCAAGCGGAAACTCGTAGACTGAATAAGGATGACGAGATCTCCAGGCGACAGCGTATCAATCGTCGCACGAATCACTTCCGGTGTCGTGGTATCGAAATTGAGTTCAATCATGTTGGTCAGTATTGCGCGATACCCGGCGGTCAACGTTCGTGCCAGCGGCGACTGTTCATCGAATACCACAAGCACCCGGTGATCAAGCGGCACGCGAATGGCATCCTCAATGATATGACGTACATTATTCTCCAACGTTGCATGCATATATAGACAGAAGAATATCGGACATTGTGCAAATATGCGAGAGTTCGGAGCACCGTCCTGCGATCTCTCGGTTCATGCATACCGCGAGACGGTTCAGAATCATGCGGAACCGTATGAGAAAATTCACCAGTGGGCTCCCCAAATCCACACGGGAACGCGTATGTTTTGGTACTATACTCATCGTATGAACTTTGATCGTCCAATATCCTCTGAAACAGCAGCTCGTCTTGGCGTACGTGATGTCATAGCGCGAGTTCGTCAAGCGTTAGGCACATATTCAAACAGAAGTTTTTACGAAGACATTCGCGCTATCGCTGAAGACGAAAGCGTGCCTCATGCGCTCCGTGATACTGCACAAAAGTTTCTCACGGATGCACGAAAACATGCGCTCACGGCGGACATTGTCGACGCAATCATTGCGCGCCGGCTCCCCCGTGCACCGGACGGATACAAGACCGTCGAAGAAATCCGTCTCGCAGAACACCTCGGGGTTGAAAATGTCCGTACAACAATTCAATTTCTCCTCTGGGTTCGCGGTATCCCAGATTCGGTTCTCAGTCATCCAAATGATTGGAAAGCGTACGAGCACGACATAAAAGATTTTTGTATCTTTGCCCGTGGCGACAACGGCATGACCACAATATTCTTTAGCCCGACAGCACAACAAGAAATTCTTACAAGCATTCGCCGCGGTACGAAACCTGCCCAACACGTCACCGACGAACATCAGGATCAACATTCCGTTGTGCAAGCTTCTTCAGAAAACTCCAGCGCTGCATTTGCGCCGGAACATGAAGCGCAAATTCAAGCACTAAAGGAACGACTGATAGCGATTCTCCCATATCTTTACCGCGGCAATCGCTATGAAGGAAATCAAATCTTGAAACTTCTCACGCCAAACATTGCACCACACGACGCGCAATACTACGCGCTCCGCATCCTTGCACTTGAACGCATCGCACGACACAATCAGTTTGAAGATGAATAACAATGCATATATTCAACATCCAACACCGTCCCTGGCCGCATCGCTTGTGATTTTCGCATTGTCCAACGCCCACATTTCACGCAGTGTCTCTTGAGACGCGTTCTTTTCTGCACCGATGAAAATAAGGAACCTTACCGCGCGATCAACATCATCAAATTCATGTTCAATCACGGCACGCTTTGCGGACATCATCTTTCTGGATCCCTGTAAACGTTGCTTCAAATTCAATATGCATAGAATACCCTGAGGATAGCCCCAGCGGAACCTTCTTGCCAGAGCCGCTCCCACCATGATACGCTTCTCGCGTTCTTTTGAGTGTTTTCTGTCAGTTTCCGTCGTTCTTTGGTCGATGCCGCCCGCCGAAATAGCTCAGCTGGTAGAGCAACGGTTTTGTAAACCGTAGGTCACCGGTTCGAATCCGGTTTTCGGCTCCACCCTTCGCTCCTCGTTATGCTCGGAGCTCCGGATGGCAAGCCAACGTTATTTTCAGAGATCGTGAGAAAAAGAAACGAATGTAAAACGAAGCTGTTTGCGTCAAGTTTCGGTGCGGAAGGATGAATGTACGGATGAACGATTTGAGACTATGTTCGATGCGGAGCAAGGAAAGCTTGTGAGGCGTACCCCCAAAGTACGTCGAGCAAGTTTCCGCTGCGACAAGTCGAAAAGAGGCCAAATCGTTCGGCCGTACCACGGGTTGGTACTCAAGCGGTCAACGAGGAGAGACTGTAAATCTCTTGGCTTGCGCCTTCGAAGGTTCGAATCCTTCCCAACCCACCACAGAAAACCTCGTAAAATCGTCCGTGACGGTGTTGCCTTCTGCGCGCAGCCCTCACCGTACATCTGGGTACGCCTCGGGCTGTGCTCGCCGGCGCCTAGCCACGAACAATTTTACGAGGTTTTCTTCATCCGTTTCATTACGGTTCGCATAAAATCACCTTCCGTTCAGTTCCGCCGAGCATCGCGAGGCGAAGTGAGCGGCCGACAGACACAGTGCTGGGTGGGCGAAGTACACCCAAACGCCGTCTGTCGGGCAAGCGAGCACGCCGCGATAGCTCAGTCGGTAGAGCGCATCCATGGTAAGGATGAGGTCTCGGGTTCAACTCCCGATCGTGGCTCCAAAAATCCCCCGCACACGCGGGGGATTTTTGATTGCTCACAATATTATGCATTTCGCTCCCCGCTAAAGCTAAGCTTTACCTTTTCAAATACTTCCCCCATAAAACGGACAACCCCCGCGACGCTCGCGCCCAGGGGCGGTCTGCGTCACGGGGTGAGCAAGTCACAGGGGTCATCAGTCGGCGACCCAATCACCATCGAGGATGCCGCCCGGAGACTGGTAGACGAAGCGCCGTCCTCGCGCGAACTGGTAGCTGAATTCCGCCACCGTCCACGCCGCCTTGACGAGGGGGATGCCGACGAGGAACATGACGGCGTAGTACATGCTCTGGTTCTGGCGCGGGATCGTGAGCACGCTCCAGAGCGTAAAACTCCCACTCACCCAATCGTAGCGCCCGATCACGTCAGGCATGGGCATCAAGACGGGGACTCCGAATGCGCCCCACAGAAGCATCACCACCAGAGCGGCGGTGAACACGAGCCACCACCGCTTGTCCCCGCGGTGCTTGTTCATGCTGAAGAGGAACTGCTTGTAGCACGAGAGGCCGAGATCAAAGCGAGCCATGGGATCCTCCGGGGTTCGTTACCCAGTCGCCGCAGGGAATGCGGACCGTGTAGAGTGAAGGAAAAACATCCATTTGTCAATGTGAAACCAACGTCCAGGCCAAGCTTTGACCGCCTCGGAATCAAGTTTTTCACAAACTTAGTTTGCGCCAAGCTGAGTTTGTTCGAAACTAAGTTTGCGCGAAACGTAGCGTGAACTTTTTCTTTTCATGGTTGTGTTCTTGCATGTGAAGCGTACACTTTTGGTATATGTTTGCGACTGGGATATTGCGGGAGGGGTACCGGGTATTGTTTAAGCCCATTGTGTTTCGGATTGATCCGGAACGGGTGCATGACGCGATGGTTCGCGTTGGCGTGTTCCTCGGGTCACACCGTGTGCTCACGTCGTTCATGCGCGTGCTGTTTGCGTATCGTCATCCGTCCCTTGAGCACACCGTTCTCGGGATCCATTTCGCAAACCCCGTTGGCCTGACTGCCGGATTCGATAAGAACGCAGAGCTCATCGAAATCATGGGCGCCGTGGGCTTTGGGTTCACGGAAGTCGGCTCTATCACCGGCAAGCCATGCGAAGGAAACCCGAAGCCTCGGCTGTGGCGACTCCCGAAGTCCCGATCCCTCATGGTGTGGTACGGACTAAAAAATGATGGAGCAGATCCGATCGCGCGCCGTCTCCACGAACGGATCTTCCCCATTCCCGTCGGCACAAGTGTTGCGCGCACGAACGACGCGAGCACTGTCGACGTACACGCCGGCATTGCGGATTACGCAAAAGCATTTGCGGCATTCGCGAATATTGGCGCGTATACCACGGTAAATATCAGCTGCCCAAACACGTGCGGGGGTGAGCCGTTCACCGAACCCAGCAGACTCGATCTCCTCCTCACGGCACTCGACGCAATCCCGACGCAAAAGCCCATTTTCCTCAAATGCCCCGTCGACTGCTCTTTTGACGACATCGATGCATTGCTCGACGTCGCGCTGCACCATCGCGTGCACGGCGTTATTCTTTCAAATCTCACCAAAGATCATTATATAAGCGCCGTCGATCAGTCCGAGCTGACGCCAAACATGAACGGTGGCTTAAGCGGCATGCCGACGCAAGAAAAATCAAACGCGTTGATCACTCACGTCTACCAAACATACGGCGATCGGCTCGTCATCATCGGCTCTGGCGGGGTGTTTACCGCGCAAGACGCATACACAAAAATTCGCACCGGCGCTTCGCTTGTGCAACTTGCCACCGGCATGATTTTTCAGGGTCCACAAGCTATTGGTGAAATAAACCGCGGGCTCGTGGCATTGCTTGCAAAGGACGGATTCTCAAACATTTCGCAAGCAATTGGCGCAAACCATCGGCAAAACTCGCGATAATTTTGGTTGTCGTTTGACACGTTTTTTATTTTGACAAAACTTCTTTTCCTGTGAAAGACTGCTCTTGCAGCTCGTCTTCTCGAGCTCACAGGAGCAACAGTGACCTCACCTTTTCACATCGACAGCATCCGTGCCCGGGCTTCTACCGAGGCAGAAGCATCGCTCGCCGTCCTTCAGCGCATCATGAAGGAGCGAAGGGAAACTCCTCGATCCGGCTGCTACTTCTCGTTCGGCTACGTCCGAGCGTCGGGCGAAGCAGACATCGCCATCGCGCCCTTCGAGGTCGGATATGTCGAGCTGGATCAGCAGGACCGCTTCAGTAACCTGTCGGTCGAGAAGATCAAGCGACTGGCTCGTAACCCCGGTCACCTCCTCAGCGGCCAGTCAGCGAACGCCGAACGGGAGGAGTACCCGGGAGCGGCGCGCGACGATGACGGTGGCGAGGAAGGAGACGATGGGATCGCTGGAGTGTCCGGCCTCCCCGCTCTGGCCGACGAGGCCATGGCGCTCAACTGGCTGGTGCGCATTGGTCTCCTCACCTATGAGGGCGCCGTCCAACGTGCCACGATCAGCGACAACCAGTACTTCTTCGCGATGACCGTGGCGGATTTCATCCCCGCCGCCTGATTGCAGCACGTACGCCCTGGCCATACATGGAGCTCCCCGCTCGATTTCAGTCGGGGCGCATCCATTTCAGAGATATTTCGCTCAAGTTTGACACTTTTTCTCATTTCCCGTACACTTTTGCCAACATTTTCCAACATTTTTCACGTATGTCCCAAGACAATCTCATCAAAATGGAGTGCACGGTTTGCAAATCGCTGAACTACCGCTCCAAGAAAAACAAAAAAATCCTCAAGGATCGCCTTGAACTCAAAAAGTTCTGCGAACAGTGCCGCAAGCACCAAGCGCACAAAGAAACGAAGTAGCCCACGCTACTTCGTTTTCAGTTCGGCATTTTGTCTCTTTTCGACTCATTTATCGGAAACTCGCTCACCGTACCATGAAGTACGCCTGCCACTTCGCAGATGCTTTGTTGGGCATGGCCACCGTAGCTTTAGCGGAGGCCATCGCGAACTTTCCTCCGCGTTCATTGAAAATAGCCTCAAATGACGAACTGAATACACTAATTTCTCAATATTTTATTGACAAAAGCCAAAAAAATGGCTAATCTTCGCAACGTCGGACGGCACCCCGCCCCCCGGCAAACCCAAACTCCAAATGATCGTTCATGAACGAGCGATTGGGAGTGCGACATGAATCAACACACGAGAGTCGGCTTCGTCGACGCGTTCTGCGACGACCCGAATGCCGCAATCCTCATGCTCAGGCCGCATCAGATCGCGGAGATCCTCGGAGCCCTTCTCGCCAACATACCGGTGGACGTCAAATGGATCGATGTCGTTCATCTGGCAGAGAACCTCCCGACGCAGGAGGAACGCCTCGATGGGTTCCGGCAGATCATCCGCGCCGCGCACAATGCACTGCGTCGCACCGAGCTCCTCGAAGCAATCCAGGACTATGGCTCCTGCACCGATGACGAGACTCCCTACCTGCCGCACTTCGAAGCGGCCGTCAAGGATGGAGTCTTCGACGAAGTGATCGCGCGCCTGTCGCACAGCAGCGTCCTGGCGATCGCACAAGGTTCAACGCTGGCGCGCCCCGTGGTCACGGCCTACTCGGCTATGCGCATCCAGCACTTCCTGGACAACGGCGATATCCAACGCGGCTTCGATGCGCTCGTCCAGTCCACCACGCTCATCCCGAACTGGCGTCCACCCATGTTCGCAAAGTGGGTGGAGAGGGTCTGGCAGGCGCACCGGAACAACGGACTCGTGGCCGAGCTGTCGGATGACCCCACGGACTGGCGGAACAACGCAAGGACGATGACCCTCCGCTTCGGCATCGCGCGTACCGGCGGCATCACCACGAAGCCCAGGAAGCCGATGATCGGAACCCTGCAGGTCAATGTGCCATTGGTGGGACTGTGGGGATGCTACCAGCGTAGGCCAACCGAAGCCGAGAAGACAGCCACTCGATCACTGCCGCGCCTCCGTCCCTGGAACAACACGCCAGAAATGGTGAACAATCCCGGCAACATGCTCAGGGACATGGCCTGGTACTGGCACAGTACAGCTAAGGAGCGCAAGCTCCGGAAGTTCTGTGCCGACAACGGCCTCGAGTATCCCGACCCCGCAGGGACGTAAGACGAACGTCCCGATCAGAACGAAGCGCCCCGGACGACGAGTCCGGGGCGCGCTCTGTTTATACCTTTCGTTTCTCTGCCAACATTTCCTCAAACTCACTGATTTTTTTGTTTTCAGGGTTAACTTCGCGTAAGTGATCAATCGCTTGCTGGGCTTCATAGAACTCCCCCACTTCAATAGCAGACTGAATGAAGAAGTCCAAGTACTTTGGATTATTCGGGCTCGCCGCTTTTCCTTTTGCATAATATTCAAATGCGCCTTTTGCGTCACCGAGCGCTTCATGCACTTCGCCAAGCGCCACCATGACACTCGGATCCTTCGGGGAAAGCTTTGCTAAAAATTCCAACGCTTCCCGCGCTTCTGCAAACTGCCCCTGCGAAAGATACATCCGCCCCAAAGTTTCATATGCCTCTGCATGTTTCGGGTCATGGCTTACCACGGCAACGAGCTTTTGTTCTGCTAAATCATAACGCTCATTCGCCATTGCCGCGCGTGCTTCATCCACCAATTGCCGCAACGCTGTAGCGTCCATCGTCCCTGTTCCGCCACCGCGCTGACGTTCGACGTAGCGACGTTCAATTGCGGTGAGCTTTCCAGCAATACGACGAAACGCCTCTTGCACTGCCGTAATGATCGGCTTGATCGACGACTTCCACACCGTACGCCCGCGTTCTTCCACTTGGCGCATCATGCGCGCCTCAAGCAACGAATTTTTACGCTCGCGTGCTTGTGCCTCGCGCGAGGACATCGGGTTAACGATGGAAAGCTGCGGGGCCTTCCTCCACGCTAAAAACACCAGATACGCAAGCGATCCCACAATGCCCATGGTGAGCAACCAATCAAAAGCGGTCATAAGGCTTGGGCAATCATAACGTCTCGCGCCGCAAATATGATCGATTCGAATTCTTGTATTTTTATACTTGCACTACCAACAAGCACGCCGTCAATCTCTGGCTCACGCAAAAACTGATACGCGTTTTCTCCGCTCACTGAACCTCCGTACAACATTTGCACATCGACATGCGCCTTGCTGAGCATGTTTTCTAAAACCGCAGCAATCACCTTATGCATTGCCACAGCATCTCCAGGCGTAGCACTTGCTCCGGTACCAATCGCCCATACTGGTTCATACGCAACGAACAGTCGCGACGGCCCAGTAAACACCACATCTCGCAGTGCCGCGCCAAGTTGTGCTGCAACAACACGTTCAGCATTCCCCGCATCGCGATCCGCCTTCCCCTCCCCCACGCACAACACAGGAACCAGCGTAGTTTGCGCAATGAGTTTCATTTTTGTATTGATGACAGCATCTGTCTCACCGTTCAACGCACGGCGTTCTGAATGGCCAATGATCACGAAGTTGCATCCGGCATCATCGAGCTGTGCCACAGATACTTCCCCAGTAAAGGCACCGAAACGTTCCGTACCCATGGTTTGCGCACCAAGTGCAACACGCGTACGAACCAACACTTTGCGTACTTCAGACAGCGCCGTAAACGAAGGGCACAACACAATTTCTGGAAGGATTTCATTTCCCATCATCGAACGCAACACGCCTCGCGCGTGCGCGAGCGATTCCCGGATGCCGAGATGCATTTTCCAATTGGCGACAATGGTTTTCATCATAGAAGGACTATGTCTTTTTGGTCATCCCCGCGTAGGCGGGGATGACGGAGTGAACATATTACGGGAGTAACGTTTTCAATTCAGCTTCGTCCTGAAACGGCCCAATGGCGGCAAGTGACATACGATCGAAGCGGAGATACTGCCGTGCAACACGCGCGATATCCTCAAGCGTCACCGCGTCAAATATCTTCATACGCTCGAGCGGCTCTTGCACAGTATGCAAAAACAACGCTTGTCGACCATAAAACTCAGCGCGCGCGGCGGAGTCTTCCAGGCTCAACGAAAGCCCACCGCGTACATTCTCCTTCACCATCGTCAGCTCTTCCGCGGTAACGCCATCCGTCGCCGCCTTTCGCAACTCGTCGGTAATCACCTTCATCGCTTCACCAAGCCTTGTCGCATCAAGCCCTGCATGCACCGTGAACATTCCCACGTCTTGATATGCATCCGTACTCGTACGAACGGTGTAACACAAGCCACGCTTCTCACGCACTTCCACAAATAATCGTGAACTCATGGTTCCACCTACTATTGCAGAAAGTAATTTTAGGGGTGCTTCGTCGACGTGTCCGCGGCCAACGGTTGGGAACCCGAGAGAGAGCTGAATTTGCTCAAGTTCCTTGTGCTGATAGCGAATGCGGCCAATGCGTGTTTGATCACCGATGACATCAAACGTTGAACGCGCCGCTGCGGATGCGGCAACCGTACCAAACGTGGTCTCAAGAAGATCAACGAGGTTCTCCGGGAGTTTTCCGGATACCACAATCACCATGTTCTCTGGCCGGTAGTGCGCCCTGTGATACGCGATAACGTCATCACGCTTCATGGTTTTCACCGATTCTGCCGTACCGGCAATATTCTTTCCGAGCACATGCCCGTCGAACATCGCTTCCTCAAGCAAATCTTCAATGTGCATGATTGGGTTTTCCTCGTACATTTTTATTTCTTCAACAATAACATTCTTCTCGCGCTCCATTTCTTCGGCATTGAACGTAGAATGGAATATCATGTCGTTGAGCAAATCCACCGCTACCGGCAACTGCTCTCCGGCAATCTTCACCCAGTACCCCGTGAGATCTTTCCCGGTGTACGCGTTGTACTGCGCGCCATACCGATCAAGCTCTTTCGAAATGTCGATCGTTTGTGGACGGCGCGTCGTGCCCTTAAACATGAGGTGCTCAACAACATGTGAGCCGCCCCACACCGCACCGTGCTCATTGCGCGAACCAACCTGAAATGCGACAAGAATTGTTGCAGCGTCCGTGCCAGAAAACGGGGCAAGCACCACCGTCGCACCGTTACGGAGCGTGGACTTTGTGAAGGACATACGCAAAAATTTAGATCGTCGTGATTTCCTTTTCTTTCTTCTCACCCATCTCCTCAATTTTTGCTGTGTACTCTTTCACTGTTTTTTCTAGCGTTTCCTCGAGCTGACGCTTCACATCTTCGCCACCCTCAACATTCGCCAAACTCTTGCGTGCTTCCTCACGCACTTTCCGGATGCCGACACGCGCGTCTTCGAGTTTCTCTTTCGCAAGCTTCACCATCTTCAAACGTGTTTCTTCCGTCATCATCGGCATATTCAAGCGCAACGTTTTCCCATCAACGACCGGGTTCATGCCAACGTCGCTCTTTTGAATCGCCGTCTCAATCGCCTTCACGACACTTGCATCCCATGGCTCGATGAGAATCGTTTTTGAATCTGGCGTCGTGATTGTGGCAAGTGCCTTGATTGGCTGCAACGTGCCGTACGCTTCCACCTGCACTGGCTCAAGAATTGCTGCGGAAGCACGGCCGGTACGAATCGCTCCGAGCTCCGTCACACAATGTTCGATCACGTTCTGAAATTGCGGTTTTGCATCGTCAAGTATGGACATAGAAGAAGTTTTTGTTCCTTCATTTTAATGCAATCACCACACATGGTCAACGCATGTGTGGTGATATTTGGCTGATGTTGGCGAAGTTAGTTTGTATCTACCCCTGCACTTCCCAAGTAAATGTGCATGCTGTCTTCTGGATCGATTGCGAGCACGTAGCCGGCACGAGTGGTTGGCAGTTCTGACGTCGTCCATGCGCTTCCGCCGGTGGTTGAACGGTTGACCGTGGAACTCGTGGCGTAATAGATGATATCACTGCTGTCCGGCGCAATCGCCAAGCCATAAATGCGCACTTCGCCGCTGCTAGAAATAAGGGACATTCCGGACCACGTTAGGCCTTGATCCTTCGACGAGAGCAAGCCATATTTCGTGTTCATAATCACGAGACTCCCATTTGCATTCTGTGCAAACCCGTACACGCGATCAGACGACTTAAAGTCCTTCAATGTCTTTTCAAAATTCGTCCACGTCACCCCACTATCCGTAGAACGATTCATGCCGCTCGACTTGGTTCCAGCAAGCACAATACGACTGTCCGTATTACTGATTGCCAACGACGTCACTTCGTCGTCAAGCCGTGTCATCGTCGTCCAACTCGCTCCCCCATCCAACGAACGAATCACGTTTCCTGCACTCGTGCCAATCCACACAATCTCTGGGTCGTACCAATCGAGTGCCATGGCCGTTATCGTCACTTCTGATGCGCTTTCCACATAACTCTCAATCTCAAATGTTCGACCGCAATTTTCCGTCTTCATGACACGGTCTGCCTTCGCAACAAACACCGTACACACATCTTTGGCGCTTACACCAATGCCAACCACATACCCGGAACGTGCGAGCGGCTCTTCCGGGCGCTGCCACGATTCCCCACCGTCGAGCGAGTAGAACATGCCATTCTCGAGAGTTCCCGCGTACACCGTGGAACTGTCCTGCGGATCAATCGCGAATGCCGTCACATCCACATCCGCAAGCGAGCTAACGCCAGTGGCTGTTGGTACTGCCGCCGTCTGCGTCCACGACTTTCCCGCATCCGCAGACTGCCAAATGCCGCCAGACGTTACCGCGGTCCCTCCGCCCCCAAAACATCCAGCACCCATAAGCACTACCGTAGCAAAGACTGCAAAGAATTTGACGTTGTTATTCATATTGCCCCAATTGTACCGCAAGTTCAGTGAGGGCGACTGTGGAATTCGCATTTGCAGCAAATTGCTCACGAGTTTTCAGGACTGCGTGGAGCGTTTTCGCGGTCGCTTTTCCTGAATGATGCAGGGCATCCACGAGCGCAATCAGCAAAGGCTCGATATCCCGAGTTTCCCGCTTTGCGATGTCCTGTGCCGCTTGCAACCGTGTCACCAAAGACGAATCCGTCAGGCGACGTGCGTCCTGCTCCACTTCGTCGGATCCTTGCGGAATCGGCCCAAAGAATGACCACACCACGCCGCGCGAACGCACGGTGGGCAGCAGCGTCGTTTCGTCGTGGCACACAAGAAGAATGAGTGTTGAGGGGTTTGGTTCTTCAAGCGCTTTTAACAACGCATTTTGGCTCGCAACGTTCAATGTGTTTGCGTCGTCAATCATCGCAACCGTCGTACCGAGTACGGAAGATTGCCCCAGTCGATGCAGTGCGTCACGAATGCTGTCGATATCATATGCACGGGTGCCGTTCTCCTTCAGTTCCGGAGAAAGAAAAAGATAATCTGGGTGGCGTTCCAATTCGTCGACCGGTACGCCTAATGTTGCGGCCGCAAAGGATTTGGCCACCTGGGCTTTCCCAATGTGCTCCGGGCCACAAAAGAAGAAAACACCGCTCTTGACGCCCTGCGCTATGAGGCGCTCGATAGCCGATATTTGCCGTTTATGCCCAAGGATGTGCGAAAACGTATTACCCACAAGATTGACAATACTGTGATTTTCTGCTATTGTACTCGGTTCGCTTCGGAACGGGAAACCGCCGAAACGACCGTGACTGCTTGTCACATGTTCTCGCAAACTCACACAACAAGAAAGAAAATCGTAACTTGAAAACTGAGAGTATAAGAGAGAACGTTCCAATTTTCGGTCAGTTTCGTGAAGGTGCAAACAAAGCTTCCGAGACGTACTTCATGTGTACGTTGAGGAAGTTTGCGCAGCGCCGACGCGAAAATGGCCAAAATTGGGACGTTCTCTCTACTGTTCTGGAGGAGGAGAGATGGACACGTCCCACGAGTAACATCGTGTCACATGTCCGGCACGCCATTGGACGACTAGGCTTCGGCTTACTCGCTCCGAAGAGGTGGGTCATGGCGCATATTAACTTCGGCTGATCACTGCGCCCGATCCCCTCCGGAACACTACAGAGAACACCAAAACACCGCCTGATTGGCGGTGTTTTGTGTATTGTGCACCTCTGCATCGGAAAATTCTGTTGGATACCCGCCGGCGCGGGGATCCAGGATATTTTTCATGAGAGCTCCCTGCATGCGCAGAAATGAATGTGTTTTACTCTTTTGGCGCAGTGTTCCCAAACGCTTCTGCAGCCTTCCAGGCGAGTTCCAGGGTTGCACGGCAAACGTCGGCAACTGCGGCGGAGCGAATTTCGATAACGGAAATTTCTTCGGCGTATGAGAGCAAGAGCACACGGTCGCCGCACACGCTCATTTCTCCGGGCAATGTAATGAGGTTACGAGGAATGGTGCGAATTTCTATCCCAAGGGACGGCAGCACGTGCATGTCGCGATCCGTCATCACAATACTCCGCACACGTTTTGCACGATCAATCACCCACGCGTTCCCGTATTCGCGTGCGCGAATGATATCCAGTGCACACAGAGTATCGAAGTCAAAAAACTGCAAAATATCTCCCGAGAGCCCCGCGAATTCTCGCTGAATCGCTTCCAGACCATCTGCACCGGTAAAATACCGTATCCCAATACCCGAACCTCCTGATCCGTACAACGCACGAAGCACCGGAACGAGTTGTTCGAAAACCTCTACTCGCGTTTCGGCTTTCCGGCGCTCTACATACAATGCTTCGCACAGGACGTGCGGGGATTCCATCATGAACACTTTTGCTTTTCCACGCTGTATTGCACGTGCAAAACCATAGTGCACGAGCGTCGATAGCACATCGTGCGCTGTGGAACGCGTGTAAGAAAACGTCTCTGCAACGTCGCGGGCAACGACTTCACCCTTCTCCGCAATAAACGCGTACACTTCTGCAATACGTGGAGGTATGCCGAGAGCCGTGAGCGATGGGGCGATGTTTGTATGCATATAGCAGCAGTATGCACAGCACACCCACGCAGCCGCTGCGGACAATTCTCCATCGCACGTTCGGATCTCACCGAATTGTCGCCCGAAGTGCACGCCATGTTTCCGCCGCGCAATGTGTCCAAGAATAGACGTGAACTCGTGAATACCCGGCGTCGCGATAACGCTCACACAACGCTGCATCCAGCACAAGCGACTCTATACCTCGGGCAAACGCCGCAATGTCATTGTGCGAAACAAGTAATGCGGCATCACTGGCTACTTCTCTTGTTGAAGGAATATTCGATGCGATGATTGGTGTTCCATGCGCCATCGCTTCAAGAATGGGAATACCAAATCCCTCCGCGCGCGACGGAAACGCAAAACATCTGGCATGACTCAGCAGCAGCGACGCCTCTTCATCGGAAACGTATCCGAGTATTCGAACGTCGGTCTCAATATGCTCTTCGGTCATTGCTCGCCGAATTTCCCGTTCGCCAAAACCGAATTGACCAGCAAGCACAAGGGTAAGCGGATGGGCGTGGCCAAACTTGCGTTTCACTGCTGCAAATGCCCGCACCAGAAGCAGCGTATTCTTTTTCTTTTCCAAACGACCCATCGCGAACACATAGTGTCCATCCGACAGGGAATATTTCCGCAGTACATCTGCAGCGTCTGCGCGCGAGACTGGAATGGTGGGAGCAAGCGGTGTCACGGCAATACGATCCGCATCGACATGATATTCGCGCACAATGTCGTTTTTTGTGGCAACAGATGGCGTGAGCAAAATTTCTGCACGTTTGATTGCTCTGCGCATCGCAAGCTCTTGTCGACGAACCGCAGCAGGCTCGTATACCTCTGGAACTGTTTTAAACGCAATATCATGTAATGTCGTCACCGCAACCGTGCGCTTGCGCATGAACATTGGCACCTCATGACCCGGAACAAACAAGACATTTGGCGGATGCAGCACCATTTCCAAACTTAATCGCCCATGCGTCCACCCTCGCGGCACTGGCCAGCGCAATTCTTTCCACACCCACCCAGGAGCCAACGCCATACCATCAGGTTTTGCAGCGTTTGCATACAACACGACTCGTTCATCCTCCCCAAGCGGTTGCGCCATCATGGCCGTCAACAAACACTCCGCATACCGCGGCACTCCATCCTTCTGCGTTCTGAGTAAAAGATGTGCGTCGATCCCGTA
>CAYMYA010000010.1:0-33524 GCA_964394565.1 uncultured Gammaproteobacteria bacterium
GGTTTTATGATGGGCGAAATGAGACAAGGTGTCTAACAAACGGGGGACATTCCAGTGCGAATTATTTACGGAATTGGGTCGGGGAAAATCAGCGGAGCAGTCTTGCAATATCTCCACCGCCTTTCAAAAAGCAAAGCCTGAAAGATCGGCGGGTTCCGTGAAGATCCCCGCTGCGCAAGCTGCGTGGTGTATGTGAATTAGCCAACATATGAAACGCGTTTTCATGGTACACCGGTGGTCAGGAGGGCCTGAGGATGATTGGAGGCCTTGGCTGAAGGCGGAGCTTGAGCAGCATGGATATGAAATACACGTGCCAAGCATGCCGGATACTGAAGTGCCAGTGATTGAGAAATGGGTGAATCACCTCGCGCAAGTTGTCGGCACGCCGGACGAGCACACATACTTCATCGGCCATAGCATTGGGTGCCAGACGATTTTGCGGTACCTGGAAACACTCAGCTCCCCCATTGGCGGCGCGGTATTTGTGGCCGGATGGTTTCGTTTAGAAAATCTAGAAGACGATGAGGTACGCGCCATCGCACGCCCCTGGATGGAAACACCTATCGACGCAGAGCGCATCCGGCGCGTGCTCCCAAAATCCACCCTGATCATTTCCGAGAACGATCCCTTCGGCGCTTTTGACGAAAACGTTGCAAAATTCACCGCCCTCAACACAGCCGTCATCACCCTCCCCGACGCCGGACACATCACCGCGAAAGACGGCTTTCTCGAGTTCCCCACGCTCCGTGACGTATTCCTCAGTACGAGCAATTAGCTCAATATATGCGCCTATGGAGTCTTCATCCAGACTACCTTGATGCCAAGGGGCTGGTAGCGCTGTGGCGTGAAGGGTTGCTTGCCAAAAGGGTGTTGGAAGGCGGCACGATGGGGTACAAAAACCACCCGCAGCTTTTACGGTTTAAACAGGCGACAGATCCCATTGCCACAATCAATACGTATCTGCAAACAATTGTGGTAACAGCCGAACAGAGGGGATATACATTTGATCGATCGAAAATACTGTGGAATGTTTCTGCTCCGACGCTCACCGTGACAGATGGGCAATGCGCATTCGAAACAGAGCATCTTCTCACCAAACTGCGCTCACGCGACCCATCACGCGCCGCGAGCTTGTCTGAACAGCATTCCCCACGTCTTCACCCGCTCTTCAAACTCACCGAAGGCGATAGTGAAGCATGGGAGATCCGATAACATTATGCCGCATCTTTATTCAGTAAAGACCCTTTCGGATCGCGATCCGAAAATAAGTCTCCCGATGTCCGCCCGTTATTTTTTTGTCGAAAATCTTCTGCAGTGAAATGCGGCGCAGCGGCGGCACTGAGTGCAGCAGAAGACGAGGCATCGATCTCGGCATCTTTTTCGTCACAAAGACTCTCCATTTTCGACATAGCAGTCGCAAGCGCTGTCTGAAGCCCCTGACGTCTCTTCGCAACTTCCGGCGTTTCACCTCCACCTGAGAGTGCATCGATTTGCTCCTCAAGCGTATCGATTTCTATTTGAAGCGTATCGATCTGTTGATCCAACGTTTCTGGTTGGGGAGATGGCCATTCGTTCATAAACTGAATACTCTAAAGATATTGTATCTCTCTCCAAACTATACCAAGCAACTACGCCGCACGATACAATCGATTGTCCACAGAGAGTTCAGAGAGCACAAAAATCCCATGTATGCTTCTTATAAGATTCCTCATTAATTATCAGTATGTTAAATAAGGGAACATGTAGTGTGCATAAGGTCGCAGAGGTGCTTGTGTGGGTTGGTGCGTTAAATTGGGGACTAGTAGGGTTCTTCGATTGGAACCTCGTGCACTCACTCCTGGGAAGCGTATCCCCAATGTTGGAGAGCGTCGTGTACATGCTCGTCGGACTTGCAGCGGTCGCTATGCTCTTTGGCGGCAGCTGCAAAATGTGTAAGAAGTAAAATAATAAAATCCCCGCTGCTCGCAAGCAGCGGGGATTTTTTATCCGCCGTAGAGCGTGAGGGAGAGCTGCCCTCCCCCGCCGACCACATAGGCGACTCGCGATGTTGCCTTCAAGAACCCATGACGGACGAGAAAGGAATGAGAACGCGGCACAAAAGTTCCCGCATCAAGCGCAGTGACAAATGGCACAACACCAGCGTAAAGCACCCACCGTCGCGCAACGCCCTCGTCCTCGCACCCAATGAATATTGGAACATGGGGACGATAACGCGGCAAGCATTCTGCAACGTCTGGAATACTGTCCCGCGCCACAATCGCGTCAATAAGCCCGCGCGACGCAAGAACACCGGCCGTGTAGGCAAACGCATGCTCTGGAGTATCCACATCCGCGATAGGCATATCGAGCGCATCGAACCTGGACGCTTCTGCTTCATCAATCACCGCAGCCATGGCCTGCACCGTTGCCGCTGGATACCGTCCGCTTGCCGATTCCGCTGAAAGCATCACCGCATCCGCGTGATCAAGCACCGCGTTCGCCACATCTGAAATTTCCGCGCGCGTTGCCCGAGGGTTCCGCGCCATGGAATCCAGCATGTGCGTCGCGATAATCATCGGCTTCCCCGCACGACGGCACTTCTCCGCTAATTCTTTTTGCACCATAGGCACATCCTCCATGGGAATTTCGAGCCCAAGATCGCCGCGACCAAGCATCACACCATCCACAACGGCAAGAATCTCATCGAAATGTTCCACGCCCCGTTTCGTTTCAATTTTCGCCATGATCCACGGAGCACGTTCTCCATGCCTGCGAGCCGCAGACGCAGCGAGCCGTCGCACATGCTCCGCAACACTCGGCTCGGAAATAAACGAAAGCACGAGCCAATCAACACCGTGCTGAATACCAAATTCAAGGTCTGCGTGATCTTTTTGCGTAAATGGCTCAACGCGTACCACAGAATCCGGAAAATTCATGCCCTTCCTGGATTTCAGCAGACCACCCTGTACAACTTTTGTGTGAATCACACGCCCAGTCACACGCGTCACTGCAACTTCTAAAAATCCATCGTCAAGTAAAATGCGATGCCCTTTTTGCACATCTTTATGCAACTGTGCATACGTAACAGGTATTGGCCCGCCCGTTTCATACGCTCCTGCCGCCGTGGAAAATGCAACGGATTGCCCATGATGCAGCTCGATACCACCGTCGGGCAACGCACCAACGCGAATCTTCGGTCCCTGCAAATCCTGCATAATTGCCACAAACTTCCCCGCTTTCTTCGCCGATGAACGAATGGCGCGCATGAGTAGGTCGTGTTCCGTATGCGTGCCGTGCGAAAAATTCAGCCGCGCAACGTCCATGCCCGCACGCATCATCCGAACAAGCACCGACGGCGACGACGATGCTGGCCCAACGGTGCATACAATACGTGTTCTGCGAGACATATTGCCCCCATTGTAACATGCACGTGTTGTACCGCACCCACCAAAACACGAGGAGAACAACTTTACTTCCCGGATTTACTCAGTTTCTTCAGTTCATCCTCAAACATTTCCAGTCCTTCAAACGACCGATACACGGACGCAAACCGAATATACGCAACCGTATCAAAACGCTTGAGCTGCTCCATCACAATCTCCCCCAAATCTGCGCTCGTAATTTCTCCCGTACGGACTTTTTGAATCTCCCGCTCAATCATGTGAACGAGAGCATGGAACTGCACCTGTGTGTACGGGCGTTTCTCGAGCGATTTCTTCAATCCCAACGCGAGTTTCTCTCGGTTATACGGCTCTCTACGGCCATTGCGCTTCACCACCGCACAATCCATCAGTTCCATTTCCTCCGTGGTTGAAAACCGAAATGCACAACGCGCGCGCTCACATTCTCGTCGACGGCGTACGCTCATGCCGTCTTGCGAAAGGCGAGAATCAATGACTTTCGTGGATTTATAGTCGCACACAGGGCATCGCATACATGTAAACCGCCAACAGCTACATCATTTTCCTCCGAATAAACGCTGGAATACCAAAATCATCGTCGTCGGCTTTTTGAGCTGGTACCTGTGGCGGTATTGGCGCTTGCGCTTGCGAAGGCTGCATCGGTTGGCTATGTGATGAGGACTCCGCAATAGGCTGCTGACGGAACCGTGAAGGCTCCGGTTCGACCGAAGGCTGCTCGGTGACTGCTTGGGGCGCCGCAGGGACTCTACGAGACTCAAATGGCGCCTCGTATGGATTTGCGACTCGTGATGAACCTCGGAAATCATCACGACGCGAAACTGGCGTCGGCGACCACGCAGAACGCGGAGAAATCTCCATATCGCCCGCAAGGCTCGGCGCTCGGCGCATTTCCCGATTATCAAATCCGGTTGCCACCACAGTAATACGCACCTCATCCCCGAGACTCTCGTCGATATTTGCGCCAAAAATCACCTTCGCGTCGTCGTCCGCAGAGCCCGTAATGACTTTTGCCGCTTCCGCGACTTCATACATCGCTAAATCCGGTCCGCCAGTCACCGTAAACAAAATTCCCTTTGCCCCGTCGATAGAAATTTCCAAAAGTGGGCTTGCGATCGCCTGCTTCGCCGCTTCAACGGCCCGATTTTCCCCAGACGCTCTGCCAATGCCCATAAGCGCAGAGCCAGCATTTGCCATAATCGCCTTCACGTCCGCAAAATCGACGTTAATCAACCCCGGCAATGTAATAATTTCAGCGATCCCCTGAACACCTTGCCGTAAAATATCATCGACAATTTTAAATGCCTCAAGCAACGAGGTTTTTTTATCAATAATCTGTAGAACACGATCGTTTGGAATGGTAATAATGGTATCAACATGTTGTGAGAGCTCTTGATATGCGTCTTCTGCGATGCGCTTACGTTGCGCACCTTCAAAACTAAACGGCTTCGTGACGACAGCAACCGTGAGTGCGCCAGTTTCGCGAGCAATTTTTGCGACTTCCGGAGAAACACCGCTGCCAGTTCCTCCACCAAGGCCGCACGTCAAGAACACCATATCCGCACCAGCGATGGCGTTGCGAATATCGTTTGCATTTTCTTCTGCAGCACGGCGGCCCACTTCTGGATTCATACCGGCACCAAGCCCGCGCGTAACCGTTTTTCCAATCGCAACTTTCACCGGAGCAGGATTCGTGTGAAGTGCCTGTGCGTCCGTGTTCACCGCAATAAAATCGATTCCGCGAAGCTTCATGGCGATCATTCGGCTCAATGCCGAACCACCGCCTCCCCCGACACCAATCACTTTAATTTTTGCCGTCGTCTCGATATCAGGTTTAATTTCCGCCATAGCTGTGGTTGGAACGCACCGTGTTGTCCATATTCAGCTCGTCGCTTCGGAACCGCGCTCACCGTACCATGAAGTACGTTTCGCGAGCGTTCCTGGCTCCGCACCGAAACTGGTCTACAATGGACACGTTCCAATTTGGGTACAAATAGTGTTCATTCAAGGGAACCCTGAATACTGAATGTGCTCACCGTATAGTATACCGTGATTTGGGGTCAATGTCTGGTGGGGATGAAATCCGCTCACCTATTCACTGGAAGGCCGGCGGCGTAGTACTCAGATTTGCCCGTCAAAAAATCCACCGAAAAGCTCAGCCTGCCTTCTTTATTGAAAATAACGGTAATACCCTTAATATTTGCTGGCTGATCCGGCGCAATAACTCGAATGCCAAGAAGCTTAGATAATTTCTGACCAATTGCCGACCGTTGCCCCGTAGAGCATGACCGCAAAATCACTGTTGCTCCAGGCTCAAAGTACGCCCCGCCAAGCGTTGCGACGCCCTTACCCTTCAGATCATCAACCGTAATTTCCCCGATATCGCGCTGCCTACCCATGGAAATTCCTTCTGGATGACCATGGCCACCAATTAATGCAAAGGAGATCTTATTCCCTGATGGTTGAATATACCGTCTTTTGATTCGGGCAAGCATCCGCACAAAATCAACCTTCGATCCCGCTTCATACACGCGCAACCGATATCGCTGAGCAATATCGTCATAGAGTTTTGCAATACAATCCACATCACCATTCGCAGCGGTATCAGATCGTTCAAATGCACCGTTGTAATCGGTTTTTGAATTAATCACCACCCCGTATGGAAGCGATTGATCATCACGAGTATCGTATTGATCAAGAAGCTGCTCCAGTGAGTAGCGCGAATAATTTTCAATGCCAAATTCATTTCTAAGCAGCCGACACCCCCCCGGACGCTCTCGCTCAAACTTTTCCATGACTCCCACCTCAGTCCGACACTTTTCCGGCAAACGCTCAGGCGGGCTACAGCGACGCCATGTTCGAAGGATTGATGCATCGATCGGTATATTTTTTTGTGTAAAGAATGTCAGAGCACGCACAGTGATGGATTGCTCAGTACAAGACAAGAGGAATGCGTGAGCATCCCACTCGACCTCTTTAAAACGTGGCAAAAACTCAAACAAACGTTCTATAGCACGAACACGATCCTCGCCATCCCAGCGCACCACAACGGCTCGAACTGCTTGCAAAAATACATCCGCCGAAACATAATCAGTTGATTGCATGCACTCGTCGATAATACGTGCAAAAAGAAGATTACCCAAACCTGACTCACCCGTCTCCGCGTACGCATCAAAAAATGCAATAAGATCAGTCTGCTGCAAAAGAAATATGGAGGGCTTTTCCGCGATTTCTCTGGCGAGTGGCGCATACTCATCACACGTCTGAAAGCTTTTACCCGCCTGTATGACCACCTCGATAATATCTCGTATTTTTTGTTGTTCTACTGGGTCCGCGCCCCTTCCTTGCTTAAAATAGTGTTCTTGAGCCTTGAGTCCTCCGGCTACATGGTGAATATTCTCAAGCAAATACCGCTCCACACACCAAACCTGGGATCGATCGTATTCCGCGGATGCACCAGAATCAGATAACCTCCGTACACGATCCATCCAAAGAGCGATGCGCCTCACGCTCACATCTCTGAAAAAATCCTCTTCACTTGCTTCGAAATGGTCTTTGAGAATTTGTGGCATATCCCCCGCAAGCGCAAATTCCATGCCGAATTCGTGTATTTCAAACAATAATTCCCCGGCATAAAGCGACCCGCCGCGCATTCCCGCTCGCTCCGCATGACAAAGTGCCGCATCCGGAACAATTTGTATAAGTAATTTCCTCCGTGCGTTATCGTCCGATGTGGTAAACATTAATTGAATATGATCTTTTCGCACGCGTAAAATGATATTATATAGCTCCTCTGGATCAGTCATCACGTGCATACACTCACGCCGGACTTCTTCAGATAATTCGCCGCGTTGCACCATTTCGTCAACCAACTCCTTTACATTCAATGCTTCAGGGGCAAATGCAATAAGATGACCCAATACCGCCAAACGAAAATCAGCGGAAATGAGTTTTTGCGCGACAACACTGGAAAGATCACGCATATGGGAAAGGTTCAGCACAAGGAATTCCCGACCTTGCGAAGATTCCGCCATGTGCTCCGCGAATCCTGGCTGCCGTGCATGAAAATCAATGTGTTCTGCAACGTAACTGTTCACTGTAGCGAGAAATGGGTACTGCGATGCGCGCATTGCATCAAACAGCGCGCACGCGTCATATTCAGGAAATTGCTCCAGGCGATCCGCAACCACGCCCACATATGTATAATCACCAAAACGAGTAAGAATAATCGCAACATCGGCGTCCCGATACCCCCTTTCCTTGATCGCGACAACACACGCATCATCATTCGGCTTGCGAGAAAAAAAATCTTGAAAGTATGCTTCATCGCTTTCATGTAAAAACCGAAATCGCTGAAAATCTGCCGGTTTTTCCCTGACTGCCGCATCAAGTTCGAGGAGTTCGCTCATACACTCTTTGCAATTTTACTCTACGGCACGAGGGATTTCATCCATTTCCTTAACTGATCCGCGACTTTATCCACGGATTTAAACTTCAGGAGTGATCCTAGGGAGAATTTTCCGCGGCCAGCCCCGCGGATTGCATAGCCCCACACTGCTAAACCGATTGCCGTCGCAAACGTTGGATCATGCGCTTCGTCAATAACACTTGAAACGCTCGACGCAACACCAATCGAGCATGGCAAGCGCAAGATACGTTTTGCGACATCGACCACACCCTCAAGCTTCACCGCCCCACCAGTGAGCACCGCGCCAACCGGGAGCATCCCTGAACGATCAATCTTTCGAAGCTCGTTATCGGCGGCTTCAAAAATCTCTTCCAATCGTGCTTCAATAATTTCCGCAATAAACCGCGTCTTGATCATCTCATCGCCCTCAACACCAAAATCCGCGAGCGCAAACTGCGCTTTTCTGTCAACATGTTCCGCGATAGCATGGCCATATTGAATTTTGACACGTTCTGCCACATCGATAGAAGTTCGGAGCCCAATAGCAATATCGTTTGTAACGTGGTCGCCGCCAAACGGTAATACTGCAGTATGTAAAAGATCACCTTCCTCAAACACCGCAAGCGTGGTGGAACTTGCGCCAACATTCAAGACGCAAACACCAAGTTCCTTTTGGCGCTGCGTCAACACAGCTTCCGCAGTGGCAAGTGGCGTATAGACTAAATCATCAATATCCAGCCCAGTACGGTACACACTTTTTGTAAGATTTTTGATGTGCGATGCAAGCGCCTCAATAATTAAGGCATCAACTTCGAGTCGAATACCATTCATGCCGACAGGATCCTTCACGCCACGCTGGCCATCCACGGTGAAACTTTTTGGAATCACATGGAGAATGTCGTAATTCGTCGGCGTTGCAACAGCACGAGCCGCTTCCATGGCGCGCTCGACATCTTCTTCTTTAATTTCTGCATCCGTCCGAGAAACCCCAATGACCCCACGGCTCTCTTGCACTAAAATACTTTGCCCCGCAATCCCAACCCAGGCACTATTAATTGCAACCCCCGTCATGCGCTCCGCCTTCTCAAGCGCCTGAGAAATAGCAGAAACGGCATCTTCCAAACTTGATATTGCCCCACGATGAACACCAAAAGATGGCGAGGAAACCGCGCCAATCACATGCAAACGGGGCTTTCCGTCCTCGCCTGGCATGACCTGCGTCACGGCCACACGGATCGTTGAAGACCCGATATCCAAACCTGTAAGAATGTCCTCAGCCATAAGCGATCTGACAGAATTATATCACGACCGCTCTCCACAGAACTTCGAGTGTCGGCAGAATATGGGGCCAGAATATCAAATACCCCACCATCGCTGCAGCAATACTCGTTAAAAATACCGCACCAGCCATCATGTCTTTCATGTCCTTCACCATCGGACTTACCCTTGGCTGCAATGCATCAATAAGGCGTTCAAAAATGCTATTCACGATTTCAAGTACCAAAACAGCCAAAACCATGAATGTCAGCGCAACGCGCTCCCACACCTGTAACGAATCCATCACAATCATCAACCCAAAAACCCCAGCAGCGGCGAGCATTTGCAAGCGAAAACTCTGCTCTTCCTCCGCAATGCGCACAATGCCAGCAATCGCATAATGTAAACTTTTCCACAATCGATGGAGAGAGATCATAACACCGACGCGACAAGTGAATCTTGTAAGGGAAACATCACTGCGGCATCTGCGGGTTCTTCATGATCATAGCCAAGAACATGCAATATGCCATGCACGAGAAGATCGACGATTTCGAGTTCAATATCTCCCCCCTCTGCTTGTCGAACCGCCTGCGGATACGAAAGAACAACATCCCCAAGTACTCCTGTATGCGCAACAAAATCCGACGCAAACGACAAAACGTCTGTCACGGCATCTTTCTGTCTGTAGACTCGATTCAAACGGCGAATTTCATCATCGTCGACATACGAAACACCAATCACACCCCCAATATCTGGGAATCGTGCACTCACCGCAGCCGCAAGGGCGCGGTATTTGGATTCCGGGAGCTTGTGTTCTTCCCGTAATCCATCATCAACGACATCGAGCTCAATCATGGGGTTACGGTTAGGCTATTCACCATCATGGCGAAGGTTTGGGTGTATGAAATATCTTTCGAGGTTCCAAGATCGTACGTCAAAACGTACACTGTTGCGCCCAGATCAACATACGCAATGAGATCGTCTGCACTCCGCAGAGTGTAATAACCTTCTTTGGTATAGGATGCCTGTAACGTTTTCAAATCTGCATCTTTGACATTGGTAACAATCCAATCTTCTACTGTAAGATCCGACGCTTTCATGCTCCATGTCACCACAATGGCGGCCACACTTGAAGAAGTAAAGGTGACCGTATGTTTGACTGGCTCAGCAGACGCCTTCCATGTTGCAGGATAGTAGAGCGTAAATGGAAGTGCGAGATCGGCAAACACCTGCACTGCACCAGTATCGAGCAATGTCGAGGGCGCGACACCAAGCGGATCGTACCGGTGAAATACTTCATTGCCGTCCAAAAATGTATCGCCATCGGTATCGGGATTACGAAAATCTGTTCCGTACATCTTTTCCTCAATATCGGTTAAGCCATCGCTATCAGAATCCTTAGAAAGCACCGGCGCCGTAACCACTGGCGTTACCGGTGGCTTGACAATAGGTTTCTCTGGACTTTCTGGGGATTGTGCCTCGGGTACAGGTGGCTCGATAGGCTGTGTTTGAGACTTGCCAAGCATCACGTATGCCACCGCAGCAATAACGAACAAGAGCAAAACGGCGATCGCAACCCACATCCAGAGCGGGACACTGCGGCGTTTTGGCAGCGGTACCGGCGTGTGTGATACCGCCGAATGAGGCGGGGTGACAACAATCGGTGGCGCAACAGGTGTTGGTACGGGCTCGATTCGGAGTGCCGCCGAAGCACCAAGGAAATCCTTCGGCATCACGTGAATCACAACGCCCAAATCCTCTGCCGTTGGAGCAACAACGGCACGTGTGTCTTGCTGCACGCTTGGCACTTTTTTTCTAAAAAGTCCCATAGGCTAGCTGCCCGTTGGAACAGTAAAGAGTTTTCCTTCTCCATTAGGGTTATACCCACCAGAAACCTCCTGACCGTCTAAATATCCGTCACCGTCTGTATCCGCCTTTCGGGCATTCGTACCGTACACCTCAACTTCTTCTTTATCGCCAAGGCCGTCACCGTCTGTATCCGCCTTCGTTACTGACGTGCCCACTTCAAGCTCTCGGGCATTCGTGAGTCCGTCACCATCACTGTCGAGAAGCGTTGCCGGATTCGTTGTTTCGACAGGAATACTCGTTGCATTTCCGTCTGATGGTTGTTCGGTTGTACCCACGTCATCATCGTCTCCCACAACAACTCCGCCGTCCGGTACAGAATCAATCACACTCGTTGAATCCGCCGGCTGCACCATAATGCGATAGGCAAAGAACCCCGAAACGCCAAATATCACAAGAATGACCGCAACGATGAGTACGGCGTTCATGCCTCCACCGCGATGTGGTGCGGAAAGCGACGAGGCACCCTGCATACCAGGCGGCATTGCGCCATAGGTCGGCGGCAAGTTGCTAGGTGGTGGAACGATGTGCGGAGCGGGGGAAGGAGCAGGAGGAATCGGTGCGGCCGCTGGTGCATCCGTGCCTGCGAACATGTCTTTTGGTTCTTCGTCGAACATAGGGTGGTATGTTAAGAGGTGCGAGCGCCTTCATTGCAACGGATCATGACCTGAGGCGACTTCCTCACCATCAGTATACCCGTCTCCGTCAGTATCCGCATTCGTGTCAGATGTCCCGAGCGTTGATTCCGTCACCAACACGAGGCCGTCACCATCCTGATCAATGGATCCGAACACGTCATCACACGTGGCGCGTTGTTCACCGTGAAATTGCAAGCATCCCGATGGATCACCGCTAGCGACAACGCCATCCAAGAGCTCTGGAAAATTGCATGTTGTCGCATCAATCCCATACGTCTCGCATGCATTATTTGCGATGACATATTGAAGTAACTGTTTCTGACAACCCTCCCGAATTGTAACGCTTTCGATTGTCGTACACATGCTATAATCGCCTGCTTTTTTCGCCGCAACGAGCGTTGCACCATC
Organism: uncultured Gammaproteobacteria bacterium; assembly: GCA_964394565.1. Classification (GTDB taxonomy): domain Bacteria; phylum Patescibacteriota; class Patescibacteriia; order UBA9934; family UBA9934; genus CAIKHN01. The sequence goes on from CAYMYA010000010.1 coordinate 11,976, forward strand.
ACGACATGCAGTTTCGTCATCCCCAGAAAGCGCAGAACACAACGAAGGATCTGCCTGATCATTCGCAATGAGCGAAACACAATTCACCCGTTCTGCTGACTCAAGCTCGCGGCACACAGAAACTTCTCCTGTAGCGCGCGCGGCGTCTGCACGTGCATCTGCGACACACGTCTCAGAGTTTTCTGCGTCAGCGCACGCAAGCACCGCGGCATCGATAATCACCTGCGCTTGATTCACGGCATCACGGTTGACGTGCGTAAGTGTATACGCCTGATACCCGTAATAGCCCACTAATCCAAGCGTAACCACCACTAAGGCAATGCCCGCAAGCTGCATCTGGAAACGACGTACTTTCCACCAAGGCAGCGAAGGCGTCGATTCCTCTTCGAGAGAAAAGTAGTTTTGATTGTTTGGATCAAGAGTCATAGAAAAGGCCTACGGGGCACAGTAATCCACCCGAACATTACTGACCTGGACTGTTCCCTCTCCACGGAACGTGATTTGAATCGGCACTTCCACGTCATTCACACCGTCACATGCAAACTCGCTTGGCCACGGCAATACAATATTGTGTGAATCGTTCACAATCCCGGTGTCTACAATCACCGACGTTCCCGACGAAGAGAGAATAGACGCGGTACCATTCAGCATAGAGTCAATAATTGCTTCATATGCTGCCGAAACTTCAGATGCCGTGGTACCACCGTACGAATAATCAATCAGATTTTCATCATTATAATCACTACTCGAATCAGGATCTGATGAAAGATTTTCATCGATATCGCAAGACAGTAACGATGTCTCTGTGCCGGCGCAAATCGTATTCGAAGACCACCGATCCATGTCAGTCTCAAGGGTATCAGTAGACGTCAGTGCCAAAGAATACAGCTCCACACCTTCGGCCTGGAGAACATCAAGTGTTGCAGCGTTGACATCGGACTCGCTTCCCGGCTGGCCGTCACTTAACAAAACGATCATTTTTGCAACATTCGTAGCATCCGTGACCGTATCAAGAAGCGCCATCGCAGCATCAAGTCCATCGTCTGTCTCTGTGGATCCACTCGCACTATACGCCGACACTAAAGTATTCAGAGCGGATTCTGAGGCTTCACCATAAAATGTTACTGTATCCGTTACCACGGCAGACGAGTAATGCACCAAACCAATGTGCATTTTACTTCCCAATTCATCAAACAATGTTGCAACCGCGTCATTAATACTGGTCTTCGCAACTTCCAATCGTTCATCGATATCGTCTCCATCGTCAGAAGATTCACCAAATTCCCACGCCATCGATCCTGACGTATCTGTCACGAAAACGACATATACATCCGGAAGCTCCACATTACTAAAATCCACATCTGCAACCAGATTCCCTGCAATCGTACACGCAGGGACGGCAATGGTCGCAGCATTAGGAAGCGTAGAAGTACTTACAGCGCTATAACTATAAAGATCAAGAGTATTTGTCGCGTCATCACCGGGTTGATTTGACGTTAATACCAACGAAACCGTAGATTCTGATGTTGGGCATGTCGCTGCACAATCTTCGCCACAAACTGGAAAGACGCATTCAGAAGACTCTCCGCACGCGACGTCATCAAAGCCGGAAACATAGTCATCATTCGTCGTACAATATTGGCCGTTCAACACGCCGCCGTTACACACCCCGACCATACGACAAGCATACGTCGTACTTCCATCGCTCCACGTTTCACCAAGACTGCTGCAAGAACCATTGGTGGTATATGACGCATCAGGATTCAAAATATCGTAGCCATTGAACCATGTATATGGGACATCTGCACCGTCACAGAATTCATGACCATTAATCACACCATCTCCACAAAAATCTCCGGAAGAAACAGTGTAATGACATGTTGTTGAACACGCAGTACACGTGGAGCCGTACGCCGAGCTACAGCCACCACCATTCCCGGTGCCTTCGTCACATACTTCCACACCATCGTACAAGTATCCGTCACCACAAACGTTCACCGTACACAGCGTCGTACAACCGTCTGTTGCAACATCATTTCCGTCATCACATTCCTCTGAACCATCCACGACGCCATTGCCGCACGATTGTCCATTGTAATTACAATATTGCCAGTCATTCCAGCCACATATCGACGCCGCATCGCTATCATCGCACGTGCGCGTGCGCGCAGTCTGATACAAAGCACCACTGGAAACACACACGCCGTCATCGCTTGTCGTCGTAGAATCAAGTCCGGAAGAACAACGCGCCGCCATCACTGCTTCAAACCCAGCCAAATATGTACTACTGAATGTAGACGTCACTGAACTCGGCCATTCAAAATTTGCACATGGATACCCGTCATACGAGCCGCCAGAACAGATCGATGCCACGGGACACGCCGCTTCAACATCACCACACGTGCCCGTAGAACAATCTGCATCCGTTGTACACATTGTGACGCCATCGGAACACAACGCACCGGCCCACGCTTCAGTATTGCCGTCACACGATTCGCCAGAATCGATGTTCGCGTCGCCACAATACGCCGCAGGTCCCGCACAGTCCCAAGAACATGTTGTTGTTGCAGCAGCCTTATACCTTCCATTTCTTCCAGAGCAATCGCCATATGCTCCCCCATAAGGACGAGATTCCGAGAGATCCGTGGTCGCGGTGGAATCACCACAGTCACACGCCTCACCACCACTCACCACACCATCGCCGCAATATTCCGCATCAGTATACGTACACAACGCACCGCAATAGCCGTAATCGCCATTAAATTCACCGTCGTCACACTCTTCCCCTGCATCAATTGCACCGTCACCACACGTTCCCGCAGAACACACTGCGTCTGCTGCAAGCGTGTACCCGGAACAGTCACTCGTACACTGTGCCGTTGCAGTGCCTGCACTTCCATCAGATTGTGTGCAGCGCCTCGCGTGTACATCGTCAACCTCGCACACTTCCATGGTGCCATCACTACGCATACCAATCACCCCATCACCACACGCACTCGACGTACCATAAATATCTCCATCACAATAGGACGACGTGTAATACGTCACTGGATCCGTGTCGTCTGTATCGAGCTCGTACACCCAAGGCAATGCAGTGTACTCCAACTCTGCAGCAAGCTCGTACTTTCTAGAACCAACCGCACGATAGTGATAGACGGCTGAACCCTCCGGACATGAATACGCTCCAGTGGTTTGGTTCACACATGTCGCAGCATCGTACCCGTCACAGACTGCATACGTGTTCAATGGATCCGTTGGGACATCGCCGCCAAGCGCGCCGCCAAGCGTGCTCCCCCATGATCCCCATGCGCTAGACGCCAATGCACGCACTGCAGTACCCGCTGGTAACTCCGGAACAATTGCTTCACACGTTTCGGCTTCTGGACAATCGGCATCTTCCACACACGTTCGCGACGATGTTTCGCTACAAGTTTTATTTTCAGCTCCGTACGCTTCAACACTGCGGGCGATATCCTTTAACTCCCCCAGACGTTCCGTATCTCGCATGATTTTCAACTTATCTGAACCACACACCTCACCAGCCCCGTAATCGCAATCCAAATCAGCATTGCAGGAATTTCCACTTCCGCTACACACCGCATCATCTGCGACATTGCGAATGAACCTGACGCTTTCAAGCATCTGTTCATAAATATCCACCGTTTCATCCGAAGCACCCTCGTTATATGTGAGAACAACGATATTCGAATATACCCCCGCAGACGTCACATTTGCCACACCGACATATGCTGAACGGCCATCTGTAACGGCTTGAAATCCATCGATCGTGGTTTTTGAAGGGCTACCAGAAAAACCTTTTTCCTCATACCACGCCATTGGACTCAAGAACTCTGGGTTGCTCAGGACGCGAACACCAATCGCATCCCCAGCCCCATTTGCACCAGCTGAAGTAGACGTGGAATCAATTTCAAACAAATATTCTTTCAACACATCACTTGCACCAGATGATGGCACCAAAACCACATTCACATCTGGCAAGTCGTCACTCGTCACATCCGGTGTTCCGAAATCCTGACAATACGATACCGAAAAATTCATGTATCCAGCCCCTTCCGCAGCAAAACCGTTCGCAGCACCCGTTGGATCATCGCTCCATGGGAAACTCGCAATATCTGGCCATGTATTCTCACACAAATACGCTGTTACGTCTGCATTCCCAGAAACACGATCATCTTCAACATCACCGGAACCACCAGTAGTAATTGTGGCAACTGCAGTCACTGTTGCGTCCCCGTTATCGTTTAATACCGTCACCGTGGCAGTATCCTCTGCCTCGCCATCTTGCGCGACGGTAAACAGCGCGTCATCGCCGCTCCCCCAGCTCGACCATGTCCAATCGTACACACCAGCAACACCAGCAATTTCCTGGCGCGTATTCCCGTGGTAAGAAATTGCCGTTGCGGTAAAGGCATGCGTCTCACCAGAATGTGTGAAGACGTTTGGAGAATCTTCATGTGCGTCGATCACATCCACCGCATCCAGCGCACACATTTCGCTGCCCGTCATGAATGTTACAGACTGCGACCCGCGCATTGCTGCACCGAGCACGGACGAAACTCCTGTTGCAATATCATCGGAGGTATTCTCGTCGCCACGTATCACGAATGTATAGGAGGAATTCGCCTCAAGTGCAATGCCGGTATTCACCGTAACCTTATACGTACCATCCCCAACGGGGATTTGTGAAAATGATTGTACCGGAACAACACAGTCCGTCGTCACGGCCGCTTCCGCAATCGGGCCAAGCAAAAAGACCTTCACCGTCGCAACAAGGCGTTGAATCCAATTCAAGGACAGGTACTGGGACGTGGTATAGCCTTCTGGGCATGATTGACCTGCCGCACGGTTCAGCGCAACGTACATCTGCGATGACTTCGTTGTTTCATTCCCTTCAGTCACACTGGTCACAAAAGACCCCGTATCCATTTCAGCATCGAACGTGACGGATATTGCAGCATTCAAACAGACATCGTTGCCCAACGGTCCGGAAGCGACAAACGCCGGGCGCGGTACACAACACTGTGTCGCGCCAGCAGCATATACATCTGGATCAGAACAATCTTGATCGTCTTCTGCCGTACAGCTCAATGTCCACGATGCCGCAGCCGTCAGGTTCGAACTTGGCTCAGTTACAGAAATATTTGCGATGGCAAGGTTTGTTTCCGTACTCACCTCCAGGCTTGCTTCATCCGTAATATATGCAACTTGTGTCGAGTCTGGGTTGCCGTCACCCGATGCGCTCGCGGATTCACATGACGGGTACTCGCCCAAACCAGCGACACCATCACCACACACAGAAGGCACACTGTACCCAACGGATGAACCTTCAAACGTACAGTCGTTTGAACATCCTTCCTGGCCGTCACAATCCTCGCCGGCACCGTTTGCGGCAATTTCTACCGCACCATTGCCGCAACAGTTCGTATCCGTCGTCGTGGAACACTGCGATAGCCCCTCTCGCACACAAATTGACGAGCAGCCATCATTGTTCACCGCATTGCCGTCGTCACATGTTTCATACGGAGTCGTCACCACGTTATCACCACATTCTGCTCCCCCAGTTGCTACAGAGCTCTGCGAACCCTCGCGCAAACATAATCGTGAGCACCCGTCTCCACTGGCATTGTTACGATCATCACACTCTTCTCCCGCCTGCGTCAGAGCGTCGTACGCGACATCACCATTACCGCACGTCGCACCAATAGCGGCGGAACCCTCCGCAAGACACGCCGCAGAACATCCATCACCATCAACACGATTTCCATCATCACAATCTTCTGCGATATCACTACCGTATTGCACCTCAATCACACTATTCCCACAACACAATGTCCCTGTTGTCCCGCACGTTGATGCAACATACGGACAATCGCTATTCGTCGTACACGCAACACCACTGACCGAACACAACGAGGTCGAGGTATCGCACGTTTCTGTACATTCGCTATCCGCAGAACATGCAGCGCCAGTTGAACTACACGTAAAGGAACAGGAAGGGCTTCCCTCATACACGCACGTGGAAGAGCATCCGTCGTGATCTGCAATATTGCCGTCATCACATTCTTCGCCACTCCCATCAGTATCCTGATCAAGTACACCGTCACCACACACCGCATCGTACGCGGCACTGCCAACTGGCGTACAACGCTCAGAACATCCTTCCGCTGCAACATCTGCACCCCCGTCGAGCAGTGCACCGGACTGTGTCGTCCAAGCAGCAGTCGAATATTCCGTGGACATATTCTGCGCGTCGTCCGCAATAGCCGGGAACACCGTATGTGCAGCGTCTTCCCAATTCCAAGCAAAGTCACTCCCCACTAAACGCTGACCGGATGTTGAGCAAGAGTCCGCAGCGCCAAACGCTTCCACCGTAAACGCCGCAGTCTCGCCGATCGTGCCAGCAACCGCAGAGGATGGAGAAAGCTCAATGCGCTCCACCGCACATAATGTCCCATCTTCACGAACGCGGAACGTCCAAGAAAACGCATCACCGTAGTTTGTGCGAATCAACGGCACCGCACTCGAACTCCGCACATCGCCAGACACGATCACACGATAATATTCCCCCGCGACAAGCGAGAGGCCATCAAAAGCAAACCCGTTGCACTGTGTTTCTGCGGTATCAGCGTATCGGCAGGCTGGATGAGCGTCCACAAGCGTTAAACTGGTACACAATTCGTTGCTACATGAATACACGGCAATATTCTCACCGGAAGTAATATCATTCGCATTCATGACCGTATTAAATGACGCACCAACTTCCGCATTCGTACACGCCTCTGTGCAATCCGGCCAATAGCTCACAATGTATGGATCAGAAAAATTGACCGTCAACAAGGCATCGTCAGAAATATATGCTCCATTCGCGCTGTTCATGGCGGTCGCAGTCACGATAGTGTCACCCTCGGTACTCAGCGCTTCAAATGTTGCGCACGCAGTTGGATCCCCAATACAATCATCATTCGTGCTACTAAAATCAATATATGAATAACTATCCACTGACCAATCCCAAACATAATCACCGCTATCGACAATCACACAACCAGTTCCCGCCTGCGCAGTCAAACTTGCCGTCTGACCATCTACCGTCAATGTTTCCTGTGCTGGCGCAACGGTAACTCGATCCACAATACACGGAGCGGTATTTGCAGACGTGGTGAAATCCCACGTTTCTTCTGCAGCAAGGGCTATAGCATCCGTTGACATCGCAGACGTCGCAATCGTCACGCGATACGTTGTATTTGGCAACAAATCCCCAGAGGGAATCCATGTTACAGACGTTGGCGTGGTCGAGGGGGTACCCGAAATAGCGTCCAGCGTTTCACACGGGGCATCGCCATCACCAACACACGCCGAAACAGAAATTGCGTCCGCAACAGATGCTTCGTTCATGAGTGTGGTGAACTCTGCATACACGACGGCATTCACACACACCTCAGCGGCCTCCGAAAATGCCTCGTTTGGCACTGCAGACACCACATCTTCTGAACATTCAGAAACGATACGTGGCACCTCCAAAATCTCCCCCGTTGAAAAACTCCAGGCATACGCAGCAGACACCGTGGATGCTGTCTCATCAGATTCACCGGCACCAACAGCAAAATTCACCGCATTGCTCACCGCGCCAGCAACCGTCACCGTCACCGGGCCAGTTTGCGCACCGGAAGAAACGGCAAGAGCAATTTCATCATTCGTCCATCGGGACGCCCCAGTATTCGTCACGCCGTTATAAAACGTCACCGTATCAGTACTCGTACCAAAATGATCGCCAGAAATCGTAATCGTATCGCCCACATCGCCCGAAGACGTAATGGCACAAATACCAGGCGTCGGCGCGTCATTCGTCACCGTGAATGACGTCGTCGTGGAATTCGTTCCCTCGTTATTCTTCACATACACCTGATATTCACCCTCAGCAACGGTATCGCCATTCTGAAACAATGCGGGAACCATAACCGTGACTTCATCCGTACTCCAAAAATCCTCTGCACAGGCATCGGGGAAATCGATGTCCGCGGTTGCGACACTTCCGTCAGCAGCTTCAAACATCACCGTACCAATACTGCTCCCAAAATTTGTTCCGGAAATCGTCACATATTGCCCAATGCCTCCAGCATCCGGGCTAATGCCAGTGATCGTTGATGCTTCAGCAATCGGCTCCTCAATCATGTAGGTAAGCGTATTCGAGGAATTACCGCCCACAACCACGGCAACATCATAATTTCCGCTACTCGTGTTTGGCACGGTAACGCCCGCCGCATCATTAGCCCAGGATGTATACGATCCCGCTTCAATTGATGAGAACGTGATAACGGAATCGCCCTGAGAATCCCCAAAGTTTGTACCCTCAAGACGTAACGCGCTTTCTGCACGGCCAGAATCCTGTGAAAGTGAACAGAGACTTGGCATCTCGATATCATTCACATCAAAGTTTGGCACTGTGGCGCCTGTTTCATCGTCTGTCGTCTCGTCATCCCCGTTACTCGTCGTGAGCGCAATTGGCCCATCACCTGCACCTTCTGGAACAGAAACAAGAATTTGAGTCTCGCTCCACCCGTCAGCACATTCCGAAAGAATCTGCGCCTCCACCGTTCCCGTCCCAACAGAATCCGTAAAGAATACCGAGCCAGTATTTGCACCAAAATCCGTTCCAGAAATCGTCACCGTTGTCCCCACGGCGCCAGAAATTGGAGAAATTCCAGAAATCGTTGGCACAGAAACACACACGCCCTCAAGACATGCCCCACTCGCACACGCGGCATCTTCAGTGCAGCTCGATCCATCACACGCGCCACAATATGTTGTGCTTGAGGCATCTCCCCCACAATCAATCCCCTCCTCCCCAAGATCTACATCCTCAACACCATTAAAACACCATAACGGTCTCGCTTCGACAGAAACGGAATCTGTATCTTCGTTTCCTGCGAGATCAAACACGGTCACAGAAACTGTATATCGCTCACCGCTCACAAAACTTTCTGTGCTCAATGTCGCATCAATCGTTGTCTCTGTAAGACTTTCCGATGCTGAAACGCTATCTTGCCACTCATCTTCAATCGAAAAATCTGCTGCAGCGATACCTGCATCATCCGTTGCATAAACCTGAACATCCATCGTGGCACTCACCGAAACACTATCGCCACTTTCTGGAACCACAACACTCGCAGACGGGTCTTCAGTATCGACCAACGTGCCGGACGTAAATTGTGCAGAACATGGAACGGATTCCGAACATACCAATGCGTCGCCGCTCAAGCTTTCAAGCTCTTCCGTCACGCGAATCGTGAAAACGGATTGTTCATCAAAACAAAATCGATCAGCATTTGGTTCCGGACATGCCGTATTCGGTGTAAAACGCACCACATTCCCCGAAACAGTGAGCACGCCGTCGACGGGAGTCCCGGACGCATCCACCACACTGACACTTTGCGCCACGGTCGCTTCATCAACGGTTTTACTCAACGTGATGCGCGCGACGATATTCCGGATACTGACCTCACCTTCCGGTGAAAACCCCGTAACTTCGAATTGCGAACCGCTTCCGCCACCGAGTCCACCGCCCGTGCTAGATCCGCCGCCTCCCCCGCCGCCGCCTCCACTACCACCCGTGGCTCGCAGAAGCGACCCCATCACAAACGTCACGATACTCCAGGAAAACAGCACAATAAGTAACCCAATGATCGCGTTAATCAGAATTTTCTTTGCGGTATCAACTTTTTCTGGGTTCCCCGCGGCTGTCATCCATACAAAACCTGCGTATACCACAAAACACACCAAAATCACCCCAATGAATCCAAGTGCGTACCGAATGATGTTTCCAACAATCAGTCGCGGATCTTCCGAACCAAGTCCGGATGTTTCACCAACGGTACTCAGCGAATCTGCTGCAATGTCCGCAGCGCGAACGGATATCGGAGTAATACCAAGCGTGCCAAGACCAAATAGGAGTGCGAGGCTTACGGTCAGTACGCGATAGCGAAAAGTCGTTTTCACAAAGCAAGATTAAAACAATGTGCACGCATCCGCCTGTGGCGAACCATTGCAGCAATATGGGAATGTCGATGACGTACCACAGCTTCCACCATCAGCATTCGGCCCTTCACCCGGCACAAAACAATTCTGATATTCATTCTTCACCCCTTCATCTACTGTCATACCGTACATGTACGAAAGCGCGGGGCTCGCATACACATCAGATGCAAGGAATGTGCCGTGTTCGATGGTCACCATGGTTTTCACCGGAGTCTGCGATGCCGTCACCACCACTTCATCCGCACTCGTGAGCCATGTACTTCGCAGCGTGTACCATAATTCGTGTTCATCCCCGGAATTCACCTCTTCATTAGAAAGACCGAGGTTTGATGAATGGACGGTTGACGAATCCAGCAGACCATCAAAGGTGATGCTGATGTTTTGATCGAGATCGAGATTCTCGCCAAGAATTTCTGGAGTGATCGACTCAATCATTGGTCCTTCTGCGTTATAGTCGTCCGTTGTCGTAAAACTCCAGATATAGTCGTCGCTCGTACCAACTGCGCCGTCAGCATTCCCATCCAAGGCATTTGCAGACATGTCGACAATTCCGTCGTACGGATATTGCAACGCCGTTGGATCGGTGGACGAAACTGGAGTCGCGGAAAAGATTGTTGTACTGATCGACTGTCCACCCGGCAAGCAATACACCGTTTCGTTGCACGAGTTCGTTCCACACGGACTTGCGGACGTAAATGTAACCGTTTGGTACCCGTTACTCATCGCATAGGTTCCGGCAACAGGGGCTGCGCTTGCAGAACCAAGAATTTGAATATTTGAAAAACCGCTTTCTGCTGCACGAACGCCGGATGCAGATGTCGGGTCGATCGGTTCATCAAACGTTACCTGTACCGTGATGTTCCGATCTTTTACCGATCCATCCGCCGGAGAAACACTCTGAACCTGCGGCGGAGTGACGTCGATCGTCGTTCCGGTCGTGAAATACCAAAGATACCCACCGTCATCAATAACCGCATCACCGTCAACGTTCACAATGACATCACTTAAAAATACCGCGTACGTCACATCCGTGGTTGCAGTCCCGAGGTATTGCGCGGGATCAAAAGAAAACGTGGTTAAATCCTCAGTGAAAGCGACGGAGACATCGGTGAGTGCCGCGGAATCCCCTTCATCACGCACATAAATTTTCACGGTATCCGTATTCAGCGCGGTTGCTGAGGTATCGTCGGAAATATCCCCGGGCGTTCCTGCATTGCTGTATCCCGCAATAAACGATTCTGGGTCCATCGCGTCACGAAACGTCACAAAAATCCGAGTATTTCTGGAAACATCCGTCGCATTGCGCTCTGGGTAATGATCACGAATCGCTCCGGAGCCAAGGGAATTCGATAATCGTTCAATGGAAACGCTCCCCGCAGGGCTCCCCGAACCACTCATCCCCGTCGCGTTGCCGAGCACATTGAGAATGAATGTGGAAATGGCGTACGCCGACAATGTAATCACTAGTCCAACAACGGCATTGAGTAAAATCGCCTTCGCTTTATCGACTTTTTTATCATCCCCGCCAGCGGTCATCCAGATTGCACCGGAATACACGAAGAGTACTAAACAAATAACGCCAAGGATACTCAGGAATACACTAATGATCCGGCCAATGATGGTCAGAAGATCCGTATCCGCAAAGCCGCCGCCTGTTCCGACTGACGTGAGCGTTCCATCCGTCGCAGCGAATGCAAACATTGGGAAAGCGAGAATCAGTCCAAACGCAACAAGCATGGCACCGCGTTTGAGGGCTCGAACAAAAGAGGGGTTGAACACGCGCATGCCGGAAGTATACCGCAAATGTGTTCACCCCTTCTTACACAGCTTGGGGAAAACGATGCGCGATTGCGGTACGCAAGGCATCTAACCCTTCACCCGTCACTGCAGAGACCGCAATTGCGTTTTGTGGAATAGGAAACGATATCGTTCCAAGCGCATCAATTTTGTTGTACACCCGTAACCGTCGATCTTCCGAAATACCCAAGTCCGTTAAAATATCATCAACGATGGCAATCTTTTCGTCTCGTGTGTCATCGGTAGCATCAATGACATGAAGAACCACATCGGCACCAATAGCTTCGGATAACGTCGAACGAAATGCCGCAAGCAACCCTGGCGGCAGGCCTTGAATAAACCCAATGGTGTCCGAAAGCAGTGCCGTCCCCTCACATTCGGGGAGATACACCGCGCCCACACGCGTATCTAACGTCGCGAACAGGGCGTTCGCCGCGTATTCTTTGCGTTTCGTCAACGCATTCAAGAGCGACGTCTTCCCAGCATTTGTGTACCCTACGAGGGCGATGGTGCGCTCACGCATTTTCACTCGTCGCGTGTGCTGCAGATCTCGGACCCCCTGATATTTCTCAAGTTTTTTCAAAATCATCCGCTCCTGGTCGCGCAAATGCCGTTTCATCGCTTCCGTATTGCCCTCACCGCTCCCTCCACGCGTTCCCGTGCCACCACGCTGCCGGCCAAGCTGCGCGCCCATGTTGTAAATACGTGGTCCCATGTGCCGCAACCGCGCAAGCTCAATTTCGAGCTTCGCTTCGGCGGTGCTCGCATGTTTCTCAAAAATATTCAAAATCAAATCAATGCGATCCCAGACTTTCATGTGCGCGGGGCGCAGCAACTCCTCGAGCTTGTACATCTGCCCCGGTTTGAGTGGATGGTTGACGACGAGTAAATCTGCACCGAGCGCTTTTGCCTCGAGAATGAGTTCCTCAACTTTCCCCTTCCCAATAAACGTATCATTGTCCGGCTTTGCTTTTCGTTGAATGGATTTCACCACAACAGCACCCCCGTATGTTCGTACGAGCTCCTCCAGTTCCGTCATTCGGTCTTCTGCTTCACGTTTGCTCGCAGAAAAATGAATGAGGTCCGCAAGAATAGCCTTGTGAGTAGCGCGTGACATGGCTATGACTTCAACACTTTATCCACCATTGCTTTAATACGTGATCCGTCTGCGTATTCTTTCAAATCTGCCATCAACGCACCCATCGCCTTGCCGACAGAGGCCATGTCCGTGATTCCGAGATCGGCAAGCTTCGCGCGAACCTTCTTCTCCAACTCTTCATCGTTCATTTGGGCGGGCAAATACTTTTCCAAAATTGCAATTTCTTCACGCGCTGCGGCAGCTAAGTCTTCACGCGCCGCAGAAACAAAAGAATCAAGCCCGTCCTTGAGCCTTTTCACGTCGCTCTTAATGGTCGTCATCACATCCGCGTCATCCAACTCCTTCCCAAGGTCGATCATCTTGTTTTTCAAAGACGCCACAAGCATACGCACCGTATCGAGCGTTTTGCTGTCCTTGTTCTTCATTGCCGCTTTCATGTCCTCACGGATCTGTTCGTAGAGAGTCATATACCAACAGTGTAAACAAAAGTCCCCTGGCCTACCAGGGGACTTTTGTATTTATCGACGGGTGGGCTTACGCAAATCTTCTTCTTTCAGTTTACCTGTTTTCAGAAGATATTCACGCTTTTCACCTTTCTCTAAACTGCGAATTTTACTTGCTTTTACTTTGTTTGGCTTTGGCGCCTTGGCAAAGTACCGGCCAGCACGCACATCCAGGGCTTTTCCGCTCTGTTGCAAGCGTCGGCTGAACCGGCGGAACACCGCTTCAAAGCTCTCTCCCTTTTTTCGTTTTACTTCAATATCAGACATAGTTTTTCACTCCTCTCAGAGATGGGGAGGATGATAACAGAGTTTTAAAAACGTCGCAAGAAGCAGTGCGGCCGCGGCTCCCCGAAGGAAGCCGCGGCCGTCGTGTCGCTGGCAGCGCTGCGAACGCTGCCGTTTGTCACATGAGGTCGACGATCCAGAGGCCGTCGATCGAGTCCCCCCAGTCGTAGGTCGTCATGGGGATGATCACGCCGTTGGCCGTGAAGCCGTTGGCGTGGACGGTGGAGTCACCCTGGTAGAGCCAGACGCCGTCGCCGGTGGTGGCGTCGACGTAGTCCTCGTCGAAGGTGCCGTCGCCGTCACGGTCGAAGGGTCCCTGCACGAACAGGCTGACGCCGTCATCGAGGCTGACCTCGGCGCACAGCTCGTCCATGCCCTCGGCGACGATGTCCCAGTCCGACTCGCCCTCCGGCCGGAGCCAGAGCTGCCAGGTGTAGAGCAGCAGCTCGTCGATGGGGTCGCCGCAGACCTCGATGAGATCGTCGGAGTTCGCCATGCCGTCGCAGTTGTTGTCCACGCCGTCGAGGCTGACCTCGGTGGCGCCCGGGTTGACGGCCGCGTTGGTGTCGTCGCAGTCGTTGCCGCCGGAGGCCTCGTTGGTGTAGCCGTCACCATCGACGTCGGTGTCGGTGTCGCTGGTGCCGTCGGCGCCGCTGCAGTCCTGGTCGATGCCGTCGTCGAGGATGTCCTCGGCGCCGGGGTTGATGCCGTTGTCCCCGTCGTCGCAGTCGCCGTTGTTGTCGACGCTCCCCGAGGGGATGTCGCACGACCAGGTGGCGTCGGCCTCGTCGCTGCCGTAGCCGTCGGCGTCGGCGTCGGGCCAGGACTGGGTGCCGGTGACGATGAGGAGGCTGTCGTCCTCGTCGTTGTGCAGCCCGTCGCAGTCGTTGTCGACGTCGTCGCAGATCTCGGTGGCGTCGGGGTTGCTCGTGCTGTCCCCGTCGTCGCAGTCTGTGTTGTCCTCGACCCAGCCCTCGGGCTGCTCGCAGGCGATGACGGCGTCGGCGCTGTCGCCGTAGGTGTCGCCGTCGTTGTCCTCGTAGTAGACGTTGCCGCCCTCGAGGTCGTCGTCCGCGTCGTCGATGGCGCCGTCGCAGTTGTTGTCGACGTCGTCGCAGACCTCGGCGGCGGCGGGGTTGATGGCGCTGTCGCCGTCGTCGCAGTCGCCGCCCACGGTGACGTAGCCGTCGATGTCGCAGACGAGCGCCATCGAGTCGGAGTCGCCGTAGCCGTCGCCGTCGGTGTCGCGGTAGCCGTCGGTGTCGGCGTAGGTGACGTCGGAGTCCTCGTCGTCGCAGTCCTCGGTGATGTCCGAGGTCGCGGCGACGTTGAGCCAGCCGTCGGGGATGGAGCCCTCCACGAGCACGAGGCAGAGGCACCCCGTGAAGAAGGGGTCCGACGCGTCCGCGCCGATGTAGCTGTCCAGGTCGTAGTCCGGGCACCAGGCCACGGCCAGCTCGCTGTCGCCGGTGTCGAAGGTCGCGGTCTCGGCGACGCAGTCCTCGATGGTGTCGCCGGGGTCCATGGACTTGGCCACCGCACCGTCGATGCTGTCCACGGGGTAGGTGTCGCCGACGGTGGGGGTGGCGCAGGAGGAGGCGAGGAAGAGGGACAGGAGCCCGAAGGCTCCGGAGATGCGGGTCATGTGTAGGCTCCATGAGCCACCGGGTGGTGGCGGTGGGACGCGCGAAATACTACCGATGTGGCAGCACGTCGCTCGGTGATCCAGTCATGCGGACAGTTCCGCGCTGCTCTGGGCCGATACTTGCAAAAATAGGAGTATTCGCGCAAATATCGACCCAGTGCAGGACGGCGAACCGTAACAAAATAGGAGAGATGCGTCAAGACACTAAAAACAAAACATGGCTAGTATTAGCCATGTTTTGTTTTTAACTCCCTTTACATTTCGTCCTCTGGAATATTCAAGCGCTTACTAATGATCCCCACCACTTTCTCTACGTCGACAATTTCCTGGGCACCGGATTCCATATCGCGGATGATAATCGTGCCGTCCAGCACTTCCTTCTGCCCAAGAATCACCGCAATTGGCGCCTTCAGCTTATCTGCAATTTCGAGCTGAGCCTTAAGGGTTCCTTTCCCGAACGCCTCCCCCACCGCAATGCGCCCTTCACGGAACTTCTCATACACAGCCAAACCCTTACGGCGTGCTGCTTCACCAAGCTGACAGAAGAATACGTCAACCTTTGCTCGGCGCGGCGGCACGGAATTCGCGGCTTTCATGGCCATCACCAACCGCTCCACCCCGAGTGCCGCACCCATCGCGCTCGTGCCCTCACGGCCACCCAGCATCGGGATTAACCCATCGTATCGTCCACCGCCACCAAGCGCCAACCCTTCAAGCTCTGGCGTTGAGGCATTCGCAAGCGTCAGCTCAAACGTGGTTTTGGTGTAATAATCCAGGCCACGAACCAAACACGGATTTAACGTATACGGAACTTCCGTTTCGTCCAAATATTCGAGCACCTTCATGAAGTGCGTCTTTGAAACTTCGTCAAGATAATCGAAAATCTGCGGTGCGCCAGCTTTCAATTCCTCCATGCCCGGCTCTTTTGAATCAAGCAATCGAAGCGGATTTTTCACCAACCGCTTTTGATCTGTTTCCGAAAGTTTTTTCTTATACTGCTTAAAATACTTCACTAATTCTGCAACGTAAGCCTTGCGCGATTGTGGCGTACCAAGGGAATTCATCTGAACCACAACATCCAGTCCAAGATCCCTACAGAAACGCTGTGCCATAAGAATAATTTGCGCATCCACAACAGGATCATCCGAACCAATTGCCTCTAATCCCCACTGCCAAAACTGACGGTACCGGCCAGCCTGTGGGCGCTCATGACGGAAAAATGGCTCGAAATACCACATTTTCACCGGCTGCGATTGGTTCACCATGCCGTGCTCAATATATGCACGAGCCACCTGTGCTGTGCCCTCTGGACGAAGCGTCATTTTCACGCCACCTTGATCCACAAACGTAAACATTTCTTTTTCAACGATATCCGTATCCTTCCCAACCGATCGTTCAAAAAGCGTCGTTGTTTCAAGTACCGGCATACGAATACGCCCAAAACCATACGTTCGCGCCATGGAACGTGCGAGATATTCAATCTTGTCCCATGCAGACTGTTCGTCTGGCAAAATGTCGCGGAACCCGCGCAGCGTTTCTGGTGACTTCGATTTCTTCTTTGTCTCAACAACTGACGGCTTTTCGGTTGGCATAATCTATAAATATGGAAGTCCGAGCTTACTCTAAATACGTGGGAATATCAAATGTCGACACCCGATCTAACGGCAAGCCCCGAACCCACACCCGACCAATAAATTCACTGATATTCACCGCACCAAAATACCGAGAGTCTAAGCTCGCATCACGATTATCGCCCAAAAGATAATATTCATCTGCTCCGAGTGTGCGTCGGTCCCGCCCCTCGGTCACCTCAGAAATATAGGATTCCTCAAGCGTAAATCCGTTCGGATATTCGTCGTTATACATCGTGACAACGCCGTTCCGAATTTCCACCGTTTCGCCAGGCAAACCAATCACACGTTTGATGTAATACTGGTCTTCATGCTGCGGCGGACGAAATACCACAATCTCTCCGCGTTCTGGCTGACGAAAACGAAACGTTAATTCGTCGATGATGAGGTATTCGCTATCGTAAAAGTTTGGTTCCATGGAAGCACCCTTCACCACAAACGGTTGAACGAGGAAATAGCGCACTGGCAAAATAATGGCAAGCGCTAATACTGCAATCTGCACAATTTCTGCAACGAAGAGCGCAACAGCTCCCAATGTTGGGCCAAACCATTGTAGAAACTTATGTGGCTCATCCGTGCTCTGTTTTCGAGAAAATACCATAGTTGAATTCTAGAATAGCACACATTCCCCAATCGAAAAAGGGAGCGACGACAAACAAAAAACTCCGATGTACGGAGTTTTTTGGTAGCTGGGGCGGGGATCGAACCCGCGACAACAGGCTTATGAGTCCTGTGCTCTACCAACTGAGCTACCCAGCCAGGGAAAATCTGCCCAAGTTTGGCCAGCTACGGCGCTCCGGGTGGTCGACGACGTACCGTGAAGTACGTCTTGACGACCGTCCTCGCTGCGCCTTGCATCTGACCAAACGTAGCAGATTTTCCATCCTTGCCTTCTGAAATCGCGGAAAGCATATCAAAAAAAAGTATACCCCGCAAGTTTATGCTGCCATCATACCGTCCAGGTTGTTTCCTGTACTCCCGCGCGCATATTGAGAATTTCAAGCGCCTTCACCACGACGCGATCAATCACGCCGTGTTCCTCTTTCACAAATTTGCCTAACACGTAATTTTCGAGTGCAACATGTTCTGATGGTGCGCCAACACCAATTTTAAGGCGCGCAAATGCCTGAGTGCCCAAACACGCGATGAGTGATTTTAACCCGTTATGTCCTCCTGAACCTCCTTCGGTTCGGTATCGCATAGAACCAAGCGGCAAATCGACGTCGTCCGAAACAACAACAATCAATGGTGTCAGTACATGAAATCGTTCCATCACCATGCGCACTGCCTCCCCCGATGCATTCATGTACGTCGTCGGCTTCACGAGAAGGATCTTTACCCCGTCAACGTGCCCCTCCGCAATCATCGATCGTAACCCCGCTTCGTGCTTCCACGTCATGCCGTGCATTTTTGCGAACGCATCCACCACCATAAACCCCGCATTGTGCCGCGTGCGTTCATATTCCTTACCCGGATTCCCAAGCCCAACAATCATGCGCGTGTTAGTCTCCATACGTCGTGTGTGACTTTCGGCTCGCCTGCACCCGAATACGAATCGGCGTGCCCTTAAACGTATATTCATCGCGAAGAACATTCTCAATAAACCGCAAATAGGAATCCGCGAGCGAATCTTTTCTGGACAAGTTCACCTTCAACATAAACGTTGGCGGATTGGTTGCGCACTGGAAGAACGAAATAATCCGTGGGTGCTTCACGCCTTTGCCGCGGCTTGGGCGGTGCTTGATGATGACGCGGGAAATAAACGCTTTTGTTTCCGCGTCTGGCAAGTGAATAAACCGGGCAGAAAACACGCTATCGATCGCGTCGAACAATGTTTTTGTGCGCAATCCCGAGAGTGCAGACACGAAGACAATCGGCGCGTATTTCAAGTGCGGCAACAAGCTCCCAATATATTTTTCTACTTGGTTGATCATCGTCGGCGTTTTATTTTCCACCAAATCCCACTTGTTCGCAACAATAATCACACTCACGCCCGCTTCCGCAAGCACGCCAGCCAGATGCTTATCTTGCGCGGTGATACCTTTCTGAACATCTAACACAAATAAGGCAACATCTGTTCGTTCCAAAATGTCGAGCGTACGCTGAACACCCTGTAATTCCAAATGCGCACCAGCATTGCGGATGCTCGACATCTTTCTCACGCCGGCGGTATCGATAAACACATAATGCTTTCCGTTGTGCTCAAAAGGAGCGTCGTTTGGTTCGCGCGTAGTGTGCGCCATGTCTGCCGTAATGAATCGTTTTGCACCAATGAGCGCGTTCAACAGTGTAGATTTCCCAACATTCGGTTCGCCAAGCACTGCAACACGCATCGTCGCAATGTTCACAATATCCTGCGGCGGTTTTCCGACTTCAATTAACTTCTCGCGCACGGCATCCAGCACATCCCCGACTCCCGTCCCTTGCTTCGCAGAAACCGGAAGCGGGCGCGGCAGCGGCCACGAACGCCAATCATCACCATCCACCCGCGCACGCAACGATGCAGTATCTGCTTTATTGCCAAGCACGATAACGGGCTTCTTTTTTGCAAACAACAATTTCGCAATGTCACGATCGTCCGGCGTTGGTCCAACGGTCATGTCGACAACAAAAAAGATGATGTCAGACTCGTCGATCGCAATATTCGCTTGCTCAACAATATTCTGCTCAATTTCATCTGCACGGTTGACGTTTAATCCACCAGTATCCACCAAGCGCATCACTTGCGCACGCCAAATACAATCCGCCTCAAAACGATCACGCGTTGTTCCTGCAACCGTACTCACTAAGGACTTTTGCTCCTCAACCATTCGATTAAACAAAGAAGATTTGCCAACGTTCGTTCGCCCAATCAGCGCGATTTTCGGGGACTTCACCATATATTCACGCTACTTTAACACAAGATCAGTACCATTCTCACCAATAATGATGAGGAAATCGATGTCCTCAGCAGTACTTGCTGGCGCAGTCCCAAGCCCATCTGGTACTACGGCATCGGAAGACAAATACCCTTGCGGCGTCATCATCACGTCGGCGTCTAGATATTCCTGAAGGGATGCAAGCTCCTCCGCCTTTTTTCCATTGGTGTAATCGAAAATCATCGTCTTCTGATAGTCGCGCTCTGCGGCATTACTCACGAGCGCGATCGTAAAACCGGAGCTCGCTAACAGTTCCGCAGTACGCGCCGCTAATCCAGTTGTCGGCGTACCATTTTGAATTTCAATCCGTACACCATCGCTACTTGTTGGCTTATCTGGCAATGCTGCCTCTTGCGAAGTCGCAATTGGCGCATCGTCAAAGATATTCTTCGCAATGAGCTTCAAGTCGCTCCAATCTTCATGACGTGGCAAAATCACGTACGCATTATTAATCATGGTGGAATACAGCGGACTCCCAGGAGCAGTATCTAACACACGCATCACGAGCGCCGTTCGGTCAATCGTTGGAATGTATTCCGCAAGTTTCATCATTTCCCACAACGACATGTTTGTGTCGACATTTTTCCGAATTGTAGAAATCACGGCATTGAGTTTCGCGGGATTTAATAATACATTCAACGAAAGCGCGCGATCTTTTACTGCGAGAAGCATTTTTTGCTGCCGTGCTGCACGCGCAAAATCTGAACCCTCACCATTATTTCCGTGACGTGACCGCGCAAACTGTAATGCCGTTGCACCATCCATGTGCGCCCACCCCTCCACAAATGCCACCGTCTTTACGTTCCCCTCACCATCGTCAACGGGATACGTCGCATCCTCGAACGATTGATCAACGTACACATCGATCCCGCCCAAGTCGTTGATAATGTCTTCAAAACCGCCAAAATCGACTTTAATGGTGTAATCCACACGCTGACCAAAAATGGTTTCAATTGTGCCCGCAGCTGCATCAAGGCCAGAACCGTCGTTCTCCATTTCCGCGAGCGCATTCACGGCATTAATTTTCCGGTATCCGTATCCAGGAATTTCTACCGTTAAATCACGCGGAATAGAAATCATGCCCACATCGCTTGTGGAAGGCTTATAACTTGCAAAAATCATTGTATCCGTCAGCTCTGGGCCTTCGTGCCCTTCACCACCAACCCCAAGAAGCAACACATTAATCCGGTCACCATCTTCCCCATTTAACGACTTATCTGGCGCAACCACGAGGCGGCGCAGCGATGAAAAGAGTGAAAATCCGCTTGCAGCCTGCGGATCCTCGGCGGTCGTCCGGGAAATTTTTGTACTCGCAAAGGCTGCAACAACAATAAACAGCACCGCCCCGACACTCAGCGCCTTGGTCACCGAACTAATCCGTGCCCGAGCCTGACGCTCAGAGGGCATGGGAGATGATTGTTGAAGAAAATCAACGGAAGCTTCGTCATTGTGCATACAAAACCAGACGAAAGTGAACCCGGTAAGAGTATACCGTAAATGGGAATTCGGCAACGAACGAATCAAAAAACCTCCAGAATATGGAGGTTTTTTGGTGGATGTTGGTGGGTTCGAACCACCGACCTCTGTCGTGTGAGGACAGCGCTCTAACCAGCTGAGC
>CAYMYA010000011.1:0-31479 GCA_964394565.1 uncultured Gammaproteobacteria bacterium
ACCAGCATCCTACCTTGTTCAAGGGCTCGTCGGAACAGCTGTTTGGCTGCCCCCGGCCTTACGGCCGGGGTTGCGAGTGGAAGTAAAGCAAAAATAATGAAAATTCTACCCCAAAAGCCCTAGGTACCAGTCAATGCAGCGGGTGCCAAGGAAGAGGGAGAGGTAGGTGCCGAGCACCATGAAGGTACCAAAGGGCACGTGGCTTCGCAGGTCTCGTCGACGATAATAGAGTAAATAGATGCCCACGAGTGCGCCAAGTGCATATGCAAAGAGTAACGCGAGGACGCCAAGTTCTGGGCCAAGCAAAAACCCAATCACCATCGCGAGCCGGATGTCTCCCCCGCCCACCCACGTTCCCCGAGAAACAAGGTATTGCAGCGCAAAAAACGCGCCAAGGGCAATGCCGCCAAACGCCATCACCATTGGATCGACTCCCATGGCCGCATTCAGTGCAATCGCAACAATCATTGCAGGAATGGAAAGACGATCGGGAATAATACTCGCTCGCCAATCAAACATAAAAATTGGCAGCAACAACATGGTCAGCAGGCCATTGCGAATAAACAGAGCCATCGCATCAGAGGAATCTCGTGCAAATGGCGGAATGCTCACGTCACCAGAAAGTATTTGCCACGCAAATCCCACGAACAACAGTCCCATGGCAATTTCCAATGCTGGGTACTGCCACGGAATGACGCTTTTACATGCCCGGCATTTTGCCTGCAGCACAACATAACTCACCAGCGGCATGTGATCTTTGACATGCATCGGCCGAGCGCACGTCACGCATTTGCGTGTTCCGGCAGTAAATCGCAATCCGTCCGGCGTGCGCAACAAAAACGTATTCACGAATGCGCCAGAAAGAAGGCCAATGATGAGTGCAATAAAAAGTGGGAGAAGCATAATTCTACAATGCCGGGCACGCGCCTACCGCGAACCCGTCCTGTGTTAAGCAGTTCACCCCAGAGGCAACGCCCAACATCGCATTCCCGCCTTCTAGCTCAAATTCAATGCGGAACGCTTCCTCTGATCCGCTGTAGCAATACACGTCCGAAACTCCCCCGCATGAAACATCTCCCCCAAGCCCTGCTTTTGGCGGTGCCGTCACCAGTTCAAGATATGGGGTCGGGCCGTTTGTTGGGCACGGGCCAGAAAACCCTTCCTGCGACAAACATGCAGTAAGCGCCTGACCAAGCGCTACAGGCTCCGTGGCGAGTGGGTACGAACTATGTCCCTGAAAATACAATTCAAATGCCATTTGCAACTCTCGAACATTTGCCAAACGCGTGATGTCACGCGTATGCGCGCGAGCGGAAAGTACCGCGTACCCAGATACAACACCAATCACCCCAATTACTGCACCCATGATAAGTATTTCTCCGGTTCTATTCATAATAGCGTTTGAAGTCGCGCCATAATGTCGCGCGGCGTATGATGTGTTGTGAGGAGTATATCATCCGTACCAGCATCAAGCAGCTTAAGACGCTGTTCATGCGTCAAGCGTTCAGAAATCGTTACGATGCGTGTCGACGATAGTACCGGATGTTTTCGGAGACGAGTCACGTCATCAATCATCGTGGGAACAGATTCTTCATCGAGAAGTAGCGCAGCAGGCCTTAGGCGAATCATGCGCCGCTCAAATTCTGCAACATCTGGGAAACACACAATATTTGCAAAATGTTCCCCGTGACGTTCCACGAGATTTCGCAGAAGTGGATGCGTCGTAATACATACTATAGTTGGACGCGTCGATGTCATATTACTTTTCCTTTTCAGGAACTACGCGCATCGCGAGCCCGATGGCAACAGCAAAGCGACTCCCAACTTCATCAAGCATCGCTCGTGAAGCCGGCGGCGTTGCAATACGAGCCCATGGATCGCCAACATACACATTAACATTCAACGCGCTCGTCATTGCGGCATCAAGCCCGGCTAATTGTGCAGACCCCCCCGTCAAAATCACTTTATTCACCACCTTCGGCGCCCCCCCAGTATCATCCTGCATGTTCATGTCGAGTGCATATTTCGATTCATGCAACAGCGGCTTTATTGCGTTTGCGAGCACCGGCGGCATCACGTTCCCTTCGCCAAGTACGATATCCTTTTTCATCCCTTCTGCATCTGCAAGGCCGATACCCATCGCACTCGCAAACGCAGCAGTCACTGCGTTTCCACCGGATTTAATCCCGCGAGTTATATACGGAACATTACGTTCAGCAATCACAATATTTGTTCGCTCCCCACCCACGTCGACAATCATGGTTTTTGCGCTGTCTCGGCCAATGAGCGCACGCATCAACGCGAACACTTCAGTTTCCAAAGAAATCAATTCAATTTTTGCCGCACGAAACACCGCAATATATTTCTCCACAAGCGCTTTCGGTGCAGCCGTCACCTGCACACGAACGGTTTTCTGCGCGACGGGTTGCTGACCATCCGGAACGGCATCCGTTTTCTCATCGTGTTCCTTTGGTAACGCATCCTTGTCGATAATATGCGAATCGATAATCATTTCTGCAATCGGGAGCGGTAATACTTTCGCTGTTTGTGCCTCCACAACGGCACGAATATCCTCCTTTGCCGTTTTCGGCGTGGGGATGCTGATGATTGCATGAAACACACTAGACGCTGGAAGCGCCGCAACAGCACGCGTTGCTTTCATCCCACTTTCTTTCATAATCTGCCGCAGAATTTGAGCAATGCGGTTCGGATCGTCCACAGAAAAAACGCCGGCGTCTTTGTCCGGAGCAATGTCCGCATACCCGTATGTCACCAGTCGAACTTTGCCGTCTTCCGGCATGAGCTCCACGACCTTCATGCCGCTCGTGCCAATATCAACACCCAACAAGCCGGTTGACGGCGCTTCGTTCTTCGATCCAAAAAGGGGCATATGCCAAGAGTATACCAGAGCGTCCTACCGATTTATGTACTGTGCATCTAACGTGGCGTTCACGAGGGCGTCAGCAGCGACGTTTTGCTCGCGAAAAACGTGGGTAAAACGAACGGAACGGAATTGTGCACGAAGATTATAAACTTCTAAAAATCGTTTCGCGATTTCTGGGTGTTTCACTTTGTACTGCCCGTTGAGTTGCTTCACAGCAAGTTCGGAATCGAGCCGCACATCGACGGCGTCGTAGCCGAGTTCCAGTGCTTTCTGCAATCCAATAATAATCCCGGTGTATTCCGCCTGGTTATTCGTATCGATGCCGATGTACTTCGCCGCGTCAACCACACGCTCCCCCTCAGTACCGTCTGCATGCAACGCAAAAAGCACGGCGGCTCCGGCAGCTGGCCCCGGGTTTCCTCGCGATCCCCCGTCGGCGTACATTCTTACGATGCGCATACATGAATATCTTCAATTCTATACTGAACCTCCCGGCGCCCATTCCACACGTTTATTCCAGGTGCAAAGGCAATATCTACGCGCGTGCCCATGGGGAATTCGCCCACACGCTCCCCCAAGCCGAACCCGACAAACTTACAAATCATTTGCGTGTCATCTACCACCGTCATGCGCAAATGCCCACCCGTGGCACCCATCGTTTCCGTCGCCATAACGGTCACACCCATCGCGGCAAATATCGGCGGCCGATTCCCCTCACCAAATGGCGCGCAAGCATCAAGCTCTGTTATCACATCGAGCGTGAGGGACGACGGCGCGACGACAGCATCGATATTCAGCGTCGCGGAAACCCCTTGCGCACCAAACTTCTCACGCGCAAATGCATTGACCCGCACACGAAACTCCTCAATATGCGCGATCGTTTCGATCGTCAACCCGCATGCTTGCGGGTGCCCACCTTTCCGCAAAAAAATATCGCCGCACGCATTCATTGCTTCCACCAAATGTAAGCCACCGGCTGTACGCCCACTCCCCACATACTTCCCCTCAATTTTCGTCAGCGCAAATGCCGGGCGGCCAAAATCGTTCACCAATCGCCCGGCAATCAACCCAACAATTCCCGGTAACCACTCCTCACTCGACACCACAAGCACCTGATGTTCGTCAACCATGCCCTTCGCAATCACCACGGCCTCCTTATACGATGTTTTGAAAATATTCTGCCGTTCCCGATTCAATTGTTCTAATGCCGCTGCCGCAACGTCTGCTTCTTCTGGCGTTTCCGCAACAAGAGCATGAAATGCAATCGCTGCGCTCGCTAATCGCCCGGCCGCATTCAATCGTGGCCCAAGTCGAAACCCAATCACCTGCGTATCGATGGTCCCGAGCTCCGTGCCAGACGCAGCAAGAATGGCACGAATGCCAGGACGACGTGTTTTATTCAGCACCTTCAACCCAAAATACTCAAGCACACGATTTTCACCAATCAACGGCATCACGTCCGTCACTGTTGCAATGGCGACGAGATCAAGCATCCATTTTTCGTATCCCTCCGGAAAATCTGCGCCACGTTTTCGCGCCTCGATGATGAGAGCGGAAGCGAACTTAAACGCCACACCTGTTCCGCACAATGTTTTGTTTGGATATGTTTCGCCGGGAGCAAGTGGATGCAAAATGATAGCGTGGTTTGGGAAATGCACCCCAAGCTGATGATGATCACACACCACCACCGCCATACCCGCTTCATGCGCCCGATCGAGCTCCAAGCCGTTTGCAATCCCGCAGTCCACTGTAACCATCATTGTTTTCCCTTCTGAAATACACCGTTCAATCGTGTGCATGGCAATGCCGTACCCATCTTTTTCCCGATCAGGCAAAAATACTTCCACATCCAACGTGTAGCGCAAACGCTCAGCGATATCCCTCAGCGCACCGAAGAGGAGTGCCGAGCCCGAAACGCCATCTGCATCGTAATCGCCATGAATCACGATTGCATCGCCTCGCTCCAATGCACCGAACATCGTGGTAACTGCTTCCTGCATGTTCGTAAATGCAAATGGAGAAAACGTACCCGTTTCCCAGTCAGGATGCAAAAAATCATCTCGCAATGAAGGATCAATCCCGCGATTTTCCAGGATTTGCGCGACGAGATCGTTGTGCGCACGCGGCGCAATATTCCACTCGGATGCCATGTTAGTATCCAAACATCGTCATACTCGCCATCATGGAGACCATAACCAATAATGCCACAATCGCCCAAAACTTCTGCATGAATTTTCCATGAATCTTCATGGAAATAGGGTAGCAATCATCTCGAATTTCGTCACCGCATGCTGGGGATGATGTTGCAATTTCTCAAAAAATATGGCTAAATTCTTCAGCCAAACACCCTATGGAGCAGCAATGAGCGACCAAAGCGCGTCAGAAATCAAATATACAGCTATCGTCACAATGGTCATCGATTGTCAGTTCCCTGCGGCGATCGTGATCGAGGGAAATCACGACCTCCAAGCCGACGGATTCAACCCGCTCAATCACGAGCTGTTCGCCATGTGGGTGAATCTGGACGATGGGCGCATGACCGAGATTGAGGATGACATGGTTGCAACTCGTCTCATGAGCGAGACCACCATGGCCCTGTATATGATCCACGGGGACATCGTGACGGCAGAACCGGAGACTGTCACACAGACGAGCCTCGATGCTGAGACGTTGACGGCAGCGATGGCAGATGGCCGCACCATCGAGTTCACGGTGGCGGGAACCGTGAGCGTTTGGAATGGTGATCTGGAGAATGAAGACTTCTACCAGATCGGCATTGCCAACCCACGGCCGGGAGAGCACCTGGTGCTGCTCCTGGAAGTCCTAGGCGAGAGCCCTCTCGAGTTCCGACAGGTGAGACTGGACGACGATGACCTTGTCCAACAAATCATCAAACGGTTCCTCGAAGAGCTCAACGCGACATATGACGAGGGTGAGGGAGAGGAATGAAGCATCTCGAGCTGACGGTGCTCATGTGGCACATGCACCGCCACCGCAGACGACCGCCCGGCGGCATCTCGAGCTTGTCGTCGACAACCCCTCCGCCCGCAGGAAACCGTGACACGAACGCGAGCTGCCCTTCACGGGGCAGCTCGGTGTGTTTTTCACGATACCTTAAACGATTTCTCTACTCGTGTGCCTGTGCCATGTTTCCAACTCGTACATCCGCACCGACAACAAAGGCGCCGTCACTTTCGTCGGGCAAACTGATCGTGACAGTATTCGCCTCTGTGTCGACACTCAATACCTCACCAAGAACGCCACGTAAACGGAACCGGCCGTCTGCATCACGCAGCGGTCGTGGAGCATCCGACACTGCTCGTACCGCATGATCCGAGTTTGTCGTCATACCAGCAACGTGAACAGTCATACCCACGGTCACTGCTGATACAGATGATTCCTCACCACCAATAAAGAACCGCGTTTCGTTATCGTATGTGATAACGAAACTCTCACCAGGCTGCGGGGCTTCCGGATGTGCCTCAAAAAACGCTTCGATATTCTCTTTAATTTTCTCCGCAATATTCTCGTCTGGTACCGGTGCAGATTCTGGACGCTTTGGAATAACCGACGTCAGCGTTATGGTTCCCGTTCCATCACCTGCGTCGTCAATTGCCGTCACAAGACCATGTGCGCCGCGCATACCAGCTCCCCCTCGCTGTAACCGTACATGCGATTCGGTGGTATTCGATACTTCAGAGGCGAACGATATGAATGGCACAACTGCCGCGCCAAGTACCAACGCAGATGCCGCACCAAGAACGCCGGTCTTTAATAGCAGTGACTTCTTCATACGAATCATGAGTGAAGAATTAGTTCTGCATCTTTCGGATCATGAAAGATGGGGTCCGCAATGGAGAATCTCCAATGGGTTCATTCATGTATACCCGCATGCGTACCATTTCGTAACGCTCCTGATTTCTTTGCAAATGTTCGCGCATTTCTGGATGGGTTTCTTCGAGCTCACTCCACAATTCTAGTGTTTCGTTTTCTTCAACCGCGGCATTCAGCGTGTGAATCATCGCATCGCGAGATTCAAGTAATCGCTCCGCTTCGTCCAATCTGCGATCGTACAGCTTTAAACGGTACGTCGCCACATCTTCCGTCTTATGCAACATACGGAGTTGGAACGTCTCAATACCACGCTTCATTGGGTAAAATACATTCCCCTCTGTAACCGAGGGACTGGCGTACGCGTACACACTTGTTCCGAAAAAAATAACCGGAAGCATGATCGCTAATCCCACCGCTGCGCGACGAAAGGCAAATGCATGATGTTCCTGCCGTGCGTCCGGGGGTAATGCAGCTTCCAACGTCTGCCATAAACGCAAACGAAACGCCCGCGACGGTAAGGCGTCGCGTCGTGCATTCCAAAGTTTTACGAGAAGCGAGAACATAGAGCTTTTAATTTCTGCATAGCGCGATGCGTGGCGACTTTCACGGCATCTGCGGACTTCCCCAAGAGCTCTGCCATTGTTGCATATTTATACCCAGAAAGGTACTTCAACGTTACAAGTTCGCGCTCTTCTGGAGTGAGTTTACTCAATAATGACGCAATATCCAATGCTTCATTCATCCTCCCCCGATGATCAACTCCACCGATTTCGGCTTCAATCGCCGCATGATCTACATCAACCGTCACTTTCCTATCACGCCAATGGTTGAGAACCGTATTCTGCGCAATGCGATAAATCCAGGCGGATACAGAGATCTTGGGGTCGTACTCTTCAAAATGCTCGAGCGCCTTCATAAAAATTTCCGAGGTCACATCCTCTGCAACATCCCGATTTTGTCCAACGCGAAAATACACATAACGGTAAATCCGCTTCACATTCGCATGATAAAATGATGTGAATTGCCTTTTATCCATGCCTAGCGCTTCAAAACTCTCATGTATGCCTCGCTGGGAATTTCCACACTCCCCGCACCCATACGTAACATCTTTTTCTTTCCTTTCTTTTGTTTCTCCAATAATTTGAGCTTACGCGTTGCGTCGCCACCATATAGTCCGGCCGTCACATCTTTTCGCATCGCCGAAATACGTTCACTCGCAACAATCTTTCCCCCGATTGCTGCTTGCAATTTAATCACAAACTGCTGCTGTGGAATGCTCTCTTTCAAGACTTCAAGAACCCGCCGACCCACACGCTCTGCTTCGTTGCGATACACAAGCATCGCAAATGCATCCACCGCATCATCGGCAACAAGAATATCCAATTTTACAACATCAGCTTCACGATACGTAAACACTTCGTAACTCATAGAAGCGTATCCACTTGTCGCGCCTTTTAATTTATCGTTAAAATCTACAATAATCGCAGAGAGTGGCAGTTCATAGTGCAGCACCGCACGGCCCTCTGACAGGTAGTCCGTATTCACGTAAATGCCCCGTCGTTCTTGCGCCAGTGTCATGACGTTTCCAATAAACTCCGTCGGTGTAATCATATCCACGCGCGCCCACGGTTCGTCGATACGATCAATCACACTCGGGTCTGGAAGATCTAGTGCACTCTTCACCACGGCATACTCTGGCTTACCGGTGTTGTACACATGGTATGCCACGCTCGGCAATGTCACGACGAGATCGATTGTAAATTCACGACTCAACCGCTCTTTCAGGATTTCTAAATGTAACATGCCAAGAAAACCACAACGGAATCCGTAGCCCAATGCAGGGGAATGTTCCGGCTCAAACACAAGCGCGGCGTCATTTAATTTTAACCGATCCATTGCGTCACGGAGTGCACCATACTCATCGCCTTGGGCAGGAAATACCCCAGCGAATACCATCGGCCGAACGTCCCGATATCCCGGCAGCGCTTCGACTGATGTGATCACGGGCAATGTCGTCATTGTATCGCCGACTCTGCATGCGCGGATATCTTTCAACCCCGTTACCATGTAACCAATCTGCCCGGTTTCTAGCTCATCGCGCGGAGAAAACTTTGGCGCAAGCGCACCAAGCTCAAGCAATTCACCTTCAGCTCCCGTTGCAAGCATGTGAATCTTTTCGCGCTTCTGAAATGCGCCGTCCATCACGCGCACATACGCAATCACGCCTTTATAATCATCGTATGCAGAATCGAAAATGACGGCACGCGGAGGAGCCGATACATGTCCTTCAGGCGACGGGATCTTCTCGACAACGACATCGAGCAATGCCTGAACCCCTTCGCCAGTCTTCCCAGAAACCGCAAGAACATCTTCCGGCGTACACCCAAGCAGTTTTACTAATTCCGCTGTGCGCGCTGGCACATCTGCGGCGGGCAAGTCGATTTTATTTAACACCGGAATAATCTGCAGATTTTCTTCTACGGCAAGATATAAATTCGCGATCGTCTGTGCCTGAACCCCCTGCGTGGCATCAACAAGCAAGATTGCTCCGTTCACCGCAGCAAGCGAACGACTTACCTCGTAGTTAAAATCAATGTGCCCCGGGGTATCAATGAGATTCAGCGTATATTCCACGCCATCCTTCTTCCAAAGCATGCGCGCCGGAGCAAGCTTGATCGTAATACCGCGTTCACGCTCGATATCCATGGAATCAAGGAGCTGTTCCTTCATGACGCGTTTATCAACGGTGCCGGTAACCTCAAGCAGCCGATCAGACAGCGTCGATTTCCCATGATCAATATGGGCAATAATACAAAAATTGCGAATCAGGTGCTGCGAAACAGCCATAGGTATTTACTATCCTACCTCAGTACGGCGCATTCTGCAATTGGAATATGAGCATTTCTTTGCGAACATTCGCGCAATCTTGCGAAATTCATGCCAAAATTCACCGCCCAAACGGTTCTAAAAACCCATGGTTAAATTCACCGCAGCTTTTGTGGCGACTGGCACGAAATTCACCGGAATTAACCGGCGCTCGCCTGAACGGTCGTCATAGAGCACGTACCCGTTCTTCAGTCCAAATTCATAAACCTCTTTCGTCACTTTCACGTCTTGCAAACAGTACTCTCGGATTTCTTGAATTTTTCCTTCTTTCCACCACGCAACCGCTTGCAATCCATGCGCCGACTTTCGGGTGCCGATTGTTGCCGCGGCGACATCATCGAGCTTAATTCTATACCCCAGAGATTTTTCGATGTGTTGAAGAATATCCAACTGCGGGAGCTTTAGTAAATCCCCAGCATAATAATTATTCAACACCGGCATATCAAAACCGATGGAATTGTACCCAATAATCCGTCCACCAACCTCCAGCTTCGCAAACATCTGCGGTAACTCATGCTCCAAATACGATTCATACGTATCTGTTTCGTAGTAATACACGCCGACGAGCGAGACTTTTAATTTATCCGTAAAGTACCCCCCGACTTCCTCAAACGTATTTTGCGTTTCAATGTCTAAAACAATATCGTTCATATTGCGCCCCAATCCCTGCCTTCAATTCTAAAACTTCTACCCGTTCCTCAACCCGATTGAATTTTGCTTGTGCTGCAACGAGCTCGTGATCAAATTTTTGGTTCTGTTGTGCGAACCCGTCGATATGCTCAAGAATCTCGGACTTGAATGTCTGAAGATCCTCTTTAGTTGCGTAACCCTTCAAATCCTCTTTCGTTGCCATGTTTTCCTGAATACATCCAATACTTTCCTGCATTGCTTGCACGACATCGAGAATCTTCTTGATTTCTGTTTCTTCACCCATAGATGCATGCATCCTACTAAACTATTGCGTCAGACTCCACTCTACCATCCACACCGGATCGCGATGCCCGTTGGGAGCTCAAAGCCGCGCGATGATGACTCCTTTAACGTCAGTTCAACCGCGGACACACTATGTTGCCACGGCAATGTCGCACGAACCATGTTCTCAATTGAAAGCCCAGGGAATCCAAGGGAATACGCGTTGACGAGAAGTAGTCCATGTTCGCGGTTGAGCAGCTTCACGCAATCGTCCACAAGTCCAGGAAGATGATCTTCGAATTGCCACAATTCGCCTTCCGGCCCACGCCCGAACGCCGGCGGATCCATAAAGATCGCGTCGTACACGTTCCCTCTGCGCACTTCCCGCGCAACAAACTTTTGCACGTCGTCCACAATCCACCGAATCGGCTTCTCGCCAAGGTTCGACAAGTCCGCATTTTCTTTTCCCCACGTTACCACCGGTTTGCTGGCATCTACGTGCGTCACGTCCGCTCCGGCACTTGCTGCGGCGAGCGTTGCGGCTCCGGTGTACCCAAATGCATTCAAAACCTTCATTCCAGGCTTCACGCTCTCCCGAATCCATGCCCAATTCCCAGCCTGCTCCGGAAAAAGCCCCGTATGTTTAAACGACGTCGGACGAATGCGAAATGTTAAATCCTCCCACCGAATAGTCCACGACTCTGGCACGGGCGTATTCACAATCCACTCCCCCTCCCGCCCTTGCCGCTTATACGAAAGATGCGCGTTCTTCCAACATGCATCCTCCCCGACCTTCCAGAGAGCCTGCGGTTCAGGGCGAACCATAATGACGTCACCAAACCGTTCACATTTTTCGAAATTTCCGGAATCCAAAAGCGCAAATTCCTTCCAAACCGCAGGTGTGCGCGTGAGCGGAGCGGACATATTACAAGGCTACTACCACAATAAGCATCACGAGCCCGAGTACGATGCGGTAATACGCAAATGGGAGAAAATCTTTTTTCTGAATGTACTGCATGAACTTTCGGATGACAAGGTACGCCGACAAAAACGCGGCAATGGATCCCAAAACGAGAAGTCCGGTTTGTGATGCGTCGAATGAAACATCCTCGTACAGAAGCGCATACACCGTCGCCGCACCAAGCGTTGGAATTGCGAGAAGAAACGAGAACTCTGCAGCAGCCGGCCGCGCAACGCCTAAAAGTAGCGCACCAATAATGGTCGCTGCGGAGCGCGATGTACCAGGAATCAACGCAAGGCATTGCATGAGTCCGATGCACAGTGCCGTTGTGTAGGAGATGCTTTCTACGCGTTTGATGTGTTCAGAATGTCGGCGCCATTCCACAAACATAAGAGCAATGCCGCCCAGAATAAGTGCGAGCGCAACGATGATTGGAGTAAAAAGCATCTCTTTCACCACAGAACCAAACAGCGCACCGAGAATCAGCGCAGGCACAACGGCGACGAGAATTTTGCTCCACGTTTTCAGAATCGCGCGATTGATCACTCCGCCCTTCAACGGCCAAAGCTGTTTCCAATACACCACCACGACCGCAAGAATCGCACCAGACTGAATGGCGATGTCGAATGTTTTGGTGAAATCTTCGGAAAATGCGACCCATTGATTCGCAAGAATCAAGTGGCCAGTAGACGAGATGGGCAAAAACTCAGTGATACCTTCGATCACTCCAAGAACAAGAGCCTTCAGAAATTCCATAGTTACGCGTCGAAGTGAATGCGCTCACCCGGAGCCACGGGGGTTGGTAGCACACCCGAATTCATGGCTTGCGCGACACGATCTTTCGCTGCGGGCTCCGGCACGCGATCTTTCAGGGCTTGATCAGTACGACCAGTGCTCTTCTTTTTTCGACGGCGTTTTTTCTTCGGGGCATCGGAAGGGACGCGAGGGACGAGATGTGAGGGACGAGATGTGAGGGGAGAAACAGCAGAGACCACTGTGGAAGCGGCTTCTTGCACGACATGGTCAGTTGGCGCTGTTTCAGCACGGGAAGGAAGCGTTTCGAGCGATGTTTCTCCAAGCGTTGGGCGCACCACCGGTTCCCCATCGCTCGGCTTTGGAAGTGGGTATCGCTTTTCTCCGGGACGCGCTGTGCGTGACGTCCCGCCAGATTTCGATCCTTTATTTTTTCGTTCCTCCACCATGATTGCATGGCAGTCGTCACAATACACTGGGCGCGACCGATCAAGTTCCACTGGCAAAGAAAACGCCTTCCCACATCGTGAACACGCGTACTCAAAAGAAAACCTAGCTTTCTTCGCTTCTTTCTTCTCCGCGGCAACCTTTGCGAGTGCTTCACCGACATCCAGATTCGGATCAAATCCGCTCCACGTCATCACATGATCTTCAATCATTTTTCGATTCCCTCCAAATCGCTCACGCGACTGTTCAATCACCTTGGCTTCACTTCCTGTGCGCTGGGCGATTGGTGGCAACGTGCTTGCAGAAAACGGCTGGCTACTCACGCCGTCGATCATGAGCTTTAAATAAATACCGAACTTCGGAAGATTGATTAAATCCTCCGGCGTGAACCGTGGCATGAACTCGCTTTCCATAAACTCCGCGTCCTTTGCACCGATACGGAACGTAATGAGGCTCCCCACGTTCCCGAACACGGCATCACGTACTGCAGTGGACGTCAGGCTATCGAGCTGCGCAATATATTGGTGCGCCATAATGAGATTCAGCCGATATTTACGCGCTTCAGACAAAATATCCGCAAAGGATTCCGTTGCAAAATTTTGAAATTCGTCGACGTACAAGTAGAAATCCTGACGTTCATTTTCGTCACGAATATTCACACGTTCCATGGCGGACATGTAAATTTTCGTAATCAACATACCACCCAGAATACGCATTGCGTCTTCCCCGATTTGCCCCTTAGATAAATTGACGAGCAAGATTTTCTGTCCGTCCATCACTTCCCGAAAACTAAACGATGATTTTGCCTGCGCAACAATATTCCGCATCATGGTGGACGCCAAAAACTGTCCGACTTTGTTTTGAATCGGTGCAGATGCTTCTGCGGCAAATTTTACGTCATACTGTGCGAATTCCTTCAGCCAAAATGCCTGAACCATGGGATCTTTCACATTTTGCACGATTTCCTGCCGATATGCTTTATCAGAAAGCATGCGATTGATGCCAAGCAATGTTGTTCCCGGAGTATCCAACAATGCCAAAATGGTGTATTGCAATATGTATTCCATACGCGCACTCCAGACGTTCTCCCATACTTTTTTAAAAATAGAGAGCAAACTGTACATGACTTTTGCATTGTAATCCTTCACTTGCTCCCAGCCCTCCGTCTTCTCGAGCATGTTAAATGCAATCGGAAAATCACCGTCGGCAGGATTAAAATACACCACGTCATTGATACGCCATGATGGAATATAATCCAGAATTTTTGTGACCGTATCACCGTGTGGATCGATATATGCACAGCCGTGCCCTGCGTAAATATCCGCCAAAATCATGTTCTCGAGCAATGTCGTTTTTCCCATGCCCGTCTTTCCAACCATGTACATGTGCCGACGGCGGTCATCCGTCTTAATCCCAAACTTCCGCATACCATTGCGGAAGTTTGTTTGCGCAAAATAGATAATATCCTTTTCGTGATCATGTTCGTACCGCATACGCGCTATACAGGAAGATTCGGAGGTACCCCTTCATCCACCTCGGGAATGTGCGGAGCAACAAAATGATGTTCGGAAGGTGACATTGGTGTAGGGAGCACAAGCGTTGGTGCTGACACATGGCGCGCATGTTCTTCTGCCTTTGCATCCTCCGCAATTTTTTTCCAATTTGGCAGCGCTGGCTCGCCGTCCGGTGCAAAATCCAACGATGACGGTGCCTCTGCGCGGCGTGCACCTGTGGATCCAAGGACTGGCGTACGCGCATCTGCCGCCGGAAAGTGAAACAACGTAGCGAGCTCTTCAACGTTCATCATGAGCCAGTTCGCGCCCTCACCGCCCTTGCGTTTCTGGTACCGCGTCACAAGATTCTTTTGCTTCCCTGGCATTGCCCACGCCTGCCATATGTAGTCATCTCTCGTCGTCGCAGATGCAGAAAGTCCTAAACCATTTAAATACTGATGGGTAAACGTCGCAAACATTCCTTTTGCTGAACTTGCCATGAGCCCTTTTCGGAATGTTTTCTTTGGCCCAGCATACAGCCAACGAATTTTTGTTTTCCATCCAACTTTCGAAATTTTTTCTGCCACCGCCTCCATCATCAACCGCTCCTGAGCCGTCATGCGAAACATGCGGAAATCGTCCTTCTTTTCTTCGGCATGCACGGCACCACCACCAATCCCGGCCACTTGCGACAAAATCCCCTTTGGCAACCACATGACTCCTTCCGACAACATTTCAAACCCGCTTGGGGCGTGCTTTTTCTCTTTTCCCATCATGGCATTCAAATATTCTGTGCCTTCTTTTGCTAAAGACTGACTGTCCGGTGGCTGAATAATAATTTGAATCCAAAAATGTTCCTTCGCGCGCATCTTTCCCATGATTTCAATAATGGGCAGCAACGGATCTTTAAATCGGAAATCTTTCTCCCCCTGATGCTCAAACTCTTCGTACGTACGAATCGGAAAATATGGCTTATTTGTATAGACCATTTCGCTACCGAACACATCGTATTCTTCATTCGGATATTCTTTCGGCAAAAAACTTGAATATTCCTCTGCCTCGGTAATTTGAGCTTCTGGATATTGCGCGTATAACGCCGCTTCCAAAAGATCACGATATTTATCCAACGTACGGATATAAAAACGCACATTTCCCTCACTACCAACGATTTCGCAACTAAAAAAGGCTTGAAACTTTCCGACGAGCCACACCTCACGCCAAGTGATTGCGGATTTGACTCCCGAAAGGTTCATGAAAAAGTTCTCCATGCCCTTTGGGGTGTTAATAGCGTCTTGGGGAACGCGGATTTCCAACAATTCCCACTTCAGTGTTGCGGCATATTTTCCCTGCTTAAAATCCTTCCAAATATGCGTCAAACCCCAAACAATCACCCCAAAAATTGGAATCCATCCAAGCACAAGCAGTGCCTGAGCCGCAATGAGCGGCAACGGCGTAGTACTCACATACTGCGTAACGACCGTAGGAAGAGAAATGGCGACGCCAAGCATAGATGGTCAAAGTATAGCATGACGACGGGGGACAAAAAAATCTCGGGCACGCCCGAGATTTTTTCCTGATCTCACGTGAACGGACTCCAATGCACTATGCACGATTCGCCTGCCATTTTTCCCATTCCACCAACAGCGGGCTCGCAATAAAAATCGATGAATATGCACCAGACACAAGCCCAATCATTAATGCAAGTACAAACGGGCGCGTCGTTTCTCCACCAATCAGAAATACCGCGAGCAACGGAAGAAACGATGAAAACGTCGTATTCAACGAACGTGCAATCGTCTCCATAACACTCGTATTCACAATCTCCCCAAACGAGGCATGGCTATGACGATGACGCAAAAGATTTTCACGCGTGCGATCCAACACCACGATCGTATCGTTAATGGAGTACCCAAGAATCGTCAAAATCGCCGCAACAAATGCGAGATCGATTTGGTACCCGAAGGTCCGACCAAGTACCGCGAATACACCCAGCGGAATGACGACATCATGAAATGCTGAAATCAGCGTTACCACGCCATATTTCCATGAAGCCACGGGTTGCGTGACGCGACGGAATGCCCATGCCACGTACACCAAAATCAGCACGAGTAACAACACAGAGGCCATAACCGCCGAACGTTTCAATTCGTCACCAATGACCGGACCTACAGTATCGAAGCGAATTTCCATTGCGTCAGCGGATACTGTTTTGATTGCTGACAGCGCGGACTGATGCTCTTCCTCCGTTATTGGTGCCAATCGGATGAAATATGTATCACCTTCCCCTTGCTGAATCACTGGCTCAAGTCCGCTCGCCGACACCGCATTCCGCAACGCATCCACCGAAGTTTCTGGCGCAGAAATCTGCATCAAACTTCCTCCAGTGAAATCAATACCGAAGTTCAAACCATACGTTCCAAGCCCAACAAGGGCACAGAGCGTGATGACCCCGGAAATCAGGAGCCAGAGCTTGGATTGACCAATGAGATTAAACGATTTCATACAAGGTTAAAGGCCAAGAAAGAATGCGGACGAACGAAATACTTTCACTCGCGCGATACGGCGCAACATGAATCGTGTGACCACGAAGGCACTAAACATCGAGAGGAGCACCCCGAGTGTCAACGTGACCGCAAAACCCTGGATCGATCCAGTCGTGAACTGGAAGAGGATAACGGTCGCAATTAATGTCGTCGCGTTTCCATCGCGAATGGACGGCCAAGCACGACGGAATGCTTCATCAACCGCAGACGGAAGATCACGGCCGGAACGAAGCTCTTCCTTGAGACGTTCAAACATGAGAACATTTGCATCCACCGCAATGCCGAGCGAAAAAATAAACCCAGCAATTCCGGACAACGTGATGGTGACACCAAACGTTTGAAACAATGCAAGGTTCAGGAGCCCATACCCCGCAAGTGCAGCCACGGCCACAATGCCAGCAAGACGATAATATGCCACCATAAAGAGCGCGACGAGCAAGAATCCCAACATACCTGCCTTCACGCTCAGATCAAGCGATTCCGCGCCGAGCGTTGGCCCGATCGTTTGCTGACTCACCACTGCAATAGGAACTGGTAATGCGCCGGCATTCAAACGCTGCACCAAAAGTTTCGCCTCTGCAATCGTGAAGTTTCCGCTAATCGTCGCTTCTCCACCATAAATCGCTTCATTCACTACCGGCGTCGTGATCGCCTCCCCATCCAGGAATATACCAATAACCTTCCCAACATTTTCCTTCGTCAACTCAGAAAAGAGTGCCGTTCCCGTTTCGTTAAACTGCAAAATCACAAGTGGCGCCCCGGTGGTTTGATCAAACGCGACCTGTGCCTGCTTTAAATCTTTCCCGGAAAGTGCGGTGTCCTTCCATGGGTCAACAGTGAGCACATCCGATGCTGTGGTCCACGGCATTTCAATATGCGCAATTTCATACCTACGTGCCGGACGAGAACCGACGCGATACAAAATATGATATCCAAATTCTGTTTCAATGACTTCAGAAATCTTTGTATCTCGCAACCCGTACGCCGCATCTTCAAATGCCGTCACCATCTCGCCACGAGCGACATAGTCCAAATCCCCCCCTGCATCTTTTGAACCAGGGTCGTCTGAATTCGTCTTTGCGAGATCGGCAAAGTTTCGCGTGGTCGCTTCGGATTGCAGCGAATTCGCCAATGC
This sequence comes from uncultured Gammaproteobacteria bacterium, assembly GCA_964394565.1. Lineage (GTDB taxonomy): Bacteria > Patescibacteriota > Patescibacteriia > UBA9934 > UBA9934 > CAIKHN01. The sequence continues at coordinate 17,849 of CAYMYA010000011.1, forward strand.
TAGCGCTTCTTCTTTCGTACGCGTCTGCGTACACCCTGGCGCTCCTGCGTAACAAATCAGGATGTGTGAAATGCGAGGCTCGGATTCTGTTTTCTTACTTAAATATTTCACGATGTGCATCCGACTCGTCCCTTCATATAACCCGCTAATCACCCCCGTGCGCAAATTTTTCTCTTCAATTTGCTCCACAAGACCATCAAATTCAAGGTCATCCGCCGTCACAAAACCAATGTATCCACCAGCATCCTTTGTGCTTGCGTCAATAGAAAATTCCGCAGCAAGAAGCGCAAAGTCTTCTCCAGCTCGTGCGCGATCCAATACCTTTACTGCTTCAGTACGTTCCGTGGCTTGTGCAGCATCGATGATCGCCTGCTGCTCCTCGCTTGGCTCCGCACTCACATCCTCCACTGGCGTGCGAAACACTAATACCGGCGTTTCACCAATCTGATCGATCGCCGACTTCACATCGGTCACGCCTGGCAAGTCGACAAGCACACGGTAATGATCGTCCGCGATATTCGTTTGCACCACGGGCTCTGCAATACCAAATGCATTTACTCGACGCTCGATAACATCACGAACGCCCTCCAACGCATTCTCCCGCTCCGATGCATCGACTGATGTCATGTCCGCTTCGTAAACCAAATGTGCGCCGCCCTTCAAATCGAGACCGAGCGTAAAATCTCGTTCTGCAACATATGGGAAGTGAAAACGAACCGTATCGTTCATCGCAACCATGGCGGAGTTCCATGCTTTCGGAAACGTCAAAATCCCGGCAACAATGAATAACAGCACCAGCGCGGACGCGCCAATCACATTACGCTTCATAGTGCGAGCATTCTAGGCAAATTACGAATATTTCACAAGGGAATTGCTGTGCATTCACGGAGTTCCTTCATCATTCGGAGGTAAAAACCCAAGTTTTGGAGGGTTGCGAGGCGCAAGCCGACGGTTTCGTGCGTCTGAAAAAGGTGCCGAAGGTATGCACGAGAATACTGCATGGACGTTGGGACGTCACCAAATGCATCAATTGGCGATACATCCTGGGAAAACCGTTCGTTGGTAATGTGAATCTTTTCATAAAGCACGCGAGCGATATCTGCATCCGCCGCACCTGAAAGGGCGAGATCCAACGCTTCACGCACGGCAACGTGCGGATCTTTCGTCCAGACAAAGAGCGATCCATGGCGCGCATTGCGCGTTGGGAGTACGCAATCGAACATGTCGACACCAACGGAAACGTAATACACAATTTCCTCCGGCATCCCTCCACCCATAAAATATCGTGGACGATCCGTCGGCATTGTTGTGGTAAGCGTTTTGACAATACGAAATGCGTCGGTACGTTTTTCACCGACAGACAGCCCACCAATCGCATACCCGTCAAATCCAATCTCCAGGAGTCCCGCCAACGATCGTTCGCGGAGATCTTCATGCGTTCCACCCTGAATAATCCCGAAAAGTAGCGGGGCTCCAACCGCCCCCAACCCCTCTAAGAATCTCTTTTTCGAGCGAGCGCCCCAACGTAGGGAACGTTCCATAGCGTCTTCGTATCGTTCGCGCGACGATTCGCCGGCAGCAACGTCATCAAATTGCATCCGAATGGAAGATCCGATCGCGTCCTGAATGTCCATCGATCGTTCCGGTGTTACCCGAACCATTGCGCCGTCAATATGCGACTGAAACGTCACACCATCCTCATCTGTGCTGTTCAATTTCGCTAAACTAAAGACTTGGTATCCACCGCTATCCGTGAGCATCGGCCCATTCCAGCCCATGAACGGGCGCACGCCCCCAACATGGCGCAAGAGATCTTCCCCTGGCCGAAGCAATAAATGATACGTATTTCCAAGAATGATGGACGCACCAAGTGCTCGCACTTCATCTGGGAGGAGCGTTTTGATTGCGCCGACGGTCGCGATGGGCATAAACACTGGCGTCTCTACAGCGCCATGCATCGTCATCAACGTTCCTCGGCGCGCGCTCCCCCGTGTTCCAAGAAGTTTAAACGGCTTTTGCTCGTTCATACAGCACAATAGACGTTGCCACGCCAACATTTAATGATTCAAGTGCGGGGTTGTGAGGAATCATGATCGACGAACCCGCAATAGGCAACGTAATTCCCCTACCCTCGCTCCCAGCCACGATGACACACGGACCTGACGCGATATCATTTGGTATGCCGGCACCGTCACGAAATTCTAATCGGTACACCGGCCGACGCAGCTGCGCGATGGCTGCGGCAGCATCGCTTCTGGCAACAGACATCCATGGCGTACGCAATACGGCACTCGCGGATGCTCTGACCACTTTCGGGCTTGTCACTTCTGCGGATTCTACCAAGAGTACACTTGCACCAAAACCAAGCGCAGCGCGAAGAATGGTTCCAACATTTCCAGGATCTTGCACACCGTCAAGGACCACAATGGTGTTCCGTGCCTCAATATCGTTCATCGTATGCTTCGGCATGCGCGCGACAGCTGCAATGTTCTGCGGTGTTTCCGTAGAAACGTATGTTGCAAAATGTGGCGTGTCTTCAGCGGTAAACACAAACTCCACAAGGTTCCCCGCATCACGGACAAACTTTTCTCCCTCAATAAGAAAACGCCCATGTTCTTTTCTCCCCTTTTTCGTGGTCAATTGTGCTAAAAGCTTTTCCTGTGCGGCCGTGAGCATACCAACACTATTCAAGAGAATCTTCCGAAAAGGCTCTTCGCGCCGCATTCCACAGCGCATCGTCACCTTGCGTGTGCTGGTAATACCACCATTCCGCGCCCCAAAGCAATGCCTCTGATAACCCCGTGTCTCTTGCGAACTGCACATGTTCGGTAAAATCTTTTGCAGAAAATGGCACCTTCAATGATGCAGCATCTTGTGGATTCCCAGTAAACCAGGGCTCCATCTGCAGTTCAGATACGATAACGTCGTCCACAAAAAACCGCGTCAGAAATGCGTGCAGTCGGTAATACATCGCCGCATGCGGGAAAGCGACAGGTCCAAAACGTTCCTGATACGCAAACCGATACATACTTACACCAATTTCATCTCCAAGTGATGCCACATCCATCCACGGCTCTTGCTCACCGCTCACCGTCATCAGGATCGGTCGTGTATCGAGCGCGCGCACCAATGCGACTTCTCGCGCCAATCGCTCAAGCGACACTGCTGGGCAATCACCGTACGGAAACAATGGCTCGTTCTCCACCTGCCAGCGCGATACCACATCATATTGCCGGGTATGCGTCACGACGTCTTGAACATACCGCAAAACTGCGGCATCCAACACCATGGCGTTCTCTCGATCATAAAATGATGGGATAAAACATTCTGGCCACCGTGGCATTTTCATGCCAATAGCAAGCGTGACGGAAACATTCCGCACTGTGGCGCTTTCGAGCAACGCATCAATGCGCGAAAAATCATACACACCAGGTGACGTTTCCACATCCGTCCAGTACACCGGAATTCGCACATGGTGTACGCCGAGGCCGTCCAAAATTTCGGTAAACGCCGTCTGTGCATCGAGCCCCAGCGATTGCGCGTAATGCGATGAATACGTGATACCAAGCGCCTGCGGCTTTGGTTGTAACACGGAAAATCCGAGCAACACCGTTCCACACGCTACTGTGACAAGCACCAACCCAAAAAATGCTCCGTATTCTCGCCACCCCCGAATCCGATGATGCCTCCAATATTTCATGTTAAATTTCCTCCTTTTTTTCTCGAACGAACGTGAGCCACCCCTCCACAAATTCTATCGCAACTTTCAATGGTGCTTCAATAATAAAGTCAAAGAAATAAATGAAGACATTGATTTTTGCCACACGAATGGAAAGCCATGCGCCGGCGCGAACAATCGGTAACATCAGAATATCGAATGCGGAACCAAGAAAACCATTTCGTGCATCTGATGCAAGAATATCTTTGGTCGACGACCGAATACGAATCCCGAAGAACGTGACGAGAGAAATGAAGAATAAAAAGAGTGCAATAGAAAGACCGTGGAATCCCAGCCCATGGAGAATGGTGCCGATCGCACCATACACCGCAAGGAATAATACGCCGTACAACGCGCCAAAAATGTTAAACCACGTTCGTCGCCCCTCTTTGCGCACGCGCACCGTTAAAAGCTCATGCGGAGCCCCAACCGCAATCGCACGTGCAGCTGCACGATAATCTTCGGCATTTTTCTTTTCCGGAATCGAAACCGTGAGCCCAATGAGTGCAAGGAACAATGGGTGGAAGAAAATGTTAATAAGGAGTGGGTACCACGCGGCATCCTGCGCAATCAGTAAGTCATACGGCACCTCAATGACAAGCGCGAGGAGCATTTTTGTAATAAACAGAAACAAAACGGCGCGCACGACGGTGCGGCGCAAACGGACATTAAAATCTTTCGTACGGTGATGTAGTGCGTCCTGCACCGCGGCGTCCAATGCACTCGGATCTGAAAGTATAGGCTTTGGATCTTTCGCATGAGCACATGCATCCCGTAATACGCGAAAAATTCCTGCCTTGCGCCGCAGCACGCGCCCGAGTCGATCCGTGAGCGGATGAAAAAGCTCTGTCTCGATCGTCGTAATGATCGGAACAATATTTGCCGCAAGTTCTTCACTCAACTGCGCATCTGCCTGTGTTCCTGCCCAGGCAGGGTAATACAACGTTAACAACCGATACCGCAATGTTGCAGCATTACTTTTTAATAATGTGCGGTGAATCGCGGTGTATAAACGTAAATCTTTCGTTTCATCGGAGAGATCAAACTTTGGATCCCAATCAATACGGCCGCGCATCTCCTCGTACATAAAACTCGCCAACGCTTCATCGCTCATTGGCGGCGCGAGTGTGTACTCTACTTCCGTTGCGACAACATCGAGCAACCACGATGTGTAATCCTCGCGCCGTGCTTTCACTTGCATGACCGCACTGAACAACGGTTCATATTTTGCCAAAATCGCCGTAATCGTCACACTCAGTGACACGGGAATGCTCTTGTTTGGTAAATATTTTGCCCACACAAGCTCTTTGAGCAAATCCGCTGCCATCGTTTCCGGGATTTCAGCGCTCCCCCGATACCGGCGAAGAATACGCACAATCGCGTTGCGACGAAGCAAGTGTTCCTCCTGATAATCCAACGTGTTCCGTACTTTTTCATACAGCGATGCCGCAGTGGACGCCGGGACGCTGACTTCAATCGTCTCTTCTCCATGCGCTTCCACTGGCGCATCATGACGCCGAACGCCGCTCGATAATTTTGCTAATCGTTCGTACATAGCTTAAAAAAGTTTTCGATCTGGCGACACGTTCACCAAGGCAAACGCCTCTTGAGCAGAGTCAACCACCGTCACGACACGCAAATCTTCATAATCAATCGCATCAAGCGTACCGTACACGCTTGTTTCCAGCCAGGCAATGAGTGGACTCCAAAACTCTTGTCCAACAAGAATAATGGGCATACGCGACGATTTTCCTGTTTGAACCAACGTCATGAGCTCAAACAGTTCATCGAGCGTGCCAAAACCGCCCGGAAAAATCACATATGCCTGCGCCGCGGCAGCAAGCATGAGTTTTCGCGTAAAGAAATAATGAAATCCGTGTGATTTCGTGAGATATGCATTCAAGTGTTGTTCGCGCGGCAACTGAATATTCAGCCCAAGCGATTGCGCGCCCACTTCAAACGCGCCCTTATTTGCCGCCTCCATAATGCCGCCGCCGCCACCAGTAATAACGGTAAACCCTTCCTGGCCAAGGAGTCGGCCAAGCTGGTGCGCTTCCCGGTACCAGTGGCTATTTGGGTGCGCGCGCGACGACCCAAACACGGTCACCTCGCGTTCCACCGTCGTCAGCAGCTGAAACCCCTCCACCAACTCCGCCATGATACGCAAAACACGCCACGTAATTTCTGACGCATGCGGAATCATGCCGCTTTGCCGACACGCAATGCGCTCCTCTTCATTCAACGGAATCCGGCACGTGCCCAGCATTGGCACTGGAGGCGCGTTCTTCCTTCCCAAAAAAGACATAGACAGCGGTATTGTACCATGCATCACGCTTCATAATACACTCCCAACAATCATTACTTGACCACACTATCGAGCCTTCGCCTCCGGGTGCGTTCTGTTTTTCTGATTATTTTTTGAGCGCAAAACGCAAGTCGACGACAAGGCCGGAGGTGACGCGTTGTTCAATGTCGGTGCGACGGTGCTCGCGGAATTCGGGCCAGTCGGTCATAACGACGAGGGCATCCGTGTTCTGGAGGGTATCCAGAGCCGTGGAAGCAATGTGCACTTGTGCGTACGCCACTGGAAGTGTGCGAACCAGCGGATCATATGCAACAACGTGTGCGCCGTCTGCAAGAACACGTTGGATGAATCCGAGCGCCGGTGCATCGCGGATATCGTCCGTTCCGGGCTTGAATGCCAAGCCCCACACGGCAATGTGTTTCCCCTGTAACGATCCGAGCGTAGCAACCAAGCGACGGTACGGCAGTGCTTGGCGTTCCTCATTCACCGCCGTCGTTGCAGCAAGGATGCGCAATGGAACATGAACGTGTTCACCGAGGTGCATCAGTGCACGCACGTCTTTCGGAAAACAGCTCCCCCCATACCCCGGGCCAGGCTGCAAAAACTTCGAGCCGATGCGATCGTCCAACCCCATGCCGAGCGCAACGGTTTGCACGTCTGCATGAACTGCATCGCACAGGTTTGCGATTTCGTTCATGAAACTAATTTTCGTCGCGAGAAAACTATTGCTTGCGTACTTCACCATTTCCGCGGTGACGGTGTTCGTCGCAACTATCGGTGCATCCACGCCGTCGTACAACGCGCGGACATCACGCAACGTGTCGTTATCGTCTGCACCAAGAATAATGCGCGACGGGTGAAGTCCGTCGTACACCGCATTGCCTTCACGCAGAAATTCCGGATTCGCCGCAACGCGCAACTGCCCATGCACGAATGCCGTTATTGCCCTACTCGTTCCAGGCGGAACCGTGGATTTGAGAATAAACAGCGTGCCTGGCGCATACGACGCACACGTTGTTGCTGCGGATTGAACGAACGAAAGATCAGCGGAACCATCCGGCGCACTTGGCGTGCCCACGCAGCAAAACACCGCATCACACAAACATGCATCCGCAATATTCGTGGTAAACGCCACCGGCACGCTTGCCGCACGAAACACGTCGAGCATGCCCTCTTCGAAAAATGGAAGTTCCCCGCGCTGCAACATGGCGATCTTTTCCGCTTGCGGGTCTGCGCACACCACCGTGAAGCCACGTGCAGAAAAACTTGCCGCCGTCGCCAACCCAACATACCCAGCGCCGAGAATCCCAATCGTTTGCATATTAAAACGACCCTTGCGCAACAATATTCCCCGACGGCGTCACGACACCATCCGTCGGCTCGAGCATGATCACGATCGTGGTGAATTCCGCAGGATCAACAACGGAAAACACTTTCGTAAATGTCCCGTCCGCACGCACGTCGAGTACCCCGGCGGTTTGGACGTCTGCAAGCCCTTCTTTCACCATCCACATTTCATATGCGGTACCCGCAGCAAGCGCAGGCAAACGCAGCACCGTATTGTATTCCGCACGTTCATTCGTGCCACGGCGGTACACCACACCAGCACTTCCCCCATCTGCCAACGCGAGCGTTGCACTACCGTCTACTATCATCGGCGCAGAAGTTTCTACGATACCATCGGCGGATGCTTGCACTGCAGCAACCGTTTCTGTGGAACTCGCGCGGAACCATCCAATAAGCTGATACACCACATACGCACCGACGACAACGGCAAACACAGCGAATACCATGCCCAACCACGCGCTCGACGATTTCCCTCCACGGTGTCGATAGCTCTGGTGCATCATACGGATTCAATAGCGTGTGCGATGCTATCCGCGGGATTCACTTCGATGATTTTTGGAACTATTTCTTCTGCTGACGGCGACGGAACCATTCCGGCAAGCGCAGTCGCTGCTGCAATTTTCATGACAGACGTCAGTTTACTCGCACGACGATTCAATAATCCACGAAACAACCCAGGGTATACAAGTACGTTATTAATTTGGTTCGGATAATCCGAACGTCCGGTGGCAACAACCGCAGCTCCCGCGGCCTTTGCGTCGTCAACCTCAATCTCCGGCACCGGATTAGCAAGCGCAAAGACGATTGGATCCTTCGCCATGCTCCGCACCATGTCCTGGCTAACCAAATGCGGCTTACTCACGCCAATGAACACATCAGCACCCTGTATCGCTTCCGCGAGCCCGCCCGTTCGCGCGGTGCGGTTTGTCAATGGCAATACCAACGCTTTCTCTCCGGAAATATCGGTACGATGCGGTCCAATGATCCCCTTCGAATCGAGAAGAATGACGTCCGCAACACCGGCATCGATCAGCAGCCGTGTAATCGCAACACCCGCTGCACCGGCACCATTCACCACCACCGTCATGGTTCCCATGTCACGACCAACCACAGTTGCCGCATTCATCAACCCGGCAAGGGCGACAATTGCTGTTGCGTGCTGATCGTCGTGCATCACGGGAATATCCAAAAGCTCAATAAGTCGTCGTTCAATATCGAAACACGCAGGCGCCGCAATGTCCTCCAAATGAATTCCGCCAAACGTCGGTGCAATCATGCGCACGGCTTCCACAATCTCATCTGGATTTTGACTTGCAAGGACGATGGGCACCGCGTCGATGTTTGCATATTTTTTATACAACACCGCCTTGCCTTCCATCACCGGCAGCCCCGCCATCGGACCAATATTTCCCAGCCCAAGTACAGATGATCCGTCCGACACTACTGCCACTGCACGCCCCTTCATGGTCAGAGCGTATGCAGCGTGTGGATCCGCCGCGATTGCTAAACACGGCGCCGCAACGCCCGGAGTGTACGCGAGAGAAAGATCGTCCTGCGTTTGGAGCGGCATCACACTCGTCACAGCCCATTTGCCCGCGTGGTTCTTGTGCGATTCCATGGACCGCTCCGCATAATTGTGATTGGACATACAAAAGAATCGGCATTTAATAATTCCCCAAAAACGAGCCGGGCGTACTCTTTTTTACCACGGTTTCGCCCATCGCGTCGAGCACGATTGTGGGCTCATCGTCGTCGGGCCATGTACGCGAGCGAACACCCTGATTTCGCACAAAACTTGGCTGGCTCCAACTCGGCATATTTCGGCGTAACCGCACCGATTCCGTCATGCCTGAAGGAATTTCTTGAATGAACGGTGACGGTTCGCGAATATCGATCGATTCAAAGCCTGTAGAGAGTGGGTACGTGAAGTACAACCTTGATCGCGCTCGCGTGGCTGCGACATAAAATAACCTGCGCTCTTCCTCGAGCCCTCCTTGCTCCCCCATACTTCGATCACTGGGAAACATGCCGCCCGCACAATGAATGACAAACACCGCATCCCACTCAAGGCCCTTTGCTTGGTGAATGGTAGAAAGAATGAGCTTGTCACGATCATCCGTGTCCCGATCGTCACGTGAGGTGTCGTCCATCCGCCCACTAAAATCTCCCGCCAACGTCATCGCGTCCAAGAAATCACCAAGGTCACGATATTGTTCTGCGAACACCGCGAGCTGTTCAAGATCGTCGAGACGTTCACGATAGTTAGGATATTCGGCTTCGAGGTACAGTCGATATGACTCATGCGACGCAAATACGCGAACCGCATTTGTGGGAATTGGTGCCGCGAGCATTGCGCGGAGAATATTGACCGTGTGATGAAATCCTTCTGCGGCACGCGCGGTGAGCTTCGGCGGCGCATCCAGCGCATCGCGCGCCGATTCGTACTGCGCCATCTGCTCGGCAATCTTCTGGCTCGTCGTCAGCCCAAGACCCGGCTGAATCTGCAGTGCCCGTAGCCACGCCACCACATCTCGTCCGTTGCGAAGCAATCGAAGGTGAGATACCGCGTCCTTAATATGCGCGCGCTCAAAAAACTTCATACCACCACGGTATTCGTACGGGATAGCGTGCTTCATCAGTTCGAATTCCACTGCCTGCGAATGAAACGCGGCACGGAACAGCACCGCGATGTTCTTCAGTTCGATACCCTCGTCGATCAAGCCAAGAATTTGCTCGACAACGTATTGCCCTTCTTCTCGTGCATCACTCGCCGGAACAACACTTGGCTTTTCCCCGGACGACCGTGCGGATACCAGCTCCTTTTCGAACTGATCCGTATTGTTCGCGATAACGGCGTTCGCAACCGCAAGGATTTCCGGCGTTGACCGATAGTTCGTGACGAGTCGGAAGGTCTGCGCATCCGGGTACCGCTTTGGGAAATCCAAAATATTCCGAATCTCAGCAGCACGGAATGAATAAATACTCTGCGCGTCGTCGCCAACGACTAACACGTTGTAGTGTACGCTTGCAAGAATATCAACGATGTCAGATTGAATGATATTCGTGTCCTGAAACTCGTCGACGAGAACAAATTGAAACCGATTCGCGAGCTGCTCGCGGACCATTGAGTTCTCCTGGAGAAGGATCAAAAGCTGAAGCAGTAAATCATCAAAATCCATGCTGCGCGCCGTGCGTTTGGCTGAGGCGTATCGTTCTGCAACCATCTGAATTTCGGCGAAGATGGCACCAAAGTGCTGTGCCCGAGACTCGACGACCTCTTTCAGTGGTACGCGAGCATTCGCGCTGTACGAAATATAACTGCGCAGCACGCCCACACTTGGGAAGCGTTTTGCCTTTGTATCGATCTTCAACTCCTTGATGCACATTTTCATCAAGTCGTTTGCGTCGTCTTCGTCCAGAATAGAAAAGTCGCTTCCGAACCCCGTCTGCGTTCCATACATACGGAGCATGCGGTTCGCAATTGAATGAAACGTTCCAGACCACAAGCCGCTCGGATACACCTTGAGCAACCCCTCCACACGCACCATCATTTCTTTCGCCGCCTTGTTCGTGAACGTTAAGAGCAACATGCGATCCGCAGGCACCCCGTGTTCGAGCAACCACGCCACGCGGTACGTAATGGTTCTTGTCTTCCCGCTCCCCGCCCCAGCCAACACCAACGTCGGACCGCCAACGCCAGCCACAACACGGAATTGCTCCGCATTTAACTCGTTCTCGTAATCAATATTCAGGTTCGGTGACGGCTGGCGTGCAGAGAGGACAAAGTCTTTCATAACTCCTGCAGTGTAGCGAAGAAGCTGCACGCCGACGAATGGGATGTGAACAGGTCGTTGACGCCTCATCCCATTTTCACTAATCTTCGCAGGGGACACACCCGTCCTACGCAGGAGACTTCATGCTCTTCGGTCGCGATGCTCAAGAAATTCGCTGTACTCACCCGGTGGGTTTTGCGCTGCGGTTGGTTCCGTACAACGCGGCGACGGCTCGCTACTGCCCCCTCAGCATCCGCTGCGGCCACCCCATACTGCAACGGTACAAGATCCTCGCGACGATGCTTGGACTCAACAAGTCCCTCGAAGTCATCGACGTCGTCACTGCGCGCGAACGGCACCGCAACGATGACGGTATGCTCCCGGTCGGACTCCTTAGCCGCTGGATCGGCGTCACGCTCCATCGCTGCGACGTCTGCGCACGCGCGGACGAGCTGCGGCACACCGCGGTCTGCCCGTGCTGCGCAAACACCATCCCTCCCGGCGAGCAGGTCGCCCTGGTCGGGACCGACTGTATCACCGCCGTCACTCGACATCCGGAACTCCTGCCGATCAGTATGACCGCCGTCAACAGGCTGCTCACCTTGGTGTGTGCAGACTGCGGGGTCGTTCAACACAACGACCACGAGATGGACGGCGCCATGATCTGGAGCAAGTGGGGGAAGGTGACGATCCTCCGAGACCGCTGATGATCGACACGGCACCACACGCACGGCTCCCACCTGACGCAGGGGGAGCCGTGATGCGTTTTAGGTGGGGGCGATGAGAGATTCTTTTTCTTTTTTCGATAATCGTTTGATATCTGCCTCGGCTTTTCGTGCATCTGTCGCGCTTGGCATTTGTGCTTGCCACACCAAAACAATCGGCAAACGCGAGCGCGTGTACTTCGCACCCTTCCCCGCGTTGTGCAGCGCGATCCGTTTCGCAACATCCGTCGCAATGCCCGTATACACACTCCCATCCGCACACCGCGCCATGTATACGCTCCAGCGTGGCATATTAGCGCAAAGAAATCTCATGTTTCCGAATAGCGTTGCGACGGACTGAGTAGTCTGGAATCGTTTGCGCGACGAGTCGCCAAAACTTCTGAGAATGGTTCATCTGCGCCAAGTGGCACAACTCGTGCACAATAATGTAATCGGCGAGATCGGGCGGAAGGAGCGCAATCTTGTAGTGAAAATTCATATTCCCCTTCTCCGAACAGCTCCCCCACCGCGTGCGCGAATTCTTGATGCGTACACTGTTCCACGTCAGCCCGTACACACGATTAAAAAACTCGAGTCTCTCAGTCGCGAACTGCAGCGCATCAACCTTGTGCGCGAGATACATCGCCCTCGATTCTTCTGCAGACACCCTCGGAATTCGAGTCTCCGCCAGCTTCAACTTCTCCCGAATCCACACCGACTTTTTTTCAATGATCCGTTCAATCGTTCTTTTTCCAAGCAGCATGGGAGCCGTCACCACGAGCCTCCCATCTCCATACACCGCAAATCGCAACACCCGTAAAAAGCGCTTACGACGGAGCATGTAGGGGATGGTATTCATGAATCATTCAAAGCAATAGACATCTTCTGCACATGTGAACTGTTGCATATTTTCCAACGGTTGTATCAAAAACAGCTGCATACTTCCATGTTCAACGATCCGCGCTCACACCCGACACCCAACATTACGCCAACGTGTACACGAACACACCAAACACGATCGTGACAACGCCGAGCACCGCGAGTAATGGGCGGGACATTTTCACCACAAAACGTGATGCGAGTTCCGGGAACAAAATATACATCACGCCCTTCGCAAGAATAAGCCACCCAAGCACCGTCACGAGAAGTATCTCACCCGCCGGAAACGCTAAAGGTGCACCAATGAGAATCAACACCAACCCCGCAAGCCACATCATCGCCCGGTGCTCAACAAAATCCTTGAGCATCAGCGGAAGCGTCTTCCCCCGAAACATCAATACCAACCCACTCGCCACCATATACACACTTAACGCCTTGAGCATGATGCTTGTGTCCATAGGAAAACGCGTTATGACTTAATTGGTTACAGTGGAATCTTCTCCGTCACCACGTTCATGCCATCATAAAAATCGAACGTCACCTTTATCATACCCTCCCCAATCTCTACTCCAACAAACTTCACATCCTCCCCATCAAACGACGCCCACGCCGCCGTCTTCCGCGTACCCATTGCCCGCGCAATCGCGTCCTTCTCTTCCGCGCTCAACGCCTCATTCCCCTCAACGCAATCAGCAAAAAACCGCGTCCGCTTCGCCGCCTCAACCTCCGCCAGCGCCGCCGACTCCCTCTCCCGCTCCGCCGGATCCTGACCAAACACTCCTAGCTTTTCGATTTTTGGAATTTTAGAGGGCATATTAAATTAAAACAACGATATTGATACAGCGATCATTACAAATAGCAGCCCTAGTAGTAACGTGACAGTTTGTAAAATCTTTGGCCAAGAA
>CAYMYA010000012.1:0-28725 GCA_964394565.1 uncultured Gammaproteobacteria bacterium
TGGTTTTATGATGGGCGAAATGAGACAAGGTGTCTAACAAACGGGGGACATTCCATAAAGACTCTGAAACTAAACTCATTTACGATGAGTTGAGGGAGATAATTTTTGGAAACACGTGATTATGCCAATAGAGCCATTTTTTAGAGTAGCCAGATTTGGCCAACATTCGGCCTTTCCGCCATACGCTTTGAGCGCGACTTATGCCCCAAGTCGCACGCATGCCGTTGTCGCATTTGGGGTAATTCAAGAAGACCTGAAGAAGCTTTTTGAATATATTGACCCTTGTGATGCAAATAAGGATGCCTACTCGTTCAGAACTTTTGAACTTTTACTCAGAATAGCCACTGAATTTGAATCGAACTGCAAGGAAATTCTATTAGCTAATACATATACACCCTCGATTGATAGGTTCGGAGAACCGATATTTCACATGGGTGTTTATCATAAGATAAATCATGCAAACATGGTTTCGGAATATTTGGTTAGCGTAAATATTTGGAATGGCGCAATGAAATATGTAAAACCGTTGGAATCGTGGGCTACAGATACCACGCCGCAGTGGTATAAGGACTACAACTCGGTTAAACACAATCGCTCGCAAGCATTTCATCTTGCCAAGCTTGAAAATGTTATTTTGGGGGCTGCATCGTTGGCGGCTTTGTTGTATGCCCAATTTGGGGAAAATATTTTCGACCCCTATCAAGAACCCTCATCAATGGTTGCTGATGATTTAGATTTTCGGACAACCACTGGAAGTATTTTCGGGGTTAAGCCATATCAAGGATGGAAAATGGAAGAGCTTTACAACGAAGCCAGGAGTAGGGTTTATAACTTTCAGAAATATGATTTTGATACGGTATGAATTCTGACACCTCAACAAAAGTATCTCTTCTCCTAGCTATACATAAAAAGCTTCAAGTATTGGTTAATATCCCCGTTGAATTGGATATTTCCGCAAAAAGCGAGATTGAATTATTTACAAAAACTGTTTTTGGAAGAGCGTGTAAAAATCACTACGCAATAGTTTTACTGTGTGAACAAGGATACGGAGAGGATGCCCTCATATTAACTCGGACGTTGCTAGAAATAATGATAACTTACGCATACATTACAAAAGCCGATTCCGAACAAAGATTTGCTCGTTATAAGGAATTCGAAAAAATAATCCGCAAGAGAGGAGCTAATTACATAAACCAAAAGTCAGAATTATCATCTGAATTTAGTAAAAGAACTGGAGGAGAGCTCATAAGTACACTGAAAAATCTAAATGAGGAATGCGAACGCCTCGTAGATGAATACGGTGATAGTTTTAAATATCATTGGTCTGGTAAGAAGATAATTGAACTTCTAAAAGATATAGAAAGAGAAGACCTATACGAAACCGTATATCGCCTTCAATGCAGTCATGCACATGTAGATATTTCGGGCATGACCAGTGTTCTCTCTTTACGTGATGGGAGTGTTGAAATTGACATAGGAGCAAGCCATAATTTGGTTTTGAAAAGCCTAGTTATCGCCTTTGATATTTTCTTCCATATTTTAAATGGTATCAGTGAAGATTCGGGGTGGAATTTAGGAGATGACCTAAAGAAAATTGAGCAAGAGTTTTTACAAGTAATGTGAACAACATTCTAACAGGAGGTGCTCATTTCCTGCCATTTTCTCAAATCTAGCCAAATTTGGTTCCAACTCATTCCCTTTAGGGTCACCAAAAGGGACGCATCGTGATGATGCGTCTCTTTTTATGGTCTTTAGTACCTAAAAAACGGGGCTTAACGTTGGTTCAAAAAATCCCATTATTTTGTCGTACAACATACCGTCTGGAAATACCATCTTTTGGAACCGATGCTTGTTATAGATATCGTATGTCTCCCAAAAAGCGGGAAAATTGAGAAACAAAGAGTTTTTCTGCTCATAATTTTTTTGGTAAACACAGGACTGGACAAAATACTGATTTTATTCTATCTTCCCTTGTCGCTTCCTGACGGATCGACACCCTACGGCTGGGACAGCCGACACCGAGTGGAGGAATCCATGACGACCAGCCCCGCGCAGCCACTGCAGACCAAGACCGGGCAGCCCCTGCAGGCCAAGCCCTTCTCCCAGGAGCCCACCCTGATCCCCGCGTTCGTGGACGGCAAGTTCACCGGTAAGGCTCCTATCACTGGTACCCTCCCCGTCCCCTGGCCAATACACTAACACCCAGCCTACATTCAAGGACCGCTCGAACATTGATCATTAACCGTGAGATAGAAATACACACTTCTTCACGTTTACTCTCGTGTCAACATGGAAAGAATATAGTATAATGATCGTTGCATCATTCTTTTTTCATGTTCTATGTCGTCTCAAACAGTGGAGCGTCTCAAGCCTGCAGAGTCCCTGGAAAGTGAAAGACGGTATACAGAACTCGTTCAACACCTTACCTCATGGCTTGATGCATTTTGCGCAAAACAAAGCAATCAATCACCAGAATCACTTGGAGCAGCAATTTTGCACGAAGTACAGCAGTTCACATCAACGCTTGGAGAAAGTAAAGACATGGGGCTGTCCATGAGTGTTTTCATCCAAACATTCCTGCGCGGATTCGGGACGAAAGCATTTTTTTTCGCGCTGGGAGATGCTATTCGCGCATCCGAAACACTCAAAAACATTTCGAGTGACTGCCCAACGCTCGTCGTCGATGTTCTTGCACAACATGTCCATCAATGTACATTTGCATCTGCAAGACAAGTAGATCAGTCGCTCATTCGTCCACCCCAAATACGGCTTCGAAGTATACAAGAACAGAAATCGTAAACGATAGTTAGGAAACATATGCCAACAGCATCACGCCAATAATCGTAAGAATCACGCCAATCCTCTGATGCTTCCTCAACGTTTCCCGATTCACAAATACTCCGAGAAATACCGCCAATGCGATGTAACTCTCGCTAATTGTTGTTGCGATCGCAATCGGGATATAAGTGGTCGCTTGTGCAAATGACACCCATGCAACGTTATCAAGCAGACTTTGTGCGATGATTGGAATGGGATTTTTACGAACGTCGGTCACAAGATGTTGAAACTCCCCCCTATACACAAGATACGTCCCGCACACTGTTGCTAATAATGTATGTGCGAACCAAATCGTGAGGAGAGGAGAAATATCTTGACTTGAAATGCCAACAAG
Organism: uncultured Gammaproteobacteria bacterium; assembly: GCA_964394565.1. Classification (GTDB taxonomy): domain Bacteria; phylum Patescibacteriota; class Patescibacteriia; order UBA9934; family UBA9934; genus CAIKHN01. The sequence goes on from CAYMYA010000012.1 coordinate 3,173, forward strand.
CACATTCGTCAACGCCATACCAATTGCCCCGATCCCTGCAAGGATGACGCCTTTTTCAAAAAGGCGTTTATGGTAATGCCAGTGCGTATAATGCGTCGTGATCGTGAAAAGAATCCCAAGAAAAACACCAACGATACAAATATACTGAATCAGAGAAAGGGATTCCTGTGCTAAAGCAAGGCTTAATCCGATCGTCAGAGGAAGCTCTAAGCCAAGTATTGGTTCTACAATAGCAATCTTACCTTGCCGCAATGCTTCAAAATCAAACAGTGCGGCAAACACAACGACCGTTCCTAACACACTCAATAATAATACGTCCGATCCAGATACACGCATGAGATCAGCGCCCACGAATGGCAATAACCCGATACACGCAACGAAGCCGATAAAAAACAACGCCTTCCAACTCCCGACCGCTCGTGCTGTTTTTTGAATAAAAAAATCTCCAAATCCCCAACTCACCAATGCGATGAACGCGAAACATATCCCAATATACTGCATCATACCTCTAAATTTGAAATTTTTACCCTGCTTTTACAGTAATGAAACGTACTGTTCCTGTAGCGCTACACTCCTTGAGTCCCAATCTTGTTCTGCCGACTCGGCGAGCAAAGAGAGTATACACGCTCTTCATCCCCATACCCGTTCTTGATTTTGGTCTATACTATATCAATATTCACCATGATGAAACCTATGGAAGAGAAAAGAACACACAAGTACATTTGGATCCTCGTCAGCATTTCTGCGATTCTTGCACTGAGCGCGGGTGTTTTTTTCCTTGTGCAAAACAATGGCGTTGCCGCACCAGATCTCACCAATCGCCCACCGAACACGAATACACGCCAAGGAAATGGGGGCCGTATTCCTGGAGGGAGTGTTGACCGCTCAGCCCCCACAATGACACGGGCGGAAAACCCACAAATTGGGCTAAACTTTATTCGCGTCCTTACCGACGATGCCGATCGTGCACGGGGAGGCCGCGCGACGCCGCGCTCAACAACAACATCTGAAAATACCACGGATCCTGAATGGATTTTCGATGATTTCTCAGAGCTCGGCGTACAAGTCTATCGGCAAATCACCGAGGCAGATTTGCTCTGGCAAAATGTTGAAGCAACGAATGATGCGTGGGTCTTCACCAATCCAGATCTCGTGCTCCCAAACACACAATTCGAACCTGTCGTCACCCTTTTTGCTTTGCAATATGCCTCAGGAACTCCACCATGGGCAACAAGTGCAAGTCAATTTGAGCCGGAGCTTGGAAATGAAGCGAAAGCATATCTTGATGCGGTGATTGAGCGATACGGTGACACGGTGAAGTATTGGGAAATTGGGAATGAAATGGATCATTGGCGCGCCGCAGACCCTACACCATCAGGTTCACCAGGCCCTGGGGCATCGTCGCTTCCCGGATATGCGCCCGCAAACGGATACTCACCCGAAGAACAGGGGGTATTTCTCGCACAGGCTGCGGCATATATTCGTGCAAAAGACGCAGATGCCGTCATTCTCCTTCCGGGCATGGCAGGGCTCGACTCTTACGCGACGGACACATGGCTGACTGGCGTCATTGAAACTGGCGGAACCGAATTTTTCGATATCATGAACTATCACTATTACGGTTCTTGGGAGAATTATTCCTCCGGCCGTACGCGGCTCTCGGACACACTTGAATCACTCGGAATCGCGGACAAACCCGTTTGGCTCACTGAAACCGGAGTGACCTCAGACAGCACCTTTACACAACGCACCAACTATCCAAATAGCACCGCAGAGCAAGCGGCCGATGTCGTTCGCCGTCTTGTTCTTGCCTATGCGCACGGTGATGATCTCGTGCTGTGGCATACACACGTGAGTTCCACGGATGAAGGAAGTGGCAATGATTGGCGCGCATACGGCTTACGCAAATCGACGGGAGAACAAAAACCTTCCTGGTACACATACCAGCTTCTCGCACAAGAAGTAGTTCCATTCACAGAAGTCTCAACGGTGAAAGATGGTAGTGCCGGGGCATACGTGTATGCATTCACCAAAGACGATGGTTCACAAGCCATTATCGCATGGGGTAATGGCACATACACCCCCACGGTATCTGAGAGTGAAATGACGACGATGGTCAATGATAACGGCACATTCTCCTTTACTCCTGTCGTTGGAAGCATCACCCTTTCCGATACCCCTGTACTCATCCGCACACGGTAAACATACCCAACAGTGTTCATCCGCCGCCCACCGAGAGCCGCCAACTCGCGCTCAACTCGGTGGGCGGTTTCATCTGTGCCTTGTTTCCATACGTGACCATGCAGTATGATGAAACATATTCCGTATCCATATGATGCGAAAGAACATCTCTCACGGTACGGTACATAACGTGCCATCTGATATTCGCACAGCACTCGCGGCCAATCCTGCGGCACACGCCACATGGGAAACCCTCTCACCGCTCGCTCGCAATGAATGGATTTGCTGGGTCACAGATGTGAAGAAATCTGAGACGAGAACAGCACACATCACGCGACTCATCGAACAACTCCTCGCTGGGAGTCGTAGGCCGTGCTGTTGGATGGGTTGCATCCATCGAACCGATAAACCCATCAGCCCCTCGGTTCAGGGCATACTCAAAAAACGCGCTCGGTAATCCCCACGATCACAACACGCAGCCCTGAGGCTGCGTGTTGTAATGCTGAGGTTTTAGAAATTCTCGTCAATCGAATGTACGGAAGCGTACGCCTGATATTTACTGTAATCTGACGAACTATCAATCTTTTCACCAAACATGTAGTCGCCGCGCACCGTACTTGGCAAGCTGACAATCGCACTGACCCACCGGCTTCCATAAATAGCCTTTGCCACAGCCTCATTCACAATTGGGCGAAGTACTGCACCTTTCTCGACCGCATATACCGTCGTCGACCCAGAAAACTTCACCAAATTCGTTCCTGGACGAATGGTCACATTCTCACCAACAGGGATGGCGTGCATTTGTGCTTCCGAAATGATCACCATGCCGGCGTATGAATTTCCATACCAGCTCTGGTAGACGGCTTCTGATGTAAACGCATGGCGCTTTCCATCGTGGCCGAAGTAATACACCGCATGACAGCTATCACTCTTTGGCGCATACGAATCGCACTGTGCTTTCATGACAGTACCATGAGCAATATTCACTTTTGGCATTGCGCTCCCCGAAGAGGTAACACTCACTGTACGCACTGGTCCCTGTGTCCAATTCCCATCACCATCTTTACACTTTGCATACACTTCAACGGATTTTGGAGCGTCCGTGAATGTCAATGAACGTGTAAATGCACGAGAACGTGCGCTCGACGAGAACTCCGCGTTCATATCAAATGTCCCCCTTCCCTGAACATACAGTGCACAATATGTCGCCATCACATCCGAACTTCCTGCAGTCACCGTAAATGTCACTGGCCGATGCGTTACTGCATTTAGCGGCGAAACCGCAGATACATTTGGACCCTCAGTATCAATTTCAAACGTTATCGACGTTGATACGCTGATATCTCCCGCATTGTTGTGCGCGCGGAGGAAGAACGTGTGCCAACCGCTTGGCAACTCGCGGTGGGTGTATGTTCCCACATTTCCAATGCTCTTCCAGCTCCCGTCATCCATAGTAAATTCATACCATGTCGCTCCAGCCGGGCGATTCCACGTAAATGTCGGCGTGGCGTCGTTCGTGTACACGCCACCGACGAGCGTCAGGTTCGTTGGTGTCGATACTGCGGCAAACGCCGGCAATACTGTTCCGAACGTCAGAGAAAACACGGCGAAGAGTGCGAAAAGCACGGATTGGGTACGACGAATCATATAGCAATAAATTACCCTCCAATGCATGTAATCTATGCAGAATAGGCGAAATTGTCAATCTTTTCGCCAAACATGTATCATAGAAACCCTATGGATCCGCTCATCATCAAAAACCTCAAAAAAACGTATACTCTACCCAATGGCAAGGCGCTCCAGGCGGTGGACGACGTCTCCTTGACCATTGGCGCCGGCACAATTCATGGCCTACTTGGACCGAACGGTGCTGGAAAATCCACTATTATTGGCATGATTGCAGGAATTATCCTTCCTACATCTGGCAATATTTCAGTGTTTGATATCGACGTTATTGCAGATCCAGATCGCGCGAAAGCCATGATCGGCATCGTGCCACAGGAAGTTACCGTTGAAATGGCGTTTACCGTTGAGGAAGTACTCTACTATTTCGCTGGCATGTACGGCGTTCCAGCAAAAGATCGATCGGCGCGCATCGACGAAGTTTTAACGGATCTCCAGCTCTCCGAGAAAAAACATGAGAAAGCGAAATCGCTCTCCGGTGGCATGAAACGCCGGCTCATGATCGCGAAAGCCATTCTGCACAAACCGAAGCTCCTCATTCTCGACGAACCCACTGCCGGTGTTGACGTTGCGCTGCGCCAAAAAATTTGGGAACTTGTGCGCCGCATGAACGCAGAAGGCACGACGATTATTTTCACCACACACTATCTCGAAGAAGCCGAGGAGCTTTGCGAGCGCATCACGCTCATCAATCATGGAAAAATTATCGCTGAAGGATCATTGAAAGATCTCCAGCAATCATTTGCGCTGAACACCATTCAATTCTCACTCACGAAACCCACAACGGATCATCTGCCAAACGTCACTATTACTGGAACAACGTGCTCGATCGTGCTCACAGAACTGAGCGCCGATCTCGCCGCACTCACCACACACTACGGAACAAATCTGAAAGATGTGAAGAGCGAAGCCGCGTCGCTCGAGCAGATATTCTTAACGCTCACGAAATAATTTCTATGCATCCAATGTGGGCGCTGTATGCGCGTGAAGTGAAACGATTTCAGAAACTTTGGCTCGATACCGTATTCAATCCTATCGTCTCGATCGGCTTATACCTCGCAGTGTTTGGCGTGATTTCCGGCGATCGAATGGTGCTCGGCATTCCATTTCTCACATTTATTTACGTAGGGCTTCTCACCATGAATGTCGTGAATGCCAGCATGTCGAACCCAGCGTTTGCGCTGATTATCAGTAAAAACATGGGAACCATTGTTGATTTACAACTTGCACCAATCGCTCCATGGCGCATTGGTGTTGCCTATGCGCTCGCCGCTGCAACACGCGCAGGTGTCACACTCGCCGTCGCACTGCTCCTCACCGTATGGTTTATCCCTATCACTGCTATTGCACACCCATTACTTCTCCTGCTTGCGCTTCTTGCAACCGCACTCGAATTTGGACTGCTAGGTGTCGCATTCGGCATTTGGGCAAAAAACTTTGAAGCATTGACAGTGCTCATGACGTTCATTTTACAACCAATGATTTTCCTTGCTGGCGTGTTTTACCCCATCAGCACCCTTCCTGCACCATGGGACACGATCAGTGCATTCAATCCAGTTCATCACAATATCAACTTGGTGCGTTACGCTGCAACCGGAGTTGCGGACGGGAACCCGTGGATGTCGCTCGCAGTCCTTTGCGTCGCACTCTGCATCGGACTTCCGCTCATGCACACCCTGATTCAAAAGAAACTCCGCGCGGAATAATATGGCTACGTACGATGTCTGTATTGTTGGTGCGAGCTTCTCTGGGCTCACGCTTGCACACCACCTCCCTACAACACTCAAGGTGCTCGTGCTTGATGCAAAACCAGAGCCCGGCGCAACTGTTGAATCTACCGGGCTCATTACCAGCAAAACGCGCGCAGAGTTTGCAAGTTTTATTCCTATCGATTCGTACATTACAAACCCAATTTCCTCTATTTGTGTTGTTGCTCCGGGCTTAGAAGACATGTTCACGTCTTCAGTTACAGAACCATGGATTTATCAGACCGATACCAAGGCACTCGTCAAAGCACTTGCTGATTCTCTTCCCCCTAACGTGACCCTTCGCTCAAAAACCGTCTTTCTTGGCGTCGATGATCCGAACTGTCCAACGAATATTCGTGTGCGATCAATGGGCGCAGCAGAAGAGACCCTCAGCATCCATTTCCTTGTTGGGGCAGATGGCGGACACTCGAAAGTGGCGCAATGCATTGATAAACTTTCCAAAAACACACGCTTTTTATTTGGTTACGAGCAAGTGTATTTTGGCGACGTACTCCGCGGGGCGAAACCAGCAGAAACGATCTACCATTATTGGTTCGGGGAATTCTCGCTTGGGTACGGCGGCTGGCTCTCTCCAACCATCATTGATGGTCGCCCGGCATTTCGTATTGGTCTTGCGAAACTTTTGCGCGACCGTGGTGATGCAAAACTTCTCACGGAGCAATTTACTCGTGACTTAGTCACTCGTGGCGATATTCGATTGGACGAACCGGTACCACAATACGTTTTCGGGAGTCACATCCCCGTCAACGGCGTACGCTCAACTGTGACGCACAACAATACCCTCCTCATTGGTGATGCCGCCGGCTTTTGCGGCGCATTCGCTGCTGATGGAATTAAAGGTTCGGTCATCTCAGGAAAAGAAGCTGCAGTGCTCATTCCACAATTTCTTCGCGGCAAAACCAATGCGCTCAAAACACTCCACGCACGCATGAACAGCCACGGGGGTATTATTGGGTATTATCGTAGGCAATTGCTCTACCGGTGGATTTGGGATGCGATGCAAAAGAACCGCACGTTCCGCGCAATGTTCGATATTATTTCCGCAGAACACGAAACGTTTTTGGAACAATTCTGCGATAGTAAGGATAAACACCGCAGCCTCGCCCGCACGGTTCTCAAATGGCGTCATGCGCTCAAACTCGCTAAGTACAGCGCATTCTGGTTTATCGACGCAATCGCCTCTGTGCGCCGTTTACGCAAGACAGGAAGAAATGCGTGATCTGAGTCGTGCAATACCTCTGAAGGGAGGAGGGTGAAGACTCTTTGAGATATCGTGTTTATACATGTTCGACCGACCTTCACCTCCCCAACCCCCTTCACGACTCAGATCTCATCACGGCTCTTCCAAGGCTCACCTTCTCCCCCATCTCACTTGACCAAACTCAGAAAATTCTGCATACTTAGCGCAAATTTTGGGGCCTTAGCCCCTTTTCATTTTCAGATATGGAATTTCGGAATATTGCAATCATCGCCCACGTTGACCACGGCAAAACCACCTTGGTGGATGCCATGCTCAAACAATCTGGCACCTTTACGGATCGCGACGTGATCGAGGAATGCGTCATGGATAGCAACGAGCTCGAGCGCGAGCGTGGCATTACCATTTACGCCAAAAACACCGCCATCATGGTCGACGGCGTGAAAATTAACATTGTCGATACCCCTGGCCACGCTGACTTCGGTTCAGAAGTCGAACGCGTATTGCGTATGGTGGATTCTGTGCTTCTTCTCGTCGACGCATATGAAGGCCCAATGCCACAAACGAAATTTGTGCTGCGTAAGTCACTCGCGCTTGGATTAAAGCCGATTGTTGTCATCAACAAAATCGACAAGCCTACCGCGCGTCCAGACCACGTTCTCAACATGATTTTCGATCTTTTCGTCGAACTCGGTGCAACAGATGCACAGCTCGAGTTCAAACACATTTACGCGATTGGTCGCGACGGCGTCGCAAAGATGGAACTCACTGACGAGAGCAAAGATCTCCGCCCGCTTTTCGATCTCATCTTGAATACGGTTCCACCAGCGGCAAGTCATGTTGCCGTCCCGATGCGCATGCAAATTGCGAACTTGAAGTACGACAATTATGTTGGACGTATTGGGGTCGGACGCGTGGTTGAGGGCGTGATCAAAAACGGCATGACCGTCACGGTGATTATGCAAGATGGCACACGCCAGACGCATAAGATTACCAAACTTTACACGCACAAAGGACTTACAAAAGTTGAAGTTGAACAGGCAGAAGCTGGTGATATCGTGCAGATCGCGGGTATTCCCAATATTTACGTGGGCGAAACCGTTGCAGAAGCACCAGATGCCGAAGGCTTGCCGACCCTCTCGATTGACGCGCCAACCCTCACCATGAACTTTATGGTGAACAGCTCGCCATTTGCAGGACGCGAGGGCAAACTCGTGACGTCCAGCCAAATTCGCGCACGGTTAGAGCGAGAATTGGAAATTAACGTCGGGCTCCGCGTGGAATTTCCGGAAAATGGTGAGGAATACAAAGTCTCTGGCCGTGGCGAAATGCATCTCTCGGTGTTAATCGAACAAATGCGTCGTGAAGGGTTCGAGCTCCAGGTTTCACAACCGGAGGTGATTATGCAGACCATCGACGGAGTAAGCATGGAGCCGATGGAAGCCGTTGTAATTGACGTGCCAGATGAATACGCTGGAACCGTGATTGAAAAAATGGGCAAGCGTAAAGGCGAAATGATCAATCTCATGAGCGAGAACGGCTCCACGCGTTTAGAGTACTCTATTCCAACACGCGGGCTCCTCGGCTACCGCACGGAATTCATGACTGACACCAAGGGTGAAGGAACGCTCTCGCACATTTTCTCGCACTACGGCCCAAACAAAGGCGATATTTCTCGCCGCTCAACCGGTTCCATCATTTCCGGATTCGACGGCAAAACGACGCCATATGCACTCGCAATGGTACAGGAACGTGGCCCACTCTTTATTGCTCCTGGCACAGAAGTGTACGAAGGCATGGTGATTGGTGCGTCCATGAAGGAAACCATGACCGTGAACCCGGTACGTGAAAAGAAGCTCACAAACATGCGCGCATCGAGTGCTGACCACATCGTACAGGTGACGCCACCAATTGATATGAACCTAGAACGGGCGCTCGAATACATCGATCGCGACGAATACGTGGAAGTTACGCCACAAAATGTCCGCATTCGTAAGAAGTGGCTCAAAGAATTCGAACGCAAAAAGCACGGCGTCGCGAATCAGTAGAATAAAAAGACCTCCGAAGTGACGGAGGTCTTTTTCTTTCATGAGGATTAGTAATCGCGCAACTTTTGAATGATGTCTTTTTGCTGAATCTTTTCCAGGGCTTTGGCTTCGATTTGACGGATGCGCTCGCGAGTGACATCAAACTCGCGACCGACTTCTTCGAGCGTGTGTGAGACACCGTCTTCCAAGCCGAAACGCATTTCCAAAATCTTCTGTTCACGCGGCGTTAAGTCGCGCATCGCTTCCTGCACGTAGTCGCGCAGAAGTTGGCGGGCTGCCTGTTTATCTGGCGAGATATTTTTTACGTCCTCGATGAAGTCTTCCAGCGTTGAATCGTCATCGTCGTCACCAACACTCGTCGTTAATGAAACCGTTTCCTGCGAGATTTTCTGGATGTGCTGAACCTTCTCCAACGACATGTCCATTTCCGCAGCAAGTTCCTCGAGTAATGGCTCACGCCCGAGATCTTGAATCAACCGCCGTTCAATTTGCTTGAACCGATTAATGGTTTCCACCATGTGAACCGGAATACGAATGGTGCGGCTTTGATCGGCGAGCGCACGTGTAATGGCCTGACGAATCCACCATGTTGCGTACGTAGAAAATTTATATCCCTTTCGGTACTCAAATTTCTTCACCGCTCGGAATAATCCAACGTTTCCCTCTTGAATCAGATCGAGCAACGAGAGCTGTTTGCCGACGAACTTCTTTGCAATCGACACCACCAATCGCAAATTCGCCTCAATCAATCGGCGTTCTGCTTCCTTCTCATTCCGTTCTTTGCGTTTTGCGAGCGCGACTTCCTCTTCCGCGGTCAACAATGGAATCTTTCCAATCTCACGCAAGTACATCTGAATGGAGTCCTGCGTGAGCTCTGACGAAACCGAGAGATCTGCTTTCTTGTCAACGGAAATACGTAGCTTATCGTACACGTCGTCACGCGACTTGCTCCCGCCAAGAAAGCCCTCTTTCATTTCAACAAAGTGCAACCCCTTCCGTTCAAGGCGATCGAGGAACTCCTCGAACAGTTCCAAGTGATCCTCAATAAATCCAAATGCGAACACTGCTTCGTTCTCCGTCACGAAGCCGCGCGTCATGCCACGCTCAATCACACGATTCAATACTTCTTCGGTTGGAGGTGCTGAACGCTTATCTGGATGCGGAGTAAACGGCTTTCCCTTTTGAACTTTCTTCGCCGGCTTACGCGAAACGCTTGGGGTTTTTACCGGCACTTTCGCGATGTGCTTTTTTGCAACAGGCTTCTCCTTTTTCTTTTCTCCACGTTTTAGCGCAGGCTTCTTGACGATCACCTTTTTCCCCGTCGATTTCTTTTGCATGTTCTTTTTTACCATTTTCTTCGCACCCTTCCCCTTTGCTGACCCTTTTGCCATACAGCAGAAATGCGCATGCTCAGAAAAGTCGTCCGAGGACTTACTTTTGAGAGATCATGTCGCGGTAAGCGCGCATCAATGTATGTAACCGAGCATCGTCGCCCGATAGCTCGGCTTCACGGATGTCGCGCTCCAAGGCTGCACGCGCACGGCGTGCACACTCTTGGGAAACAATCATAAGATTTCTGTCTGCTTCTTGTCGCACCTCCTTAGGCGACAGTCCATCCAGGAGCTCATCAGTACGTATCGCCAAGGCATTGAGCACGGATGTCTCCCGTGTATGTCCGTTAGCGGTGAGCCAGGAAAGAAGTCGTGAAAAAAGAGGTTCTTGAGGTGCCGACGAATGAGGAAGCTGTTCGGGCGGAGTATACACAGCAATCAATCCGGTGTACAGCACTTCCCAACGGCTTCCTGTGCGTAATTCTTGGCCAACCGCCGCCAGGATTTCCGGCGTGAACCCCTCGTGTTTCATCGCGATCCCCAAAAGGAAAGCCATGGCACGGTCGATTTTGGACTCGGGAGGTTCAGGAACTGCTTGTCGTGGCACAGGTTGATCGGTCTTTTTCTTTCCAAGAGCATGGTCTCTCTTCTCAATCTCGACCCTGAATTTCAACATCTGCTCCAGCGATTCTAAATCCACGTGTGTTGCATCGCTGATACGCAGCAGATATAAATGCCGAACATCTGGCCGCGTCAACCGTGCGACATACGGCAACAACTCATCAATCAATGCCTTACGCGCATCAATTTTCGCCGCACCAGCATTGTCCTCAAAACGCCGGAGACGTTTTGTGAAAACATATTCAATCACGTCTTCAGCATGCGCAACAATACGTCTCCAGAGTTCCGGATCCTTCTGAACGATTTCGTCGGGATCTTTCCCTGCACCGTCCGGAATGATTAAACATTGAATGGTAAACTGCGGAGCACCAGGATCTTTTTGTAATTCCAACGCGAGATCGAGTACGCGTTTTGCTGCCGCGTACCCCGCCGCGTCTTCATCCAGTGCAAAAACAATTTCCTTGGTATATCGCGCCAATGTTCGGAGTTGTGAGACTGTGAGTGCCGTTCCCGATGACGCCACAATGTTCTCGACGCCTGCTTTATGCGATGCAATCACATCAAGATTGCCCTCCACAACGATAACGCACTTCTTTTCACGCATTCCGCCTTTCGCGAGATGTAGCCCATAGAGCATATCGCTCTTCTTGTAGATCGGCGTTTCCGGCGAATTCATGTATTTCGGCCCGTCGGCTTCTCCGGCGCCCGGTAACGATCTCGCCGTAAACGCCACCACATTTCCACCTGCATCGCACAGCGGAATCATCAAACGATTGCGAAAACGATCCACACACCCCGAACCAGATTTTCGCTTCATCGCCAGCCCGCCGTCGATTATTTCTTTTTCAGTAAATCCTTTTTTTGTTAAATGCCCCGTCAGCACATCCCACGCATCGGGTGCAGAACCAAGGCGAAATTTCGCGGCAAGCGCTTCGTCTATTCCGCGGCTTTCGATATACGCTTTTGCCCCCTTGCCGTATTCGCTCGACCACAACGTTGTACGGTAAAAACTCGCCGCGATATCGTGCATGAGCAACAGTCGCTCACGCGTATCATCACGCGGCGTTGGCTTATACGCAGGGAGTTCAATGCCAGCTTTTTTCGCGAGTTGACGAAGCGCCTCGGGAAACGTCAACCCATCCATTTCCATCACAAAAGAGAAGATATCCCCCCCTTTATCGCACCCAAAGCAGTGCCAGCTCTGGCGTTCGCGCGAAACGTGAAACGACGGCGTTCGCTCAGTATGGAACGGGCAAAGCGCCTTTAAACTCCCCGTTCCCGCGGGTTTGAGCTGAATATAGTCACCAAGTACCTCGGCGACATCCAATTTCTGCTTAATCTGATCTTTCGGCTCGAGCATGAAAAGAGTGTATGAGGAATACCAAAAAGTATAAAGCCCGGGTGTGGGTTGCTGCCCCCTTCACTCATTACGCATTCTTCCGCTTTGCAATCCAGGTCGCGACGACACCGGGCGCAAACATTTCTTCGCGCTCTGGAAAAATAAGCACGCCGTCATAAGCGGCAATGTATGGGTCGTTGCCCTGCATACCGATACTTTCTCCTGCGTGGAATTCTTGAAACGATCCCTTGCCCATACCATCAGTAAACACGAATCCTCGATCATCGATGACGATTTTATCAGTAATAATATACTCAACTTTCGCGTTCGGCACCGCATCTACTTCACGATCGTTCAGCATGCCTTGATCGCGCAATATGGTATATACACTTTCCAATACTTCACTCGCGCGAGAAGTATCGCTCGAAAATCCGGTCTCAAAGCAAATTCCCACTCCCCCACGTGTGTTCACGTATTCATCCGTCGTCACCGGGCGACCACCGAGGAAGAACGATGGATCGTCAACCACAAAATCTGTCTGGAACCATCGATAGACCTTTTCATGACGTGGTGATGTCGCGCACGGCAAAAATGGAACGCTTGGCTTGTTCACCGAATGTACATCGATGCTGATATCGACGTGATCCAAAACGAGCGATGCAATTTCGCGTGCACGACGATCTTCGTACGTTCCGTCTGGCTCCCGATCCAATCGCGCACGCTCAAACATACGATTCAAATCGTTTCCGTCGCCGGTGCCACCGCCCTTATGACCCGTGCTGCGCTGATTCAACGCAATTGCTTCCAAGTTCCCCAAAACGAGATAGAGCACACCAGTGGCGAGTGTGTGCTCGCCGGACGAAAAAGCTGCGTGAAGCTTTCGTATAACGTCGACTCCCGTCCGCTCGTTTCCGTGCGTTCCGCCAAGAAGCGCAACCGCAGGCCCCGGAGCTCCACTCTCAATGCGCCAAATGGACTGACCGATTTCTGTCATTTCCATAATCGAGGTTTTATTGCGACGCAATAGAAAGCGCGATATATGGACTGGATTTCATTTCCGTTTCGATCATTTTTTCTAAACGGTCTTGCAAGAGCTCTTGCGGATCCCGTTGCGCAGCGACTTTTGGAAACTCACGTTTCAAAAATGCGGCAATGTTTTGCTCAATCTGTGGAAGCAGACTTTCTTTACGGAAACCGAGCGACGTCGTATTCACGTGGGTGATTTGCCCTGCTTGTGCAATTGCGTCGATCACAATCACGCCTTCGTCGCCCATGCGCTTTCGTTCACGGAGTGTGTCGCCATCAACCACATCGAGCTGGCCACCGTCAACATAAATTGGTGCAACAGGCAATTTCTTTTTCGTCAACGTCCCCTTGCCATCTGCATCAAATTCCATAATCTGGCCGTTGTCTGCAATCATAATATGATCACGACTAAATCCAGCCGCCATCGCTGCTTGCGCGTGGTGATGCAAGAATGCATGGTGACCTTCAATCGGAACCAAGTACTTTGGCTTCACCATTTTTACCACTTCTCCAAGGTCAGCGGCTTTCGCGTGACCACCAGCATGAATATTTAACATGCGGTAGTTCACCACCTTGGCTCCAAGACGATAAAATTTATCCGTGATGAACTGCACTGTTCGCTCATTTCCTGGAATGACGGATGACGAAAACACCACCGTATCGCCCGGGTTCACATGCACATCCCGCAAGGTGCCGTCTGCGAGCTTGTAAAATGCGGCATTATTCTCTCCTTGTGCACCCGGGAAAATGGCGAGCACTTTATTTGGCGGAAAGTTTTTTACGTCGGCAATATCCAAGAGCGTTCCAGGTGTTGGGTGAATGTACCCAAGATTTTGGGCAATTTCGAGCGTTGTCTTCAGACTCAATCCACCGATCGCGACATAACGCCCATGCCGTTCGGCCAGCGTAATGATCTGCGCCATGCGCACCACGTTGGTACTAATCATGCCGAACAACAGACGCCCCTTCGCTTGTGCAACAATCGCATCTAAATCGTGCATGACATCGCGCTCCATGACCTGGTTTCCTGTCTGCCCAGCATTCGTGGAATCCGAAAGTAATGCAACGACATTCTCGTCGCCAAGCTTTTTCATTTGCTCTAAGTACCGCTTGCTGTCCGCATCCTTTGGATCCAAGTCAATTTTGAAATCACCTGTATGCACCACCTTTCCATTTGGCGTTTCAATGATCACAGCAAGCGCAGAAGGAACGGAATGCGAAACACCAATAAATGAAAGCGTAAAATTTCCCAATTGCAACGTCGTTGCTTCATCAATTGGGCGGAGATCAACTTTCACTTCTGGCGTGTACTCAAGCTTTTTTGCAATTAATGCAAGCGTAATTGGAGTGGAAAAAACCGGAACTCCTGGGAGTGTTGGCATTAAAAATGGAATGCCACCAATGTGATCCATGTGCATGTGCGTAATAATCACTGCGCGCACATTCTTTTCCTTACCTTTTAAGTACGACAAATCCGGCACAATGCCGTCAATGCCGCGCATGTGCTCTTCGCCGAACTGAACGCCCATGTCAATAAGAATAATGTCGTCACCGAATTCCAGTAGCGTCATGTTCTTTCCAACTTCTTCATTGCCCCCCATGACCGCAATACGAAGCACGCCCGGCTGATTCTTTGGTGCCGCAATGGAGTAATGATCTTTTGGTGTTAACGCTAAAGCACCGTATTTTACCCCATGCCCTGTGCGAGGATGTTTCGTGTCTGGCGTTTGCCATGTCACGCGACCGCCACGGCGACCGCCACGCTGAGAACCGTGTTGCGGGCCACGTCGTACTAAACGCGGCTGATGTGTACCCGAACCGGAAGCGCCCCTGGAACCTGAACTCAATGGAGTCATAAAAACACACTGATAACGGGCAAAAAGCCCAAAAATGAATCAATAATGAAAGTAAACGCTGTACAAGCGACAAAAAAACGTCGCAACCGAACAAATATACGAAAGCCTCACTGAAGACCCTAGTATACCAGATGCCGACATAAGCGTCAATTCACACTCCGAAGCCCGATAGCATTGCCACTCTCATATTTTCGTAAACACGCATAAAATGCAAAGATGGCGATTATCACCCAGGTTATTGCCGCAACCCACAGGGCAATCATCATTGGCACGCTTTGTGCCCGCACAATTTCAACCGGCATGCCGCCGACAAGCATCGCAGGAATAATGACCGTATAAAACACACGCGCAGCGTCGGAATACAACGCGGACGGGTACAAACTTGGAGAAAGGAACGATTTATATAAGCTCATCGCAATAGAATCCCCATCCAAAAAGAAGAACGACGGGAGCTGCGAAAGAATACTCATCGCAACAGTGATCGCGATACCTGGAAGCACCGCAAGCGCGATAAAGCCCACCGTCGCCCCAGCGGCCCCAATGTGTACCGCATACAAAACAAGAAGCACTATGCCAAAGACGGCGTCCCCCAATGCGGCGATATCGATTTTACTCGTCAGAACACGCCAAAGCACAATATTTGGGGACAAGAGCATTCCATCGAGCGATGCATCCGCGACATACCGGTTGATCCATGGCGCTCCACCAAAGAACGAAAACGCCACACCAAATGTCAACGTACTAAACCCCAGCAGTCCAACGGAATCCCATCCGGTCCATCCATGAACCGTGCCAAATGTCGTAAAGAATATCAACCACACCACCACAAACGCACTGTCGTTCAATATCATGCCAAACACCTGGAGTAAAAAGGCGATACGATTCTCCAATGCTGCGCGAATATTCATGTTCCATGCATACCTTGCTGCCGTCCACTCATGTCGGAGAAGAGAAGTCATATTAGCCACCGTTTATTGCCACGCGCCGCATCGCGAAATGCCACATTGACGCCAGAAAACATGCCATAATAACGATCCATACACACTGCGCAAAAAACAACACAGGGACACGGTATAAAAAATCTGGCGTAAACGCTTGAGAAAAGCTCATCATGGCCCCAAAGGGCGACCATTCCGCGATCGTACGAAGCGTGTTCGGAAATAGCGCGATCGGCACAAACGCACCACCAATAATCATGACGATTTTATCCACAATCCACATCACTGGATTTGGGTTTTCAATCCAAAACGCACACAGCCCCACACAAGTAAAAAGCAACACCGAGATCGCGATCCCCAAAAGGAATAGTCCGAACATTGCACCCGCCCACGTCCAAGAAACCATGATATCCGGGGCACCAACGAAAGTCATGAGCAACATACTATTCACCGTAAGCTGTTGCCCGAGCATGGGAATTTGTTTCCCGAGTCGATGTGCAATGCGCCAAGAAAGGTAATGTAGCGGCTTCAATACCCGTACTTCGATACTCCCATCACGCACGTCGTCGGCGATATCACGGAAGATGTAACGCGTTCCCACGCCCCAGTACACCGAGTACATCGCCAAAGACCACAATACGGCGGCAAGTCCCATACCTCTCACCGTTCCCGCTCTTCCGACGCTACTCTCGTACACCGTAAAAAGCCCGAACAACGTCATCACTGTGCACACAACCGAAAACATGAGTGGCGCAAATCGCTCCGTTGTTGAGCGTGCGGCAAGGCGAGCGACCGCACACCATGTGCGTATGTTATTGCGCAGCAGCATACACAGAAGCGATCACCTCTTCTAACGTCGGATTTGAAATATCGAGGTCATCAACAGCATACCTCTGCAGCAACGGCTCAATAACATCGTTCACACGATGCGTGGTGGTATCGATATCAAACGTTACCGAACGCCCTTGCTGAGCAATGCGTTTCGCTCCGTTGAGTGCAAACTTCTGCACGCCATCGCCAAGTTCAACATGAACATGCTTCACGGTAAAGTATCTCTGCTGCAATGCTTCAGTACGTTCATCAATAATCACTCTTCCATGATTAATAATCACCGTTCTATCACAAAGCGCTTCAATATCTCCAGCATCGTGTGATGTTAAAAACAATGTCACACCTTCTTCCTGACATAACATATTCAACACCTCCCGTAATTTGTGTTTCGCAACAACATCAAGACCGATCGTCGGTTCATCTAAAAAAATAATCTCTGGTTTGTGCAGCAACGATGCCGCGATTTCTGCACGCATGCGCTGCCCCAAAGACAACTTTCGTACCGGGCGATCCATAAACTCTTCGAGTGCAAACATCCCCGTAAGCTGTTTTGCTCGTCGACGAATTGTTTGCGCTTTCATGCCGTACATCACCCCAAACAATTCAAACGAATCCCCAATGGGCAAATTCCCAATCAGCTGTGAGCGCTGACCAAATAACGTGCCGATCTTGTAGGCAAGCGCGCGCCGATCTTTTTGCGGGGTCAACCCAGCCACGCGAACCGTGCCGGACGTGGGGTGAAGAATCCCGGTCATGATTTTCATCGTGGTAGACTTCCCCGCTCCGTTTGGCCCAATCAATGCCAACCGCTCACCACGTTCGACGGTAAGCGCAACATGATCAACGGCAAGAATCGTTTTCCTATCAGGATGCCAAAAATTTCTCCACGAACCATACGCAGGGTTACGAACAATCGTCGAAAAGCTTTTCACGACGTCATCGAGCACGATGTGATGTGCCATACATTTAAAATCTTGGTAGTGGTGGCTCTGTCGACGACGTTTGTAATGCAGCCATTCCAGAGCGACGATACACCTCCTCTTCCACTTCCTCGCGATCACGGCCGTACATAAGACGTGAAATTTGTTTCAGCCCTTCCGCCATTTCTCTACTTCCCTTAACCATAGGATCCGCCTTTAACGTAAACGGTTTTTCCTGCGTGCCATTGATGATAATCTTCGCACTCCAAATCAGAAATGATGTGTTCATCAGATCGTATGCGCTAAATGTTGGCTCAAAAATTTTCTCGAGTACTTCCGTATCGTCAGGCCCAACACGTGCCACAAGATACGATCCGATATTGCCCAACACCGCGTCACGGATTTTTGTATCGCCATTCTTCACCAACTGCCCCATATACTGATGCGCCATGATGAGATTCAGACGATACTTACGAGCTTCGGAAAGAATCACTGCAATAGACGGGGTGATAAAATTCTGAAACTCATCGATGTACAGATAGAAATCCTTGCGTTGACTTTCATCCATGTCACCACGCGCAAATGCGGCAATTTGCAACTTTGACACAATAATCATGCCGATCAGCGCAGCATTGATTTCTCCCAGCTTTCCCTTCCCGAGGTTCACAATCAAAATCTTGCCTGTATCGAGAATGTCGCGAAAATTAATACTACTCTTTGACTGCGTGATAATCGGTCGCATGATGTCGTTCGTAATAAACGACGTAAGTTTTGATGTAATATACGGAACCATGTTTGCGAGTGATGCATCACCACCCGCCTTTTGTGCCTCTTTCTCCCAAAAATCCACCACCACACGATTCGTACATTTTGCTAACTGCATCTTTCGGTACTCTTCGTCAGACAGTACTTTTGAAATTTCAAGCAACGTGGCTCCAGCATTTGGATCATCCATTAACAACAACATGGAGTTTCGCATGTACTGCTCGAACATTGGACCTCCGGTTGCTTTCAAATCGTACAATTGATCAAATATTGCGAGCATTTCGTTCACCACGAATGTTTTTTGTTCCGGATGATTGCCGTCGTACTCCAGCATGTTGAGCCCAAACGGCCGCTCGGTATCCGCAGGATTAAAATACACCACATCATCCACACGGTCTTTCGGAACCAACTCCAAACACCCATCCGCTAAATCGCCGTGCGGATCAATAATCGCAATGCCGTGCCCGTTGGCGATATCCTGCGCGGCAAGATTTTTAATGAATTCTGATTTTCCAGAGCCAGTCTTTCCAATGATATACATGTGTCGACGGCGATCGTGTTCAGTCATACACACTACTGTCTCTTTCCCGCGGAAGGTATTCGTCCCAATACGCAGCCCCTCGCTCGCAACCGTAATTGGTACCGGGGCAATACGCGCCATCATCCAACGAATATTTGGTGTATCCGTTGACGGAAGCGGCATATGCCATAATCCGGACATTTCCTCCGTGTTCAATATCATCGAGTGTTTCTCCGAAAACTTACGATAAATAAAATCTTTTACTAAACTATCCTTGCTCCGTGGAATGACCGTCGTAAAGGAATTCCCGTATTCGTACACGTTAAATTGATTAAATGCAGATAACACGTTGTTGAGATACATCTGCGCTGCATCTGGCGATGCCCCACACGCCACAATGCGAATATTGACCTCCATTCCGGCTTTTGAAATTTTGTTCTCTATGCCCTCTGCAAGCTTTTGCTCGGCTTGCGTGAGTTTTCGCTCGCGCTTTTTCTGCTCGTCCTTTTCGCGGGATTCCTTAGACTTCGTCCAGTCACCAATATTGCCGAGCATAGAACTCCCATGTTCTGCTTCGTACAACGATTTGCCTTCATGCATGGCTCGCACAATTTTGGATCCATGTTCGCGCCAATGATGATTTGCTGGGCGCACAATGTACTGAATCGCCAACCCGTCCTGCTCCATCACTTTTGACAACGCATTCGTAAGCGCATTAAGCGGATCACTTTCTAAATCCTTGTACGTTTTTACCGGAAATACACTCTTACGCTTCAATGCCAAATACCCACCAAGAATGGTTCCCTGCGGAGAGAAAATATTATAATCCGTGACTTCTTCGAACTGCGCGTCACTCCACTGTGCTTGCAGTTGCTGTTCCACAAATTCACGCATGTTTCGCGGCACCGTCACATAAAACGAAATCAGTTTCTGATGTGCAACAATTTCAAATGCAACGGCATCTGTTCGACCCAAAAACCATGACACGAAACCATGATGCGGCTTCAACCCTCCGATTGCAGCGTACAACGATTCTGCAACACCGATCTGTTCCTTCACTGCCGCGACGGCATCGTGTTGTTTTGCATCTTCTTGATTGCGAAATCGTGGAATCGTAATGAGAAGCGTCACACACGAATCCCCTCCTCCGCGCAAATGGCTTTGCGCAATAAGGTACTGACGAATCAGCACGACGGCAATCGCGCCTATCGTTCCAAGAACAACAAACGCGATAATAAATGGCAATGCGTCTTCCATGCCGGCTGATGGCACAAAGGATGCTGACGACGAAACGCCATCAAGCCCATACGTTTTCGATTGTGTCGCGGAAAGAGAAAGAGATTTCACAGCACTACGCTTTTACAGAGGACTCCGCAAACATCATGATGCGGTCCGTTTTGATTTTAATTTCTTGTTCAAGGAAATACTTATTGACCCCCGGAACCATGCGCAGCCATTCACCAATGAGCTTCCACACCTCTTTCACCTTTGCCTTGCCGTACATAATCATATCCGTAATGGTGTTCGCGACTCGCTCGCCATGCTGTTTAAAATCCATACGTCGCGACTCTGGCAACGACAAATACAGCTGCATGAGGCCGTCCGATAACAACGCTTCGACCTGTTTGAGTACTCCTGCACGAGAATCTTGTGCTCCGGCGTGCTGCTGAGGAATGCGGGAACGAACTGCCTGAATATCCTGAAGCGGCGACGCGCGTTCTTGCGGTGCAGGGTATTGTGGCGCTGCGGATTCCCCCTCCGCAGACCGTTCCGGTTGTATGGGCGCCGTTTCTTGCGCAGGCAAGGAAAACGGCGTACGTTCTTGTTCAGTCATAACTATAGTGTAACACGGCGAAAGACTCTCTGTTTTCCCCACAGTGCTATACTTTTTCTATCATAATCCATCGTCCTATGAAGGCATTGCAACGCTCCACCGCAAAAGACGTATTCGTGCATCTGTTTGCGATCGTTACCCTCTACGTCAGCGTCATCAGTTTCATTGCACTGTGTTTTGCATACATCGATGTTTCGTTCCCAGACGCCCTCGATTTTTTCTACACGGGAACCTTAGAGCAAATTCGTGGATCCATGGCGAGTGTGATGATCATGTGGCCGGCATTTGTGGGAATTTCTTGGCTCATGCAGCGCGATGCGCGTGCTGACGGAGAACGACGAGAAATTAGTATTCGTAAATGGCTCTTGTACCTCACATTGTTCATCACCGCAATCACGATCGTGGTTGACCTCATTACTCTCGTCAACTTCTTCTTAAACGGAGAAATCACGATGCGGTTTATCCTCAAAGTTCTTGTCGTGCTTGCAACCGCCGCCGCGGTATTCAGTTATTACCTCTGGGATTTACGCACTGAGGATGCCCCGACATCCCGCATTCCAAAAAAGACGGCAATTGCTGCATCGGTCGTGGTCCTCGTCGGCATTGTGCTCGGATTTTTCCTTGTCGGCTCGCCTGCGCAACAACGGAAGGTTCGCTTTGATGATCAACGCGTTTCTGATCTCTCCACGATTCAATATGAGGTGACGAATTACTACCAAACCAAAAAAGGCACACTTCCAGCAACACTGACGGATCTCACGAATACGCTGAGCGGTTTCACCGCTCCAGTAGACCCAAGCACTGGTGCAGCGTACGAATACTCCATCAAAGAGGGGCTCACCTTTGAACTCTGTGCAACGTTTGAAGCGGAGTCTGTCGGCAACACTTCCGACACCTCCATGCCATACCGAGCCTATGGTGTAAATTATTACGGCAACTGGAATCACGGCATTGGCCGAACGTGCTTTGAACGCACCATTGATCCAGATCTCTACCCGCTCATCCCGTCAGGGAAATAGGGCGCCATCCACAAAGCCCTCGAGTACATTGAGGGTTTTGTGTTTTCAACAGCTGATTTTTTCTCCACAATCCTATTTGACCCGTGCGAGAATGTTTGATACTCTTTGTGGTCGCTTGCCAAAAAAGCGTCAATTTCAATCCTATGATCACGCAAATCACAATCTTTGCACCAATAACGACCCGCTGGATGTATTCCGGCGTCCGTCTTGAATTTGCGTTTGGCTTTTTTGGCACAATGTCCGGATTTTTGTACGCCCTCACCGCGTAAAGAACCCTAACGTTTTGCCAATCTGGCAAAACGCTCGTTCTTTCACCCCGGGAGCTCACGTGACACCATTCATTCCGGAAACCTACAGGGAAGCCTACAACATCCTCGCCTGGCTCTTCCGCGAGTTCATCGATCACAAGGCGCGCCGGTACTATCGGGCCGTCATCTTCTGGATCTTCGCAATCAAGATCTTGGAAGTGATCATTCCCTGGTGTTTCGGGCTCATCATCGCCGCCGCGTTCTCGCACACCTCATTCGTTCCCGCGTTTCTCGGGTTCTGCACTGCACACGCACTACGCTGGTATGCCGACTGGCGCGGAGGATGTGCGCGCGAACTGTTCATCGGCCAGGCATTTCTGGGGCTCGATACCGAAGTCAACCAGCAATTCCTGAACAAGGATATCGGCACGCACATCAAAGAGCACAGGTCGCTGTCGAAGTCCGTCCTTGAAAAAGGACGGCAGCGTGCAGATACGCTCATCCACCTTCTCACGTTCTGGATGGCGGATTCCGTTCTGCTCCTCATGGTTGTGCTCCCGATCCTCGCAGTCATCAGCCCGGTGGTGTGTGTCACGATCGTCGTCGCAATCGTGATCGGTATCCTCGCATCGTCGTACTCCAATCGTCACGTGATGGCGCGCGCAGATATCGTCGACGAGGAGCACCGTGAAAACATAGCGCGACGGGATGATCGATACAGCGCCATCGAGCGGGTGATGACCGCCGCAGAAGAAGCGGCGGAAGCAGAGAGCTTCACACATCGGTACAGCGAAGTCCTTTCGCATGACCGACCGGTGTGGCTCGGCTTCATTGGCAGCAGCGCAGGACGCAATGCGTTTCTCACCGGGGCACTCCTCCTTGTCGTGTGGATCACAGCAACAGCAACGCAACAGGACGCGATGACGGCGAGTACATTCGCGTCCATTGGCACGTGGGTCGCGGTCGCCATCGCGCAGGTGAACAACCTGTCGCAAATGGAGCGGCAAACGCTCTGGTCCGTGGCACCCCTCAAGGCGCTGCGCGCAGCGCTCGAGATCCCGTCGGCCATCACCAAGAATGACGAAGGGATCGTCATCGGGAATGAACCGATCACCGTGGAGTTCCGCAATGTGTCGTTCGGCTATGGGGACGGCCCGCTCGTACTCAAGAACTTCAGCCTCGTCATCAAGCCCGGAGAAAAAATTGCGCTCATCGGGCAGAGCGGGTCTGGAAAGTCCACCATCGGCAAGCTCTTGCTGCGATACTGGGATCCAACGGAAGGCGCAATCCTCGTGAACGGTCATGATCTGCGCACGCTCAATTTGCGTGCGTGGCGAAAGCGCGTGAGCCAGATCAACCAGCGACCGCAGCTCTTCACGATGAGCTTGCGGGACAATCTGCTCTACGGCTTGAGCCCCAAGGAACGCGCCAAGCTCACCGACGAGGCGCTCCTCCAGATGATGCGTCGGTTCCGCGTGGATTTTGGAAACGGCCGACTAAAGCGCGGGCTCGACACGCAGATTGGAGGGAGGAACGGCGAAGAGATCTCGGGCGGCGAAGCGCAGCGCATCCTCATCCTCGCAGCCGTCCTCCGCAACCCAGGGTTCATGGTGATCGACGAGGCCACAAGCGCGCTGGACGCGGAGAGCCAAGAGGCGGTGCAGACGGCGCTGTACGAAGCGCTCCAAGAGGGCGCGGGTGCAATCCTCATTGCGCACCGGCTCTCCACCACACGCGGCTGCGATCGGTTCGTGATGATGCGTCCAGTGACGGGCACATTGCGAGAACAGATCGAAGCTATCGCACACACCATGCAAGAGCTCGCACTCGCCTCCCCCACCTTCTACGAGCTCGCCAAGAAAGAAGGTGTACTCATCGGTGACTGAAATCGCCCCGCCGCGCACGAGCGCTGGGGACACGCAACGCCCTCCAGAATCTTCACCGATCCTGGAGGGCGTTCTCTTTGCATCAATCACTGTCGGTCCTACCTTACCAGCGTTCCCCAATTCGCTGACCGTCGACACTGTCTTCGATGGTGAACCCGAGGGAGAGAATTTCATCGCGGATGTCGTCGGACTTTTTCCAATCTTTTTCTTTACGTGCCAGTGCACGATCGGCGACGAGCTTTTCAATCGATGAGGGGACGATGACGGGTCGCGCAACCACATCTTCGAGCGCCAAGCCGAGCACATCGTCCATTGCAAGTAGCGTTGCGGCTTTGATACTTTTTTCCATTGTGTCGTCATGAAGAACGCCAAAGAAGAGTGCGAGTGCGCCGGGAGTATCAAGATCATCATTCACCCGTTCCATAAACTGCGTCATCGATTCTGTATCAGGCTCACCATGCGGCTTTGGCAGTACGCGCGCAATCGAGCGAATCGTGCCGAGTGCGGCATGCGCGGCGCCCACTGATTCCCACGTGAAGTTTTGCGGCGAACGGTAATGCGCTTGCAGCACGAACAAGCGGAACGAAAGCGGATGAATGTTGTGCGCATCGCAATCATCAAGTGTATAGATGTTCTTGAGGGACTTGCTCATTTTGCCACCGTCGATCTGCAAAAACTCGGAGTGCATCCACACGTTTGCCTCAAGACAGTTTCGCGCCGCAAGCGTTTGCGCAATCTCGTTCTCGTGATGCACGCCAATGTGGTCGATCCCACCGGTGTGCACATCAAACGGCACGCCAAGATATTTTTCGCTCATTGCGGAACACTCAATATGCCAGCCGGGGAATCCCTTTCCCCACGGGGAATCCCAAATCATTTGTCGCTCCACGCCATCGGGCGAAAACTTCCAGAGCGCAAAATCGCTCGCGTTCTTTTTTCCCGCAATCGTCACACGCGCTCCACCGTGTTTCTCATCGAGCGACTGACCGCTGAGCTGGCCGTACGATGCAAGCGTGGATGTATCAAAATAGATCCCGTCGTCGATGCGATACGTGTGACCGTTGGTTTCGATCGCTTCAATCATCGCAATTTGCTCTGCGATATGATCCGTTGCTTTAGGGCTGACCGTTGGCACGAGCAGATTCAATCGTTTTGCATCATCGAAATACAGCGCCGTAAACTTCGCGGCAATATCCCACGCGCTCTCTCCCGTTTCGTTACTCATCATCTGCAACTTTTCTTCTCCACCGTCCACATCGCCAACAAGATGACCGACGTCGGTAATGTTCACGATATGCGTCACCGCATACCCATTCTTCTCAAACATCCTGCGCAGCACATCAGCAAAAATGAACGCACGAAAATTTCCAATATGTCCGCGGCCATATACCGTCAATCCGCAGGTATACATCCCCACCTTCCCATCAACAAGCGGGGCGAATGCCTCCTTTTTTCTTCCGAGCGTATTGTACAAATGGATGGACATAGTGAAAGCAGTGTAATCGGAAACATCGATTGCGCAAAGGAGCATTCCACAATG
>CAYMYA010000013.1:0-1638 GCA_964394565.1 uncultured Gammaproteobacteria bacterium
CGGACAAATACGGCCATAGTGCGTCGGGTGAACGTCGCGAACCTCGAAACCAGCGCGCTCTCGGGTAAGACCACCCGGTCCCATTGCGGATAAGCGGCGCTTGTGCTCAAGTTCAGCCAACGGATTCGTCTGATCCATGAACTGCGAGAGCTGTGAAGACATGAAGAATTCACGCACCGCACCAATAACCGGGCGAGCATTGATCAACTTTCCTGGAGTAAGCGAATCAATTTCGCTCGTAGACATCCGGTCGCGCACAATGCGCTCCATGCGCGCCATACCCACACGGAAACGCGACTGCAACAATTCTCCAACCGCACGCACACGACGATTCCCCAAGTGATCGACGTCATCTGCTTCTTCCTGACTGATGTTCAAACGAATG
This sequence comes from uncultured Gammaproteobacteria bacterium, assembly GCA_964394565.1. Lineage (GTDB taxonomy): Bacteria > Patescibacteriota > Patescibacteriia > UBA9934 > UBA9934 > CAIKHN01. The sequence continues at coordinate 386 of CAYMYA010000013.1, forward strand.
ATTTCACGAATAATTGCGATCAAATCCTCCTTCGTAAGAATACGATTTTCTTCCTTCGCCACTTCTTCCTCTTCATGTGGCAACGAAAAACGAAGGTTAAATTTGTAACGGCCGACGGCACCGAGGTCATATCGGTCGTAATTGAAGAACATGGCATGAATAAGGCTGCGCGCGTTATCTGCCGTTGCTAAATCCCCTGGGCGAATACGCTTATACACTTCCTTCAGGCCTTCATCTTCATTCGACGCTGCATCTTTCGCAAGTGTGTTCTCGATGTACTTAATACTTGGGTGAATGTCGATATCTTCAAAGATTTTCAAAATCTCTTCGTTTGACGCGATACCGAACGCGCGCAAGAGTGATGTCACCGCCACCTTACGCTTCCGATCGATCTTGACCCAGATAACGTTCTTCGGATCCGTTTCAAATTCCAACCATGCGCCACGGTTTGGGATAATCTTCGCACCATAATGACGACGCGCGCGAATCACTTCTGCGGTAAAAAAGGCACCCGCAGAGCGCACGAGCTGCGACACCACCACACGCTCCACGCCATTAATAATGAATGTCCCGCGCGGCGTGACCACTGGAAGATCACCCAAATATATTTCCTGTTCCTTCACCGCGTTAGTGCGAAGGTTCTTCAACCGTGTTTTTACACGCAGCGGCGCTTCGTACGTCACGTTCTTTGCGCGAGAGGTCACTTCGTCGAACTTTGGTTCATCCAGGTAGTAATCACCAAGCGTTAACTCCAAATCACGACCCATGGAGTCCTTAATTGGCGTCACTTCGTCGAACAGCTCTCGGATACCGTGATCCAAGAACCACTGATATGCGGATTTCTGCACCTCAATAAGGTCTGGCAGATCCATCGCGTCACGCAGCGGCGTGAAATACTTGCGTGTCATCATAACGAAAAAATCGTTGTCCTTAAAAAGACAACGGGTTTATGGGTTCTTCGAGTTCGTAACGGTGCGGAGGCCGAGGGATGGCATGCACTGACGATGAAGAATTTGGAGGTCCAGGAGCAGTCAGGGGTCAGAGCGCGTAGCGCGGTCCGCCCGGAGACGACAGAAAAGGAGTGTCCAAGTGGCGCGAGGATAACACGCCCGCAAATCAACGTCAAGAATATTCCCACAGCACGCTATTCCATTTCTCCGCCAATATTCGCAAAGGAATAACGTACTCGCATTGACAATATCCCCAGAAATCCCTACTCTTCCCAGTCCGGAACACCCTGCCTTCCCCCGGAC
>CAYMYA010000013.1:1738-15548 GCA_964394565.1 uncultured Gammaproteobacteria bacterium
CAGAGACCCCCGTCTCGCGGCTGGCGGGGTGTTCTCATATTCATGGCTGTGCGACATTCAGCGATGTTTTCAAATACATCGGCTCACCATCGGTGCAAGACAAAACACCACCCGTTTGGGTGGTGTTTTGGTTCACTTCGTAAGGATGCAGGACAAGAACACGGTCTACATAGAGCCAAGCTCATGTGTGGTGCGAAAGGAGAACGTCACCGCACCGTCCGTGCGGGTACGCACCGATGAGTTTGGAAATGCCGGTCTGGCCCCGCAACACTGCGAAGCGAGCCCTCTCAGCATAACCGAAACTTATCCCTTTCGCAACCCAATTATTCCTCGGCAATTGCGGCATCTTTTTCTTTATCGTCCTCCTGAGATGATGGCCGCGCAACAAAGCCTTCGCTTGCAAGCGCAGCAGCAGTGGTCGCCTTCCGCATTGCGGCTAATGTTTTCGGGTGTTCGCGCAAATATTGCTTTGCAACTTCGCGCCCAACCCCGAGCTTTTCCTCACCAAAAAGATAGCTGTTCCCGCGCTTATCAGCCGAGCCAATTTCCACACCTAAATCAAGCATATCGCCAGCAATCGAAATGCCTTCGTTGTACATAATGTCGAATTCGCAAGTGCGAAATGGTGGCGCAACTTTATTTTTCACGATCTTTACCTTCACGCGGTTCCCAATAATCTTTTCGCCTTGCTTAATTTGTGCCGCGCGACGAATTTCCATGCGCACAGAGGCATAAAACTTCAACGCGTTCCCACCTGGCGTGGTTTCCGGGTTCCCAAACATCACACCAATCTTCATGCGAATTTGGTTGATGAAAATCACCACCGTTCCAGACTTCGAAACAATACCCGTAAGCTTACGAAGCGCTTGGCTCATCAATCGGGCCTGTAACCCCATGTGTGAATCCCCCATGTCGCCCTCAATTTCTGCTTTTGGCGTCAACGCCGCAACAGAGTCAACCACCACAACGTCAATCGCATTTGAACGCACAAGCGTTTCGACAATTTCCAATGCCTGTTCTCCCGTGTCTGGCTGCGAAATAAAGAGCTCGTCAATATTCACGCCAACCTTCTTTGCGTACTCCGGATCCATCGCGTGTTCCGCATCCACAAAAGCAGCAATGCCGCCCTGTTTCTGACATTCTGCAATGATATGCTGTGCCAACGTGGTCTTGCCGGAAGATTCAGGACCGTAAATTTCGATAATACGGCCGCGCGGGACACCGAGTGCGCCCAGTGCGAGATCCAACGACAAACACCCCGTGGGAATCGCATCGATATTCGTCGCTTTTTGATCGCCCAGTCGCATAATGGAGCCGTCCCCAAACCGTTGTTTAATTTGCCCGATTGCCGCCTGCGCTGCATGCAAACGTGCATTTGCCTGTTCCTTTGCCATACAAAAAGACAGTGTGATGATTCAGATACTGTTCGTACAATACGAACATCTACCGAACATCTTACACTATCTCTGTTACCGACTCACGAAGGTTATCCCCTGTTCCTCCCCAAGCACGTGCCCATCGAAAACAACATGCGTATATTCTGTCGCCGTTTGTGAATATCGCCGCGCTCCCTTCACAGTAATCACATTCAACCCCCGCGAAAGATCTACCGTCGTTGCAAAGGAATTATCTTCATTGACGACCACTGAATGCCCGTTAATCGAAAGTGTCACGTCATCGTTTTCGACATACCCGCGCACCTCCACCAATGCAGATTCCGCACGTGTACCATCGAGTGGGGATTCAATCACAATAGCGGGTGGGCGCAGCATGCCATAAATTTGCCACACAAAATACCCAAAAAACATACTCGCAATACCTCCAAATGCAATCAGCTTCAGAAATTTTGCAGGAGCAAAAAGCCAAGACCGTTGTACGCGCTGCCTTGGCAAACGATGCGGGGCTAGTAAATCTGTCTGTCCACTTTCTTCTGCGTACAGTTCTAAAAAATACGTCTCGTCTGCACCAAGTACCCGCGCATATGCTTTAATAAAGTTTCGCGTATAAAGTGGTTCCGGCAATTCCGCGTATCTCCCCCGTTCTAACGCTTCCAAATACCGCTTCTGCACATGCGTTTGCCGCTCCATCATTTCCAAACTCACCGCCTGGCCACGGCGAAGCGCACGGAGTTTCTCTCCGAGGGTTTGGGGCTGCCGATCAAGCTGTCGCATGACGAACACCATACACAAACAGGGTTAAAAGGTATCGTGCACAGAACGTTGTCGATCCGGATCCTGCTCACCTTCCTCACGTTCTGCGTCGGTAGCAGACACCTGTTCTAGCTCTTGCACATCCGTGTCCTCATGCGCATCACGTTCAGTGTGCACGTCTTCCTCTTCGATGTCGTCATCCGGCTCCGATCCTTCTGGGGGCCACTCACTTACGAGCACTTCGCGCGGTTTCGCACCGTCCGCCGGCCCTACCACGCCCAAACGCTCCATAAGATCCACAATGCGAGCGGCCCGTGAATAACCCACCTTCATACGACGCTGAAGAAATGATGTCGAGACCTTGCCGGCATCGATGGCAATTTCAATCGCATCGTCAAGCAGCGTGTCCGTATCAGCGGGATCCATCGCAACACCGCCGGAACCGTTACCAGATTCCGTAATCTGATAATTGTAATCCGGTTCACTTTCTTCCTTCAAGAAGGCAACGACGCGTTCAATTTCAGATTCCGCAACGTACGCACCCTGCGCGCGTTTTGGCTTCGAAAGTTCCGGCGTCGAAATCAACATATCACCGCGACCGAGGAGTTTATCGGCACCCGCAACGTCAAGAATAGTTTTCGAATCGACTTGGGAGGCGACGGCAAACGCCAAGCGCGTTGGAATATTCGCTTTAATTGTTCCTGTAATCACGTCGACGGATGGACGTTGCGTTGCAAGAATTAAATGAATACCGGCTGCGCGCGCCATTTGCGCAATGCGTACAATCACTGCTTCCACATCACGCTTATTCTGACTCATCAAGTCCGCTAATTCATCAATCACAATCACAATGCGTGGCATGCGCTCTTTACTCTTTGCGTTGTACGAGTCGATATCTTTCGCCCCAAACTTCGATAAATGATCAAGGCGACGTTCCATTTCCCGCACCGCCCACTTTAATGCATTAATCGCCTCGTCAGCCTTCACAATTGGTGGAATAAGCAAATGGGGAATGCCGGCGTATACTGAAAGCTCCACGCGCTTCGGATCAACCATGATAAATTTTAAATCGTCCGGCCCATTCTGATAGAGCAACGAAATAATAATATCGTTCAAACAGACGGATTTTCCAGAGCCCGTGGCACCGGCAACAAGCATGTGCGGCGCGCGTTCCACCATCATCATTTGCGTTGCGCCAGTAATATCTTTTCCAATCGGAACACTAAAGCTCGATTTCCGATGTTTAAATTCCTTCGACTCAAGTAACTCCCGCAACGACACTCGACCAATGGTCTGGTTTGGTACTTCAATACCAACCAACGATTTCCCAGGAATCGGCGCTTCAATACGAATCGGGTGCGCGGCAAGAGCGAGCGCAAGATCATTTTGCAGCGCGACAATACGCGCAAGTTTAATCCCAGCGGGTGGTTTCAGCGCATACTGCGTCACCGTCGGGCCAACACGTACTTCTTCAACTTCCACATCGATACCAAATTGATGCAGAGTTTTTATAATCAGCTCCGTCCCACGATCAAGATCCCCGGATTTCGCCTCTGAACTTTTATGCTCGAGAAGTTCAAGCGGAATTTCAATCGTTCGGCGCTCGCGCGTCGTCATCACATGCTCAGTATTGCCGTTGTATATTAACGGCCGCTTTTTTCCCTGCGGTTCATCTGCTTCCTCTTCTTCTTCATCACTCTCACTGTGTTCTTCACTCCTTACTTCTTCCCCGTCGTCCATCTTTCGTCGATCATCAAATGGAACATCATCCTCATGCTCACTAGTCTCGTTATTACGCGCTCCAAAGCCGCCGAATACCGAAAGAGGCAATGCGAGGAGGGACGTCAACGATGCATTCAGGAGTAAAACACATGAAACAAGCAGCACAGCGCAGGCAACAATAAACGCCGCAAACGAACCAAGCGCGCCAACGAGGTACTGTGAAACAAGTAATCCAAAAATTCCCCCCGCACTCTTCAGCGCATCGCCGCCCGTTGCCCCATTCGCAAAAAACATGTTCAAAATACCGTTCAACGCCACAAGGAAGAGCGCGAACGATGCTGCGCCACGGAACGTGATGAGCTGCTTGTCGCGAAACACCACGTCGATCGCAATCAGGAACAGCAGGACGGGAACCACAATCCGCGCAATGCCCATAGCGTACGACAACACACCGTCGAGCCACACGCCAAAGCCGCCAGCAAGGCCAAAAAAGGCAAGTGCAATCACTGTGCCTATTGCCGCAAGTACAATAGCCATAACACTTTGTCGGACATCATCGCCAAGCAATGGCTCGTCCATCACTTCTACTGGCTTTTTGTGTTTTTTGGCCATAGCAAAACACCGTGCGGGTGCAATGACCCTATTGTACATCCAAATGCCTAGCACGCGCAGTGGAAAAGGTGTGGAACGTGCTAAAGTACACCAGTATGATAAAAACACTACTCATTCATGGCTACGCTGCCGGGCTCCAAACGTCGGTTTTCCCTAACTCTTTTGGGCAGCATGCTGGGTTTCGAGGACTCATCGACGAAATCAAGCAGGGATCGATATCCCTCTTTCAGTGGGGAGTGATGGATGCTCCAACCTGGCGCGATCTCGTGAACCCAATCGCATATTATCGCCTGTATCGCAACGAAGAATCCCTCGCCGCATCGCAAACAACGCAACACGATCTCTATCAGAGAATGGTCGACGAGAACCCGTCAACGCTCATTGCGCATTCCCTCGGGTGCCGCCTTCTGCTGAATACCGTCAATTCATTGGATCTCCCCCCATCCGTTGAACGTATTGTGTTCTTGCAGGCCGATTTCTCCCGTTCAGAATGCATCGAGCATGCCGGTGCGCTCGATCGCCTCGCAAACCAGTCGCTTACACTCGAGAATTATCACTGTATTTGGGATCCGAGCCTCGCCACATCGGCGATACTTCATCGCACCCCTCGGGCAGGGATGTTGCCCTGGCCTCAGGCGCACGTTCACAACCACTTCTTTCCCCTCCTCCGCCCCATCAATCTCCACACCAGTCCGTTACGAGACCGCGCCTTCCTGCGCTCACTCATTCATGTGGAAAAGTCCATTGACGTTCGGTAAGTGTTCGCTTATTATTAAGACACTCGAGTGTGGGTTGAAAATCCTCTCTTAGTGTCGCGAAAGCTGCTCCCCAAGCAGACATGTGAAAACATGTTTTGCATTGCGGGAGCGGTTTTTGTTTACCCCGGGCCAGTCGGGCTCATGGTGGTAAGGATAACCACACTCGGGTCGACACCAAGAATTGCGAGTTCGATTCTCGCTGAGTCCACCATGGTTCTTTCAAATGGCCCGGGACCAAAATCACCACCGAAAATTCGGTGGTGATTTCATTTGTGTAGCATCAAATGAATTATTACTTCGCAACACGTTCCACGTAATCGCCGGATTCGGTGTTCACGAGGACGTCGTCGCCTTCTTTGATGAAGATTGGGACGCGGATCATGAGATCGTTATCGACTTTCGCATCCTTGAGCACATTGCCAGACGCGGTATCACCCTTCACCGCCGGCTCAGTTTCTACAATCTTGTATTGAATCTTTAGTGGCAATTCCATGGAAATAGCCTTCTCGCCATGCATGATGATTGTGACCTCCAACCCTTCTTTCAAATATCGTGCATCGTCGCCCACCATGTCGCGACCAAGCGTAATCTGCTCGTATGACTGGCCATCCATGAACGTCAGCGTGTCTGCATCACCGAAAATGAACTGCATCTTTCGGTAGTTCACCGTCTCAAACGTCAACGATTCTGCGGATTTGAAATTGTTTTCGACCACCTTGCCTGATGCAAGCGACTTAATGCGCGTACGAACAAATGAGCTTCCCTTCCCAGGGGAAACGCGCTGAAAACTCGTGACGACCCAGAGGTCACCGTTCATGTTGATGACGGTGCCTTTCTTTATATCATTCGGTGATGCCATAAAAAAACGTGCCTATGTCTTTAAAATTCTAATATCGCTGTGACGGAGGGAACAGGTGGATCGAGTCAATATCATGTGCCCCTGCCGCAAGCATGACGAGACGATCGACGCCAAGCGCGTTGCCGTACGTCGGTGACGCCACGGATTCTAACCGAGCAAGCAGCTCTTCGTCAATCGGGAACACTTCTTTTTTCGCCAACCTTCGCTCTTCTGCTTCAATCATGAAACGGCGTCGTTGTTCTGCGACATCCGTGAGCTCCGTAAATCCGTTGCACATCTCAAGCTCCCCCACGAACGCTTCGAATCGCTCCGCATAGCGTCCGTCCGCGCTCACTTTCGACAATGACGCACATGGTACCGGGTACTCGCACAGCATGAATCGACCGCGCGTCACAATCATCGGCCAAATCACTGCCTGAAATAACCGATCGATAATTTCGTGCACCGGTTCATCGTCGGTAGGTTCCACAACGCCATGCGCCGCACACGCTTCAATGAGTCGAGGTCGATCGTCCTCATGGGGAACGAAGCCGAAGGCTTTTTCAAACTCATCGACGTAACTCACTCGCTCCCATACATCTTCACGACCGAGCACGCTGTTGATGAGCTCCCCCGTCTCTGTCATAAGTTCGCGATAGTCCGCACCTTGCCGATACCACTCAAGCATCGTGAACTCAATACTCCACCGTTGCCCGGGCATTTCTCTATCACGAAATACCGGCGCAAGCGTGAAGATATTCTTCATCCCGCTACTGAGCAATTTCTTCATACTGTACTCCGGGCTTGTAATTAATCCCATGCGCGTGGTGTGCGCACGTGGCCCGTCGACATGAACATCAACAGCGAGCGGCGAGAGATTCGGCTCCATGCCGGGACTTTTCACGACGATTGGCGTCACGACTTCGGTATACCCGCGCGCATCAAAAAATGCCCGGATTTTACGAATCACTTCGTTCCACAATGTTGCGCGAAGCTCAAGATCAAATTTCGTAAGAGACATACAAAAAGAAAAGAACGGCTCAGCGCCGTTCTCTTTCTCTTAGTTCAAGACGAATGGAAGGAGCGCAATAATACGGGAGCGTTTAATTTCACCCGCAAGGTGACGCTGGTGTTTTGCACACAATCCGCTTCGTTTGCTTGCGACAATCTTGCCGAAAGACGAAACAAATCGCTTGAGGACTTCTGTATTCTTGTAGTCGATCACTGCATCACGATTGACGCAGAAGTAACAATATCGTTCACCGTTCTTTTTGTGCGCTGATGTTGCCATAATAAGAAGAATTGATGTTGTGTTTAAAATGGAATGTCCTCGAGTTTAATTTCATCATCGGGGCTTGCTGCTGGTTCGTCGGCCATGGCGAGTGCGCCAGGGCTCAGTGCAGTCCCAGGAGCTCCGGGCATTGGACTACCGCCACGGTCGAGCATAATCATGTTTTCCGCAACGATTTCTGTTCGATACCGCTTCTGCCCATCCTGCCCTTCCCAGTCACGTGTTTGAATGCGGCCATCGATATACACTTTCTTTCCCTTCACCAAGTATTGCGCACAAATTTCACCCAATTTTCCCCACGCAACGATGTTGTGATATTCCGGCTGATCTTTCTTTACGCCACTTGCATCAGTATATGAACGATTCGTGGCAAGAGCGAAGGAACACACAGACTGTCCACTCGTTGTTTTGCGCAATTCAGGGTCACGGGTAAGGTTCCCGATCAACATGACTTTATTCAGAGAGCCAGCCATAGGACAGAATCACGAAAGACTTAGATGTTCTTCATGATATCTGAATCGAGAATTTGGTCGAGTTTATCATTCAGCTCTGCAGTGGACATTCTGGCCTTTTCCGCGGTTTCTGCAGGACGATCGGTGCGTGCTGGGCGCTCTTCGCGCTCACCAGCACGGCGACCTTCTGCGTTCAACGGTGGAACGTACGACGTCATGCGGAATGTTGTTGCTGGAATGCCCTCTGGACGCGCAACAATCATGTGACGAAGTACGAATTCCGACAATTTCAAATCTTGATCAATTTTCTGCACTTTTTCACCGTCGACCGTGATGTATGTCAACACGTACGTTCCAAACCGAATGTGGTCGATTGGATACGCCAACTTGATTTTGCCCAAGTTCGTCGTCTTTTCAATCTTTCCGCCTGCCGCGGTAAACAGGCTCTCAATACTCGTAACCGCGCCTTCAATCTCGGAATCCGAGTATTTTGAAGGAATAATGGACATGACCTCGTAGATCATAATGTTTGCTCGCCCCACCTCTTTGTGAGAAATGGGGAGCCCTAGGGGCTATGGACAAGAATAAGTGGCCAGACTGTACCCTTGAAACAGACTGGACGTCAAGCAAGAAATTTGCTAATCTCAGCCCTCCGCCGCGCCGGCCAACAGGCCAGCGTGCGGCGACGCCCTTTCACCAAATCCCCCCCTTTCCGGTTCACCCGAACCCGGAGGACATCATGGCAACTTCGCAATTCTCCCCCGGCGACATCATCGACGGCCGTTACGAGCTCATCGAAGTGCTTGGCGAAGGCAGCTTTGCCGTTGCGGTTCGAGCGTGGGACAAAAACATGGCTCGACGCGTTGTGTTGAAGATCCTTAAGCCCACAAAGCGTGATGAAATTCGCCGACGCTTCATCGCCGAAGCACAGATCATGGCAACGTTGGCCGACAGCGATCATCCCCATCACGATCGCGTCGTACGCGTGTACTCCGTAAGTGCAGAGGATGCAGGCGTTCTCTACATGGCGATGGAGTACGCTCCCGGTGGGGACCTGCAGCACAAGCTGTACTATGAGAAGCCCAGCCTTCACGCCGCACTCTGCATGTTCCTCCTGATCCTCTACGGAGTTCAGGTGGCACACGAACGAGTGCTCGATGGGCGGCCGGCTGAAGTGATCCACCGTGATCTCAAGCCTGCGAATATCGTGATCGATGGCACGGGAAAGCCGAAGATCACTGATTTCGGCATCGCGAACTCCCAGCTGAGCATGGCGGAAACGGGGCCGTTTACCGTCATATTCGGAACGGGCATTGGCGCCCGCTTCGGAACGCTGGGGTACGCCCCACCAGAGCAAACGAATGACACTTCGAGCGTCGATGCCCGCGGTGACGTTTATGCCCTCGGCGTAATCCTCGCGGTGATTGCCGCAGATTTCAATCCCGGAGAAGAGGGCAGACGGCTTCTCTACCAAGAAAAGCTCCAGAAGCAGTACCTCGAAAGCGTCCCTGCAGACGTCCGCGCCGTGATCGTGAAGGCGGTGCACGCCGACCCCGACAAGCGTTACCAAACCGTCCGCGAGTTCATCGCGGCGGTTCAGGCGCTCATCAAGGCACATCCGGACACGGGTGAGCCCGCGTGGACGCCGAGACCGGGGCGGACGCGGCCGGCCGCAACGCCGACGCCGAAGCCGCCCACACCGGGAGAGAAGATCGACCGCCCCGCCGCGCCCGCAACTCCGCCACCGGATGATCCGGCACCGAGCGCCACGGCAATCCCGGATGCGCCGGGAGAACCGGAAGCGCAAGGAGTCCTCTGGACCGAGATCGGGTCCGATTCCGACGAAGCGGGGCAACCCGACGCGTCGGCACCGTCCTACCTCCAACAGCCAGCCGAGAACCCGACCCCGACACCGCGCAAGCGGAAGACGGGATGGGTCATCGGCGCGCTCGCGCTCGTCGTCCTCACGGTCGGTAGCGCGATCATGGCCTGGCAGGGCCAGGCGGTGGTGACGGAATTGCCGACCGAGACACGTCCACAAGTCCCCCCGGAACCGGTCGAGACGAAGGCGGAAACGCACATTGTCCCGACGATTCCGGTGATCGAGCCGGTGGTGAAGCCGCCGCCCGAGGTGAAGATCGAGGCGAAAGCCAAGGTCAAGCCCAAGACGGAAGTGAAACCACGGATTGATCCGCCCAAGGAGGAGCCGGAGCCCGTGACGGTCACCACGGTGAAGATCGTGGGACCGCGGGAAATCTCCGCGACGGCCAGCAAAACCGTCACCCTGCAAGGAACGGTAGCGCTGCCAGAGGGAGCCACGATCGGCTCCGTGTCCCTCCGGTGGCGAGGGAAGGACGGGATCGCCCAAGAAGCGAGCGTCAAGCAGAACGGCGAGAACCTCTCCGCAGACATCGTGGCAACTGGCGCGGTGGGAGAGAAAATCACGTGCTACTTCGACGTTCGACTTAAGGGCAAGCCCGAGGCGTACAAGAGCCCGGTGGTGACGATCACCATCGAGTAGTGACTACGGGCGCCCCGGCGGATCGAACGGTCTGCCGGGGCGCACTCGCGAAAACATACAATTTCCATTACACTTTTCTTACTATGCAAACTTTCGCACTTCTCGGCAGTCACCCAACGCTTTCGCTTGCCGAACTTGCGGTGGTCACAGGGCAAAAGCCCTCAAAAACACTCAACGACGTCGCCATTTTTGACGACATCGGTATCAATGTGTCGCAACTCAACGATCGCCTCGGCGGCACACAAAAACTCGGCATCATTGTTGGCAGCGTGAGCGCATGGAACCAAGAGGAACTCGCGACATTTCTTGCGCAGGACCTCATGTCGACTATTGAATCCGGCAAAGTTTCGTTCGGCTTCAGCGTGTACGACATGGGCAACACCGGTGCATCCGCGGATGCACGCCGGAGCACGCAAGCGCTGGGCATTGAAACAAAAAAACGTTTACGCAATGCTGAACGCTCCGCACGGTACGTCATTTCAAAATCCCCAACCCTTTCTTCCATCATCCTCCGCTCAAATCACCTCCTCGATCGCGGTGCAGAGTATTGCTTTTTCATGACGCCGGATGAAATTATCATCGGACGCACCGTTGCGGTGCAGGACGCCGAAGCATGGAGCACGCGGGACTTTGGCCGCCCACGCCGCAATGCGAAGCAAGGCATGCTTCCGCCAAAATTATCGCGTATGATGCTGAATCTTTCTGGCGTCGATCTTTCCACCGCAACGGTTTTCGATCCATTCTGTGGTTCTGGAACAATTCTCATGGAAGCCGCACTGCTTGGCGCACAATCACTCATCGGGAGCGATATTAACGAAGAAGCTGTTGCGGATACGGAGGAAAACTTCTCGTGGCTCGAAGCACAAGGCGTGAATATCCCATCAGCACAACTCGTTGGAGCTTCTGCACAAACAGTGAGTGCACAGATCGCGCCCGCATCCGTAGATCTTCTTGTGACGGAAACGTACCTCGGGCGGCCGCGCAAGGGCACAGAAACACGCCAAGAGGTTGACGACGCCGTTGCGTACGTGGCGAATTTGTATCGGGAATCGTTCTCGGCGCTTCTCCCGACCTTGAAACCCGGCGCAACGCTCGTCATCGCCTCCCCCGTTCATACGTTTGAGGGCAAGGATATTACGTTCGACGCCCGCACAATCCTTGAACCGCTTGGCTACACCCATTCCCCACTCCCCTTCGAACCGATTATTTATCGCCACAACGATCAATTGGTCGGCCGACGAATCTGGCGATTTACGAAAAACTCATAAATGTCGAAGCAGCCGAAAGGCTGTTTCTGCTTTACATTTAGCCAAAATGCGCTATCCTGGCGCAGCAATCCTGCACCGTCCCGAGGCACCCCATGCTGAAACCCGCTGCGCTCCGCCTCATCGCCGCGATCATCCTCGTGGTACTCGGCGCCTACGTCATCAACACTGATCGTGCCGCCGCCAACACCGCACTCAGCCGCATCTGCGCCGTTCCCCCGAGCGCGATCTCGACGACGACCGAGGCCGATCCTGACGCCATCACCCACCCGGTGAGCAAGCTCGGTTCTGAGGTGGTCGGCGCCATGCTCATACTCGAAGTCACCGGGTACACGAGCACGGAGGCACAGACCGATAACGATCCCTGCATCGCATCGGACATGAGCAACATCTGCGAGCGCAAAGCTCGCGGAGAGCTCCTGTGTGCAGCATCGCGCAACTTCGCGCTCGGCACTCGGGTTCACGTCGAGGGACTCGGAACCTGCACCGTCGTCGACTACATGAACGAAAAGTACGTCATGCATGTCGACTGGTACTTCGGCCGGGATGCCAAGGGTGACGACACGCTCTACCGACGAGCGAAAAAAGTCGGCCGGCACTACCGCAAGGTGCGCGTCGCCTCGATCCCGCGGTGATGCCACGCACGCAACGCCCCGTCAGACTCTACGTCGACGGGGCGTTGATCGTTTTAGACTTTCCGTACTTTGAACGCGGCAATGCCGTACTGCACCAATTCCTCCGGTCGGTAATGTGTCATGAAGCTTTGAATCCACTCCACTTCCGTCATCTCTGCCGGCGCGATCTCTTTCAGCGGCACTTTATCGAGCAGTCGCTGTACATCAGAAAAAAGCTGTTTCTCTTCCACAATCATCGGCAACCGTTCCTCCAATTCCGGACGTCGCATAAACACGATTTCGTTTCCGACACGAATCCCCTTGCGCTTTTCGTCGTTCAAACGAATTTCCCAACACTTTGTTCCGTCCTTGAGCCGGTCGAAATCCTTCCGATCAACACGCATGATTACGGGTTCGTTCATAGGGGTTATGCATTTACACGGAAATGACAGATGTCACCGTCTTGCATGACGTATTCTTTTCCTTCAATCCGCAGTTTACCATTATCGCGCGCCCCTGACTCGCTGCCATACGTCACAAAATCATTGTACGCAATAACTTCCGCGCGAATAAAATTCTTTTCAAAATCTGTATGAATGACGCCAGCGGCTTGCGGAGCCTTCGTGCCAACCGACACCGTCCATGCGCGCGTTTCCACTTCTCCGGTCGTGAAATACGTCATAAGATTCAACAACTCATAACATTCCCGAATCACGCGATCGAGTCCAGATTCCTTCAGGCCGAGATCCGCAAGAAATGCTTTTGCATCGTCGGCAGGTAGCCCTGCAATTTCTGCTTCAATCTTTACAGAAATTGGAATCGCTAAACGCGACGGCCCCAGCGGTGAAATCCAATCAGGGTTTGTGGCATCCGCCTCGTCCACGTTCACGACATACAAAATCGGCTTCGCGGTCATGAGGGACATTGTCTTTACAAACGCGGATTCGTCGTCCGTAAACTCAACCCCACGCGCGAGCTCACCCCTCACCAGTGCCGCCTGGAGTTTTTCGAGCGCCGATGCCTGGCATGCCAAATCAGGATTCTTCCCTGCCTTCATTTTTCCCATCACGCCAACCAACATTTTTTCAACCGTCGCTAAATCTGCCATCGCAAGCTCGAGCTCGATAATTTCAACGTCGCGCTTCGGATCGATTGATCCGTCGACGTGCACCACGTTGGGATCTGGAAATGCACGCACCACGTGCACAATCATGTTCGTTTCACGAATATTCGCCAAGAACTTATTTCCGAGCCCCTCACCTTTATGTGCCCCCTTCACCAAGCCCGCAATATCCACGAATTCAATCGCTGTCGGAATCCGCTTCACGGAAGAAGAAAGCCGCATTAACACATCAATGCGTTCATCCGGCACCTCCACAACACCCACATTTGGTTCAATGGTACAAAACGGAAAATTCGCACAATCAACCTGTTTTTTGGTTAATGCGGTAAATAATGTCGACTTTCCGACGTTTGGGAGCCCAACGATTCCAACGTTCAACATAGAAAAACAATTCGCGACTATTCTATCTTCACATTGACTTTTCCGCAATTTTTCGCTACATTTTCCCCTCCCCCAAGGGAGAA
>CAYMYA010000013.1:15648-27283 GCA_964394565.1 uncultured Gammaproteobacteria bacterium
GACTACACCTCCGAGAACGCGGCGCTCGCCTCCGAGGCGACGAAGCGCTCGGACATCGACGTGTTGGCGAGCATGGTCAACGCCACGCCCGAGGAGACGCTCGCCTGGTTCTCCGCGCTCGACGAGCAGTACCAGGATCCCGTCCGACTCCTCATCATCAGCATCTCCTGCCCCGCCTGGGGCGGAGACACAGATGAGGAAGTCCTCCTCATGAACGGCGGCACGCTGCCGTTCGCCGATCTCCTGACCGCCGTGGCGCCGATCGCCACGAGCTCCCTCTGGCTCCTGGATACGTCGCGCGACGTGTCCGCGGCGCTCGAGGACAACGTCCTGTCCTTCGGATCCACGGCGGATGACGTCGTGCGGTACGGCATCGTGCCGGACGCGTTCGCCATCAGCTCCAGCGCTCCGCGTACCTTCGGGGAACGCGGACTCATCGGCGCGGCGGCATACGTCCTCGAACAGACCAAGGGCGAGCCGCTGAGCCTCGAGGCGTTCTACACCCGCGGCATCAAGGTCACGGCGCCGCAGCTCGAGCTCTACGCGTCGTCCGGTACCGAAGCATCCCGGGCCTGGACCCCGGGCCGCACCGTCCTCCCCGGCGGCGGGCTCATCGAGGAGGCTCCCACCATCGAGCCCGAGCTGCCGATGATCGAACCGAAGAAGCCCTTCGTGTTCACGCCCGGCCACGGCCTCGTCATCGGCGGCGGGGTGGGCATGCTCGCAGGAGGAGCCTTCGCCCTCCAGGCGACCGGCGACTACCGCATGCTCGCCGAGTACAACGAGAGTGGCGCGACACAGGAGGAGCTCGACCAGGCCGCGCAGCGGTACCGGCGCAACACCAGGCTCGCCGTCGGCATCGGCGCCGTCGGCATCCTTGCGGAGGCCAGCGGCATCAGCTTGATCGTCCTCGAGGGCGATCGGGGTGAAAGAAGCGAGGCGCGCGTCTCGCTGATCCCCACGGGGCACGGCGTGAGGATCCAGGGCGAGTTCTAGAGGTTCCGCGCGACGGCGCAACAGTACGGCGACCGGGCTCCCTCACAGGAGCCCGGTCGTTGAAATTTATGGGGTCACTGGCGCGTCCGGAAGTGCAGAAGGGTCTTCTGTGGGGAGCGGCTCGGGAATAGGCGTTGCCGCAACTTGCCCAGCACGCAATGCATCAATCTTCTTTTGCACAACGTCCTGTGCAGGGTCGATAGCAATGATAATCTCTAATTCTGCCAACGCTCCGTCGATATCGCCAGCCTCTTCGAGTATCGACGCTAAAAACCAATGTGCGTTCGCAAAGTTTGGTGCAATAGAAATAATACGCGCTAATTCTTGCTTCGCGATATCGTTCTTCCCCTGCCGCAAATATAAAAGTGCAAGCTGTAGCCCGACACCAACATCACGTGGCGCACTCGCGCGCACAAGCTCCATACTCGCAACCGCTTCAGCAAGCTTGCCCTGAAGCTCCTGTACCGAAGCAAGGAAATATCTCGCCTCTACGTAATCTGCCTTTAATGCAATAGCTTCTAAAAGAATAGTGGTCGCGTTTTGCAACGCCTCTTCTTGTGCAATCTTCGCCTGCGCTGCCGCCGCTTCGTCATCCCCCTCAACCGATGGCGTTAATGTCTCTGCATACGCCACATACCCACGAGCAAGTGCAACACGATACTTCGGATTGTTTGGCGCCAAAGCTCCTGCGCGTTCATACGACACGATGGCAAATGAGGCCGCATCGCTCACATAGGGTGACACACTGCGGTACACATCACCGCGCAGCTCCCAATTTGTGACATTTGTTGGCCCAAGTTCCGTTGCGCGTACAGAAGCATTTACCGCCGCGCCGATGAGTGCGCGCACAAGCTCAGGGTCGCTCTCTGGATCCTCAACCACTTTTGCGACTTTCTGCACCAACGCGATTCCCAGATTACGGTAATAGACATCACTCCAGCGATTTAATGTTGCTGCATGATCAAGTGCGAGAATCACGTCATCAATATCACCACCGGCAGCATACAATGTCGTGGCGCGAGCGAACGTAATGTCAGCGCGATATTTGGATACTGTCGCAAAGGCAACCGTGAGAATAAAAACGGAGGTTATCGCAAAAAGGAACGTGACCGCAAAACCCGCACGAGGCGAACGTTCGAATGCAAACACAACATGACGCGAAGGAAGTGCGCGGAACATAAGACTCGAAAATACCCAGAACATCACTACAAAAGTAAAGTTTTGCGGGTAGCATACCCATGCGGCCGCAAGAACCGCCCAAGCCGCAAGTATCCCGAGATCATGTGGATGTTGTGCCCTCTGGTATGCAAGAAGGGCACATCCAAACGCAAAGAGCAACCCAACACCCCACGCAAACGTCGCAAAAATGCCCAACGTGGCCAGCATCGTCATCAACGCAGATGATCCACGATCGAAACGTGTGTCCCAAAACTGAGTAGCATTTAAATCGGCGCTGTGATATTGCGCAAAATCCACCGCATACGTTCCCGGTCCCGTGCCAAACGCCCAACCCCCATGCCCAAACACATCCCGCGCAATGGTCCAAGAACCTTTTGTACTCAATGCAACTTCAGGAAGGAATGGATTGTGCATCATGGAAGGGAGCATGATAAAAAATACTGCAGTCACGAACAATATCATCGGCACAATAAAGCGCACAGGCTTCGCAAGTGTCGTCGGGTGTAAAAGCGCAAGACCAAATACCACGGCCGCCCCAAAAATAGTAAGAACCCAAAGCGTGGAGTAATCAATTGCGAGCAACAGTGCGAGCGTTGCGACGCCTATAACCGCCGTCGCAATAATCCGGACAATATATTCATGCCGAGAATCATGATGCCCGAGCATCATGATTCCAGAACTCAACAATGACATGATAAGCAGGTAGAGCACTAGCGCATTCGGTGTACCAATGACATTGGTCGGCAAGACGCTGAAAGATATTCCAAAAAAAGGCAATATTCCAAGGCACCCCACAATAGCCGCAGAAACCATCCCGACGGTAACGAAGCGCCGTACCGCCTTTGCGTCAAACGTTTGCGTCCCAACAAAAGCAAAAACAAGTCCGAAAATCATGGTAACGAGACTGGTATACTCCTGCTCGGCTTGACCGAAGATACTCGTGTACGCATCAGGTGAAAGGCCAGCGGAAATCGCGACTGCGCCAAGAAAAACAAGGAAAGGAATCCACACATTGCTCAATCTCACTTCTAGCGTACGCGTCAATACGGTCTGTCCAAGCCACGCAAGAATAGCAATCGTCGCAAACACATAAAAAATTGCCTGCTTATTAATCTCAAGCGGACTAACAGTCCAGGGCAGTGCAAAAAGCGGAATGAAGAAGATTGTGGCTTCAAACATGCGCCGCACGACTGATTGGAGAAACTCGACAGGAGCAATGCGCATACAAAGACATTATGGGGTTCCTTCAGCTGCTGGCGCAGATGGTGGGGCTGAAGGCTCTGGAGCTGATGGAGAAGGCGTCGAAACGACTATCGAAGTGTCGTTCGGAGAAGCAGAATCCCCCATTGGTGCTTCAGAAGCTGGTGTGTCAACGGAGGGCGTAGTGACAGAATCGGGCTGATCGCTTGACCCTGAATCAACTGATACAGCACTATCATCTTCTGGTACCGATTCCACAGGCACGACATCACGCTGTGCATCATTCACATCCACGATCGTCGGAACACTTGGCTCTCCCTCAGACACGGCAGGCGATTCAGATTCGGATTCAGACGTAGTCACGCCCTCCGGTGAAACCGTCGTCGGATCGATTATTGGGGACGCGTCCCCCGATTCGCCTCCACCAGAAACTTCCGGCACAACAACGGGTGGCTCCACACTATCTGGCGCGTAATCACGTCGGTACGCGATCGCAATCCAATCAACATCAACACCGCCCGAGACATGTCCGGATTCGACAATATCGAATCCGTCCGCGGTACGATTGGTGACATACAACGTTCCTGTTGCGCCGTATGGCGTAACAAGCACACGATATGTCGGGTTCAAATCCGTAATTGACGTGAATACTTCATCGACATCATCAAATACCACGGCAGCGCGACCGTGTTCAAGCGTGACCGTACCAGCAATCTGCACCGTCTTATGACGCGACGTTACCGCATACGTTTCCACATTGACTCCCGAAGAAGACGCAATGAGCTCGATCAAGCGTCCGGATGTGACGAAGTCGCCGCTTGACTCCAAGCGCCATGCCCCGGAAGCACTCGCTAAAGAACCGATCGCGAGAAGCTGACCACCGTGAAAATTCAGCGCACCGGAAATATCGAAATTCTCAATATCGCCAGCGAGATTTGAAATCGTATTCGCCGTTGCAGGCCCCTCCTCAACCGGCGTACCGGCATAGTGTGATGCGTTCACGTACACCACAATTGATCCGGTCGCCCCTGTAAATGCTTCTGCGGCATATCCAACAATTGGACCGGCCTCAGTTGCACGCATCGCATACCCAGGGCGGGATGATGTCGTCAACGGATCACCAATATGAATTTCACCGTTTTCTGTAGAAACAAATGTCGGCACACGTCCAGAAAGTGCAATCGGGTACGTGCCGGGAATATTTTCTCCGGCAAGAAACCCTGGACGTGTCGAAACAATACCCGCAATCGTTCGACTATACCGCTCCCCCGTTGACCGTTTCACCTCTTCGCTCGCGTCACCAAACACCACAACTTCCCCAGGCTGTAACGCGTCCGGAGATGGGAACATTTCCGCAAAATCGTAAGAACCCGTCGACCATCCGGAAGCGTTGGTTCGCATGAAGTCTCCGCCGCCTCCAGAGGATCCGTCGTAATAAATATACTTCTCGTCCTGCAAAACCCCACGATCTGAAGGATAGAGCTTGCCTGCAAGCATAATGTCGCCAGCCTGGTTGACCAATGCTACTTCGGTATTCGAGGAGTTTGTTACAGAAAGCCGATAGTCGTCCACCGCGCTCACCGTTGTGCGCAAACTCATGATGCGATCTTGTGCAGATGTTCCATCCCACACCGATCCGCGCAACAGAAACGTTGCGGAATCTGAGAGCGCTGAAATTGCCGTTGCGGTATGTATTGCAGCAAGTCCTAAATCACCAGAAACACTTGTCGCAGAACCTAATGCAGTAAAAACATCGCTTCCGTACCACTGCGGATTGACGAGAATACGTATCAGGCCTGTACCCGACGGCAATGCTTCAAGGGCGAACCCGACAATGCGCACAGGACCAGATGCTCGTGCGCCATACCCCGCTGTGTAGGACGATGTCGAGATAGGATCCCCAACCGCAATGGCTCCGTCGGCTGCCGTAACAAATGTTTGAATCTGACCAGTAAGACCAACTAAACGATATCGTGCGTCATTCCGATAATCCTCTGTGCCGTCACCAACGGCATTTCCGATAAATGCGGGATTTGTAGAAACAACGCCGACAATATTTCTATTCCCCGCCTCACACCGTTTCACATTCTCCGCATCAAAGGGATCAATACACGCAAGGTGATGATCGTCGAGCGTTGCGTCATTTGTGGGGAAAAACTCTGCAAAGTCAGCACCCGCACCAGTGAATGCTCCGTCGGCATACGCATCACCTGCGGTTGTGAAACGAAATTCGGTATCTGCGGTTCCGTCAGCATCAGACCGCATGACGATCGCATTATCCGTGCTCGCTGCTTCGTTCACATCAATCACCAACGCGTTGTTGCCAGTCGCATTTGCTGAATGTGCGCTTGTGGTGGATTGCGTAATACGTAAACCAACCGCCGTACCACCACCCGCCTGATCGATCTGCAGTGCGGTTCCTGAATTATCAACGCCAGTATCGTCTTGTTCAATTTGCACAACATTACCGGTAAACGCCACGGCGACATCCTCGCCTCGCACAACACGCAACCCAACACCACTCGTCAGCCCATCAGTGATGAACTGCGTCGCCGCGATATTTGTCGCAAGATCACTTCGAAAAGTAAACGTATTTACACTGCCCAAGCCATCAAATAACGCATCACCTCGCACCTCCAGTGCATCGGACAAATATAAATCCCCAGAGCCGTCCGCAAGCGTAGGAGTATCCGGCGTCGTATCAGCATCAATTTGAACCTGAGCGCCTGTAAAATACCCCGCATAATTCGTTGTTCCGCCCGATGCTTGACCATACACCCCATAGCGCTGCGTACCAACTTCTGCATTCTTTCCATAGAGCGCATATCCATTGGTGATTGCGCCACCTGCTGGATCACTAAAACGCCCGATCACCGCATATGCATCAGTAATCGTGCCGCTTGTTGCGGTAATCAGACCATACACACCACGCATATCACCAACCGTGGTCGCGGTTCCATCATGCGTCACACTCCCAACAACTCCCGCAAGAAAGCCATTTGATTGTAGTAACGATGCATTTGTGGACGTATTCGAAATTTTACCCATCACACCACTTCCCCAGGTCAGCGTCGTTGTCGCGCCACTCACCGTCAGCAACCCGCGCGCGGCTTGAAGATCATGCGACGTTGTTCCCGTGCCCTCAAGCGCAGAATACGTGATATCGCTCGTTGCGCCAACCATGGAAAGGGCGCCTAAATTATTACCACTCGTTCCAGTAAATGTTTCATTCATGTCAAAGTTGACACGTGTTTCGTTTAAAACTGTGGGGAGCGTGCCGAGGCCGGTAAATGTAAAATCTCCCCCGGTAAAACTCCACATATCCCCGGAAACATATGACAACATTCCCGCGTCATTATCTTCAGAATAAAACATCGCAACAGGATTCGTTGCGCCATCCCCAAAACGAATGGTGTGGTTCGGGCTATCCACACTAAAAGGTGCAACTAACGTGCTGCCGCCAACAATAAGCCCGCCCGGCGTCACGACATCCCCGTCCTCATCCACCGAAAACCGTGCTGACCCCTCTATCGCAACACCAAACAGGATCTCATTTGCCGCAACACCTGCAGATGCCGGATTCACATATAATGCCCCTTGACTGATAGATGTACCCTGCGGTGCACCAGTAATCACCAAATTCCCACTCGCATCAAAAACCGGAACTTTCGATGACGTCGCACCAGTTGTTGTGGTGGTATATCCATCCAATGCATCACTATTCATGGCATATGGCGACGAAAGCATGCGTTTTCGTGGGGTCAATGTCTCACCATTCACTGTCACTTCTAAATACACCGTTGCGTTATTCATGAATACCGATTCTGCAATCGCTGCATAAGATGCACTCGTATCACCAAGCGCCTCGGAAAATAAGCCAGCAGTTAACGTGACGGAGCGGGTAGCAATCGTTGCGCACGTATCGGAATTATTCGACCATAAACACGTTCCGGCTGTCGACGCATCATACAATGCAAATGACATCGTCGCCGTACTATCTGAAAGTGGCACGTTATTGCTATTCAGCAAACGGCCTTGATACATAAGAATTCTTGGAGGTGTTGCCGCCCTTGCACGATGAAACACCGTCGTCACAGTCCCAAGACATAACACAAAAAGCGCAAACATTCCGAAGCAACGTTTGACGAAAGTTCCCCGAAGTCCATGTATACGTCCCTCCATGATCATAGTGGCTTTTCCGGCGTCAGTGGAACATCCACCGCAAGTGGCAATGGTTCCGTATGCTGCCGGTAGTCGATTGTGTTCACTGTGTGCTCGCCATATCCATCTTTGCTCGTCCGCATGAAATATTCATTTGCACCGACCAAGAAGCTATATCGCCCGAGCGAATCAGTGATCGTCGTTTCGACAAGTTTATTATACTTCGGTTCAAACAAGCGAACGATGGCCTTGCCCACAGGACGACGTGTTGTTGCGTCGTACACCACACCCCAGCCCTTTGGTTTTTTCACACGTGCTAATCGAACAAATACGCAGAAAATGATCACCTGACCAGCAGCAAGACCCAACGTCAGCCACGATGGCGCGAGAATGTATACAAGAGCAGAAAGTACCGATCCAGAAAGTGCCAAACCGAATTGCAGTTTTCTAAGCGCTTTTTTCACAAGAATGCCTCTCGGTGTCTGCGCATGTTCACCTTGAGCACCATCAAGTGGAATATTCGCGGCGATTGTTGCGTCATGCGCTGTCACCACAATGGTTTGCCCGGTATACACATCAAGAAATACCCCGTCATCCTTCACATCCTGAAGATACGTACTGGGAAAAACAAAATCATGTTTCGTCGCAGATAATCGATACTGGCCTGGCTCAACAACGAAAAAATATTTCCCCTCTGCATTGGTCACCGCAGATTTCACTAATCGATTGGTATCCGCGGTATACAATCGCACCACCGCAAGATCGACTGGAACTTTAGTAACCGCATGATACACAATGCCGAATGGCTTACGTTTTCTCCGATGGATCAACATCAACGGTGATGTAAAAATAAACTGAATATACGCCAAAAGATTCAGCGACGTTGTGAGGACGGCGACCGTAGAAACCGCAGTAACAATTGCGACTGGCGTTGCAATAGCAACAGCGGCTTGCGTCACTGGTGCTTCGCGAAAACGTTCAATGGTTTCCACAATCCCAGAAGATCCCGACACTGATTCGACGGGCACGACCGGAACACAATACTTTTCTGCAGGCGCCGTTGCTGAACACGCGCCGTTACACCCAATGGTCCCTTCGTTCACTTGACCACAACTATTTTGTACAGAAACACACGCATCCCCCTCGTTGTCTGCACAAATTGACATGGTACACAGGCCTTCCAACGGCGTTCCCGCAGTACACGACCCATCACAACCAAACACCCCAGCATTCGTCATGCCACAGGAATTCGCGGACGACGTGCACGCACTCCCCTCATGTGCGGCACACGATACACTCGTGGTGCAGTAATCTTCCGCTGGAGTTTCCGCTGAACACGTCCCAGTACAACTCACGCTTCCCGAGTTCGTCATGCCACAGCTATTCGCGGACGACGTGCACGCATCACCATACGTTGCCGCGCATGCTGACGGCACGCAAGACGTTTCTGCAGGTGCGCCAGCAGAACACGAATCATCACAACCAATCACGCCCTCGTTCGTGATACCACATGAATTCGCCGAAGACGTACATGCATTCCCGTATCGAGATGAACACACAGGCGAAGATATGCATGTATTCTCCGACGGCGTCACCGCGGAACACGACCCATCACACGCAATTGTCCCCGTATCGGTCATGCCACAGCTATTCGATGACGACGTGCACGAGTCGCCGTACGTCGAAACACACAATACTGGACACGCACTATCCGACGGCGTCACCGCGGAACACGACCCATCACACGCAATTGTCCCCGTATCGGTCATGCCACAGCTATTCGATGACGACGTGCACGAGTCGCCAAAGCCTGTGTCACACACAGAAGAACAAAGATCGTCTGAGGGTGTAGAGGCGGAACACTCGCCATCACAATTAATCCACCCGTCATCGGTCATTCCGCATGCATTCTCGACAGACGTACATGCATTGCCATAATCATCGTCACACTGAGTGGCAGGAGTCCCAGGGTTCGGTGGCGTCGCGGAGGTCGGCACCGTCGCAGAAACCGCAGTACTTCCGGCAGTTGTGGTCGTAAAAATCACAGAACCAGCATTTCCACCTGTTTCAGAAAGGGCAATGAAATAACTCGCCACCGCAGAAGGATTTGTCATCCGATGCGTCCCTAAGCCAGAAGACGAAGCATTGGTGCCAATTTCAATCGTCACGATACTGGAATTCGCAATCGCACCACCATCCCCCGCACAAATCGTCACCTGAAGCACTTGCCCAGAAACACCGATCGACGCATGATCCGACCCGCTACAATCACTAGATGTCGTCAAATCCACTCCGTCATCCGTAATATCAACGTCATCTTCAAGAATGGAGCTCATCGTAAAATCTGTAGGGAACGTCATACTGAGCACCGATCCCTCCGCAATGGTTGAAGTGACCGTAAACGTAAACTTATGATTCGAACCGGTAGCAATCTGCGTCGAAGACGGCTGGTCCGTAAGATTCGTAACAGTACCTGCGTTTGCGGCAACCGGAAACACGACGAGCGCCGTCGCCACAAGGAATCGAAATAGGTCATGTATCCTCCGTTTCATGGCTTGCGTTGACGACAGATTGCAAGAATCCCGAGTGCTCCAGCAAAAATACCAACAAATGGTATCCAACCAAAGCCGGCGGAAATCCGCGGACATGCCGCTGTTACGTAATCTCCCTCAAGGGAATATTCTAGCGGTCCTATAGCGAACCATGGAGGCGAAAGGGCTTCGCTCGTCCACGAACGTGACTGCCCGGGAGCAATGCGGTGACCTGATGGATTACTCAATATCGCCCCATAAGGGATATCGAAAAGCCCGCGCAATACCACGTGCCCTTCATCGTACAGTATACCCTGATCAACGTTGTTCAGTGTGAGATAAAACGTACCGTCTTGTTGACGAGAAAATTGTATGCACTCTCCCGAAACATGGGGAGTGCCAACAGTGACAAACACAAGTACCGCCGATCCATAATTGAGAACAATAGATCCCTCAAGTACCTCGGAAGCAACCAACGCAAATACGTATGCACCCGATATCGCATCGGGTGGTGGGGCAACAGTAAAGGATACGGTATCTCGCGCTCCAGCTTCCGCAAGTGATAACGTCTCCTCAACAGAAATCCACGCAACATCTGTTGCCGGTTTTCCAAGCACTGGAGCATTTTCTGCGTCGAATGCGACATGGAACACTGAAAAAGAAATTTCTGTATTTTCCGAAGATGTATTTTGTAAGGGAATTTCAAGCACTTGATGCTCTCCCGGCATTACCTGAATGTCAACAGCAGAAGGGAGCGCCACGCCACGTGCAACAGTATGAAAACTAAAAAACACCACAAGGCACAGAGGAAACACGAGCCGCGAAATCATGCTCATACTAATATTCCCCCACAAACACTGCAGTCAGTGTTTGTGTATAACTCCCGCCAGCTTGTGATGAAGAAATGCTCGCCTTAAGGGTAACAAAGCCAAGTGAAGAAAAGGGGTGAGCATCGACACTCGCAACCAGTGCAGGACTCGTGGTGATTGCCGTGTCCTGGGTATCGAATGTTGACGTCGCAAGTGTACTATCTGATGACCGCCCGCCGTATTCACTCACACCCACACTTACTGCTCCATCTGATACACCGGGAATAGTGTCTGAGCCCGAAGCAAATTCGCCTCCGCTGAAGAGGTACACGGCATATCCATCATCAACATCTGAAGTTGCGACCCAACCAATCGTATGCGTCGTTACCGATGAACTCGCTAACGTTCCAAACCCCATAGAAGCAACGCTGGACATCTCATAGACATAATCGCCCGTGCCATCTATGCTCGGCACCGACCCCGCATAATTTGATCGAATTCCGAGCGTCGTGGCAGTAACTGAGGTAACTTGACCCATGGCAGTCACCTGAGTCGCTCCCTCATCTTGTACCACGAGAACATAATCCCCAACGACGTATCCGGATGTCGTCGTCACCGTAACCTCGTTAAACGGTCCGGACGTCGCAGAAGTTGCGGCAACCTGCGTACTTAAATCCTGCACATAAGGCGAAAAACTTACGGTCAGGTCATAAATCCCGGCACGAAACCCTTGGCTCGCACTATAGGACGAAGAAGATG
>CAYMYA010000014.1:0-11906 GCA_964394565.1 uncultured Gammaproteobacteria bacterium
GAGCATCTCGTTTACACCGAGAGGGTCGCGGGTTCGAATCCCTCAGCGTCCACCAGTCTTCGCTAAAACTTCGTCTGGCATACCAGTATCGAAGGTTTGTCGAAGACTGTCCTTCCGTAGTCCAACCGAAGCTCATTGCACTATGCGTGAGCGAAGGTAGACGAAGGAGGACAAAAGAATCCCCCCGAAGCCGTAAGGCCGAAGGGGGATTTTTGTATAAAAGCGTTGACGCTGTTTCCAGTCCCGTGCTTTACTTGTGCCTGTTTTGGGCCTTTAGCTCAGCTGGTAGAGCGCTTCCATGGCATGGAAGAGGTCAGCGGTTCGAACCCGCTAAGGTCCACCATAAACATACCGACAACCGTCGGTATGTTTATTTGTAACACAATTGCATCGAGCAAAGAGAATGGCGTGAGTATTTTTGCCTAAAATCGTTGTGGAGAAATAATATTATTGGTTTTTTGGACATGATAGTATCTAATCAGGTTATTGGTTTAGAATTTTTTTTATTTATCTCATAATATGAAGGGAGAGAGCTTTGAGCCTCAGGTATTTCGTCAAATGCCACAAACTCGGGAAAGAAAGCCAAATGGTTTGTGGGTTTCAGGTTAAGTTTTGGTTATCCGAAAAGTAATGTATACATGTTTTGTGAGTGATAAAAGACTTATCTCAATTTTTCTCCCTATTCGTATCCACAACGAAGAGATTTCTGTTTTCCTACAAAAAAGATCAGCGGATATGAAGGTACTACCAAATCATTTTGGTTTTTGGGGTGGGGGATGCGAAGAGGGAGAAACGCCTGAGCAAGCGTTGGTGCGTGAGGTGAAAGAAGAATTAGGGATTGATATTGATGTAAACCAGACAGAGTTTTTTAATCACTATGAGTTTTTGAGGAGTATCAAAAATGTCTACACGTTTACGCCCGAGCATGGTTGGGAGAATGAGCATGTCATCGGCGAAGGAGATTACGGCCAATGGTTCACCACAACCGAAGCACTCAACCGTTCAGACATTATTTTCGAAGATAAAGTCGTCCTCAACGATCTGGAACGCCGTTTCTTGAATACGCCCATACGGTGATTCGCGCCGAGTGACACGTTGGGTGGAGTTTTTGTTTGTGCTAAAATGACGGTGTATGTTTGAGCGCATTTTGATTGGGCTGTTTGTGGGGGTGGTGGGGTTTGTCATGGTGTGGAAAACGCGATGGTTTGAGGATTTGCTCGGGCCAGTGGCGTGGGCCGAAGAGCATCTTGGCACCACAAACTTTTTCTATAAGCTCTTGGGCACTGCGATTATTATTCTCGGAATTATTATTACGTTGAATCTTTTCGATATTCTCATCGGAAGCTTCATTCGTTCCCTCTTTTAATCATGGCGAACAATTCTTTGCTTCATACTCAGGCGATGATCGATATCGCTCAACTCCTCCCAGGCATGCGCGTGGCAGATTTCGGTGCGGGGCGGACGGCGCATTTTGTGCTCCCGCTTGCCAAAACGGTGGGGGGCGACGGTGTGGTGTATGCCGTGGATATTCACCCGGAGGCGCTTTCGATGTTACGCGGGCATCGCTCGCTGCATACCGTGCCTCACCTCACGGTGGTGCGCGGGGACATTGAACGCTTTGGAGGAATTGACGGTATTCCGCCACGATCGCTTGATCGAATTTTTCTCGTCAATACGCTGTGGATGACGCGGCGCTTTGCATCTATTGTCGCTGAAGCACGTCGACTTCTTGCACATGACGGCGTGATTATTGTGGCAGATTGGGAACCGAGTACTCGTCATCCGGTTGCTCCAGTATCGTCGCTGCGTGTGGCGCCAGGGGCGATTGATCGGGTGTTCACTGATGGGGGTTGCACACGGTGCGGGACGTTTCAGCCGGGGCGGCACCACTGGGGGCGAATTTACAGCGCCTAAAACTTCCGATACCATAGCCCGCATATGAATTTCTTCTCTCCATTACTTGACTGGCAATTCTGGTTTGATCTCACGCCGATCAGAATGGCGTCCACATTCGAGGCAATGTTTTTTGGTATTTTTGCGCTGTTCATCATCGCTGGTTCCGTCATTCGCATGGTGACGCGTAACCGTTCTTCGGAAAAATATCGTGCAGAAATGCTCAAACGCATTGCGGGAATTTTTTCCGCAACCGGTGGCATTGGATTGATCTGGTTCTTTTTCACGTTTGAGGAGATCCAGTTTTTTGGCGCTCGTTTCTGGTTTCTCGTCATCATCGTTGGCGTCGTCATCGCGCTCATTCGCTTGCGCCGCTTCATGAAGCGCGACGTCCCTGTTCTTCAGCACCGCGAGCAATCGCGCGCCGAAGTGAATAAGTATCTGCCACGACGAGGTCGGTAATCTCCTATGGTCGACCGCAGGAGGATTTTTGGAAACGCAGCCGAGCATGAAGCCGCTGCGTTTTTGAAATCAAAGGGGATCGAGATTCTCAGAACGCAATATCGAAACCGCTTTGGGGAGATTGATATCATCGCAAAAGACGGCAGCGAGGTCGTGATGGTCGAGGTGAAGGCACGTAAGGATCATGAGTTTGGATACCCAGAAGAATCAGTAACACCATCGAAGTTGCGAAAAATCCGTATGGTCGGTGCAATGTTCATGGACGAATTTCCAGGGGTTGAATGGCGCGTCGATGTGATCGCGATCGAATACGATCAAACCCCCCCACGAATCACGCATATTGTTGGAGTGTAGTCCAACCCTTAGCGTTGGCCGACCCTAAGGGTTAAACAATATTACGGGCGAAGAGTGAGAAATAGCATCGTGATAATATTGAAATGCTCCGCATGAAAGAATCTCGTGCCATTTTATGCTCAGCAAAAATGATATTCAGGTTCTTCGTGGAATGTTTGAAGAGAATAATCACATTTTGAAGCTCGAGATTCGTGACGAAGTGTATTCAATCGTAAAAGCGACCGAAGTGTCACTCCGTCGCGAAATGCACCAAATGCGCGACGATATTCTTGATGTGATTCATGACGGAATTCTGCCTCAGATTGAGGAACATCGTATTGATATTGCCCGATTGAAGGTGGCAACAGGAATTGCGTGAGTTTGGACGTTGTGATAGAGTGTACTCATGAAGACCTGGCCGCAATGCCAGGTCTGAGTGTTAAAAACTAAAGAACAATCGATTATGGCAAGTGCAATTGAGTTAGCAATCCGACAGATTTGTGACGAGAAGGGGCTTTCATATGAAAACGTGCTCGCGACGATTGAATCAGCAATCTCGGCCGCATACCGCAAGGACTTTGGTGACAAATATCACAATCTTGAAGCGCAGTTCGATACAGAAACTGGCTTGGCGCGTATTTTTGACGTGAAAACAGTGGTTGACGATATTACTCCAGAGGAGCTTGAAGAAGTGAAGAAGCGCGAGGCGGAAGAAGCCGCACGTCGTGAAGCGATGCGTGCGCTCGGAGATTTTTCTCCCCCTGCAGAAACGTCGCTAGAAGAAATCGGCCCGAAATTTAACCCGAAAACCGATATCATGGTTTCGGATGCGCAACTCTTAAAAATGGGCGCGAAGCCTGGGGATGTTATTCGTACAGAATTGCCGCAAGCGGTGGAATTTGGGCGCATGGCCGCAATGACCGCAAAGCAAGTCATTACGCAAAAGTTGCGCGAAGCGGAGCGTGAAATTGTCTTTAATGAGTTTAAAGGTGTTGAAGGTGATGTGATTGTGGGAACGGTGCAGCGCCGTGAGGGGCGCATTATTCTCGTCGACATTGGCCGGACGGCGGGCATTATTAAGCCAGAAGATGCAATGCCAACGGAGCGGTATCGTTCGGGGGATCGTTTGAAGTTTTATGTGCGAGAGGTATCGCTTGGAACGCGTGGGGCGCAAATTTTGCTTTCGCGCACGAGTGATGAGCTGGTGAAGAAGCTCTTCATGGTAGAAATTCCAGAAGTTGCTGATGGTACGGTGGTCATTAAGGCGGTTGCGCGTGAAGCCGGGGCGCGATCGAAAGTCGCGGTATCATCCACAGATGCCGGAATCGATCCTATTGGTGCATGTATTGGCCAGCGTGGAAGTCGTATTCAGACCATTACGAGCGAACTCTCGGGAGAAAAGATTGATATCGTGGAGTGGAGTGAGAATCCTCGTGAATTTATTACACACGCGCTTTCACCAGCGAAGGTGCTTGAGGTGAACCTTGATGAAGCAGAACACGCGGCGATTGTGGTCGTACCAAGTGATCAACTTTCTCTCGCGATTGGTCGTGGTGGGCAGAATGTACGTCTTGCGGCAAAGCTGACGGGTTGGAAAGTGAATATTCAGGAGAAGAACATGGAGGGGGAGGCGGCAGAGGGCGCGAGTGGGGAGTCTGGAACACCTATTCCGGCACCTGATGCGCAATCACCTGATGTCGAAGCGACACCTGAAATCGCAGCCGAATAACTATGGGAAATTTCTTTTTCGTGTTGTTGTACCAGCCAATCTACAACGCACTTGTGTTCGTCTATTCGCTTGCGCCATGGGGCGGGCTTGGGTTGTCGATTATCGTGATGACCATCGTGGTAAAGAGCCTCGTGTTGCCCTTGACGTACAAGTCTATGAAGGCGCAGAAGGAACTCCAAGAAATTCAGCCAAAAATTGCGGAGATAAAGGAGAAATATAAGGACGATAAGGAAACGCTCGCAAAGGAGCTCATGGGTGTGTACAAGGTGCATAATGTGAACCCGTTTGCGTCCTGCTTGCCAACAGTCATTCAGCTCGTAGTGTTTATTGCGTTGTATCAGGCGCTTGCAGCCGGAATCCACACCGTTGACCCGTCAATATTGTATTCGTTCGTGCAAAACCCTGGAACGATGTCTCCAATATTCTTTGGTATTGATTTGAGCGTGATTTCTATTCCGCTTGGGGTGATTGCGGGTGTTGCACAGTATTTCCAGGCAAAGCAAATGGTCACACGCCGTCCGCCAAAGCAGGCGCAAGGTACGACGGTTGCGCTGGACGAAGACATGACGGCCACCATGAACAAAATGATGCTCTACGGCCTACCAGTCATGATGTTGGTTCTCGGCTCAACCACCCTCGTGGGTGGCGTGACCCTCTATATCGTGATCAGCACCTTGTACACCTATGCCATGTACGCTTTCTTCCTGAAGCCGAAGGGGTAAAACGTCATCTCTCAGCCTTCCGTCATCTCCGACACGTCGTTCGTGAACGACGTGTCACGCGCACTTGTCCCCCGAAGCTTTCGCGAAGGGGGAGGCGGGAATCCAGAACAAAGAAAATACTGCCAATACTAGCAAAAAACGGTTGACGTATCAGCCGTTTTTTGTTTCACTGTATCCGCTATCCTCCCCGCACTCGCGGGTGCGACGGTAGCAGACCCCCTTCGTTCAGAGAGGCCCACGTGGATCACCCCTTTTCCTCGCTTCTGCCCCTCATCAGTAGTTTCCAAAGTCCCCGTGATCTCGTGGCGTTCGTGCTCCGGAACACCCCCGGAGCGACGGTGGATCCGGATGACATCCGCACCGTCCAGGCTGCGATGGCCTGGTGGTGGCGGTTCGGCGGAGACGCCCTCTTCGAGGCCTACCTCGAAACCATCCCAGTTGCTCCGGATTTCGTGGAGCTCCGCAGGCGCTTCCCCCAGCTCAATCTTCCGCTCTTGGTTGACCCCCGGCTCGGCCATGTCCACACCGCGATGCTTGTGGGTCTCGAGTACCGCGAGAACGGCTTCAGGGATGACTCGTTGATACCTGCCGATGATCGACACCGCATGCCCACCGATGCACCGTACTGGGTGCTCGCGCACGATGGTGCGCCGAACTTGGGTCGCGCCCCGACAGACTGTTTTGCAGACTGTACGGGCGACGTCTATGCTGGCACGGCGGACGTGCTGATGGCTCTTCGGCTCCAGCACGGGTCGCGCAGGTACTCCATGGACGGCCCCGGATCCGTTCTCGCCGACGGTCGCGGGAGCTGTGCGTACGTGAGCCCGCTCGCCGCCGGGAAGAGCTTGCTCATGGTTCGCAGTCGGCGTGCGGCTCCGCGGTCCGGCGCGGTCGTCTTCGTTCAGGGGTGACGACCTTAGCCCCCGGATCTCGGCACTACGTGTGTCTCGGTTCTCAGTGACGCTGGTCCCGGCAGTGCGCGAGCGCTGTCGGGATTTGTGATATGGGAGCACTCGAGGTGCTTTGTTCATAATGCATGAGATCGCCTGCCTACGTGAGCGTTTTGTTGTACACTGGTTTCTATATGGCGCATGGGAAGACGATCGGGGTGGTGGTGAGCGGCGGCTTAGGCGCTGCGCTTTTGTATGTGTTATTAGCACACGAAGGGTTTGGGAATATTTTGGAGCACTTGCGTGCCTTTGGCATTTGGCCTTTCGTTGGATTCGTTGCGATATCTATGGCGAATTTTGTGTTGTATAGCGTGCGCTGGACCATGATTTTGCATCGTCAGGTCAAAGATCAGAAACATCGGCTTTCGTTGTGGCGCATGTATTGGCACCGGATGACCGGGTATGCAGTGGGGTATTTAACTCCACTAAACCAGGCGGGTGGTGAGCCTGTGCGCGTGGCGTTGCTGTGCGCGGATGGGGTGCCGAGCCAGAGTGCGGTGGCATCCGCAACGCTCGATATTGCATTTGAGTTATGCTCGTACGTGGTGTTTATTGCGTTTGGTGTTGCGTTTGCACTGTTTGAGCATCAGGGCGGAACGGGGACACTGGTGACAATGGCGGTTGGACTTGGTGTTGTATTCACGGCATTCCTTGCATTTTTTATTGCGCTGGCACGTGGAAAGGCTATGGCGCGTCCGTTGTTTCATAAACTCAGGCTCGAAAAGATCAAGCGACTGCGTGGTGCGGAGCACTGGTTAGAAGCAACGGAAGATTTAATGCGCGGGTTCTTTTCGGAAGGAAAGCATCGTATCGTCAGTATTGCGGCGCTTTCCATGGTTATGGTCGCGTTTCGTGTGGTCGAGACGTTTTACATTGCGTGGGGATTTGGTGTTTCATTAAAT
Organism: uncultured Gammaproteobacteria bacterium; assembly: GCA_964394565.1. Classification (GTDB taxonomy): domain Bacteria; phylum Patescibacteriota; class Patescibacteriia; order UBA9934; family UBA9934; genus CAIKHN01. The sequence continues at coordinate 6,992 of CAYMYA010000014.1, forward strand.
TTTGCACAAGCATTTTTGGTAAGCTCTTTGCCTGGGCTTGCGCTATTGCTCCCAGTTCCAGGAGGACTCGGTATTTTTGAAGGTGGCTTTGCTGCGGTATTTACTGCGCTCGCTGTCCCGATGAGCCCGATTGCATTCTCTCTCATTATTCGGTTGCGCGATGTGGTGTTTATTGCTTTTGGCGTGGTGCACATGTTGCGCACAGGTACGACATGGGCACTGCAAAAGAAGTCATGACATGCCAACGCCACTTGAACAATCCGTATTTCGCATTCTCGCGTACATGGCGTATGCGACATTTCCATTGACGGCATTTGAATTATGGAAATGGTGTGATGATGAACGCGCAACGTTGCACGACGTCCTGACGACGCTCGAGGAATCCGCATGGCTGCGAAAACATGGGATGCAGGGCGCGGGTGGATTTTGGGCTCTTGGCGATGCTGCCGCATGGCGACGGGAGCGTATTGCGCGCACAACGGACGCGCTACGCAAATCTCGTCGCGCGCAGCGGGTGACGTTTTGGGCATCGAGACTTCCATGGGTGCGGATGATTGCCGTGTGCAATTCGCTTGCATATGCATTTACGAATGAAGACAGCGATATTGATCTTTTTGTCGTGACAAAAACTGGGCGATTATGGTCAACGCGATTCATTCTCACGGGGATATTATCGCTTCTGCGATTACGGCCGGGAGAGGTGGCGCGTGACCCGGTATGTTTGAGTTTTTTTGTGGACGAGGAGCACATTGATCTCGCACCGGTGAAAATTAGTGCAGAGGATCCATATTTGTGTATGTGGATTGCGACGCTTGCCCCGGTGCTTGACCGGGATGACGTGATGACAAAATTACGCGCAACGAACCGATGGATTCGCCCGGCATTGCCACGTTGCCAAGGCGTGCAGCGCGCGTCGGCATATCGAGTGTCAGGGGGAATGACGGTGCCGAATGTTGGGATCCTTGAGCCGTTTGCGGAGCGCATTCAACGTTCGCGGTTTCCGCGGTCGCTTCGAGAAAACATGAATACCGATACGCGGATCGTGGTGACGAATGGCATGCTGAAGTTTCACGAGAATGATCGGCGCGAAGCGATTCGTGATGCACAATTAGCCTTGTGTCGGGCTGCAGGGTTATGAAAAAGCGCAACTGGATTACTGGAGCCGCCGCCGTAGCCGTGTTCATGTTGCCATGGCAAACACGCTGGATATACGGCGCGGAACTGCTTACTGGCGCACATACAGAGTACGGAATGTTGAGTCTCTTTGTTGGAGAGGTTCTTCTCGCAATCGTCCTGATCCTTGCTGTTTCACTGCAATCGACCGTTGCGAAGGAACATCGGAACGCCCTATTTCTTGGTGCGCTGCTCTGCGGCGCCATGATCGTGTGCGCGGTATTTGCCGATCGGAGTGCGTTTTCGCTTCTCATGTCCACACACGTGCTCTTTGCATATGTACTTTTTGTCGTTGTCACCCTGAAGTATGTTTCCGTACGTACTGTGTGTTTGGCGTTTGTGTGCGGATTAATACTGCCAAGTATATTGGGATGTTTCCAAGTGTTTGCAAATGGATCCGGTGCAAATACGTGGCTCGGTCTTGCGGCACGACATGCGTCGCAATTGGGCGACGCGGTGTTTACTATTGACGGCGTACGAGTGCTTCGTGCGTACGGATCATTTTCGCATCCGAATGTGTTTGGTGGCTACCTTGGGGTCGGGCTCTTCGCATGGTGGTATGCGTTACCGATGCTGGAACAATGGTTTTCGAAAAAGAAGACGTTGCTGATTGGGGCATGCGGAACGGCGGTGTTGTTCGGTGTTTTGGTCTTGACTGGATCTCGGTCGGCGATGCTCGGGGTATTTCTCGGGCTCGTATTGACCACTGTCGTGCAAGTACTCCGATCGCCGCAGAAACGTATCCTGACTGTTCTGGGTATTGGGCTTTTTGTGAGCAGCGCATCGCTCGTCGCATCATTCACTCTTCCTGATCTTGCCGCAGAGCTCCGAGGCGGGGGAGTACATGAGGAGCGTTCCTTGTTGGAGCGTGTGGCGCTGTATGAAGATTTTGTGCCTTTTATTGGCGCAACGAATTGGCTCACGGGGCATGGAGTCGGATCATATGTGTTGTCCTACGCGGATTTCGATCCTGGGAAGCCCGCGTACAGCTATCAACCCATTCACAATGCGTTCCTATTGTTTTTCGCGGAAACCGGATTTGTGAGTACGGGAATACTTTTGTGGCTTTTGGTGATGATAGTACGAAAACTGCTTCGTCGCCTCCAACATCCGGGTGCGCGTTTGACACTTGGTATGGGTGCCGTTGTGTTCATGATCGCGCTGTATGACCATTACCTGTGGTCTGCTTGGGCTGGGCTTGTGCTCGTTGCGCTGGTGCTCGGGCTCATAGTCCGCGCTGGGGAAGAGGGGGACTTGGCAGTCTCAGTCGGAGAGTGCTAATATGCCAACACTTAACCCTTTGATGTGTTATGAAACTAAAACCTTTGGGAAGTAATCTCATTATTGAGTCCGCTCCAGAAGAAACCAAAACAGCATCTGGCATTTTGCTCCCAGATACTGCGAACAAAGAGCAACAAGACCGTGGAACGGTGATTGCTGTTGGCCCGGGAAAAGTGCTAGAGAATGGCACGCGGCAAGGGATCGATGTTGAAGTCGGGAATACGGTGATATTTAAAAAATGGGGGAAAGAAGAGATAGAAATCGATGTTGACGGTGCAAAGAAGAAGTTTTTAATTGTGTCTGCCGATGATGTTATGGCGGTCATTGAATAATGGATTGTATGACAAAAATTATTACGTTTAACGACGACGCACGCAGTAAGATTAAGACCGGGGTAGACAAGCTCGCGAACGCGGTGAAAGTGACGTTGGGACCAAAGGGGCGCAACGTCATTATCGATCGCGGTTTTGGTTCGCCCATGGTGACGAAAGACGGTGTTTCTGTGGCGAAAGAGATCGAGCTTGCAGATAAATTGGAAAATCTTGGTGCAACGCTCGTGAAAGAAGCTGCAAGTAAAACGAATGATGTCGCTGGTGACGGCACCACCACCGCGACCGTTCTCGCGCAGTCGATTATTGAGCAGGGATTGCGCGCGGTGAGTGTTGGGGGAGACGTACAGGCGTTGCGAAAGGGCATTGAGCACGGGGTGCAGATTCTCGTCGACGACATTGCACGCATCGCTACGCCAGTCAAAGGCACGCCAAGCGCGATTCAGCAGGTCGCGTCTATTTCTGCGAATGATCCTGAAATTGGAAAAATGATTGCGGAAGCGATGGAAAAGGTTTCCGAAAACGGTGTGATTACCGTGGAAGAAGGTAATGCCTTTGGTATTGAGGTCGACGTGGTAGAGGGAATGCAGTTCGACAAGGGATACGTGTCGCATTACATGGTGACGAATGCTGAGCGCATGGAAACGGAGTATTCGGATGTTCCAGTTCTCGTGACTGATGCAAAAATTTCCTCGATTCAGGAAATTCTCCCGTTACTTGAAGAGCTTGCGCGATCAGGTAAGAAGGAGCTGGTGATTATCGCGGAAGATGTCGAGGGCGATGCGCTCGCGACGTTGATCCTCAATAAGTTGCGCGGCATGTTTAGTGTGTTGGCCGTGAAAGCGCCAGCGTATGGCGATCGCAGGAAGGCGATGCTTGAAGATATTGCGGTGGTGACGGGCGCAACGCTCGTGACCGCGGAAAAGGGCATGAAGCTCGACGCCACAAAGCTGACGGATCTCGGCCGTGCACGCCGCATTGTTTCCACCAAGGATACGACGACGATTGTGGAAGGTTCTGGTGATAAAGCGGCTATTGCAGCCCGCGTCGGTCAATTGAAGGCGCAGTTGGAACAGGCGGATTCGGATTTCGATAAGGAAAAACTCCGTGAACGCATGGCGAAGCTTGCTGGCGGTGTTGCGGTGATTCGTGTTGGTGCAGCAAGCGAAGTGGAGATGAAAGAAAAGAAACATCGCATTGAAGACGCCGTTGCTGCAACAAAAGCGGCGATTGAGGAAGGAATCGTTCCAGGGGGTGGCGTTGCGTTGTTGCGCGCATCGGAAAAGCTGGAAGAAAAGATTAGTGTAAGTGAAGGATTTGAGAAGATTGGGTTGCAAATTCTTTCCGCAGCAATTAAAGCACCACTCTGGCAGATTGCGGAGAATGCGGGGGAGAAAGGGGACGTGATTGTGCGTAATGTGTTGAAAGCTAAGGGAAACCAAGGTTGGGATGCCACGAGCCACGATGCCGAAGTAATGATCGACATGATCGCGGCCGGTATCGTCGATCCGGCGAAGGTGACCCGTTCTGCACTACAAAACGCGGCATCCGTTGCGGTGATGATTCTCACGACGGAAGCTGCAATTACTGAAGCGCCAAAAGAAACAAAAGAATCCCCAATGCCCGGCGGGGGCATGGGAGATATGTACTAGAATATTATTCAGAGGCGGGGCTCCCATGCCCCGCTTTTGTAATAAAGAAATCGTCATTTCGCTGCGCTCGCCATGTGAGTGAAACTAAGCTTCCTCTAAACTTAGTTTGCATGAAACTTAGTTTACGCAAAGCTTAGTTTGAAAGAAATCTCTTAAAACGCGAACGAGTCGGCTCCCGGGGGAGTCGACTCGTCGTGGTAGGCCGCCGTCGTGCGGCCTACCAGATGGCGTTGCTGGTGTCGGCAGCGCCGGTCGTTGGGGGGCTGGGCACTGCTTCCCCCTGGTTGTTGGCTCGCGCGATCCAGATCAGCCCCGCGAGCATGGCGCTCGCGGCCAGGATCATCAAGCCGATACCCTGCCAGGTGGCCAGGGCGCTCTTGCTGGGGATGGGTCGGATCTTCATGCTGACTCCGTGGCCGGGGGAGTGTGTGGCCGGTGAGAATGTAGCAACTTTTCGCGAAAACGTCAAAGATTAGCGGA
>CAYMYA010000014.1:12006-26673 GCA_964394565.1 uncultured Gammaproteobacteria bacterium
TGTGTGGCCGGTGAGAATGTAGCAACTTTTCGCGAAAACGTCAAAGATTAGCGGATTTTTTTGGAGAAAACGGTTGACGATTCGCGTGGATGGGGCACGCGAACCTGAGTTTGTTTAAAGCTAAATTTTGCAAGGCGAAGCCTTTAGGAGGTTTGGTGTGGGAAGTAGGAAAATATCCCTTAAAACGCGAACGAGTCGGCTCCCGGGGGAGTCGACTCGTCGTGGTAGTCCGCCGTTGCGGCCTACCGGGTCTCTTGGGCGATGACCGCCCTGTCGCCCTTCCAGAGGGCGTCCCACGCCAGCGTCTCGCCGGCGAACTTGGTGCGGGAACAGATCCCGTCGGTGCGGTTCATGTTGTCGCACCGAACCGTGTTGATCCGGATCAAGTCCATGTTCCACGCGATCATTTGCATCCGGCTCACCCCGTAGAGCCGGCCCACGTCGCCCAGGTCCTGACCGTCCTTGACGACGGCGAGCAACTCGCCCGTCGCCGTGGCGGCCTGGGGCTCCGTCGCGGAGATCGGCTTGTCGCCGCCGACGAGGCTCGTGATGAGCCACCAGAGGACGGTGGCCGTCGTGTAGATGACCATGAAGGTGGCGAGGAATCCTCGCCAGGTGAAGCGACCCCATCGCTTGGTGAAGTCGCGATCCTCATCGTGAGCGGTGCTCGGGGTGACGCTCCGGATGGCGGTGTTGTCGTTCCCGAGGACGGCGGGGAGTTCGGTCTTGGGCATTCGGGTCTCCGAGGGCCGAGGGAGTGTTTGGCCGGTTAGAATGTAGCAACTTTTCGCGAAAACGTCAAAGATTAGCGGAGTTCTGTGGAGAAAACGGTTGACGATTCGCGTGGATGGGCGCAGTTTGCTATCGTATAGTCAATCCTTTAATACTTTCCTATGGACAATGAACAAAACAGCGGCGGAGTTCCGGAAACGCAGGTTCCTGTAGCGCCAGCGCCTCAGGTTACGCCAGAAGCGCCATCGGGTACCCCAGCTCCTGCCCCAGCACCAATGCCAAACACGGGAGAACGACGTGGTATGGCAGCGATAAGTTATTTGGGTATTTTCTGCATTATTCCGCTTCTCTTTGCGCGTGAATCAGCGTTTGCGCAGTACCACGCAAAACAGGGCGTCGTCCTTGCGATTGCGGGAATCATTTTGCGCCTGGCGAGCGACGCGCTGTGGAACGTGCCCTTTGGTGGTGTGTTTGCGGGGCTTTTGTTCATCGTGCTGCTGCTGATTTCCATCATGGGAATCGTGAAAGCACTCCAGGGCGAGAAATTCGATATCCCGTACGTTTCAGAATGGGCAGCAAAAATGAATTTCTAAGCATGTCGTCAGTCCTCGTCGACAAACTGACGGGACTCGAAGAGCGCCATAGCCTTGCGGTTGTGGCGCTTGGGCTTGAAGCATCGCGCGCGCGCGCGATTGAGCTCGAAGGCGATATGAACGATCCAGGGTTCTGGAACGATCAGAACGTTGCGCGCAAAGTGTCTCAGGAGCTCGCAGAATTAACGCGTGAGGTCGAGGCATGGGACAAAATGAGGAGCGATCTTGCCGAAGCAAAAGATATAGTTGCATTCGCTGAAGAGGGAACTGCGGAGGATAAAGCCGAGGCAGAGCGTATTGTTGCTGAACTCGAAAAGCGATTCGCTCTCATGGAATTTCAGATGTTTTTTTCCGGCGAGTACGATTCACGAAATGCAATTCTCTCTTTTCATGCCGGTGCTGGCGGAACGGACGCGAATGACTGGGTGGCAATGCTGTTGCGTATGGTGTCGCGGTTTGCGGAGCGACAAGGCTTTGTGGTGGAACTATTAGATGAGTCACGCGGCGAGGAAGCGGGGTACAAAAGTGTGACGGTTGCCGTGCGTGGCCGGAATGCGTATGGGCACCTCCGTTCAGAAGCAGGTGTACATCGGCTCGTGCGCATTTCCCCGTTTGATGGAGAAAAAATGCGCCACACGACGTTCGCACTGATTGAAGTCCTTCCAGAGTTCGACGATGTCGATGCCGCTTCCGTGAATTTGGATATGGACGATGTGCGTATTGATACCTTTTTGTCGTCAGGGAAGGGTGGGCAATCCGTGAATACCACGTACAGCGCCGTGCGGGTGACACACGAGCCCACAGGAATTTCAGTGAGCTGTCAGAACGAGCGTTCACAATTGCAAAATAAAGAAACGGCGCTCAATGTGCTTCGTGCGAAGCTGTTGCACCTGATGGTGACGGCGCGTTTAGAAAAGTTGTCTGATATTAAAGGCGAACACAAAACGGCGGCGTGGGGGAACCAAATCCGCAGTTACGTGTTGCATCCGTATAAAATGGTGAAAGATCACCGGACGGACGTGGAGACGTCGGATACAGATGCAGTGTTGGATGGTGATATCCTTCCTTTTATTGAAGCGTATTTACGTCACGATGCAGGAGTAAGAAATAGTGACAAGTAAGGGGTGAGGAGAGTCGATTTTACCCGTTTTCATCTTGTATTATGCATTACACCACCGCGCTCGTTACTGGAGGATCGGGATTCATCGGCTCGCATCTTGTGGATGCACTTGTTGCGCAAGGGACAAACGTGCATGTGATCGATCTGGTGGAGCCTGCGGCAGAGCGACGAAACGAAAACGCGAAGTACATCATCATGGACATCCGTGACGCAGCAATAGAAGAAACTATCCGCAATTTTGCGCCAGACGTGGTCTTTCATCTCGCTGCGCATATCGATGATCGTGCGTCGGTGCTTGATCCGGTGATGAACGCAGAACATAATGAGATAGGGTCGATTAACGTTTTTACTGCTGCACAGCGAAGCGGAGTAAAAACGATCATTTTTGCATCAAGTTGCGCAGTGTATGGCCTCCAGAATGCAACCACAATGGTGGAATCGATGGTGCCGCGACCGCAAACGCCATACGGAATTTCGAAATTTGCAGGGGAAACGTATTTAGCTGCGTATCACACGCAATACGGCTTGCAGACGGTCGCGCTTCGATTTGCGAATGTGTACGGCCCACGTCAGTACGGAAATAAAGAGTCGGGAGCGATCGCGATTTTTACCGAGAAGCTTTTGGGTCATGAGCCGGTGTTTGTGAATGATGACGGGAAAACGACGCGAGATTATGTGTATGTGCTCGACGTAGTGCGCGCCCTCATGGCAGCGTCGCACAGCGAAAAGTCTGGCGTGTACAACGTTGGGACGAATCGCGAGGTTGCGACGCAAGATTTGTACGGCATGATTGCGAATGCGTTGGGGAGTGATGGAGAGGCGACGCTTCGTCCGGAGGTACGCGATGCGGTGAAACGCATTGCGCTCGACGCATCACGGATCGGTGCCGATCTTGCGTGGACACCAGAAACGAGGCTTGAAGATGGGATCGCTGCGACCATTGCGTGGTATCGTCAATACACATCAATTGTGTGAAAAAGTCGTACGGACAACATTTTCTAAAGGATTCAGCAGTGGTCGACCAGATTATTGCTGCTGCAAATATCCAGCCCAGCGAAATCGTTATCGAAGTTGGTCCGGGTGTTGGGGCGTTGACGGGGCGGCTTGTGGGGCTCGGGTCTGCGCTCGTCCTTATTGAATCTGATCGTGACCTTATTCCAAAACTTTCGTCGAAGTATTCGGAAGCGACGCTGATTCAGGCTGACGCCGCGGAAGTAGATTACGACGCTCTCGTTCGTGATCGCCCTTGGGTGTTTGTGAGTAATCTCCCGTATAATGCCGGGAACGCGATTCTCGAGGCGGTACTACAATCAAAGAACCTTCCAACTCGTTTCGTGGTCATGGTTCAGAAAGAAGTGGGGGAGCGCATGATGGCGAAGCCTGGGGAAATGAGTGTCCTTTCCGTTGCGACGCAGTTGTATTGCGATATTGAACCGGTCTGTATCGTTGGTCCTGAAGCATTTTCACCTCCGCCGAAGGTGCAATCACTTGTGTTATGTATGACGTCACATGCGGATGCCGTCGTCCACCATGAGGAAATAGAGGCGATAATTGGTTTGGCAAAAATTGGATTCGCGCACCGTCGAAAACAGTTGCGTCAGACGTTAGCACAAGCGAATATTGCTTCGTTACCAGCGATCGATGCGGCGCTGATGTCTCTCGAATTGCCGCAAACCGTTCGCCCACAGGAACTTTCGGTAGACCAATGGCGCGGCCTTCGGACAATGCTTTGATCGTCAACTCTTGATGCTGAATACACAATTTATCCCCTGTTGTATGGCGTGAATACACGAACGACTCATGGCCTCTCGTGATATACTTTTATCACGATTTCGCCTATGCCGGAGGACGGCCGTTTGTACATTCAGCGAAAGAAAGCCATTCTCAATCGAGAACAAAAAACAGGGTTTGGAATGGTAATCAGTTTTGGAGTCTTGGCACTCATTTTTGGTGTTTTTTATGTGTGGAAGCATGTCGCATCGCCATTTGTCATTTCTTATACTGGGCCAAAGTTTTTAACGGGTGACGAACAACGGCAATTGGAAATGGAGACATTACAAAAAGAAGATACTGATAGCGATGGACTGAATGATTATGACGAATTGTACGTGTACCGTACAAGTCCATATATTGCAGATTCCGATAGTGACGGCACGAACGATCAGACGGAAATTCGTCATGGCGACGACCCGAATTGTGCGGCGAATATGCCGTGTGGCTTGGCGCAAGACACTGTGAATCCGACAACGGTAAAGGGCACGTTTGTGGAAGCTGCTGCAGATTCCGCGGGAGCCTCGGTTGCTGCGGGAGTGCCGGAAACGATTACGCCGGACGCAGCAAATATTGGTGCATTACTTGCGCAGATGACGGGTGATGAATTACGTCAGTTGCTTATTGAAGCGGGTGGCGACGCGAATGCGGTGAATGCCTTAACGGATGAGGAGCTCCGGGCAGCATTAAGTCAAGCGCTTCAGGCTGCACAAATTGAAGCATCGACCGCTGAGGCCGAAACGAATCAGGAAACTACGTTATAGCGTATGAAAGGATTTTTTTGCAGAGTAACCGCGACGGGAATGGTGGCTATTACCATAATGACCACAGGTATCCTGGGCATTGTTACGTTTCCTTCTCGAGTGCATGCGGCGCCGGTGGAGGTTGTTGCTGACGCACCAGCATATACGAAGTGGCTTTTGGATGCTTTAAAGAAAGTTGGAGAAAATGCGTTGTTGGCGTCTATCACGACTGCATTAATTAATACCGTCACGTACGCGGCGGATCGTTTAGCATATGACGCCGCGGTGTTTATTGCTTCTGGCGGTGACGGCGATAGCCCATTATTTGAAAATCGAACCATCGGAGAATATTTTGCTGATTATGGAGCCTCCGTTGCCGCGGACGCACTCGGACAAATTGATGAATCTGGCATTTTGGGAAATTTCAGCCTCTGTGAACCAAGGCTTCCGGAAGTAACATTGGCATTTAAATTTGGATTACAAAGTGCATTTCAACGTCCGGAGCCGACGTGTGAGTTCAGCGAAGTGCAGGAGAATTGGGGGGCATTTCGCGCAGAAATCCAGTCGGCATCGCTCACGCCAAATGAAGAAAATTCCCTTATCCTCACAACGCTTGCCGATGCCTATAACCCGAAGTCGAACGACTTTTCTGTCGGTATATTATTGTATACGGATGTGTTGAATAAGGCGCAGCAAGATGCGTCGCTCGCGGCACAGCGCAAGCTTTTTGGTGGTTTTTTTGAGGACAAAACTGATTTTATTACGGGTCGCGTGGAAACGCCTGCCGAAGTGCTGCAGGATAACTTCCGGAGTGCAGCAGAGGCGACGGACGAAACGCGTCGTCAAGTTGCATTGCAGGCACTTGGTGACAGTAATGTGCTATTGCAGATCGGTATTCACGCCGGTTCAGTCTTCACAAATACGCTGCTTTCAAAGTTCACGGAAAGGTTGTACAGTGGCTTGTTTGGAGGACTTGATCAGTCCGAAATTAATCCATTTGACGTCAATAGCCTTGCTGCCACACAAGACGCGCGTGAAACATACCGAAGCTTCTTAACGGCATCGGTGCTTTCTGTAGAAAATTACAGTCTGTTAGATGATTTTAGTGCTTGTCCGTACGTCGGGAAGGGGCTGTATAACTGTGTTGCGGATGCGTCTTTGATCGCCGCCGTTTCCCGGGCTGATGGAGGAACGGCGCTGACAATTGCGGAAGCGATAGAAGAAGGGTTATTGCAGAGCTCGTGGCCGTTGATTCCATCGTCCGATACCGCGCGCGATCAGGACATGTATTGTTACACGTACGGGTATTGCCACGGCAATCTCGTGAAATTGCGCAAAGCACGCATTATTTCCACGGGCTGGGAGCTTGCCGCAGAGTCAACAGCAAATAGCGATGCAAGTCCGGTGACACTCGGTGAAGTGGTGGACGGCTTTTACGATTGTAATGAACAAAATGAACTTGACGATAATCATCCATGGTGCCACTTGATTGATCCAAATTGGGTGTTGAAATATCCGGAAACACAATGTAAAAATCAGGCATACGGCCAACTTCTCGAGTCGAGTGTGTCAGATCAACGCAAAACTGAATGTGTTGACATGCCAAGTTGTATCGACGAAGACGGTGATGGAAATTGTACCGGCGGATACGGCTATTGTGTACGCGAGGAAAACGTGTGGAACTTCCGCGGAGAAGAGTGTCCGGAATATTACGGTTCTTGCACATCGTACGAGAATCCAGAGGGTGATCAGGTGGATTTTCTCTCGAATACAACAGATTCTGGTGTTTGTACGGGTGATGCTGCCGGATGTTTATGGTACAACACCCAAAAGGTTTCTAGCGATGGTGAAACCTATGACTGGCCAGAATACACGGACGCGACGGTGTTTGCTGCAGCAGAGGCTGAGAGTGATGTGTATCGGAACCGCATATACTTTACTTCAGCAGTAGAAGACTGTGCTGCTGAAGATGGTGGGTGTCGAGAGCTCGTTTCGCGCGAGAACGGGACAACGCTAAACATGATCACCAATCCTTCATTTGAAGAAGACGCGGATGAAAATGGCGTTCCGGACGGGTGGTTCGTTGCGGGTACCGGCGAGGCATACAACGCGGGCGGTGAGTCGGTATTCAATGGAACGGATGCAATTAATCCGGGAAATAGTGGAATATATTATCAAGGTGGTATCGTGCTGACTCCGGCAGCGGAGTACACACTTTCATTTTATGCTGCGCAACATACTGGTGTAGCAACGTCGGGAGTACTTCTTGCGCTTGAAGCAAGTAACGGGGAAGCGATCGATTTCCGTGGGTACCGATTGGATGGTGATTGTGCAGTGGATGCAGCGAACGTGAATATTCTTCAAGTTACTGGAACACCGTCGGATTCGGATTACACGAGGTTTTCCTGTACGTTTACGGTACCGACATTGGCAGATTCACGTGCAGAGATTACGGCAATCGTCGACGTGATGTATGCAGATTTATGGTTTGACGCAATTCAGCTTGAGCAAGAATCGACGGCGAGCGAATTCCACGAGGAGTACAGCGATGCTGTGCTCGACTTGGCATATGTAAAAGTTCCGCCGACGTATCTTGGCTGTACTGGCACCGCGAGCGATCCCGCAGAATGTGAGAATTATGCCGGCGTGTGTTCTGAGGGCGATGTTGGCTGCTCTGCCTATAGTCCAACGAATGGTGATCCGGCAGTGATGGGTATCGCCGGCGCATTAGATGCATGTCCTGCTGAGTGTGTTGGGTACGACACCTTTAAGCAAGAACCAACGCGATATGAACCAGCGGGGGATTTTCCAGTGTATTTTATTCCAGATTCCGCCGAGCAGTGCACTGCGCAGTATGTCGGCTGCGATGAATTTACGAATATTACCACTGAAGAACCATCGTATTTTACCTATGTTCGTGCATGCGTGACGTCGGAACAGGCCAGTGCAAATGCGAGTACGTCGGATGCCGGAGCAATTTTCTATACGTGGGAGGGTTCGGATACGGATGGGTATCAGTTGAAAACGTGGTCATTGCTTGAGTCGGACATGGGGAACGGCACGTACACGTATAGCGGTAGCGGTGGAACGGACACTGCACCAAACCTTGCCCCATGTACCAGTTGGCTGACGAATGATACGGGCATTACCTGCCAGGACGATCGTGATGGTGATGGAACGATTGATGCGGAAACAGAGAGTTGTGATGAACACGACGATACCATCACCAATCCAGATTGTCGTGAGTTTTATGATACCGAAGGCTCGATACATTACCGAGAATGGACAGATACCGTGACCGTGAATGATGCCTGTGTGACGTATCGGAAAACAACAATTGTAGGGGCAGATACCGCAACGAAGATGGAGAATTGTGAAAATTCCGGTGGATACTTTGATGATGTGACGGCGCAGTGTCGATATTACGGGTATGCAGAAGAAAGTTTCTCCTGTCCTGCGGAAGAATCTGGATGTCGAGAATATACTGGGGGACGGAGCAGAAATAGTCGGCAGGCATTTTTAGAGTACTTTGAGGATGACGCGTTAACGCAGTGGGACGCAGTGAGCGCGACAGATGTGACGTTGTCTAATGAATCTATCGCTACTGATGGGCACTCATTGTATTCAGATAATGCGCCGGTATGGACGTATGTCGGTGGAGATGGCTCGGCATGTGCGGATGCCGGGGGGTGTGAACCGACTGCCGGAACGCTCGGTGCAACGTGCGCGCTTGTGGAAGGTGAAACATATTGCGGAACACTTTCAGACGAAGTATTTACAGGAAAAACGTATGTTGTTTCCTTCTGGGCGAAGGGAAGTGGAACGCTTTCTGTGGGATTTGATACTTCCAGAACTTCTGGCACTGCGGTTATTGATGCAAGTTTTGCCGCGGGCACCGAGGCGATTGTATTGAGCGGGGATTGGCAGCAATATTCATTCGGTCCGAAGTACATGGATGCGGCGACGTATTCTGATTTCGGGAACGGTGCAAGTGCATTGGTGTTTAGTCCGGGTTCCCGAACGTCGTTCTATATTGATAACGTGGTATTGCGTGAAGGAGAGGATAACATTGATGTGATCCAAAATTCGTGGGTGACACCCGCAAGTTGTGACGAAACAGAGAGTGGGGTAGCGGAACCGCAGTATATGTTGGGCTGTCAGGAATATACAGATCAAGATGGTGACATTGCGAATTTGAAGAGTTTTACCGAACTGTGCGATGAATCGAAGGTTGGGTGTCAGGCGTATTTCATGACACAGGAATCGGATTCCGTTGGCGGTGCAGTGTATGGCGCAGTCTGTGCTACGCTTGATGGTCTTCCGGTGAGTGAGGCAACGTCATGTTACATGGCGCAAAATGACGCAGGCACGGCGTACGATACCGCAAGTCAATACCTCTGTACCATCGGTGTCGCGCGGTCTTCGTGTGAGTTTAATCTGGACTGGTATGTTCCGGTTGCAGATCTCGCATCGCATGTCTCGTACCGTGCTTCCACGGTTGTTTCTCCAGCGGATCGAGATGTATTTCTGGTCGTGACAAACGATAGTGAGTGTTCATCAACTGTTGCAGGGTGTATGGAAGTAGGGTTACCGATCTTTACGCAAGATCACACGGCTGTTGAGAGTTGGGAAACAACGTACCTCATGAATGTGCCTGAGGATTACTCGTCAACGCTCTGTTCCCAGGATGAGTTGTTTTGCCAGGAATGGACGGATAACGATGGGAATATCTCGTATTTTAAAGATCCACAGGAGCAAACATGCGAATATCGCTCGAGTGTCACGGTTTCTGGCGTGACATATAACGGTTGGTTTAAGACGGGAACAGATGAGTTATGTGATCCAGAATACGTGATTGGTGGAGATGAATCTGGCATTTGGCGCAACGGAGATGATGATTACGCAGGTTGGGTTGGAACATGTTTAGCACAGTACGATTCGTGTAGCGAATTCCAAGATATTTCCGATATCGCCACGAACGATTTATATGGTAACGCAGATGGAACAAGCTATTTTTACATGAATAATGATGCGCTGGAAGAAAACAGTCTTCCGGATAGCCAAAAGTGTAATGGGGAAGTCAGTCAAACGGACGGATGCGGAATCTTTAATGATACGTCGGATCCGAATAAAACTGCGAGCGCAACGGCGACGTATATCGCAAGCGCGCATGCCGACGAATTATTTGGCGCACAGCCGAATGATTTCGTGAATCCAATCGACTGTGAGGGCGATTCTACTATTGTGGAACCGGATGGTGATATTGTGGATTTGTGTAATAACCGTTGTGTATATCCGCCAGAAACGTATTACGATATTTCCGGTTCTACGGGCGAAGTAGTGATGGATGGTTCGTGCTATTCTCATGAAGATTGTCGGCCGTTGACGAGTGAGTCTGGAGAAACCGTTAAGGGATCATGTGTCACAAATTTTGCAGCGGCTCGTTTAGAAAATGATTCAAATACGGTGCTTAAAGTGAATCGGGATCGTGAGTGTAGTGAATGGCTCAGTTGTTCTGATTCATTATCGACATGGGATGAACGCACGAATAGTTACGTGAATATTTGTGGTGATATTGGGTTATGTACGCAGTATTCTGGAACAAGTGACGCTTCGTTTTGCTCTGAGTGGAAAGTCTCTGGTGCGGCGGTGAAATTAGATATTACAGCATATGCAAGCCGCGATGTGTCGTGGTATGGCGATGATTATTCTGGCTTCGCAATTCCAAACATGCTCCCAACAGATCAGCTGACGCAGGTGAACGTTGCCGAGCCGATGGTTTGCGATACCGCAGAGAGTGGTACGCTTGAATATTCGCAGCATCATGGGGAAGCGTGTGAAACCGACGCAGATTGCGGCTCTTCAGGAACGACAAACCTGTATTGTAAGACGAACGAAGTGGAAGATTATCGTTTAGCGTATGTCGCGGGGTCATGTGAAGGGTATGATTATAATGCCGCATGTTCTGTTGGATATTGTGAGAATACTGGCTCCGCATGTATTAATACGGAAGCATGTGGTACAGAGGGAGGCGAATGCTTGATTGGTTCCTGTTACGCGGTATCCGAAACACTCTGTGCATCAAGCGCGGATTGTTCGTCGGAGCAGGAATGTTTGAGTGGGTATTGCGCGACAAATTCTGGTGATGCAGCGATGGCGGACTATACTGCTGCGGATCCTGATCTCGCATGTGCTTCGGGCGAAACGCTCTATCCTTCGGTACATTTCAAAAATGGAACGTGTCTGTACGGTCAATGTATTCTCACGCCGGATGGAAGCACATTTGACGTGGATACGTCAGAAACCATGGCGTGTCGTGCATACCCAGAAATCAATAGCCCGTTTGAAAATGCCATTGTGGAAGTATGGCAAGATCCAACAGATTATTCCGTTCCAACAGAAGATGGAAGAACAATCACTGAGACGAACATTACTGATCTGGATGCACTACCGATTTCCTTTGTGCAGAACTTTGAGAATGTACAAACATGCGCCTGGGGTGAAGATTGTTCGTGTTCATATAAGAAGGTTTCCTACGGCGACGGTGCGGAGATACGGTATTTTGGTGACGATGTGAATGAGGATGATCTTGGCTTCGGTATATGCACCACAGGGCTTGTTGGATCGTTCTGTCAGAACGACGACGAATGCGGTGGTGGACTCTGCGAATTCCCAAATCAGATTGATGATGCATTGGGGCTGAATGGGTATTGTTTAGAGCGGGATAGCTCGACGAATATCCTTGGTGATCGTGATTTGCGTGCATGTCTGACATGGCTCCCGGTTGATCAACTTGTTGGGGCAACAGATTTGTACGCAAAGTACACAGAAGCGGGATATTTTGCAGAGACAAATTACTGCGCATACGTTGGCGCATATGCAGATCTGAAACCATCGATTGCAAACGGGGCAGATATTTCGGGTGACAATTGGTCTTTTGGGAAGGGCGCAGAAATTTTGTGTGCGGGAGGCACGGATAGTAGAGACGGAAACCGATATTGTCAGGACGATCCCTTGAGCATGACGTGTCCAGCCGGATACTTTGCAGTCGTTGGGCCACGCTGGGACGGTTCGGAATATGATGGCGACGAAGGGAAAGATACGTTCACGTTTACCTGCAGTAAGGATGGGTTCCGCAATGATTGCCCGTATATTTGTGTTCCACATGGCGCGATCAGTGAAGAAACTGGAGAATCGTGTGAGCCGGAGGGGGTACTGGCGAGATATGAAACTGATCACGACGGATGGAATAACGAGCATCCTGGCACAGGAGAAGCGTATGATTACACATACGCTGTGTACACTACAGACGACGCATATGAGTTCACGGAATACGCTGTAGCAGCACAGTCGTGCAAGGCGTATGGGCGACAAATCACGAATACCGATCAAGAGACGATTCCACTTGTTGCGACAGTATTGGACGAAAGTGTTGATCCATTGACCATGTCGCTCGCAGCAGACTCTACGCCATACGGCGTACAGGATTCCGCGACACAGGCAAATGTGTACATGGCGTGTTCGACGGTGTTTTCTACAATGACCAGCATGTACGACAACGGTGCTGCGCCATACACGGATAGGATTCTGAATACGACGCAATCACCGGAATACACAATTAATGCAGCTGAAACAACAGAAGTGTATTTCAGACCGCAAAATTTTGCGTATACCGTTGAAACATTGCAGTCGCCTTTTGGTGCATCAGCATTAGCGAGCGCGATCAATACTCTGGACGATCCACGTCCAGTGCGGCTTCCGTCATGTAAATCTGAACCAACCGCGGGATCTGATGGAGCAATGGAATACATCTACTTCTCTCCAACGGTTGACCTGGGATGCGATGAGGGTGCGGTTCAGGATGACACAACAAGTTTTGCGAATCCCGAAGGAAGAGCGTTCACAGATTATTATTTCACGCTTGGGCGATTGGAAGAATTTGACGGTGCAGAGAACATGACTCCAGGCCGAGTACACCAAGTATTCAGCGAAACGTATGTCGTTGCAGGCCCTGGAACCTATAATTGTTTAAGCAATCCGGGTGAAGCTGGCAGCACATTGTGTGCAGTCGGCTTAGTGAGCGATGTGTTTGCTCATGGTCGAGGAGGGATCCGGTTCTACGACGGTGTGTACGATAGAGAGAACGATCTCGTGTTGTCACAAGATGACTGGACTGATGGATCGTACGAAGAAATTGATGTTGATGCGGAAGATGAAAATCTCTTTGAGTACGATCGCCGCGCGACGGACGGCAATGCGCCTTCTGTATGGGCATTGGATTTGAACAATTGTTATAACGATATCTGTGAAGAGGACGAAGAACATGCATTGACATTGAATGAACAGAACGAAGGAGATGTTGAGGCGAATGCGTTTTATCGCGCATACCTCAAGTTCTATGCCGCGGCAGATAAAAATCAGTTGCCGCTGCGCCGCATTATTGTGGACTGGGGCGACGGTTCCACGCCAACCGGATCGACGGCAGATAACAATTATTACAAAAACCACCGCGGGCTTGAGGATGGCACGGAGGTATCCATTTGCGACAAACCAACATCAGACTCTGATTACGAATGGGGCATGAGCCCGGAAAGCTGTGATCAAAACTACTTCAGCTACAACCACATCTACACCTGCAACCCCTCCCAAATGCCAGCGACATGCGCCGACACGTCCGGCGACGGCATCTACGACAACACCCCCTGCACTATCGACGAAACCCAATGCGTGTACCGCCCTCGTGTTCACATTAGAGACAACTGGGGATTGTGTACGGGAACGTGTGATTCGACATGGTCATCTACAAACGGTGATAATGGACCGGAATGTGTAGATTTGGGTGATTTTGAGAATATGAACAATACAGAAAATGCAAATGAATGTGCGTATACCGCATTTACCGGTAATACTACAAATACTTTGGACAGTGCTACTAACCCTTGGGTTTATTACGACGGAATCATTACAGTGACTCCATAAAAATTCGAAACGGCGGGCCTTGCGGTCCGCCGTTCGTGGCCTCGTGCTCCTACACGATGCCGGGGCTACTTCTCGGGCGGATCGACGGGGTTGCCCTCATCATCGCTCGCGTAGCAGTTGTAGTGGATGTCCCCATCGGGGTGTTCGCTGGTGAAGACCGCATTCGCGATCGAAGTGAACGCCGCGTTGGAGTATCCTTCCTTCATCAGGGTGACGCCTTCGAGGCTCATGAAGCCGGGCGACGGAAGGTAGAACAGCGCCCCATCCGTCTCAGCGATCTGGGTCTCGACCAGCGACGTGTTCTTGTCGTTGGTGCAGGTCCACCAGTCGTTCGCGTGGAAGGGGTAGAGGTTGAACTCCACGTCCTGCTCCACGAGCTCTCCCTCTCCGAGCTCCACGTCCCACTCGGGGACGATGACCTCGGCTCCGGCCCAGACGCTGTCGCCGGCCCAGGAGGGGGAGAGGGTGTGGGTCACGAGACCCTCGGGGTTGATCGCGCCGACGCCCACGGTGTGGGTTCGATCGGCCTCGACCTCGATCTCGTCACCGACCTCTCCGGCCTTCTCGTTGTCGATCACGATGTCGCAGCCGTCGGAGAAGCCCATGAATGAGGCGGTAGTGACCTTGATCGCGGCCATGCCCTCGGTGATAGTTCCACCATCACCGTCGCCGTAGGTGGTGCCGCTGTCAGTGTTGCCGCCGGTGCAGGCGGCCAGGGCGATGATGCCCG
>CAYMYA010000015.1:0-20613 GCA_964394565.1 uncultured Gammaproteobacteria bacterium
AGAAATGTTTTATACTGTGATCACTATGCAGATCAAGAAGGCGATTATTCCGGTTGCGGGGATGGGGACGCGCTTTTTGCCGGCCACCAAGGCGCAGCCAAAAGAGATGCTTCCTGTCGTTGATAAGCCGGTCATTCAGTACATTGTGGAAGAAGCCGTTGCCGCGGGTATCGAAGAGATTATCTTCGTCACCGCTATTGGCAAGCGCGCGCTGGAAGATCATTTTGATCGAAACTTCGAGCTTGAATATCGCTTAGAGCAAAAAAAGAAGTTTAAGGAGCTGGAAGCCATTGAGGCCGTTGGCAAATTGGCGAAGTTCGCCTTTGTGCGCCAACAAAAGCCACTTGGCGACGGCCACGCCGTGCTCACTGCTGCGCCGTTTGTGGGCGACGATGAAGCGGTTGCGGTGCTGTTTGGTGACGACATTATTGACGGCACGGTTCCGGCGATTGGCCAGCTCATCCGTACATTTGAAACGCAAAATGGCCCCGTCATTGCGCTGCAGCAAGTACCGAAAGAATCCGTTTCAAATTATGGCGTTATTGACGGAAAACATATCAGCGATCGCGAATGGGCAATTTCCACGTTTGTTGAAAAACCAAGCGTCGCGGAAGCGCCGTCCAACCTCGCGGTGGTGGGACGGTACGTCATCACGCCAGAGATTTTTCGCATTTTAAAAAGCCAAGAGCCGGGTAAGGACGGAGAAATTCGCTTGGCCGATGCATTTGGCACATATCTCGCGCAAGGTGGAAAGATGTTTGGTAATGAATTTGTGGGCGATCGGTATGATTGTGGGAATAAGCTCCAATTCATCATTGCGCAAATTCAGCTCGGTTTAAAACACGAAGGCGTACAGAAAGGGTTGCGTGAATATTTACAATCTCTGACCGTTTAAGTATGCATACTTCGAAATATCTTGTTTCTGCTCTCCTGGCCGCAGTATTCCTTACGACTGGTGCGGGGTGCTTTGGTGGAGGGGGCGCTTCGTCAGCATCTGGTGATGTGACGTTAAAAGTGTGGGGCGTATTTGACGAAGACGATGCGTGGGAAACGATTATCGATGGGTATACTGCAACGCATCCAAACGTGACCGTGGAATATACAAAGCTCAGATTTGAAGAATATAAAGATGAATTGGTTCGTGCGATTGCAGAGGGAACGGGGCCGGATGTTTTTGCGGTACATAACGACTGGCTCGGAGAGTTTGCGACTCTCCTTGAGCCAATGCCGGAAGCCGTAACGGTGGCACACGTGGAAACACAAGGAACATTGCGCAAGGAGACTGTGCTCGTGACAACATCAGAATCAACCATGAGCATGAAAACACTCAGGGCAGAGTTTATTCCCGCAGTGGTGGAAGATGTGGTAATGCCGTATCAGGAGAATGAAGACGCAGATCCCGTCGATATGATTTATGCGTTGCCGATGGGCGTGGATACCCTTGGACTGTTCTACAATCAGGATATGCTGAATGCTGCGGGCATTCCTCAGCCGCCAAGCACGTGGGCAGATTTTCAGGAGGCGGTGAAGCTCCTGACGAACATTGATGCATCCGGTGCGGTGATTCAATCGGGTGTCGGTCTTGGCACGTCGGAAAATGTGGAGCGTTCAAGTGACATTCTTTCGGTATTGATGATGCAAAACGGCGCGGAAATGGTGGACGATCGCGGACGCGTGGTGTTTCATGAGACGCCGGAGGGGACGCCACGAGATGTAAATCCTGGGCTTGATGCGGTGCGATTTTATACGGACTTCGCAAACCCCACGAAAGAGGTGTACACCTGGAATGAGAATCAACCTTCTTCCCTTGAGGCATTTGTGAACGGAAAGGCTGCGATGTTTTTAGGGTATAGCTATCACCTGCCAATTCTTCGGACACTCGCACCAAAATTGAATGTGGGAGTTTCTGCATTACCACAGATTAGTGTTGCTGGTGATGTTCAAGAAGTGAATGTTGCGAATTATTGGGCTGAAGGTGTTTCGCGAGATTCTGAACACATCGATTACGCATGGAATTTTATTCTGTATGCCACAGACGCCGAGAACGTTTCCTCGTATCTTACGGAAGCGGGGAAGCCAACGGCATTACGTTCGCGTATTGAGGAGCAATTAGAAGATGAAGATATCGGGGTATTTGTGGAGGACTTATTGACGGCACGGACGTGGTATCGGGGGAAAGATATTGATGCAACCGAAGCGGCATTGCGGAAATTAATTGACGACATTCTTGAGGGGACATATCAAGATCCACAGGACGCGATTGATAACGCAGCAAAAGTGGTTGGGCAAACGTATTAAGCTGCGTGGTATACTGCGGCGTGATATGAGTCGAACACTTCGTATGCTTGTGGTGTTTGGAATTATTGCCGCAATTGCGACGGGTTTTCGAGGTTCTATCTCAATAGTGCATGCAGAAACCACTGAACAATCCGTACAGTATTCGGACATTAACGGGGGGACGGATGCAATCACCGCACAAGGAATAATTTTCGCAGGCATTTGTGAGGAGTCTGTGACGGAGCAGGGGGGAGTGGACACGTGTCCATGCCGTGACGAAGGGAACTGCACTCTTGACGATGCACTTCAGGTTTTTGCGAATATTGCGGTATTTATTCTTGGAATTAGTGGATCCGCAGTATTATTCGTGTTTGTGTACGGCGGATATAAGTGGCTTTTTTCACGTGGGGATAGCAAGTGGGTACAGTCCGGCAAGGACACGATGACGGGTGCGGTTATTGGACTTATGATCATTTTTGGTGCTTACGTTGCGATGAATTTTATTATCTCTGGACTCACGACGGCTTCTGGAACGCCGGCTTCAAACGTGCTTGAAGAAACGGTAAATCAGGGATTGGATGCGGAAGATCAAGAAAATGCTGTAGAAGGCGTCTTTACTACTGATTCTGAATAATATGCGTAAATCATTGTGGGTTCCGGTCGGGCTTTTGGGTGCAGCATTGCCACGTGCAGTGCACGCGGTCACCTTAATCAATCCACTCGGCGAAACAGACGTTCGTGTGCTTTTTGGCCGTGTGATTTCGGCTGCGCTTTCTGTGGTTGGCTCCTTTGCTTTGTTGATGGTGGTGTACGGCGGCATACTATGGATGACGTCTCGGGGCGATACAAAAATGGTACAAAAAGGGAAGGATACGCTTATCTGGGCGGTGCTCGGCCTAGTAATCATTTTCTCGTCATACGCCATTGTGAATGCAATTCTGACAGGCATCACTCAGGGTGCGATTACATAATCAGGGTCACGTCGTGTACCGTGGTATACTTTCTTTAACATTTATTCCTAATACGTATGATGAAAACATTAGTCCGATATGCGGTAAGTGTGGCGCTTGGGTTCGTGATCGCTTTACCGTTCGTGCGGTTGCCGTTTGTCAATGCTGCATCTGGACAGTTGGAAGCGGAGGATTTGCTCAGTGCAGACTTTGGTGACTCTACAGGGCTTGGGCAGAGCGACTTACAGGAGGCGATCGGCTCACTCATCCGTGTCGCACTTGGATTTTTAGGCGTGGTTGCTGTGGTCATCATTCTTCTTGGTGGATTTAAGTGGATGACGGCGGGAGGGAACGACGAAAAAGTTGGCGAAGCAAAGCGGTTGATTGTTGCGGGTATTATTGGTTTAGCAATTATTCTTTCCGCATACGCGATTGCATCGTTCGTGATCAGCTCCATTGTTGGTGCGACCGCAGGCTAGGTTTTCTCACGCTGCTTGGCTCAAAGTGCGCTTTGAGCCTTGCACTATGCGAAAACTTTCGGTTTTACTTGGTGCACTAGGAATGCTCGTTTTGCCGAGCGTGCTTTTGGCGGAAGAAACGGCGTCAGATTGGGCGACGGCATCGGGGCTGGTGACCACGGGGGAAAACTCCTTTGGCTCGAATGTCCCTTCATCGCTCCCGACATTTATCGGAACATACATCATCGCCCCGGTATTTGGCATTCTCGGCACGATTTTCTTTGCTCTCATGGTGTATGCTGGCGTGTTGTGGATGACGGCTGCGGGGGATCCGAAGCGCGTTGACAAAGCGAAAGATATTCTCAAGTCTTCGGTGATTGGTGCCGTGATTGTCATTGCGGCATACGTCATTACGAACGCGGTCTTTTCGGGACTCACGATGGGAAAAATAACGTAAAGGGATAGCTATGGCAGATACAACGGCAGCAACAAGTTCTCCGTTCACCACAACACTTTCAACAACTGGCGGTGCGGCCTATGGCGGAAGTGCCCCAACTGCCACATTGGCAAGTACTGTTGGTGATGTCCTTACTGCAGTGTTCAGTATTCTTGGTGTTATTTTTTTGGTTCTGACCGTGTATGCAGGAATCTTGTGGATGACGGCGGCTGGGGATCCGAAGAAAGTCACGAAGGCTAAGGATATTTTAGGGCAATCACTCACGGGGTTGGTTATTTGCTTGCTTGCATATGGTATTACGCATTGGGTCTTTACATGGATGTAAGTCGTAGCGATTTAAAACATCCACAGTGGGTTCCCTCGCGGCCGTGATACACTATTCACATAATTTTCTTACCTTTTATGAAGAAGCTTAAGACACTCTTGATTGGCGCAGCACTTTTGGCTCTGCCATTTGGCGCAGTGCTCCGTGTACCAATGGTTCATGCATCTCCAGATTTAACCGGTGCGTTGGAAGACGTGAACGCAGATGCAGATCTTGGATCGGAAGATCTCACGGCAACAATTGGTATGCTTATTTCGGCATTGCTCAGCGTGCTCGGTGTCATTTTCTTGCTTCTCGTCATTTGGTCCGGCTTCACCTGGATGACTGCCGCTGGTGACCCAAAGAAAGTGGACAAAGCGAAGGATATTCTCATCATGTCCGTTGTGGGCTTGATCATTCTGCTCTCGGCATACGCCATCAGCACCTTCGTCATTGAATCCCTCGCAAAAGCAACAGGATAATAAATAGAAATGTCCACCGCCTTCACTGGGCGGTGGATTTTTTGTTGATAAAAACGATGACCCCCTCGCCCGGCCGATGGCTGAGCGAGGGGATCCGTGCGTGCGTGTACTACTCGCAGTTGCAGGGGTAGATGTCCCCCATGCTCTCGGAGCAGAACTCGCTCCCGAGCGTCTTCCGGTCCTTGCGAACCTTCTCCGCGGGGATCTCGGCGTCCCCGCAGCGCACCATGTCGGTGCGGGTCTTGCGTGCGGGCTCCTCATCCTGCTCGTCCTCTTCCTCCTTCGAGGTCGTCCGGGTGCTCTTCTTGGTCTCGGCGCGGTTGATGCCCACCGCGTCCTCGGCCTCGTCGAGCGCCATGTCCGCGCTGGCCTTGCCGATGTCGCCGATGCGCTGGAGGATGCCGGGCTCCTCCGCCTGCCCCTGTGAGCCGACGGCGGTCTGATCCGTTGTCTTGGGGTCGTTGAAGATCCCCCAGAACACCAGCAGCCCGAGGCCCACCGCTCCCGCCACGACCCAGCCGCGCTGAGCGCTCTGGAAGAATGTGGCGGCCCAGCCCTTGCTGAGCGTGTCCAGGTGCTTGGGCCAGTCGCCCTCGCGCCAGAGTGCCAGCGCCATGCGGGCGTAGGCGATGGAGAGGAAGGCGAGCCCCGTCACCAGCAGGACTGACAGGTGGAAGGGCAGGGGATGCAGGTTCATCTCTACGATGACCATCATGAACCAGATGAGCAGCACTGCGGCCGTGGCCGTGATGCTGATGCGGATGAGGTAGATGGCCTTCCGCATCGCCTCGTCGATCTCCTTCCGCTCCGTTTCATCGACCTTCCCGCCGCTGAAGAAGGCCTTGACCTCCATCCAGTTGAACTTCCCGGTACGGACGGCCGACTGGGTGATTCCCATCATCACGCGGTCCCAGATCACGAAGATGACGGGGCCGGCGACGAGAATGCGCCAGATGTTCTCGCCGGTGTACATCCCCGCTGCCCCCGCGAGGGCGAAGGTGATGTAGAGGAGCGTGCTGCAGACGAACCACAGCATGAAGGCGGCCACACCCTGCGCGATGAGCCCTTCTCGCCGCGCTGCCCCGAAGATCATCATGAGCGCCGGGACGCCGACGAGGACGCCGAAGGATGCCCAAGCGACATATGACATGACCTCCGGCAGGAAGAGCGCAATACCAAAGACCGCACCGCAGTACAGGATGCTGCCGCCGAGGATGGCGAACAGCACTCGCATGATGTCCGCGGCGGCATCGCCCATGTTCTCCAGCACCTTGCCGGCGCCGGTGCCCATGTTGCCAAGGGCGTCGAACATCTTGCTGAAGCCGGTGGCTTCGACGAACCGGGTCCAGGCGCTGGCCTTGGGCTCGGTGGGGGTGTTGGGGTCGGCCATGCCGCCTCCGAGGTTGTTGAAGGTGGTGGCGAACCGGGCGCGGGCCCGCTCGACGTTGTTCTGGAACTTGGCCACGAGGGCCATCCGGAAGCGTTCCCGGTCTTCGGGCGTCGCCGCCGCGAGGGTGCCGGCTGGGTACTCGTTGAGCTCATGCGCCGTCCGGAGAGTGGTCTCCAGGGCGTGCGCCAGCATGGCGGCGGCGGGGCCTCGGCCCTTGAGCCAGCGGGCGACGCCGTAGCCCAGGGCGGCTTCGTTCTCCGTGTCCACCGTCCGCAGCCAGTGCGAGATGGTGGCCATCAGGACGTTGTCGTCCTGCCCCGCCGCGATGAGCGAGGCGAAGAGGTCCGGGAGCCGCTGTTCGGCGTACTCGCCGCCGCCGATGATGATGCGGACAGCGTCTGCCCAAGACGGGCGGATCGGGGTCTTGGCCACGGGGCCTCCAGGTTGGGGGAGAGGGTGGGCGGATTTGCCCGTGATTGTGAATGAGTTTTGAAGGATTCGGGGGTTGCCCGGACCGCGTAAATTAGCAGAAAAACGGCATTTTGTCAATATGAGTTTGTGGAGTTTTTTTTGACAAAAGGCCATTTTTTTGCTATAGTATAGGGTCAGGATGTGCCTTCACACCTGAAGAATCTACTAAGAAAACCGGCCATTTCGGCTCGGTTCCGTTCGTGCAACCCCCCCGCCGGTATAACCCGGCCAACCCCGAGGATCGCCATGATCATCGCCCTGTCCCTCGCCCTCTCCTTCTCCACCCCCGCCGCCGCCGACGGCGTCAGCATCACCCTGCCCGCCCCGCCGACCCTGGTTGCCACGCGGCCTGCGGTGAGCGACAAGGAGCTCACCCACCCGTCCTTCGGGACGAGGTCGGTGACGGTCGATGGCTGTGCGACCTCCCTCGCCGCGAGTCAGGCCACCGGCAACAAGGGTGGTGACCTGCAGATCGACCTCGCCACCGCCCACCGGATCTGCCAGAAGGCGGACGGTGACTTCCTCCAGGCGCAGGCTGAGGCCTGGGCCACCCTGGCCGAGGCCTCCCAGCAGATGCTGCGCGCCCCCGGCGAGTCGGCTCTCCTGGCCAGCGCCGGCAAGGCGCTGGAGGAGGGCGGGAACGTCCGGGTGGAGAGCCCGGACGGCTTCTTGGTCGAGGGCGGCACCCACCTCGATTGGGGAGCGTACGCCGAAGGGCTCGCCGCCATCGAGAACGGGGATCGTCGGTACCACGGCCGCGTGGGCTACGACCCCCGGTTCGTGGACACCTTCCTCCTGGATCAGGGCCGGGCGGGCTTCATGGCCCAGCCCGCCCTGCCCGGCGCTGGCCACGCCCCGGCCGCCGAGCCCACGTCCGCGTGTGGCACGGCCGCGGAGTGCGAGCAGAAGGTCAAGGCGCTCTCGAGCGCGCTGGCCAACCAGGACTAGGAGGCTGAGAGGCCTCCCGCACGAGCCGGCGCACAGGCTCACCGTTTCCCGCGGCTAGACGAAGCATTTCCGCAACGTCGCCGCAAACGCACCGGGGCATAACGCACCCCAAATGAACAACCCGAACGGCCCGGAGGCCACATGTTCGCTCTCTTCATCGCCATCGTCCTCTCCTTCTTCTTCAGCTTTAGCGCCCCAGTCCTCGCCGCGCCCCCCACGGGCCGCGTGCCCGGGACGACGTTGCCCTACGAGGAGATCGCCCTCGCCGCCCCCCACGGGTGCAGCGCGGCCAATGACTGCATGGCGATCAGTAACGAGAGTTCGGACTGGCTCGCCGTCGAGGTCCCCGAGTGGCCGACCTCGTCGACGGCCACGAATCGGGTCTTCGGCCCGGGCGCCGTCTTCACCGGCATCTACCTGGACGCACCTCCGGTTCCCACCGGGCGGTACGTCACCATTCCGGTGAACGGCGTGCCGACGACGATGCCGGAGGTCGTCGGCAACTTCATGTCGGCGCTCCAGCCCTGCCGCGTGGCAGGAAGCGTGCCGAAGGGGTACATGGCGGTGGACCCCATGGTCCACACCATCACCCTCGTCGGACAGCCGATTTCGTACCACGGTGACGACTCGACATCGATCCTGATGTTCGACGTCGTCAAGCGGGTGGTCGTCAAGGCACCGTCGATGGCCTACGGCACGGCGCGAGGGACCTACTCCAAGGAGTGGGATCTCTACGACGCCAATGGCACCCCCCTCCGGACGTGGCGCCCGTTCCAGGACGCCACGCTGGGGCCGCGGGTCTGCCGCAACCAGCAGTGACCGTCAGTACGCAAACGTGACGCCCCGGCCTTGATTGGTCGGGGCGTCGGTTCGTTTTTAAATACTTTTTTTCAGTCATTGCGAGGAGGGTAATCCCGACGAAGCAATCTCGGTCTAGATTGCTTCGTCGAATGGTTACATTCTCCTCGCAATGACTGAGGGTTTTGCGTGCGGTGCAATCATTGCCGCAAAGAACAGCACGGCAAGGAGCGCGAGATCGTTTTTCATGAAGGGAACGTCCACTAAGCCGTGGATGAGCATGGTAAGGAGTGCGGCGAAGCAGGCCAAGACCCACGGGTCTTTTTTGTTTGCCCACGCATAATGAAATATAAAGACGACGATGCCGAGAAACCCAATGAGCCCCAGTACGCCAAGCTCACTCCACACGTTTAACACAATGGTGTGAGGATATTGAAAAATTTCGTATGTGCTTGCGTCGTGATAGGGCACGAGTGCGGTTGGGTATCCGTTTAACCCAACGCCGAGATATGGGTGATCTGCAAGCAGATGCAATGTTTCGCTCCATTGTGCACGGCGCACCAGTCCGGAGGTGTCGTGCAGGGTAAGTTTTGTTGCGATGCTCGGAAACAGCACAATCGCACTCGCAATCACGAATGCCCCAACGCCCGTCACCAGCTGCTTTTTTCTCGCTGAGAACGCTGGAGACATGAGCATGACGACGTACAACGCAGCCGGAATTGCCACAAGAGCGGCTTCTGTTTTTGCAAGCCCAATAGCAACGAAGAGGATTGCGACGACGATCCACATGCCTGTGCGGACTTTTTGTGATATCGCCACCGTGCTGTTCATCGCGAAGGCAACGAGCGCGGCAACAATTGGCGCCAAGAAGAGGCCGACAGCGTTCGGGTATGGGAAGAACGATGTCGCGCGGTGCTCCATTGCCCAGGCGCTTGGAATACCGACGGAGAACAGCACTTGAATGACCGCGAAGAGCGCGATGGCGATGGCGGAAACACAAAGAAATAGTAATGCGTTGCGGAACGCTTTACGGTCGAACATGGTCCAGATCATGATGCCGAAAAGAAACGGCTCGAGGTAATATGCTTTCCAAATACCGAGTGCGGAAAACATGTCTGGTGCAATGAATATACTCAAAATGGATGCGATACCAAGCGCGCCTATGGCAAAAGAGCGCAGGGTGAAGGGACGGTGTGTGAACATGCGCGCGAGTTTCGGGCGATACGTTTTTCCGTGTCGAATGAAAAAAAACACCAGTGCCAGCAGGAGAAAACACTCGAGCATGGTGGTGGGGATTGGACCAAGAGAAAACCGTACAAGATATGTTGGTGTGAGCCCGGTAAGCACGGCGAGTGCAAATTTCAGATCACGCCATGCAAGAAGCGTGAATGCAGAAAGCGCGAGGATGATGAGAAAGAAAAAAATCATAATGACATGCATGCTCATTCAAGAACATTGGTGCTTGGCCGAAAAATACGCAACAGACTTTTTGGCGACGGTCCACCAAGCGCGCCGAGCGCCATGGTGTAGACGAAAATCCCGATTGGGACGGAAATCCATGCAGCTGCGCCCTGCAAGGTGAAGAGCACACCGGCCATAATGAGAGATGCTACAAGCACTTTCCCGGAGAGTGCGAGGCTTGGTCGCCATTTGGTCGTATAGAGCACGACAGTCATGGCAATGATGCCAATGAGTACCTCTGCAACAAGCGACATTGCGGCCGCCCCCCACATGCCAAAGCGCGGAATGAACATGGTATACCCCACGATGGTGACAACGGCCACGAATGCGTATGCCCACGTCATCATGTGCTGTTTGCCAACGGCGATAATGGTGTAGGAAAAGAGCGAGCCAAGAAATACTGCGCTTGCGGTAGGACCAAGGAGCGCAAGGACGTGCCCAGCCGGAGCAAGGGATGACTTCAGTAATGTCATCACCGCAACGCCGCAGAGCGCGCTTCCGAATGCAAATGGCACGGCGAGCATCATAAGAACATCTAATCCATCCTGCATCCGTTTTTCAAACAGTACCCGGTTGCGCGATTCCCAGGACGAGACAAGAAGAGGAAGTAAGAGTCCCATGAGTGTTGTAGGCACAGTTGTCACGACGTCGATAATTTTGTATGCGCCGCCGTAATAGCCGATTTCAACGTCTGTGCGCCCGAAGAGCCACATGAACAGCACGTCGCCCTTGAGGTAGAGTAAATTAAAGAATATGGAAACCCCAATGGGCCAACTTTTCCGGAGAAGCGTTTTTGCAATTGCGAGATCGAAAGAAAACGTAATCGGAATGTATGCGCGAACGCCGCGAAGCATGAGGAGCACATGCACCACGCCACCAATCACGAACGCGAACGATGCTGCAGCAAGCCCAAGGCTCCAGTGCCACACCGCGAGCACACCGAGAAATGACACAAAACGGTTTGCGGTTTCTGCGAGTGTTGCTTGGGTGAGCGCGAGACGTTTTTGAAATACGCCCACGAGGACTTGTGCAAACGAGGCACAGAAAAATGCGAGGGCAAATGCCAGGATTGCCATGCGCTCTTCCGACGTCGTTGGAAGAAAGAATGCAGAAATTGGTGCAAGACTTAAGAACGTGATTGCGCTTGCAATACGGATGGTGAGCACGGTGCCGAGAATCTTTTTTTCGTTTGCGCCCGGCTCTGAAATCATTTGTGTTGTGGTGAGTGTCAGGCCAAAATCGACGAGTATGCCAAACACGGCCGCATACGTTTGTGCCTTGGTGAGCGCCCCGTACCCCGCATCGTCGAGCGTATGAATCAGAAGTCCAAAGGTAATGAGGCCGAGAATCGTGCCGATCACTTTCCCGACAACTTGGATTGCCGTATTTTTTGCGAGTTCATGGCGTTCGGTGGACATATCTGGTGCAAAGTGTACCAGGAATTGTTACACTAGGTGCATACTATGCGAAAATTTTTCCGTCGGTTTTTTTCAACCATAACACTCACGGCCATGCTGATCTTTGGCCTTCCTGTGCCAACCGCACATGCAGCAATCTATTCTGCATTGCGTGTGACAACCACGGGAAATGGGAATATCAGCATGACTGCGGGGGAATCGAAGATTGTTTCGGTCACGTTCCAAAATACATCAGATTTCACATGGAAGAACGATGGTGCTGGTTACGTTTCGCTCTACACGTACGGACCAAAGTATCGCACAAGCGTTTTCGATCCAGGCACATGGCTTTCGCCAAGCCAGGTACGTCGCATAAGCGAACCTTCTGTAAAAAAAGGAGAAACAGCAACTGTAGCATTCCAGCTTCGTGCACCGACAACCGTTGGTACATATTCAGAAACATTTCGTCTTGCCTCAGAAAACTATGCTTGGTTCGATGGGGGAGAATTTACGCTAAAGATCACGGTGCAGCCAGCATCAACAACCACGAGTTCAACAGGTTCAACGGTCACGATGACGCCTGCCGCGTCCACGGGACAGGCACAACTCACGATAGTCTCTGCAAATGCTGTAAAGCTCGTGTCCGGAAAGTCGGTCTCGCTTACTGCGGGATTTAAGAATATCGGGACGACAACATGGAAGAGCTATGGGCTGAAGGCGCCAGATCTGAGCATCGCTTCTTCCGATTCGTCATCACTGAAACACCTTTCTTGGAACGGCGATATTCTTGCGTCGGCAACAGGAACCGTAAAGCCCGGGGAGACGGCCTATATTTCGTTTGCACTCACCGCACCAAGGCGTAACGGAACGTACATGACGAATTTTCAATTTACCGCGAACGGAGAGTCGGTTGATAACGCATTTGTAGAAATCCCAGTGGAAGTGACGGGCGGTGCGGGGGAGGCGCGCGTTGCGCCGAGAAATGAGGCCAATGAGGAAGGCGTGGGCGTGGCATATATTGCGGAGCCAATTATGCGTGTGGGAGTGCTTATTGTCGACGAAGAAACAGACAACGAAGTAGTTATTACGTCAGATGAAAGTGATTTTGATCTCGTCGACAGTGCCGGAACGCTTCTCGCGAGTCTTGAGAAGGGGGATTCGGTGACGGCCGCGTGGAACGGAGCCGGGTATACGTACGATATTGGCGATGGGACAGAAAAAACTGCTCAATATCTCCGCTTTGTCCCAAAAACATTGAACGCGGTGATGCGGGTATCGAATTTTGATCGCAAAGTGACTCGCGGATCGTCGTACACGGATAATACATTCCGGAATATTCTTGAGCTGCGCCACAACGATACCAAAGACAGGGTGTGGCTCATTAACGAGCTTTCCATGGAATGGTATTTGCGCGGCCTGGCAGAAACATCGAATATTTCTCCGTCGGAATTCCAGAAAACGCTTATCACCGCGGCGCGAACGTATGCGTTTTACCACTGGACGCGTGCCACAAAGCACGCAAGTGAATATTTTCACGTCGATGCGTGGCTCGACCAAGTGTATAAAGGGTATGGCCAAGAATTGCGCACGCCAAACCTCACTGCAGCCGTGGAAGCAACGCGTGGGCGTATTGTGACGTACGATGGCGCGACGGCAATTACCCCGTATTTCTCGCGCAGTGATGGCCGCACACGCAGCTGGAACGAAGTGTGGTATGGGACGGTGCCCTGGGCGGTTTCTGTGTCTGTCCCTTGCGACGAAGGGAAAACGCTTTGGGGACACGGCGTCGGGATGTCTGCATCTGGTGCGCTTTGCATGGCAAACCAAGGGCAACTGTACGACGCAATCCTGAAACATTTTTACACAGGAATCGAGGTGGAGAAGAAATGGGAGTAGGAACAGAGAAGACAAAAGACCACCGGAATGAACTCCGGTGGTCTTTTGTTATGGCTGAGAATGATCTTACACAGTCGGAGCTTTCGGCGGTTCGTGGCGATGGGTGTCTTTACACGTTTTTGCCAATCCGCTGATAGCGATTTTGATGTCGTCAGGATTATCGATATTTTTGAATTGGAATCGCTCACGTTCTGCAGCAGTTTGAATAAACACGTCGCCAAATGTGAGAAATGTCGCGATGAGTCCTTGTTGTTCGCTGGTAATGTCTTGAATTTGGTGGAGGAACACTTCGGAAACAATGCGATTAAACAACCCGTGTTGTTCCGTGTTCACAATGCGCTCGTTCGTCACAATCCAAACATCCAGCCAATAGTCCGTGAGTTCTGTGCACGTGAGCACGAGTACTGCGAGCATGTATGCGACGACGGTTGCCGCAAGCGCTGGCCCCCAGAACACATGAGCCAGGAGTTCTGGGTTGACGAATTCAATCAGGATACCGATGACGAGTGGAAGAATAAAGAGCACGCTACTGAATACAAAAATACGCAAGAGATCGATCCAATGTCGCCGTAAAAAGAGCACGACGACTTCATTTGGCAGGCGGTTGGGAAGGGTATCAAGGTTCATCATAAGCCAAAGGGTGAAGAAGAT
The DNA here is from genome assembly GCA_964394565.1 of uncultured Gammaproteobacteria bacterium. Lineage (GTDB taxonomy): Bacteria > Patescibacteriota > Patescibacteriia > UBA9934 > UBA9934 > CAIKHN01. The sequence goes on from CAYMYA010000015.1 coordinate 13,941, forward strand.
CCGCCGGTAAAGGGAATGATGGAGGAAAGCGGAACGGTGTTGCTCCAGGTGACGTCGAGCAGTACGCCGATCCCGAGTGTCAGAACAAAAGTGAAACTGAGAATGTATACCGCAATGAGTGCGCTTGCCCCGCGCCCGACAATGCCATACCGGGCAAGATGAAAAATATTAAAAAAGAGAAACAACGCCGCAAGCGCAATAACACCACCGAGTGGCACAAGAATAATCCAAAGGGGAATTTCCATATGCAGGAATTATAGCAGGGTGCTGGGAGCTGAGAGGGAAGCTGGGATTGTTGGTTGGGCTTTTCCTAAGTGTTCATATGCGCGGCGTGTGGCAACTCTGCCGCGTGGTGTGCGCTCTAAAAATCCGAGCTGCAATAAATATGGTTCGTACACTTCCTCGATGGTTTCGGTTTCCTCTTGTGTTGCCGCAGCGAGCGTGCCGAGGCCGACGGGGCCGCCGTTGAATTTTTCGATGAGCGTCAGGAGGAGGTGCCGGTCGACGGGGTCGAGCCCGAGGGAATCGATCGCGAGCAGCGCGAGCGCCTCTTTCGCAATATCCGGGGAAATATTCCCTTCATGGCGAATTTGTGCGACATCACGTACGCGCTTCAACAACCGGTTTGCGATGCGCGGCGTTTTTCTTGAGCGTTCCGCAATGGCATTTGCGCTTTCTTTGTCGATTGCGAGGGAAAGAATGGACGCACTGCGGGTAATAATCCGTGCGATATCGTCGTCCTGGTAAAAGTTAAGGTGCAGTGTGTTTCCAAAACGGTCGCGCAGTGGTGCAGAAAGGAGAGAAAGACGCGTGGTGGCACCAATCACGGTGAAGGGTTCGAGCGATAATCGCAGGGTGCGTGCCGACGGCCCCTTGCCGACCACCAAGTCAAGCGCAAAATCCTCCATAGCTGGGTACAGCACTTCCTCGATGTTATGGTTCATGCGGTGGATTTCGTCGATGAACAAAATATCGCCACGAGAAAGATTGGAAAGAATGGCTGCCAAATCGCCCACGCGCTCAAGGGCTGGGCCGCTCGTTACGCGCACCTGGGCACCCATCTCTGCGCCAATAATGTGCGCCAACGTGGTTTTCCCAAGCCCTGGGTTTCCGTATAAAAGAATGTGCTCAATGGGCTCGTTTCGGCCTTTTGCAGCTTCGATAAAAATAGACAAGTTCGTTTTCAGATCCTCTTGGCCAACAAAATCCTGCAGCCGCTGCGGCCGAAGCGTGTTCTCAATGCGCTGTTCCTCCGGTTCCGCAGTTTTCTGCACCAGTCGCGGAATTTCTGGGGTTTCTTCCTCGTGCAACATAAAAAAATTCTCAACGCCCATTACCCTTATATCGTACTCCATTCATTGACGAAAGCCCATATTTTATGCTTGAATGAGTGGCCTTGAACATCCAGTTCTTGGTGAACCCACCCCTGAAGAAGGAGATCGCCATGCGCGATTCTGATCGCAAGTCCATCGGCCGCAGGGGTCCCCCGCCCCCCGTCACGACGCCGCCCCAGGGCGGCCCTCCGCCCGTCGGGGCGGCCTCCCTCTGGGAGCCCGGAGCGGTCGAAGGAGCCCTTTCCCTCGACGATAGGCAGATCGAAGACTTGGCTACCGACGAGGCCGTCGGTGATCAGGTCACCAAGGACTGGGAGTCCGATGCTCCCGCCGACCCGGTGGTGGCTAGCCGGCCCGGTGGAAGGACCGGTCCGGTGGCGCGCAACAACCGCGGACAGAACCCGCCCGTTCTCCCCGTCCTGCCGACCGAGACGGCCGTGGGCGTGCCACGGGTGGCCAAGCGCAGGCGTCGGTTCTCGTCTCCGCCGCCGCCCGCTCCCCGCGAGGTGGTCATCCAGATCACAGAGATGGAGCCCGCCAACCCCGAAGAGCTGCTCTGGGTCACCCGGTGCGACGGCGGGATCGCCGTCGACGTCCCCAGAGAAGACGGCAGCGGGTTCGAACGGGTGGAGGCCTCCCTCGCCTACCTGGTCACGGACGTCCAAGAGAACACGGAGGGGTGTCGGAGCGTCACCGGAGACTTCCGGTGGCACGGGATGCCGGATGACCGAGAGCGGCAGTGGCGCAAGAAGCTGTTCTTCGAGGACTCCCTGCGCCTCAAGCAGTTCATGGCGGCACTCCGATACCTTCTCTCCTTCCCAGATGACCTCCGGGTGGGGACGGTAGTCCAGTTCATCGGCGCGCCGCTCACGGATCCGGAGCGTATCGAGGCTCTTCGCTTCGTCTTCCCTGATGGCAAACCGGGTGAGCCGGTGCCGGCGGTGCGGGTGGTGGTGAACACTGTTGTGGCAGATGCAGAGTACCTCACCGCCCAGCAGTGCTACGCCGGAATCAGCGCCCTGTGGCTCTTCAACTTCCTGAAGTGGGACATGCACCCCGTCACGCAGGAATGGAGGGTCATCTTCGACAGCGAGGTCTGGCATCTCTACTGGCTGGGCCGGCGGATCACGAAGAGGCATTTCGTTCCGCCGATCGGGCAGGATGGGCTGCCGGCCGAACTTCGGGATGAGATTCTCGATGCTGCCACTCAGTTGGCCGGACCCGCGATCGCGTCCTTCTGCAAGATCGCGTGGTCGGGGAGGGGGTCTGTCGAAGCGGCCATGCACCGGTTGGACATGGAGCCCGTACAGGGCACCCGGTGCGGAGACACCATGGTCGAGGGCAACGAGGACGAGTAGCGGAGGCTGCTCGGTACGTGCGGACGCGGGGAGGATCGGCATACGCGGCCGATCCTCCTTCTGAATTTCAACAAAAAAAAGACGTCGGTGAGACATCTTTTTCTGGTGCCGGGAGCGGGACTCGAACCCACGATCTCTTTCGAGAAGCAGATCTTAAGTCTGCCGCGTATACCAACTTCGCCATCCCGGCAAAAGGGGTACATCTATTTTGAACGATTTTTTCACAAAGAACAAGAGCTCGCTTGTTGTGTCTGTAAAAATATGTTTTGGTACACTGTGCACATTCGATACGCAAACAACAGCGCGTTATGAGTACCACTGAGCAATTTCGCCCGAATGCCGCACTTCTGCTGACCGATGGCCAGGGCCGCGTGTTGTGTTGCGTCCGAGCGGATGCGACGTACGGGGAAATGTTGCAAATTGTGCAAGGCGGAATCGACGAGGGGGAGGCTGTTGTCGAGGCTGCGTTGCGCGAGGCATCGGAAGAACTTGGTATTGATTCGGCGCTGATTACCGTGATTGGTGTGATGGAACAGAAATTTCGATATCGGTGGGGTGATCCAGATGTGTACGCCATGAAGTTTCCAGGATCACCGTACGTTGGGCAAGAACAACAATATGTTTTTGGGCAAATTGAGCCTGGAACACCCATGAAGCTCGATATGTATCACCAGGAATTCAGTCGCGTTTTTTGGGGTTCGCCGCAAATCCTCATTGAGGGATGCTGGGAGCGAAAGCGCCCGGGGATTGTTGCTGCGCTAGAGCATTTTGGTTTACTGGACGTGCAATGTTAAGTGTTGCAGGAAGCCCGTGTTCCGCGAGTACCGCCGATGCATCGTTGGCATTCATGAGTGTGACGCGGGACTTGATGACGGAGATCGGCACGAAGGACATCGTGATTACGTCGTCGTCAACCACAAACCCGAGGGTGAGGCCTTGCTGTGTAGGAACGCTCCAGTCTTGATCGAAAAGAAAATTGCCGAGGGAGTACACAATCGGAACGCCGAGGTAATTCTCGTACGTCTGGATGACATGTGGATGCGCGCCGATGATTGCGTCTGCACCGGACTCGATGAACATATGCGCTGCTTCGGTTTGTGCAGCACTCGGCGTTGCCTGGTATTCATTACCCCAGTGGGGGAACACAATGACGAAATATCCGGCAGCATTTTCTGCCGCAATGGCTGGAAGGATTGATTCCGGTTCCTCTGCAAAGGCGTGGAACCCGATGAAAGAGATTGGGAGATCGTTGACCATGACGTGAGCAATGTGGTTTGCGCTTTCGTACGGATCGCCGAACGCTGTCATGCCAAGTGTGCTCAAGGTTTCGCGGGTGTATTCCACGATTGTTGCACCATAATTGTCGCTGTGATTATTTGAAAGCGACACCACGTCAATGCCGGCGTCGCCAATCATCTGAGCGATTGCTGGTGTGGTATCAAACGTGAATCCGTCGAGTTCCTGGAACGGTGTCTCGCGAATGGTTCCTTCGAAATTTCCAATCGTGAGATCTGGGGCAGAAAGGTATTCCGTTATTGCTGAGAGCGGATACGAAATATCGTTTTGACCAATGCGCCACTCCACGCCGCGCGCAAGCATAATGTCGCCGACAAAAAGGAGGGACGCCGGGGTGTGCGGTGGCGTTTGGGGGAGCGATGCGGTAGCGAATATCGCTTCGATCTTGGTCGGCGGGGTTACGGGCAATAATGACGGTGTAAAAATAGCCCCCGATACCGCGGCAACGGAAAAGACGCAGGAGAGGAGGAGAACCATGAACGTCATGGAGCGCATGGGAAGCATGGGAGTAGCATACACCGCGCTCGTTGACCATGAAACCCGCTCGTGATATAGTTTCGCGGCAATTGAGTGGCAAATGCGCAGACGCAGGTTCCCGTTGTAGCCCTCGTCGAGCAACGCGAGACGAAGCGCAGTGACGGACAGACGACAGTGAAGGCGACGCTGAGGAGCCTGAACGAGAGTCTGTCCGGAAGCGAGCACGCGGCAGTAGTTCAGTGGTAGAACGTCTCCTTGCCAAGGAGAAGGTCGCCGGTTCGATCCCGGTCTACCGCTCCAGAAAAACCCCAGGCGTAAGCCCGGGGTTTTTCTGTTGTGTGGTTATGTTTTGAGCACGAGGCGCGTCAGGCCACGCTCGAGCTTTTCGATACGTTCGCGATGGTCGCTTTGCTCCAGAACGAGTGGCGCGAGGATTGTTGAGAGGGAATTCACTCCCGTTGCAACAATCTCAAGAAGCTCGTCGTGATGATCGAATCGTTCCTCATGATGTCGTAAGGTTTCTTGAACGCCGTTTACTTCGGTCGCGACGGTTTCGATGAGGTCTTCGAGATGATCGAACCGTTGATCGTAATGATCGAATCGCTGATCGTAACCGTCGAAGCGTTCTCCGTGATGTCGTAGCGTTTCCTGAATGGAGTTCACTTCGACCGCCACAGTCTCACTAAGATCTTCGAGATGAGTAAATCGCTGATCAATCGCGTTGAATCGGACATCGTGATGATCGAGTCTCTGATCGATCGAGTCAAATCGTTTTCCATGACTGTCGAATTGGTTTCGGACTTCATCACGAAACTCCGTGAGGAGCTCAACCATTTCTTTCTTCGTAATTGGCGTTTGGCCAGACGTCATATGCTCGTACTATAGCAGGATCTCATAGCGCCTTCGAGGTGAAGAACTAGGTAGCGCCGACAGCTATTGGAGTGTCTCGGCGTATGCCGTATTTCTTGTAGATGTATGCTGCGCCGCTCTTGCTCCCGGCGCGGAATTGGTCTCGTGCGGTTGCAAGAACAAAGCGTTCGATATCAAGTGCGATGTCCTCGGGCATGTCATGCTTTTTCATGATGTTTTGGAAGCTATCAAGAATTGCGCTCAGCCACCCTTTTTCATATTGTCCGTTACTCATACAGCGGTTGGATGAAGAATAAGTTTTGACGTTCGTGCCTTTGGTCGCGTGTACCAAATCCATGTTCCAAACCCGGCGCTCCCAACGGCGAGTAGTGCGCCAGTCATCCAAAGCAACGATGACTGCGAAGCGGTTGTTCCTGCGATTGTTGCAGCGGGAATTGCTTCGGTGTTTTGTTGCTTCACGATATCGTCGTTCGATCGGAGTACAAGCGTTTCTTGATCGCTATGCTTCAGAATTCCGGTTGCGGTGATTGTTTCGCCGGCAAGATCGGCCCATGCGATTGTTACACCGTTTCCAGGAACAAGTTTGATTGTGCCGGAATCGGTATTGAGAAGCACTGCATTACCGTCGCGTGCGCTGACGGTTCCGGTGATGCGAGTAAGACTGCCGTAGGGAAGTGTTGATGTGTAGTCGTGAATTATCGGATCGGTGTGTTCGAGAACGCTGATGGCGCCTTCTTGAACATTCACGCGACGATGATCGGAGAGAATGCTCACTTCACCAGTGAGTGATACATGATCACCGATCTTCACATCGGCAAGGGTGCCGCTCTTTTGATAGATTTCAAGGCCATCAATGAAGAATGATCGTTTGCCGACCGTGCCCGTTGTTGCAACAACAATGCCTTCAAGTTTCATCTTTGTGCCATCGGCGAGGTTCGCGATGTCGTCGATCGTCACAGATCGGACAGAGGATTTTGTGCGTGTCGAGAGTTTCTTTGTTGTGGTTTTTGTTTTTGTGATTTTTGATGGCGTAGACGCAGTTTTTACGCTGGTTGCATGTGGAGTCGAATCAGCGGTTGCGACGCTTTGGACTGCGGCAGCCACATGACGCGCGACAGTCGGTGTAGTGCCTGATGAATGAGTTGCTGCATTGGCACTGGTTGTGTTTGTGGTCTGTTCTGACGGAGTGATCGGTGCGGTGTCAGCATAAAGAATTGGTGAGAGGGTTGGAGTAAGGGTTTCGGAAGTGGACGCGGTTTGAGAATTTTCTGCTCCTGGTGTCGGTGCTGCCATTGCCCATGCGTCGTTGATTCGTGCGAGAGCGACATCTTTTTTTGG
>CAYMYA010000015.1:20713-23217 GCA_964394565.1 uncultured Gammaproteobacteria bacterium
ACCCATTCGTCGAATCCAGTGCTTGGCGATGAAAGAATCTCATTGATGACGACGTCGCCTTTTGTAATGGTTGATGTCACCAGTTCAGGTGCTGTGGTTGCGCTTGGTGTAGTGACCGCGGCAACGGTTGCTGATGGCGTTGTTGCTGGTGCAAGACTCGATTCTGTTGCAGAAGTTGGTTCTGTCACGGTGGCTTCAATTGCTACTGGAGTGGTTTCGGCTTCGGTAACAGTTGTCGTTGATAACTCGCCTTGCGTCGTCCACTCATTGTTCACGAGAAGAAGCACAACGTCTTTTTTGGGCGCAGAGAGTCCGTCAGTTCCGTAAGTGAGAACATCAACAACGGTTTCTCCGTTTAAGATTGTGATGCTGTCGCTGTCATTGTTGAGTTTACCGTTTGGATTGAGAATACGCTGTGTTGCGCCAGCATCGAGAACGCCGGAGAGCGCGGTGATTTTTCCAGATGCATCAATAAGGGTGAAGGTTTCAAGAGCGACAGGGGCAGATGTGAAGTTTGTGAGTTCAATCCATTCGTCATTTCCGGTGCTCGGCGACGAGAAAAGGCCGGTGATACGAAGCGTTGCTGCGATGGGTGTTTCTGGAGTTGCTTCTCCGGCAATCGGTGCGACTGGAGGTTCGCTTACTGATGACTCCGAGCTGATTGTTTCTTCTAGCGTTGTAATGACGTCAGGAACTACTGGATCAACGACGGGTGCTGCTGCGGTGGATTCGACAATGGTCGGTGAGGCTTCGACAGCGACTGGATTTGCAGGTTCGGCAATTTGCGCGACGGCTTCAGGAGCAAAAGGATCTGAAACGACCGGGGTTGATGGTGCTGTCGCTTGCGGCGCGGTGTCTGTCACGATTGCTTCAGGCGCCGTTATTTCTGGTGGCGTTACCGGCGAAGAAACAGTGACGTGCGAGACATTGGCCGATGCCGACTCGGTAAACCATGCTCCTGACGAGAAGTCGCGTTTCATGGTTGCGAAGGTTGTCGACGATCCGAAGTTTGGTGTGCCAGGATCAATGAGGGAGTCGACGGTCGCTCCGGTAGAATCGAGAAGCGCGATGTTTAAGCTTGTGTTTGGAATACTTACCGCCGTTGTGACGAGATTTGGTTTTGCAACAAGCGTTGTTTTTGGATCGGTCATCGAATAATTCGCGATGAGATATGTTGACCCAGCCGCGATCGAGCTCGCACTTGGAATCGTGATTGCGGATCCGTTTGTTCCAACGCCAGTGAGTGACCAACCGCTTATGTCGACAGCTTCGGATCCAGTGTTCCAGATTTCAATCCATTCATCAGCCGTCGATTTTTCCGATCCTGCCCACGCAATTTCCGAGAGGACGATTTTTGGTGTTTCGGCTGCTCGGAGAGTGGATAGAGGAGACATAACGGACAGCGCGAGGAGGAGTCCCAGGGCATATGTATGTTTCATAGATGATTAAGCGCAGAAAACGATGTTGGCCGAACATCATTTTGCTGCAGAAATTAGACGAGTACCCGCGACAAACAAAATTCCCCACAAGCCCTTATTCAGGGGTTGTGGGGAGTTGCTTGTATGCCTACTGTGCCATATTTCGTGTTCATGCTCAAGCAAAACGATGAGGACAAAACTACTGTTTTTGTTCGGCGATCGCCGAATTTCACTCTCTTGAACACGAAGAGTCGTCAGGAAATGCCGTCACAATCGGCATTCCCAATTTTGCGAGAGCGCTCAGGGTTCGGTATGATGCTTTTCACACGGACGAGTGGTGGAATTGGTATACACGTATGCCTTAGGAGCATATGCAGCAATGCATGAGAGTTCGAGTCTCTCCTCGTCCACCAAAAGAGTTTTATGAACTGCATCATTCTTCACGGTTGTCCGTCTGATGCCGAAAAGGCGATGAATCCAGAAACGCGGACGTACGACAGACATTGGTTGAAGTGGCTACAACGCGAGTTAACTGCAAAAGGGATTCCCGCGGAAAACCCGATGATGCCAAATCCGTGGGCACCAAATTACGAAGCGTTCAAGAAGGAATTTGAAAAATACGAAGTGAATGATCAGACGATTCTTGTCGGACACAGTTGCGGATGTGCGTTTTTGGTTCGTTGGCTTAGCGAAACACAGCGATCGATTGCAAAATTGATTTTGGTGGCGCCATGGAAGATTCCCGATGAAGGCGATGAAGGACGAAAGGCTTTTTATTCCTACCTGATTGACGAAACCATTAAAGATCGCGCGAAGAAGATTGTGATATTCACGTCGGATAACGAGGAAGAAGACGGAAAAAGGAGTGCAGAAATTTTCCACAACGCACTAGGCGGTGAAGTAATCAATCTCCCAAATCACGGGCACTACTGCCTTGGAGACATGGGAACGGAGGAGTTTCCGGAGGCGCTCGAAGTAATTCTTTCGTGAGCACTCGCGGGAAATCGAAAAACGAGATAGGATTTTTTCTGTATGCGCGTTATTTTGGTTCATGGGTACAAATCGTCGCCAAAAGGGAATTTCTTC
>CAYMYA010000016.1:0-17529 GCA_964394565.1 uncultured Gammaproteobacteria bacterium
AAATCTTTATCGGACGAAACGAGAAACAGTGTCTAAAAAATGGGGTACCTACCACTCCTCCGTTTAGGGATAGTGATTTATTCGGTAACTGAAGAAATTATTAACAGCAATGACAGTTCCGCTGAAACAATGGAGGCGCTTTTTGCTGCTTTAGCAAAATTAGACAATCGAAATAAATCAGATAAAACAATTGGCAGCATGAGGGTAATGCTACGTTCAGGAATCTCCCCGTATCATCTACCCATTGGTTATTTAAGTGGAAATCACAAAAAGCAGGGTAGACGAAAAGTTTCCGCTGAATTAATCGATGAAGAACGCTTTCCGTTAATACAGAGAGGGCTAAAAGAATTTACAACTGGCTTGTACACCAATACAAGCATCACGGAGTTACTTAACGAATGGGGGTTAAGGAATCAATCGGGCAATAAGATATCTCGTCAACAAGTGCATAAGATTTTAACTTCGAAAATTTATGCGGGAATTCTTGTAGACCCATGGAGCGGTGAGGAGTTCCTAGGAAAACATGAGGCAGCAATCAGCATAAAAGAATTCGAACGAAATCAATTCATCCTTTCGAAAAAGAGAATCATGCCAACGAAAAAAGACCGCGTGAATCCTAATTTTCCGCTACGGGACTTTGTACGATGTCATGTATGCGGAAAGACCTTAACTGCGAGCAATAGTACGGGTCATGGAGGAAAATATGCTTACTACAGGTGCAAACAAAAAGGATGCATTCTTTCTAGTAAATCAATCAATAAGAAAGATTTGGAAACGGACTTTTTAGATTTGCTTTCCCAAATCTCCCCATCTGAGAGCCATATCAATCTTTTTAAAGTAATAGCTTTGGATGTTTGGCGGGAGAAGAAAAATGAGGCGCGGAGAGACCGCGACGTATGGCAAAGAAAGCTCGATAGAATTCAGGAAGAGATGACGAATATCATCTCCCTAAAAGGAAGAGAACTATTAACTGATGCAGAGTTTTTTGAACAAAAGAAAGCTCTTTCACTAAAAAAAGGGGAGCTTGAGCATGGCGTAGTAAGAGCAGATTTGGAAAATTGGGATATTCAAGGTGCAATCGACGAAGCGAGTGCCTCGTTCCTCAATCTTCCAGCCCTCTGGGAGATCTATGATATCTATAAAAAGCATTGGTTCCAAAAGTTGGTGTTCCCAGAAGGGATTTTGTACGACAAAAAAATCGGACTTTTGGAACCAACTTTAAGCCCCATTTTTCAGGTACTTCATGCAATAAAAAGAACGCATCGTGATGATGCGTCCCTTTTGGTGACTCCACCGGGAATCGAACCCGGATTGATGGCTTGAGAAGCCACTGTCCTAACCGTTAGACGATGGAGCCGAAAGAAAACCGATAAAAGCATAGCAAGTGCATAGTGAAGTGTAAACAACCAACCCCCGCGACGCGAGCCGAGGAGGCGGTTGCGTGCGGGGGCGCGTCACCTGGTGGGGGGCGAAGCATGCCACGCGGCCTTGAACGTTCTCAGGACGAGACCTCCTCGTGTCACTGGGTCACCGGCGTAATTCATCCTCATCCCTCGGATCACGTGCAGCATCGGGAGATTGCGCGATCCCCATGCATGCTTGCGTGGGCTGGGTGACCAGTGCAGTAGCACGGTCCTCCCATTTTGGTTCACGCTGGTCCCATAGTGCCAGCGTCCTTCGAGCTCCACGCTGCCGGGCACGTCTTGCCACCCAACAATCTTCGCGATACTCGCGAAGCAGGGTGCGGCTCTGTTGCCTAACGCACCGACCGCAGACAACACGTCATTCGCGTGTTCTGCGCGGACAATCACCATCGTTGCCTGCAAGCGGTCTGGCGCCGGGCTCTCTGAGAACGTCTGGACGCCGCAGAGGGGATACAGCGCCATCCCTTCTGGTATTTCGTTCGAGGGAGCGCTCCCCGTGTTTTCCTCGAGCACGAGGTACAAACCGGGGTTCGTAACTCGTGTTGTCACCCCGATCCACATCCTCCTGATGCTCGTCAGGGGGTGAAGACCGGGATTGCGTCGTTGCGCCATGAAGCGATCGACCGCTGAATTGTTGGACAGATCGATCACCCACATCGTGAACTCGCAGGTCATGAGCACCTCCATGACAACGATAGCAAAAATCCGGAGCGTTGCAAACTCGTATGATACACTAGAAACACTTGAATGCCCGTATGGTGAACTCACTTTTTTTTGAAATCGCGGCAGTGATTATGACGGCGGGGGTGCTGTCGCTTGTCGCGCATCGGTTGAAGCAACCATTGATCATTGCCTATATTGCGACAGGAATTTTGGTGGGGCCTGGGCTTTTAGGATTAAAACAATCCGTTGATGCATTTGAAACCATGTCGACGATTGGCATTGCGTTCCTTTTGTTTATTGTTGGGTTAAATTTGAACTGGCGCAATGTGAAAGATGTCGGGCGTGTGGCGCTTATTGCTGGTGTCGCCCAGGTTCTTGTGACGTCCCTGATTGGCACAACGATTGCACTTGCACTGAATATTCCCATGGAAACCTCGGTGATTCTTGGTATCGCATTCTCGTTCTCGTCGACCATTATTATTGTGAAGCTCTTAACTGATAAGGAAGATATCGATCGGTTATACGGACGCATTGCCGTAGGGATGCTGATTGTGCAGGATCTCATCGCGATGGTGGTGTTACTTGTGCTTGCGGCATTGCGTGATGGAGATAGCGTGCAATCAATTCTTACGCTTTCGCTCGGCAAAGGCATCGTGACCGTATTGGTGTTGTGGATTTTTGCAAAACTCATCGTGCCCCGATTATTCGCGTATGCAGCGCGTAGTCAGGAACTTTTATTTCTTATTGCACTTGGGTGGTGTTTTGCGATTGCGAGCGCGTTGCAATATTTCGGTTTTGGCATCGAGATCGGTGCATTACTTGCTGGAGCAACACTCGCCGGTACCGGCTTCCACCATGAAATTGAAGCAAAAATTCGTCCGCTTCGTGATTTTTTTCTAGTCATTTTCTTTATTGTCCTTGGAACGCACCTCACGGTGGGTAGTGTTTCTGTTTTGCTCGTTCCTGCCATTGCTATGAGTGCGTACGTACTCATCGGGAACCCGTTTATCGCACAAGTGATCATGCGCGTGATGGGGTATCACCCTCGCACGGCCTTTTTGACGGGTACGACTGTTGGACAAATCAGCGAATTTTCTTTTGTGATGATCGCTGTGGGTTTAGCGGCGGGGTATGTTGTACCGGAGGCGATGACGCTTGCCACGCTGGTTGGGTTGATTACTATTGCCGGGTCGTCATATCTCGTTGCATACAATGAGCAGATTTATGAATGGGCGACGAAATATTTTCCGGAGCGCGGGAAAGATCGTGATCGTGTGGCGCATGTTGGAAGTGAAGCATTTTTATTCGGTTTCGATAAAATGGGGCAGGAAATTTTGCCGGCCATTCAAGCTATTGCGAAAGAGTATCGGATCGTGGACTTTAATCCCGTCGTCGTGGAATCGTTGTTAACGCAGGAGCTGCCAGTGGCGTATGGCGACGTGGGGAGCGACGACGTGCTTGCACTGCATCACGTGGATAAAGCGAAACTTATTGTGTCGACAATCCCAGATATGGGCGTGAACGATGCGCTGCTCGATTTTTTGAATCATCACCGCTCAAAAGCAGCAATTGTCGTAACGGTGAAGTCGTCCGACGACGCAAAACGGTGTTATGATTTGGGTGCAACGTTCGTGATTGTGCCGAGTATTTTAAGCGGCGAACGGTTTGCGGAGTTTTTGGAAACACGGAAGCAAAAGAAGCCGATGTGGAGCGCGTTGGCAAAAAAGTATCAGCATTGGCTTGAAATATAAGCATTATGGTGCATCACGAAGGCCCGCCGCACGCACGACTGAAACGCGCCGAAGCACCTGCGCCGCTTTTGCATATTGTGGAGAAGCCGATTATTGAAGATGCGGAGGTCATCGAGGACAGAGAAGGTGCGAACGAGATTCAGAACGTTGCCGAGAATGTCGAAGTATCGAGTGACTTGGCTGAACAGAGACGTTTGGCGGAAGAAGCTCGGCAGCAGGAACTTCGAGTGATACGTGCACAATTGATGAAACTGACCGATACTGTGCCGATGCAAAAGCGCGTTGTGCGCCCGCAGCCTGTACAGCGTGGTGCGAATACTGATGACGGCACTCCATTGGGAAGTCGTTACGCAGCGTAGCCGAAGCCACAGAGGAGCCTGTATTGACCAAAGGCTCTTTTTCGGCTAATATCAGCGAACCTCAAAACCTGGAGGGACAGGTGACTGTCCGTAAAAATCTGTCGCCATCCCTTCTCGAGGGGAGGGGCACGAACAACTCATTCAGGCCGCCGAGTACGTTAGAGTTTTTTTCGCTCAATGCGAAGCGGATCGGAATGCGTAGTGCTCCAGGGCACGGAGCAGCCCCAATTCTTTACCACGAACTTGTTGCTCATGGCGTTCCAGGTGCAGTGGCCGTTGGCGGCCATCTTCACCTTGTTGGGGCATATGCTATGCGGGCGAATGGAGAGTTTGTGCGGCATATCCCGCACGCACACACGCAAAGGAGAGCGTGCGACGTGATGGGTCGTGCAGAGGTATTACGGGTGCGACTGCATGCGGTCGCATCCAATCTACCGCAGACTGCGTGGCCGTCATGGGCGGACGACGTGCCGCCTCGGCCGGGGCTCGTGCTCGTCGTCGCTCGTGTTCCGGGTGAGGACGTTGACCCGTATGTGCGGATCGTGCTGCATCTGCCGCCGCAGCACGATGGGTTATGGGACATTCATTCCGATTGGATTCAGCTTGCTCGAGGCGGGAAGACTGCCCGGAAGCGGCATCGATGAGTGTCTATCGCAACGAGACTTCCGCCCGGACGCCCGGGTGGAAGTTGTTGTTTCTGGGGACAAAAGGGTTTTGACAGGAGAGGATTAGCACTCTATACTTGAGACTGCTAATCGTATGAACCCACGTCAAAGCCATATTTTACAGCTCGTTGTGGACGAATACGTCGCGCGGGCTGAGCCGGTGAGCTCCCAGGCGCTGTGCGCTCGGTACGATCTTGACTGTTCTCCCGCCACCGTTCGCAATGACATGATGGCGCTCGAGGAAGAAGGGTTTTTGTACCAGCCGCACACCTCCGCCGGGCGTGTACCGACAGAGGAAGGGTACCGGTATTATTTGGCAAATTTTCTTGCGCCGAAGATGCCGCAGGTGACGTCTGAGTTGCGGGAAGCGATGGATCACATGCGCAGCCTCGAATCTAAAGTGCAAATGATGGGTCGGCGCCTTGCAGAGCTTTCCGGTGATGCAGTGATCGTGACAAATGAACACCAAACGTCTGCACTTGGTGTGGCGAACTTACTTCGGAAGCCAGATTTTCAGGAAGAAAATATGTTACTCGCGCTTGCGGAGGATATTGAACGTTTGGAACAGGATGCCACGAGCGTCATGAATGTCGCGCCGAGCGACGTGCGCATTCTCCTTGGGGAAGAAAGTCCCATGGGTAAACGTCTCGCCACCGTCATTGTTCGCCATCAATTGCCCAACGGAGAAATTGGGGTGCTCAGCATCGTCGGCCCGCTCCGCATGAACTACGCCCGGAACGTCGCACTCCTCTCCGAAGCAAAAAGAATTCTTGAAGAGAATGATTTATAACGTATGACGCAAGACGAATCACAACACGCAGGATCGAATCCGCTTGATGACGAGGTAACGAATATCAGTCATCCCCGCGCAGGCGGGGATCCAGTCACGTCATCCAAGGATCTCGAAACACAATGTGCCGAATACCTTTCCGGTTGGAAACGCGCGCTCGCAGATTACGAAAACCTGCAAAAGCAAAATGCGCAAATGCGCGACGACGATCGCCGGCGCGTGCGCAGTAATCTCGCGGAAGACTTGCTTCCTGTCATCGATAATTTCGGCTACGTCATGAAGCACGCGCCCGATGTCAGTGATTGTTCTGACGAGTTCAAGAAAAAGTTCGACACGTGGTTCCAGGGCATTAGTCACATCGAACGCCAGTTCGCGGAAGCGATGAAAGGCCTCGGCGTTGAGCCGATCGCAAGCCTCGGCGCCCAGTTCGACCCGAACCTCCACGAAAGCGGCGGTTCACGCAGCGAGCCCGGCAAGAAAGAACACGAAATCGTCGAAGAGCTCATCAAGGGCTGGAAAATCGGCGACGTGGTGCTAAGACCGGCGAAGGTGATTGTGAATGAGTAGTATGTCAAAAATTTGAACTCAAATAACATTCTATGTCTAAGATTCTCGGAATTGACCTTGGGACGACGAACTCGTGTATGGCGGTTATGGAAGGTGGGCAGCCGAAGGTGCTTGAAAATAAGGAGGGGATGCGGACGACGCCGTCGATTGTTGCGGTGGCAAAGAGCGGGGAGCGCCTTGTTGGTCAGCCAGCGAAGCGTCAGGCGGTGACGAACCCAAAGAATACGTTGTACTCCATCAAGCGCCTGATTGGTCGCCGGTTTAGTGACGATGAAGTTCAGCGTGATTTGAAGTTGATGCCATTTGCTATTGCGCAGAAAGGCGAGGGCGTGGTTGTTAGTCTTGGTGACGAGAAAAAGTCTCCACAGGAAATCTCGGCAATGGTTCTGAGTAAGCTGAAGGCTGACGCGGAGGAGAAGACGGGGGAGAAGATTACGGAAGCCGTCATTACCGTTCCGGCGTACTTCGACGACGCACAGCGCCAGGCGACGAAGGATGCGGGTGAAATTGCGGGCCTCAAGGTGCTGCGCATTATCAACGAGCCAACAGCGGCCGCACTTGCGTACGGTTTCGATAAGAAAGTCGGGCAGAAAATTGTGGTGTACGACCTCGGGGGCGGAACGTTTGATGTTTCAGTGCTCGATGTTTCAGAAGGCACGGTTGAAGTATTAGCAACGAATGGCGATACGCATCTTGGTGGTGATGACTTCGATTTGACGATCATGAAATGGATCCTTGACGAGTTCAAAAAGCTCGAAGGCATCGATCTCTCTGGCGACGCGCTTGCGATGCAGCGTATTAAGGATGCCGCAGAACGCGCGAAGATTGAGTTGTCGACCGCGCAAACCACGGAAATCAACCAACCGTTTATTACGTCTGGTGCGGAAGGGCCAAAACACTTGGTGATGACACTTTCTCGCGCGAAGCTTGAAGAACTTGTTGGCGGACTCGTCGACAAGACGATGGAACCAGTGAAAAAGGCGCTCGCTGACGCAAAAATGAGCGCGAGCGATATTGGCGAAATTGTCATGGTCGGTGGAATGACGCGCATGCCGTTGGTGCTTTCGAAGGTAGAAGCGTTCTTCGGAAAGAAGCCAAACGTTACGGTGAACCCGGATGAAGTTGTTGCTGTTGGTGCAGCGGTGCAGGCCGGTGTGTTGCAAGGTGATGTGAAGGATGTGCTGCTTCTGGACGTTGCACCACTTTCCCTTGGTATCGAAACGATGGGCAGTGTGTTCACGAAGCTGATTGAGCGCAATACCACTATTCCTACGAGTAAGTCGCAAGTGTTTTCTACCGCAAGCGACAACCAGCCAGCAGTGACGATTCGCGTTGCACAAGGCGAGCGCCCAATGTTTGCGGACAATAAAATTCTTGGGCAGTTTGATCTTACGGGAATCCCACCAGCGCCGCGCGGTGTGCCGCAGATTGAAGTGAAGTTCGACGTAGATGCAAACGGCATTCTGCACGTTTCTGCAACGGATAAAGCGACGGGTAAAGCACAGACGATTACGATCACGTCGTCCTCTGGGTTATCTAAGGAAGAAATCGAAAAAATGAAAGCTGATGCGGAAGCGCACGCAACAGAAGACAAGAAAAAGCAGGAACTCATTGAAACCCGTAACATTGCGGACACCATGGTGTATACAGTAGAGAAGATGCTTGCGGATAATAAGGAGAAAGTCTCCGAAGAAGATAAGAAGATTCTTGAGGAGAAAATGGAAGCGGTGAAAAAGGTGAAGGACGGCGAGGACGTTGAAGCGATCAAAGCCGCGGGCGACGAGCTTTCTAAGGAAGCACAGCGCGTGGGCGGGGCGATGTACGCGAAGGACGACGCGGCAAAGAATGCCGGTGCCGATGGCGCATCCGAAGAAGCGCCGAAGGAAGAAGCAAAAGATGCAGAGTTCACTGAGAAGAAGGACGACGGTGCGGCACAGGGCTAATGTACTTCATGGTAACTTTTGTCATCCCCGCCTACGCGGGGATGACACAAATTCGAGCGTTTCCTCATTACCCTTTGCTCTCTAACGGTCATGTCTCGTAGCTCGCCACGTCCTACGACCTGCACCATTCCACTATGCAAACGAACAAAGAATACGCACTGCTCTGTGAGTTTGCGACGCAGTCGACGAATGGGTTAAATAGCTTCATGCACGTGTTCGACCGCACAACGTTCCCAGCGAACGACAAAGTAGTGTTGCGTGGCTTTCTTGCGGTGCGCTTCACGCATTTACCAGAAGCACCAGCGATTGAGGTGTATGTGACGGATGCATCGAACACCATGGTCGAGAAGGGCACGATGTTTCAACAGACCATCAAAGGACCAAACGCGAATCTTCTTGTGCGTATTGGCGGCATGAATATTGGAAAAGCTGGGGAATACCGTATTTGGGCACGTGTTGATGGGGCAGAGCCTCTCGAATTGTGTACATGGTACGCTGATGTGAGGCCGGCATCTGCCCAAGCCTAAGTCGCACCCTATTCTCTTTAATATGAAAATTCTGCAAAAGCTTAAATTCATGCTCGCGCGCAAGGACACGCCCACGGAAGCTCGTCCCGACGATATGACGTCAAAGAAAGATGCGAGGTGTTGTACCGATCACGCCTGTCATTCTTCGGTTGAACAGAAGAGTGTTGCGGGTTGTGAACATGACGGTGATTGCAAATAATATGGGAACACGATGGCAAGCATTTCGTTCGGGAACATTGAAGACATTTCTTGCAGGGATGCTGTATGTTGTCTCACTCCCAGCTGTGCGCAATTGGCTCATGAATCTTTTGGTGGGCAAACGCAAGAAGGGTCAACCAGTCATCGATATTGAAGCAAAAAAATAACATCGTATGAAAATCGACCCATTGTTTTGGAAAATCTTCGGCGTGATTGCGGTATTAAATACCGCGTATTGGGTGTTGACTGCAACGGTGTTAGATTTTAGCAATATTGTTTCAGACTCTGCGCTTTTTTCGCTGTACACCGTGCCCGCAATTCTTCCTGTGACGCCGTTTCTTGAATCGATTGGGAATAGCGCCGCATTCGTTCCCGTCGTCGGCGCGCTGTGCCTCGTCTTCCTCCCAATCTTCTGGAGCCTCGTGGTCTACGGCGTTGTGTGGCTGGTACAAAAGTTTCGACATCAGTCCAGGTAGATTATGGTTCATACGGTGAAAAACTTCGCATTTATTGATAGCCAGAACTTGCATTTAAGCATTCGAGAGATCGGATGGTTTTTAGATTTTGAGAGATTTCGTGTGTATCTTAAAGAGAAGTATTCCGTTGTTCGGGCCTATATATTTATTGGATACGATGATCGTCGAAGAGCGTTATACACGGCATTACAAAAAATGCGATACATTTGTGTTTTTAAACCTACACTCGTGTACAAAGATGGATCGATGAAGGGAAACTGTGACGCGGAGCTCGTTTTGCATGCAATGATTGAATATCCGAATTATGATAAAGCGATTATTGTCACTGGTGATGGAGATTTCCACTGCCTTGTCGATTATTTTATTCGAGAAGATAAACTCGCAAAATTGCTGGTGCCGAATCAAAAGAAATACTCAGCTTTGCTGAAAAAGATCCCGTCTGAATATCTCGCTTTTGTAAGCGATCTCGAAACGCGTGTAAAAAGAAAAGAACCCCGCAAGGACGAAACCTTGAAGGGCGCTTTTCGTGGTGATCTAAAAAAAGACTAGCACGAACGATTCGTTGTTGTCAATAATCAAAATATGGCCGGAAAAGATTTTTACAAAATATTGAACATTGAGAAATCCGCTTCGCAGGATGATGTGAAACGTGCGTTTCGGAAACTTGCGCACGAATATCACCCGGATAAAAAAGGTGGGAACGAAGCAAAGTTCAAGGAAATCAACGAAGCGTACCAAGTGCTTGGCGATGAAGCGAAGCGCAAGCAGTATGATCAGTTTGGTTCTGCGGCGTTCGACGGTTCTGGCGGAGGCAATCCGTTTGGTGGGGGAGGCGGTTTTCCAGGTGGTTTTCATTTTGATTTCGGTGGCGCTGGAGGATTCGAAGATCTTGGAGATATTTTAGGAGGTATGTTTGGCGGTGGTGGAGGCGGTCGTTCGCGGCATCCGCAGGGCGAGAATATCGAGGTTGGTATTCGATTGACCTTTAAAGAGGCGGTGTTTGGGGTAGAAAAGGAAATCCCGATTTCTCGAAACTCGACGTGTACGCGTTGCGCTGGAACGATGGCAGAACCCGGCACGGCGCTGAAAACGTGCACGACGTGCGATGGAAAAGGTTTCCGTCTGGTGACGCAGCGCACCATGCTTGGTGCAATGCAAATGAAAGCCGCGTGTGATGTATGCCATGGCGTTGGCGAGAAGCCGGAAAAAGCATGCTCCGAATGCCATGGGAAAGGCGTTGTTCACGGTCGCACAACAGTTCGGGTTGATATTCCTGCCGGAGTGGACGACGGGGTGACGGTGCGCGTACGAGGCGAGGGTGAAAGTATCGGCTCACTTGGCGAGAAGGGTGATTTGTATTTGCGTATTCGCGTTGAATCCGATCCGCGTTTTACGCGCGATGGTTCGACTATTTACGCGAAAAAGAATATCGGCTTTACGCAAGCAGCACTCGGCGATACCGTGGATGTGGAGACCGTCGACGGAAAAGTGGAGGTGAAAATTCCACAGGGAACGCAATCGGGAGATGAATTACGATTACGCGGAAAGGGCGTTCCTTCGCATCGTGGTCGTGGCGATCAGATTGTGATGATTCAGGTGATTACGCCAACAAAGCTTGACAAAAAGGTTCAGGAGCTGCTCCGGGAAGCAAATTTGAAGGAGGACTAATATGCGTGTGGTGATTCTTCACGGCTGGGGGCACAGCGCGGCAGTCTGGGCGCCGGTTGTGGAGCGTCTTGCGAAACAGCATGCAGTCGAAGCGTGGGATTTGCCCGGGTTTGGCAATGAGCCCTTGGTGAGCGATGCGTGGGGGATTGCGGAATATGCCGCATGGGTCAACGAGAAACTTGTCGGCGCGCAGGATGTTGTACTCGTTGGCCACTCATTTGGCGGGCGCATCGCGTCGCTTCTTGCATCGCGTCACCCAAACTGGTTGCGTGCCCTCGTTTTAATCGGGGCGCCGTGCATCTATCGGCCGTCGATGGTCACTCGTGCAAAAAGTTTCGTCGCACATCTTGTGAAGCCCATCGTGCCTGCCGGAATTCGTCGACGATTTCTTTCGGAGGAGTTTTGCGATGCAGAGCGCTCGGGAATTGGGCGCGTATTTCGTCATGCCGTCATGAATGATCAAACGGCAACGCTGCCGAACATTGCGGTGCCGACATTGTTGTTGTGGGGCGAGAATGATGGCGCAGCGCCGGTTGCACTCGCACGTGAGATCCACGCGCTCATTTCAGGCTCAACACTCGTCATTCTGCCAAACATTGGGCACAATGTGCATATGAATAATCCGAATCTGACGTATGGGGCGATTCAGCGCTTTTTGGAGACTCTGTAACGCAGCATTCCCGCTGCGGGATTTTTTGTATATTCTCCAGTTAGAGGAATACGAAACGTTTCCATATATCCGCCGCGCGATGACGCATTATGTTCGACGTGGCTTGGAACAGCGCGATACGCTGAAATGGACTCAGCGGGTGAAGGTGCTCGCATGTGCGGCGTGCGCAATAATATTTAGTGTTCTCGGCGTTGCCGCGCAATATGTGTCGTTCCCAGTGTTTGTCGTCATCATCGTTATTGTCTTCATTGGCACACCGGACGTTGTGTTGATTGCGAACGTCATCACGAAGCCGTTGTTTTGGATTGCGCATCAGCGACTCAACGCACGTGCACGCAAGGTTCGAGTGAGCGTTCCGCAGCTTTGCGTCATCGCCATTGCGGGAAGCTATGGCAAAACGACTACGAAGAACCTTTTGTATGACATGATCCGACGGCATCACAAGACGCAACGTATCGAGGGGAATATCAATACGACGGCGGGGATTGCAGAGTGGATGTTGAATAGATTTGACCCGTCGACAGAGGTGCTGATTGTGGAAATGGATGCGTATCATCCGGGAGAAATTGCGGCGAGCTGCAAAATCGTTCAGCCGAACATGGCGATTTTGACGTCGATTGGCGATCAGCATTTGGTGCGATTTGGGTCGCAGGAGAAGATTATTCAAGGTTTGCAAGAAATATTCACGGAAACCGTGCGCGATGGGCTTCGTGTGTGTAGCATCGAGGTTGCCGCGATACTCAAGGAACACGGATACGATCATGTGGTGAAGATGGTGGCGACGGATGCGATTGTGTATCAAGGTGAGACGATCGATACCGCGAAGCTCTCGGATTCGGTGCGCGAAGATGCGGCGTACGCGGCAGTGATTGCGGAGGCGATGCATGTGCCAGTGAGATTTATCGATGAGGCGATTCGATCGTTTGTTGTCCCGGATCGTCGCCAAAAAGAAAAAGAGGTATTTGGATACGAGGGGATCGATGACTCCTACAACATTAGCGTCGCTACCGCACATGCTGGTGTGCTTGCCGCTCAGAGCCTCGCGAATGCATCTGGGAAGAAATTGGTTGTGCTCACTGCGGGAATTCCTGAGTTGCCTCGAGGAATTTCGGAACAAGAAAACGCTCACTATGGAGCGTTTCTTGCGGAGCATGCGGATGCAGTGCTCGTGTTGAAAAGTGAACATTTCACCGATGTTGTGCGGGGTATCGAGAATAGGATTCCGATGATGAGCGCGGCGAATCTCGGAGAGGCGGTACCGATATTGCATGCGCAGTGTCCGATTGATGAGTACATCTTACTGTTCCAACCAGAGCTCACTGATGCATCGTACTAGCTGATGAACTTTTCGATGATATCGCTCTGGTAGTCCATGCGAAGTGATACGCGCGTCTTTTGATCCGTTATGGCTTGCGTGAGGAGGTCGGTGATTTGTTGCTTGAATGGAATACCTTTCGCTTCCCAAAGATAAAACGCCATAGAGCCAGGAATCGGGTTGATTTCCGTAATATTGAGGGTTCCTTCCGGCGTAACCATGAAGTCGATACGTACCATGCCCTTACACCGACATGCGGTGAATGCGGCTTTGGCGGTTGTTTCAATGGTGTTTTTCAATTCGGCGCTGATCTGTGCCGGGAGTTCGCGTTGCAATGACGCCATGCCGCTTTCCGTTCCTGTCTTCTTGCCGCCACCGCGCTGATACTTGTCCGCAAAACTGAGAATTGCATCTTTCGCGACGGGGGATTCTATTGCGCTTGTTTCGAGTGTGCCGTTGATGAGACGTACAGAACAATTATATTCCTTAAACGACGGGACGAGTATCTCTACGACAACTTCAGTATCGAGATATGCTGCCTCGAGTAAAAATTTCTCGAGTTCGATTTCGGTCTTTGCGATGTTAATGCCAATGCTCGACCCCAAGTGCGACGGCTTGATGATGACGGGAAGAGCGATTGCGGTCTGTACGGTTTTTGCAGCTTCGGCGCTGTCCGCGAGGATTGTTTCCCGACTGAGCGATATTCCAGGCGTGACTGGGAGGCGATGTGCCTCGAGGACTTCTTTGCAGAGGCTCTTATTCATGGTGATAACGGATCCTTCTTGCGTTGTTGACGTGTACGGAACATCGAGCGCCTCAAGCACGCCCTGTATCGGCCCGCTTTCTCCCGAGCCACCATGAAACGCCAAGAATGCTGCGTGCGGACGAATGGTTTTCCCAAGGAGACCCGTTTCGCGCACGAAGCCCCCTTCACGGTCTTTTCCTGCGCAAAGTGTATGGGGGGACGTTGTCTTGAACGCCTTGCGGTTTGCTACATCGCCATAGCCGAGCCATTCGCCGGTTTTGGTGATGTACACGACGTATGGCGTGTAGGCTGCGCGATCGAGATGTTCAAGGGCCTGTAGACCTGTGACGACTGAAACTTCGTGTTCTGCTGAAACGCCACCGAAGCAAAAAAGGATAGGAATAGCCATAAACGGAGATCATGAGTATTGCGTTATACTAGCACAATATGTCGGAATTTTCTCTTGAATCATTTCTCGTGCTGGATGCCCTCATTGCGGCGGGGGTAATCATCGCTTCTCTGGCATTTACTTATACCATCGGGCGGTATTCTATTGTTCCAATGATTACAGCACTGGGAATAGGGGCGACGTTTGCCGCGCTCGCTCCGTACGTTGGTCGCATTCCTGGAATATCTGCGTGGCCAGTGTTTCAACAAAATATCGTGGTCTTCCTTGTAGTGACTGCGCTCGCATATTGGGTGTTTCTTCGACACGCGTATTTTGATCCACGCGTTGTACCGAGCAAGGTTGAATCCATGGCGTGTGGGCTGCTGATTGCGGGGTTCATTCTTGCGGTGCTTGCATCTTGGCTCCCTGCTGAGGTGATGTCTACTATTTCACCGCAATTACGCACGTTTTTTGGTGACGCATTGCCGCGGAGCCTTTGGCTTTTGGCGCCAATCATCGTATTTGGTGTGATGCGCAAGAGGTGATAGAATCGGCCTGTATGGCTGAAACCTTGTACCGGAAATATCGTCCGCAAACATTCGCAGACGTTGCTGAGCAGGAACATGTTTTGCGCACCATTACGAAGCAGCTTGCGACGAACACCGTGGCGCACGCGTATTTGTTTTCTGGGCCACGTGGCGTGGGAAAAACCACAATTGCACGATTACTCGCGAAAGCACTGAACTGCGAGAATCGGATCGAAAATGATTTTGAACCGTGCAATACCTGCTCGTCTTGCACGGATTTTGTGCAGGGCCGTATGCTTTCGTGCATTGAAATTGATGCCGCGTCGCAGACGGGTGTCGATAACGTACGAGAGAATATCATTGAGAACGCGCGGTTTGCGCCATCGCGAGGGAAGTACAAAGTGTTCATTCTCGACGAAGTGCACATGCTCTCGTCGTCGTCGTTCAATGCGCTTTTGAAAACATTAGAGGAGCCTCCGTCACATGCAATATTCATTCTTGCCACGACGGAACTCCATAAAATTCCCGCGACGATTGCGTCGCGATGTCAGCGTTTTGAGTTTCACCGTGTTCCGCCAGCGGTCATGATGCCGCGGCTCGCTGCGATTGCAGAACAAGAAGGGGCAAAGGTTGACGATGACGTGCTTGCGCATATTGCACGGTTGTCTGAAGGGTGTTTGCGTGATGCAGAAAGTTTGCTTGGGCAGGTTGTCGCGCTTGGAGAAAAGCATGTCACCCGAGATGTCGCGATGTTGGTGTTGCCGATGACGAACGTAGCGCTTGTGGCAGACATGGTTGCAGATATTGCTGAAGGCGCAACCACGGCAGCGATAGATCGTTTAAATGCTTTTGTCAGTGATGGTGGATCGGTAAAGCATTTGGTTGAGGAAATGTTGGAATATGTTCGTGCAGTGATGTTCAGTGCACTTGGCGATGCATTGAACACGACGTACGATGAAAAGATTGGTGAGCGAATTCGTGCAGCCGGTGCGCTGATGGGCGTGCAAAAAGCTCGTATGTTTTTGGATGCTCTCCTTGTTGCACGCGTTCGTCAGAGCGTACCAGCGATTCCGCAGATTCCCCTTGAGATTGCAATACTTGGATTGAATGATGGTACGGGGGATGACGTTCGGAACGAGAAACCCATTCCGGTTGCAGCGATACGACCGCAACCGACTGCGCCGACGCCACGTGTTCCTCCCGTCACTCTTCCACCTCCATCCTCAATTGCTCCGGCGCGATACACCTTTGAACCAGTGCCAAAAACCGAGATGCATGCCACGCAAACCGCGGACGCTACTTCTGGTGCACCGACGGCTTCATTTGCGATATCTGAACTCGTGGATAAATGGGAACGGTGTTGTGCGTATGTCGCGGAACGTAATGTCGCGCTGCCATTGATTTTGCGGAATGCAAAGCCGGTGAGTCTTGAGGGCAACATGGTCACGATTGGTTGTGCGTATGCGTTTCATGCCGATGCGCTGAAAGAACCGAAGTCGCGCAAATTGCTCGAAGACGCTATACTGGACATTTTGCAGCAGGTTGTTACTGTAGTTCCAGTACATGTCCCTCAGAAGGCGGAGTCTGATGCGGTCACCGCGTTTATTTCAGAACTCGGCGGGAGTCATCCTTAAGTCATGTCTTGTTCCATATGAAAAGAATCGCAATCGTCGTCGGGCAGTTTCATAAAGTACACGGGGAAGCGATGGTTGAGGAAGCGCAGAATACTGCAAAAGAGCTCGGACTTGAGATCGCGGAAGTGTTGTGGGTTCCGGGTTCGTTAGAGAAGCCGCTTGCATTGAAGCGTTTTTTGTTGCGAGCGGATATTGACGGCGCGGTGGCGCTAGGGATTATTGAAAAGGGGGAAACGAGCCACGGGTTTGTGATGGGTACTGCCGTCACGTCTGCAATCATCGGTCTGCAGCTTGAAACGCTCAAACCAGTTGGTCTCGGTATTCTTGGCCCAGATATTATGCCAAGTCAAATTCCGAATCGCGTGCGGCCATATGCGCGTGCTGCGGTGGTTGCGGTTGAACAGATGTTACGCAACAACCTTTCGTAGTGCGAACCAGGTGCGCACGCGCTGGAGATCATCGGCAATTTTTGTTTTCATGACGTTTGTGGAAATCCATGGGGAGTATTCCGTAACTTTTGCGAGCGGATCCGCAGAAAGGCGTGTGCCGTACAGGTCGCCAGACCAATCCAGGAGATGAACTTCAAGTTTCAAGGGCGCATTTTTTCCGTAATAAATCATTGCCGGAAATGTTTGATTGCCCCATTGTGCTAAACCAGCGTACGTGCCTGGAGCCAGATCGACTGGGGTAATGAGCGAAATATTTGCCGTGGGAACGCCGAATGTTTTCCCAGCAAGTCCCATGCCTTTTGTGACGATCCCACTAATCATAGATGTTTTACGCGACGGCGCAGATACCACCGTTGTAGCACAGGAAGGGTTTGGGTGGAAAGGAAAAAACCCACGGTAGGCATGAATGCAGCAAAGAATGGTTGCGGAGTTTGCAGAGAAATCATTAGAAGAACTGCAACGATGTAGGTGAGGAGGACAATCGTGCCAATACGAAGACTGCTGGTTTCCCAGGCTTTTTCTGCTTCTACCCTTACGTTTCTCTCTTTGAGTGCATCAATGTCGTGTTGCAGGGATTCAATGGTTAGCATAGTATTTTCCTATAGTGTATATGATTGACGATACCAAAAAAAATGGGTATATTTTCGGCGTTGCGAATTCTACAGAATGATCCCATATGAGGCCATTCTTCCATTCCGAGATCGTCTAATGGCAGGACAACAGACTCTGAATCTGTTTATCGTGGTTCGAATCCACGTCTCGGAACCATC
>CAYMYA010000017.1:0-10743 GCA_964394565.1 uncultured Gammaproteobacteria bacterium
TGCCCATGAAGAGCCAGCGTAGTCCGTTGCGACATCCTCAGATTCAATCCAATGGATTGAGCCATCGGTCGATACTGCGTACACCTTATCGTCGGACTGGACTTTCACCCAGTACGAACCAGGGCGGTACACAACATTGCCCGCAAGACTCAAGTCCGCAAGCGCACTGTCAGAAATTGTGGTAACGGAATCGAAATCCTCGTACCACGTCATGTAAGTCTTTTCGTTCGGGAACGTATAGCGCATCCCGTCGTAACCATAGTAATAGACCGTCGAGAGCGATGTGCCCTTGATCAAGTCTCCAGCTGATGCCGCTGCTGCAACCGCTGGTTGCAACAAGCCCGCACCGACGGTGAAGAGCATCGTTGCCGCTGCAACTGCAGCAGACACCGCTCGCTTCCCGGTTTGAAGAACATTTTGCATAACTTCTGAGTTCCTTTTTTCCCCCAAACGGGGGTAAAGAGTAGAAGGCAGAACGCGGCCATGCGGCCTCGACCTTTGTAGTAGAACTTCCCAGTTTTGCCTATTTTCGACTCACTCGTCGGAAATTCGCTCGACGTACCGTGAAGTACGCCTCACGAACTTTCCTCCTCGTTCATCGAAACTAGACGAAAACTGGAAAGTTCTACATTCAACGTCTGCGCTTTATTGGGTTGGGATTGTCTTCACAATCCCTTCGCGGACGATCTCGAGGAGGAGGTCGACCATGAAGGAACCGTGAAACGCAATTACTCACGTGTTTCGGTTCCTGGCGTTGAAATGATTTCCTGCACTGCTGGCTCTACCAGAGCCGCAGTTTCACTCTGCATAAGCGCACTGATAATTGCGGTTTCAATATCTGCAATCGTTGCTTCAATGCCGAGCAATAGTGTATCAGCTCGCTTCAAGGCATCGAATGCGGAACGATATTCACCAGAACGGAATGTATCCATGGCTGGAAGAACGTCCGCAATGGCGATGTCCATACTCCGAGCAAGACGCTGGAGATCTGACTCGGAAGCAATATGCAGGTTATCAAGTACCGCAGCATTCGTTTTCAGCGAAGTGCGAATGACGGAAATGCGGTGATCATCGAACGTCTTCCGCGTGGTAATTTCACCAAACTGTCGCATGAACATTTCCTGTAAGTCATGTTCCGATTCCGCAGTATCCTTTTGATCATTCGCCTCAACCGCAACAGTGATGACGTCATCCTGTGCACCCTGCGTCGTCGAAATAGCAGAAGACGTTGCGCGCGAACCATCAGTGGACGCCAGAGGAACGGAAGGGTTCGTGATGGATGCATTTAACGTGGCGAGGTTTTGATCGACTTCATTTGCTGTTGCGACCGTCGATGCACCCCCTAAGGCTTGCAGTTCCCGAAGATTTTGATTCGCAGATGCAACTTCCTGCGTATATGCGTTCATCGTCTCCGTCACAATTGATGTATCACGCGTTGACGTATTTGATTGCAGTTGTTCCACTTCTCGCAAACGCCGTTGTGCAAACTCCGTATGCAAAATGGCGCGACGATCGAGCGATGCAAGCTGAATCTGCGCACGCTCATTGATACGCTTCACGTTATACAATACATCTCCTGGAAGGCTTTGTTGTGCTGCACTCACCGTCGTCATTAACCCACTACCAGCAAGCACAAACCCGGCAGCACCGATAGCAACAGGACGAGAAATAAACGACTGGGAAAGCCAGAGCAAATACGCCGTACGGAGAGAAGGCGAGTGATCCGCTTCAAGCGTGCCGCCAATCGCGGTGAGCATCGCGCGCTTTCCAGCACGTTTTTTCTCCACAGAAAACCCACCAGCAGCTTCGCGGGTTTTTGCAGAACGGAGTTGTGCAGCAATGGTATTCATAACACTTTTTCTTGCAATGCCTTTTTTGCACGATGCAGAAGCACACGGATACTATTTGGGGTCTTCTCTAAAGCAGACGCGATTTCCCCCACTTCCATTTCACTTAAGTACCGCATCACGAGAACTTCGCGATATTCATCCTTTAACGTTCGGAGCGTTGCGAGGAGCTCGTCACCCTCGAGTTTCGTGGCAACGTCTTCCTGTACCGAAATCCCGTTATCAACGTTCTCCGCAAATTCGATGCCATCCGTTGGCTTATATTTGCGATAAAAGTCTGCAACGAGGTTGCGGGCGATGCGGAAAAAAAACGCATTCAGGTTATGAACTGCACCACTGGACATATACTCCCAGCCGCGCAGAAATACCTCACTCGTTAACTCATCCGCATCCTCTGGCCGAGGAAGTTTGAAGACGAGAAAACGACGAATACGATCTGCGAACAAATCGTAGATTTCTCCGAACGCATCACGGTCGCTATATCGACGAACACGAAATGCGAGAAATTTTTCACGAAGTGCTGACATGTAATAAGACGAGGAATCGCAAGAATAATTACAGTGCCAAAATTACGGGTAACCTTAGCACTATTTTGTAAAGCTGTATATAATTACGAACGAACATCGCCCTCAACGTTGGCTTCACGATAGCTGAAGGAACATCGAGAGTCGAAAATTTCGCTAAGATTCGCATAAGACGTAAGTTTTCTGGAATCATTACACCTATGGAAAATACCGACATTCGGCTCTCCGTCTCAGAAGCAGCAAAGTTCTTTGGGGTAAGTACGCGAACCATCCGACGAGCCATTACTGAGAAATCCGTGGAGTATATTGTGGTACAGAACCGATACAAAATCGATCTCGCTTCCCTTCTTGACTGGGCAAGCAAAACCACCACGGTCCGTCACAAACTTGAAAAGGACGGCTTCGGCCAGTTTGTTGAGAAGTGGAAAATCCCTGCGGACCGATAATGTATGGAGCACATAGACGCCCCACTCTTTCAGACGTTAAGCACCCTCCCAGCATTTCCATTTGCCCGCATGGTTCGACCCGACGTTATAGGTACACGCGCCGCACAACAGGCATTCTTCAGGCAACGCGCTGTCCCGTCCTTCACCTTCAGCCGAGCGAACCGTTTCGATGCCGTACAGTATCTGCGCGAGCTCGACGCGGTAGCAGATCGCATTGAGTCTCTTCCCGCACGCGATATCGTTCGCGCGCTCTACCGAGAAAAAATCGAAGAGCTCCGCATACGCTGCCAGCTCATTCAAGCAATTCAACGCAGTGATGACGATGCTGTGTCCTCTTTAGCAGATCACCTCTTTGGCACACCAACACTCACCGCAGCCATGCTGAAGGACGAGTGTAACGATATCCAATCACGCGCACACAAACTGCGCACACATAAAAACCGTATTGATACGAAACTTCTCACAAAAATGGTTCAGAAAACCCTCGCGCATTACAACATCCAACACTACACTATCCGCGAAACCAATCGATCAAGCGTTTCCATTATGCATGGAAACCAGGATCGAGGGCTCGTCATCAATATTCCCCGTACGCTACACATCTCGTGCGCACGAGCGGCGCGGCTTCTGACCCATGAAATTGAAGTACATGTACTCCGCGCGCATAACGGCAGAACGTCACCAATGTTGTTGCTGGGCCGCGGCCTCGCAAACTACATCACTGCAGATGAAGGCCTCGCGATGGCGCTGCAGCAAAGCCTACGTACCGAAGAATCCACACCACCAGGCTTTTGGGACGCATGGGCCGCTGCACTCACAATCGAATACGGTTTTTCTGATGCTTTTGATGCCCTTGTAGAATCACGAACCAAGCTCAATATCGCTCTCGAACGTACAGATGCGATTCCCGAAGCGCAAGTATCTGCGTGGCGCCTCATGCTTCGCGCAATGCGAGGCATACACCAACCAGGTCGTATCGGGCTTGGCTACCGACGTGATCATATATATCGCACTGGGCTGATGACGATTCAGAATATTTTCGATACACACGGAAAGGCAGCAATCCTTCCGATTCTCTTCGCCGGACATGCTGGAACCCAACATATTCACGTACTCCAAATGCTCGGAATCACTGGAAAAACGCCGGACATGATTGGTACACGTGTGGTTCGTGACGTCCTACGAACCGCATAATCCACCCATGGACCACGCGCTACCTATTCACTTCTTCCCGGGTTTTCATTGCCTCAACATTCACTTCAACATCCTCAGCATTTGTCACGTCATCCCCAAACGTAAAGTGACTCCACGCCGTCACCGGTACGTCAATGACGTAATCAGCCCAACGGTCGCCAAAAAGATTCCTTGCGACATCTTCACTCGTAATCCACCGTAATGCACCACTGTCGCTCATGATATACACCTTTGGCACCGACTGAACCTTAATGAGAATAACACCGGGTTTTGGCAACATTGGTGCGCCGAGCGTGAAGTCCTTCAGCACACTGTCCTCAGTAAAGAGCACACTTGAGAAGTCGCTGGCGTAGGTAAAGAATGTCTGAGCATCAAGGAACGGATGCCGAACGCGATTGCTATCCACGTAATACACGGTATTCCAGGAAAGGCTCCGCATGTACGCTCCGGTCGGTACATCGCTTGAAGAACCGAGAACATCGTCGGAAGGTATTCCTAATGCCCCGTCTGAATCATTTTCATCAGCACCTAAAGCAAGGGCTACAGTAAACTCTTCAGAAACATCCGTTGCGAGCACGTCAACGAGATCCGTTGCATCAACGCGTACCGCCACCGTGTCGTCGGTCAAGCCACTTGGTGTCCAGAGATATTGCCCAGCATATGCACTAATATTCTTCACAATCTCGTTATAATGTACACCATCCGTGGATGAATACAGGGTCACGAACGAGAACGAACCTGTACCACCGGTAGTCCATCGGATCGTCACGGGTTCGCCAATACCGTAATCATCCAAACTCGTTGGGCTCGTGACCATCACGGTGTATGTCACGGTTGCGTGGGTATCTTCCGTGAGCGTATCTGGGTCATCCGTCAGCGCAGAAATATAGAGCGTCGTGGTGGTCAGTTCATTTCCGAAATCATCTATAGCAAAAATAGTGACATGTTTGTTCCGGAGGTTGCCAATCACGGTTGTTGTTGCGGTACTTGCGGTGCCGAGCGCCCCCACGTCACTGTCGTCCCATTCGATTGCTCCACCCGTACGGTTCGTTGCGTCTGTGGAAATCGAGGCATACCAAATTTCATAATGTCCAAAATTTGTATCAGAAGCCGGAGTCCATGTGAGAACAGTTTGTGTCGTCGAAGACGCGCCGTGTGCGAGTGATGCAAGACTTGTTGGGTCGACGAGATCGAGAATAAAATTGCTTGACGATGCGGCGGTTCCTTCAACAAGACTATCGTACGGGGTGACACGAATTCGGGCGTTGGAGATATCCGTCGACGCGGAAACGTCGGTCGCTGCCTCCCAGATAATGGTGACGGTATTTGCACCAGACGAGCTCGTGATATACGCCCCCGCCTGACCGATTTGGTACGTGGCCGCGTTGTTCACCGATGGATCTCCGTACGTTGCGGATGTTTCGCTCCCTGTGGTTGAAATGGTCGGATCGTTCCACGACGACCCTCCATTCAATGAATATTCAATCTTTGCCTGGAGCGTATTGTCGTCATCTGGGTCGTCCATGATGAACGTAATGGTGACGTCACTTGTTCCGTCAGTTCCCTGAACTGCGGTAACCGTGCTCGCGGTAGGCTCTTGATTGGTAGAAATAACGATATTTTTATTGCTCCCCAAAGATCCCGCAGCACCTGGCGATGCCAGCGTGAGCGTTGCAGTATTTCCTGCGCTATCGGAAATCGTTCCACCATTCAGGGTCAATGCGCCCGTCCCTGTATAGTCTAAGTCTGCCTTATTGTCTCCCGTAACCACGGTATATGTGAAGGAAAGTGTATCGGTACTTGTTGAGGAATATGTCGCCTGGCGATCAGTATCATCCATATCGAGCTCAATACGCGGCGTTCCCGTAACCACCATACTCACATCACTAAATTGCACCGTCACCGTAATAACTTCATCCACGTCATACGTTCCATTTGCGTTACTTGACGAAACATTGACCACGGTTGGTGCAACGGTGTCGTATGTTGTCGTATCTGAAACTGACGATGATTCTGAGCTTAAATCTTTAACCTTTGCAGAAATAGTCTTCAGTTCATTCGTCGCCGAACACCCCGTTGCATCAGCTGTCATATCAAAAGCAGGCCCATCGCCATCATTCACGACATCGTCGTCAGGATACACGAGCCAACTACTCCAATTCGAACCACCATTACAAGAAAACGCGATATGTGTTGGGGTCGATCCAACGGATGTTGCCGTAATCACTGGCGTGGGATCACTTGTGTACCCAGAGGTATCGGTAATCACAATCGACGCGAGCGAAACGGTTTGTGTAAAATTCACCGTTCCTACCGAACCATCTGCTGCTGAACCTGGTCCAACGCCTCCCGCAGCAACCGTGGCAGCAGTAAACGTCGCCGCCAAAGTCCCCGTGTATGAATCTGCCCCATACACGATGGACAGTCTTCCACCACCACCGCCACCCGCATCATTTGTGTAGTCGGGCGACGTTCCTCCGACGACCGAAATACTCCCTGTCGTTCCTGATACGTCGCCGCCGATTGAAAGATAAATGGATCCTCCTGCACCAGAACCAGCGCCATACGTATTGCCATCATTGTACGCTCCACCAACAGCGCCGTCTGCAGAAATTGTGCCGTTTAATACCAAATCCCCTGTGGTAACGATGCGAATATATCCGCCGCCATTCGCGCCGTCTTGAGTATAAATCGCTCCACCACCAGCGCCGAATTTTTCTGGCGCCGTACTGCTGTCATACGTCGTACCGCCAGTGGCGCCATTTGCGCTCGCACCTCCGGCACCCCCGTGTCCACCACCGGCAGCAGATGTTCCATGACCCTGTCCACCACCCCCAACACCAGACCCACGATCGACACACACGTTTGATGAGTTTGGTTCATGACCGCCTTCATTATTTGTCACACCACCCAAACATCCCTTCCCATCGGCCACCAACGAAGACGTTGCGTTTAGTGTCAGCGAAGAAAGCGCCGTCCATGAAATATTCGCATTGATCGTGGAAGTGCCCGCAAAAGTGATACCAATAGCATCATCAATCGTCCATATTTTTTCCTGAGGTAATGTAATCGTCACGTTGGTAAATGTATAACTTCCCCCATCAGGAATATCCCAATCCATCGAGCCATAATCGAGCGACCAATTCGTATTTGAAACGACGGAAAATGTTCCACTCGTACTCACATTAAAACTCGTAACCGACGACGTTTCACAATCAAGCGTTCCCCCAAGGGTCAAAACCGCTGTTGTCGTAATCGATGGAGAAATCGCATCTGTCGTACAATATAAATTTGTTGCAGCAGAGTCTATAACCCATTCTGCTGATGAGTAATCGGTATCATCAAAAGAAAACCCCTCAAAAATCAACACCACGCTATCTGTGGTGTGTTTGAAAAATCCGGTTCCCTTGGCACCAGCAGTTGCATTACCATAGGCAGCACCCGCCGATGCAGTAATGCTTGACGAGGACGGAACAAATGTTCCATCACTCGTGACAAAAATTGCAACTCTCCCCCCAGATCCCCCTCCACCATCATAATTTGCATTTGCACCGTCGCCACCATTCGCAGAAACCGATCCCGTGCCATCAATATGGTTCGCGGTGATATACACAGAGCCCCCCGCGCCACCCCCGCCACCAACAGGATTTCCTGCATTATCGTTGTATGTCCCATCTGTTGCGTCTGCAGAAATACTTCCATTCAACGTAAGCGTTCCGGTAATTTGTAAATACACAACCCCTCCCCCCGTCCCACCCGCTGCACTAAAAGAGCTCGCGCCAGAAGCGCCAAATTTCAGTGGGGCTATTGCGCTGCCGTACGTGGTATGTGTTCCAGCTCGCACGGTGCCGTTATCCGTTCCATCACCACCCTTTCCTCCATGGCTCGCACCGCCCGCTGCCGCGTTCGTAATGTAATCGCCTCCCCCGTATTGGTACCCTTGGGTACAAATATTAGATGAATTCGGCCCATAACCGTCCGCGTTTGAAACAGGAGCCGTGCAACCACGTGCGTTGGAAGAAATTGCTGAGCCGAGATCAATCGTGACGTTATCTACACTCAACCATCCATAATACCCCGATCCGGTATTACTCGCGAACGTCAGCGTTGCGCTATTCGTCACGTGAACGTCAAGCCCTGAACAATCCCACGCCGTAGCATCGGAAGGTGTCCACGTTGCATTCGCATTAATGGTGATCGTTCCGTTTGCGCTCCCATCACCGTCGCCAGCGCCACCGTCCGTCACAGGACACGCGGCAGCAAATGCACCTTTCGGAAAAAAACAAAAAGAAAACATCAATATTCCTGCGAGGAATAGAATGCAAAATAGCCCACGTTTCATAGTGATCATAGTGTATCAGAAACACGGCGTGTCATCCATCAATTTCTCAACAAGAAAAACACGAGCGTGCGCTCGTGTTTTTCTTGAGATCTATCGTACTGCAAACACGCCTTCACGAATCATGCTATGTCGGCGATATACAGCAAGAACATCTTGCGCAATGTCATCCCAATGGAATTCATCCTCCACGAATATTCGAGCAACGTGACCGATTGCGGCAGCCTGCATTGGGTCTGCGGCGAGATCAACAATAGCTTCAGCAAGTGCTTCAACATTACCCACCGGAAACGGCACCCCATAATCCTGCACCACTTCCATCGTTTCAGGAATATCAGCAGCAATAACGGCCTTTCCATAACTCATTTCCTCAAGCACAGCAATAGGAAGCCCTTCTTTTGTTGAAGGATGCACCATAAAACTCGCGCCAGCAAACAACGCGTCAAGCGTTTCTCCGCGCTGATGACCCGTAAAAACAACCGAATCATCGTGCGACGCCATCATGTGCAGTTTTCGAACATAATCATCCGTAAATGCTCCGCCACCAATAATGGCTAATTTCATCCGATGCAAAAGATCCGGCCGCAATGCACGTGCGCGCTGCCAGGCGGCAATTAGTGTATGTGCGCTTTTATGTGGCACAAGGCGCGACACCATCGCGATGTACTCAAACGGTTGTAAACCAAAAGGCGAGAGAAGCAAAGGGTCAATGGACGTTCGAATCGGCGTAATGCCATTTGGCAGATATGTTGCTCGAAGGCCATACTCTTTTGCGGCATACTTCACAATCGATTTGCTCGATGCAAGCGTTTCGTCAGCGAAAATAAACGCCGCACGCTCACCAAGACGCAGCATGAACCGCGCAAAAACTCCCCATTTTTCATGAAGACGATCAACAGAATGAAATGTGGTGATCACGGTTGCATGTGGCGCAAATATGCGCGGGATCCAGGAAAGAAGCGCTGGACCAACACCGTGGAAGTGGTACACATCTGGACGCAAAACCATCACCGCATGGAGCGTTGCGATATATGTATGAGAAAGCGTATCCAAACGTTTGGTGTGGAGACTCGGCAACCGCACAACACGAATACCGTTCACCCGCGTCGTTCCGCGGGGCACGTACCATGTGCGGCCATACGTGGTCACCGTGTGACCCAGCCGAACCAACCGTGTGGAAAGCTCAAGCACATGGGTTTCAACACCACCACCAACCGAAGGCACTTTGCCTTTGGCAAAGAACCCGGTTCCGATACCTTTTTGTCCGATCATGGCAATATGCATAACCGACCATTGTAGCAAAAAACACCGGAAAAAGCAATGCGGAGGCAGAATCAGGAATACATAAAAAGTGGCGAATATTCGCCACTTTTTGGTATTTATCCACAGTGAGAATAGATTTCCATGATTTTTGCAAGGTGTTCCTGTGGATTCCCGATCTCCCTCGCTCGAACATAGGCCGCGTTTCCCATACGCGCCGCGAGGACTGGGTCTTCCAACATTCTTCGTATTGCTCGTGCAAGCGCTTGTACATCCCCAGGGGGCACCACAATGCCTGCAGCACTCGACCCGATGATCTCCGGCAATCCCCCACTTTTTGCGACAATCACAGGTGTTCCCTGACACATCGCCTCCAGCGCGACCAGTCCAAATACTTCCGGCCAAAGTGACGGAACCACCACAACACTCGCCTGACCCATAAGGTTCCAGAGCTCATTTCCAGGAACAAATCCTAAAAACTCAATGCGTGAATCATGTTTGGCTAGCACCTGCAAACGTTCAAGATCTGCCCCCACACCAGCAAACACGATCCTCACACCCTGCGGAAGATATTTTGCTGCTTCAATCAGGACGTGTGCGCCTTTGTACGCCTCAAGTCGCCCAGCAAAAAGAATACAGGGGGAAGTGTCTTGCGCCTTGCCACGTCGATCACGACTCACAGGGTCTACACCCCATTTCTCCCCCATCAACGGCTCCGCGAATGGTGAAATAACCGAAATCTTTTCTGGAGAAAACCCAGTATCCACCATGACGTCACGCACAAAATGCGAATACGTCGTATATCGCGCAATTGCACCATCGTATGCGTGCAACGCATGGTGAAAACGACGAATACCTTCCAAAACCGCAGTTGCAAGAAACGAGTTCTTGATATATTTCGTGCGCGCCGTGGCAAGCAATCCAAGATGATCAAGACGCATTGGCCGGTGGCGATCCCACAATGAATAATTTGCGCTCACCAAGGCGTAATCGTGCACCGTCATGATGACGGGAATATCGCGCTTATGTGCAACAGAAAGAATACTTGGGGAAAGATGCGTGTAGATGTTATGAACGTGCACAATGTCTGGTCGAAAAACATCCAACACCGCCCCAAACTTTCGTTTCGCCTC
>CAYMYA010000017.1:10843-12048 GCA_964394565.1 uncultured Gammaproteobacteria bacterium
ACAGCGTTCCCGATCTGTTTATATTGAGAAGTGATTGAGCCTAAAAACTGCCACTCATCTGGAAAAGTTTGAATTCTCGCATATTCACGAACGGTAAGCGGTCTCGTTTCAGAAGGATGGCATCGCTCAGTCTGCTTTTGAGCCGGACTGCACGTTAATGTCAGGCTCGGCTCGTCCCACGATAATCGACGTGCCATGCCCGTCTTTCCTCCACCCATATAAAAACTCGCTCCCATAAACTTTTTCTGAACCGAAAGAGGCAAATCGCGCCAATACCCCCCAGGAGGAACCATAGCGAGGACAGATCTCTTCGCTTCTGGATACGTTTGGCCGTCAGAAACTGGACATCCGTTTAAAGCATCTCGAAGCGAAACGGTGTAGTCTCGCTCTTTTGGATATCGATGACCGCGCTTCGCGATATCATCGCGAAGCGCCATAATGACTAAGCGCTCTCGCTTTTGTGGAACATCCAGATATTGAGACCGCAATACTTTCCACGCAACGGAATACCCCAAATCTTTTAAGATTTCGATCATACCCTTTAATGTTCGACCATCTTCGTGGCTTACGAGTCCGCGCACATTTTCGCCAATCGCAATTTTTGGACGGACTTCCTTGATACAACGAGCAAATTCAAAGAATAACGTGCCACGAGCATCCTCGAGTCCCATTTTCTTGCCAGCATAGCTAAATGCCTGACAAGGAAAACCACCCTCAATCACGTCGATGCTCCCCTCATACTCACGAAAATCTACTTTTCGGATGTCTTTCTGCACAATGTTCCAATGCGGCCGGTTCACTCGCAACGTCGCAGCAGCATCTCCATCACACTCAACAAGCAGTTCATGCCGCAAACCCGCATTCGCCATGCCTAAACTCGTTCCACCGGCTCCGGAAAATAAATCAATAACCGAATATTTCGTTGATGTTGCGCACTGTAAGATGTGGTAATTATTCTTCCCGGGTTGTTCAAGATATTTTTGTTGCGCACGACGAATTTCATGAATATCGAACAAACGATAATTATCAGGCGAACGGTGCGCTTTAATTAAACCCTTTTTTTCCCACCGACGAATAGTATCGATGGAAATACCTAACGTGTTTGCCGCAACCGTGACAGACACGGGGTTGTTCATAGAATCCTATTATAAAAAGTAACCAATGCATAGGCAATGGTTACGTGTGAACAATTCTCGACAAAATCA
>CAYMYA010000017.1:12148-15362 GCA_964394565.1 uncultured Gammaproteobacteria bacterium
GGAATGGATCTTGAATTTATCGACCAAATTTCAAAACGAAACATTATTGCTCAATTAAAAGCCGGTCCGAATACGATCAATGCCGGCGATGTCGAGCCAACACTTGAAGAAATGCGTTCAGCAAGACGCTTGATTCTCGGCAACTATAACGATCGAAATTCTTTACCGGAATTCGCATTTTGCCTGACATACGGCACGCAGGATGATTTAAGTACCCATTACACAAATATCCAAAAAGCAAATATCGGCGACCAGCAGGGTGTCCCAGTATGGGCAGGAAAAGACTTCTGGCATCGCATGACTGGTGACGAAACGTTTTACGAAGAGCTCGTCGCCCTATTCGTCGACGTTTTTGCAAACACAGACTTTCAACTTCAACTCATACATGCGGAACGTGCACTCGCGTACGATATTGAACAACAGTATTTTACAGACGGAACACTGGATGCGAAAAAATTGTAAGGATAACACCTACACAATATTCTCCTCCTTCCCAAATGCAATCACCGCGCCGGTAAAAATCCAGAGGTAGGGCGCAAGCGTGCGAGCTTCAAGATACGTTGCAAGAAATGCGTTCATGGATACTGCAATCATTGCGCCAGCCACACCAAGTGCAAGCGCGCGAACTTCTGGATCCTTCGATTCACGATGAATGCGAAGACACGCGCCAAACAGAAGAAGGTACATCACGAGGTACGCCCCGAGCCCCAACGTTCCAAGCTCCCCCCACATGCTCATCCAATTGTTATCGATGTACCCTTCCGTCCCATACACACCAAACGGCAACCCAAGCCTATCGTACACTTCCGTGTTCCCTAATGCCGCAACTGCGCCACCACCATACGTTCCTGGGCCGAACCCAAAGATCGGCGCATGAGGCACCACCGTCACCACCGTTTGTACAATCCAATACACTCGACCAAGTCCATAATATTCTCCAGAAAACCGCGCGTAAGAAAACACTTCAAATATTCGTTCCGCAAATGATTGGTCCGCGGAATCCACAATGCGACTCACCACAAGACCAGAAAACGAAAGGTACCCAATGAACAGCAAAGGTGCCACAAGAGCAGTAGCAAGAACGCGTTTGTCGCGCTTCATGACGATCGCGATGAATAAGAACGCGAGCAAAAACCCAATCCACGCCGAACGCGAATACGTCATCCCAAGCACAGCAACACCAAGAAGAAGGATACCAAGCGCAAGCAGCTCGTGTTTCTTTGGAACGCTTTTTTCGTATAATCCCGCAACCAACACCACGAGAAAAAAGGCCATGAAGGTGCCAAGCTGATCGTACCGACCCAATGTCCCAAACACCCGTTGGCCAGGATCCCAAAACTGTGTCGTCCCCGCAGTCAACTGCAAGCTCCCGAGTGTGCGCTGCGCTGACGGAAGTAAGAACGCGTCCAACGGCTCACCAATCACAGATTGCGCAATGCCAAGTCCGGACTGAAACGCAACGATCATCACCATCGCGCTCACAAGAATTCGCATCGTTGCTTTTGACGGCGCCAGATACACCACGACAAAAAACAACAACACGAACCGGAAAATTTGTCGCAAACCAAGAAGAGCAAACCATGGTGTTACCGTGTTCACGACGACGGATGCAAGCGCAAGAAATACCACCACCGCAAATGCAACATCAATCGGCGTACGACGAAACTGAATTACCCCCGTCGCAAAACGCCAGCACACCACCGCAACCAGCAGATACACAATGATTTCAGAACCATATCGAGCAAACACATACACGTCATCCGCAATCCATTTCAATAAAAACGGCTCAAACGGCAAGTAAACTGCAAAGGCCATCAGCGTCCATTCCGGCCGAACAAATGTCAGCGCGATGAGGACAATACCGAGCACGACGGCAACAACGAGGGACGACGAGAAAAACACGGTACCTAAAAAACCAAAGGCAAGCAGTGCGGTAAATGCAATATATGCAAAACGGGTCTGCTCTTCAGATGCACGGTACAGTGAACGAAAATTCGGAATCATGACGCAAGTATAACGCAGATGCGAAGAGCCCCTGGAAACCATCCTTGCGGACGGCCCAGGGGCTCGCGTCACGGTCAGCACCCGCTTCCGGGGTAGACCGTGTCGTCACTGTCGTCACAGTCGCCCCCATACGGGGCGTACCCGATGTAACCGCCGATGTCGGCACACTCCAGCGGGTCTGTGGCCGCAGTGTCACGGCCGAAGCCGTCGTCGTCGCTGTCGGCGTACAGGACGACGAGGTCCTCGTCGATCTCGGAGTCACAGTCGTTGTCGATGTCGTCGCAGATCTCGATGGCGTCGGGATGGATGGCGTCATCGCTGTCGTCGCAGTCGCCTGCCACGAGCGCGTAGCCCGCTCCCGGATCCACGCACTCGCTGGAGCCGACGTCGGCCTCGTCGCCATACCCGTCGCCGTCTGCGTCCGGGAAATAGCTCACGAAGTCGAGATCCTCATCGACGCCGCCTTCGCAGTCGTTGTCGATGCCGTCGCAGATCTCGTCGGCGTCGGGGTGGATGGCGCTGTTCCCGTCGTCGCAGTCCGTGCCGCCGGTCTCCACGGACGCGAACCCGTCGAGGTCGGTGTCGATGGGATCGACGCCGCCACCGTCTTCGATGCCGCCGTCCGTGGTTCCGCCGTCGCCGAGGCCGGTGTCGCCGCCGTCGGTGCTGCCACCATCGGAGGTTCCACCGTCTTCGATGCCGCCGTCACCGGTGTCACCGCCGCCGTCGGAAGTCCCACCGTCCGTGGTTCCACCATCGCCGGTATCGCCGCCGTCGGTGCTGCCACCATCGGAAGTTCCACCGTCCGGCAGACCGCCATCGGAGGTTCCGCCATCGGAAGTCCCACCGTCGCCGGTATCGCCACCGTCGCTGGTGCCGCCGTCCGTGCCACCGTCGCTGGTGCCGCCGTCCGAAGTGCCGCCATCCGGCAGACCGCCATCGGAGGTTCCGCCATCGGAAGTCCCACCGTCGCCGGTATCGCCACCGTCGCTGGTGCCGCCATCCGAAGTGCCGCCATCCGGCAGCCCCCCGTCGGAAGTTCCACCATCGCTGGTTCCGCCGTCGCCGAGGCCGGTGTCGCCGCCGCTATCCGCGGGCGCCCCGCAGTTCGGGACGGCCACGAAGCGACCGTCTTCACCGGGCTGGGTGCAGTCCCCCGAGGGGACAGCACAGCCGGACAGGAGGAAGAGGAAGAAGGAAAAGACCGGGA
>CAYMYA010000018.1:0-8711 GCA_964394565.1 uncultured Gammaproteobacteria bacterium
CCCTTGC
Source organism: uncultured Gammaproteobacteria bacterium (assembly GCA_964394565.1). Classification (GTDB taxonomy): domain Bacteria; phylum Patescibacteriota; class Patescibacteriia; order UBA9934; family UBA9934; genus CAIKHN01. Next base: position 8 of record CAYMYA010000018.1, read on the forward strand.
GAGAAACGGATTTTGAGTCCGTCGCGTATACCATTCCGCCACCGCGGCGTACGCGAAGCAAATTCTAGCACGTACTCGCCGAAAAACTCAAGATGTGCTATCATGCCGCCATTATGACGCTTACCACCCATGCAGCTATTGGAGCTGCAATTGGCAGCGCAGTTGGAAACCCTCTCCTCGGTTTCGCCCTCGGAACCGCTTCGCACTTTCTCGTGGACATGATCCCCCACGGCGATAACCAGCTCGCAGATCTATTCCGTATTCACAAAAAAAAGCGCAAACTCGCCATAGCATACGTCACAGTTGACGCTGTCGTAGCGATGTACATGGTCATGGTTATTTTCCTCGTGCGCACGGACGGAACAAATACTGCCTTCGCCGCAGCCGTCGCTGGAAGTATTCTTCCTGATCTTTTAGTCGGCCTTTCCGATATCTTCCGCACAAAAGCATTACGTGCATTTTGCAAGTTCCATTTTTACTTTCACGACTTCTTCTCCCGCAAACACGGCGACGTCCCACTAAAATACGCCCTCCTCGGGCAAGCAGTGTTCATCGCAATCCTCTTCAAACACATTTAACCAAAAATCTCCCGGAAATTACCTGGGAGATTTTTTATATAACTGAATTTCCCGCGAGTGTGAGCACGAGCACGATGGCGCCCATGAGGAGCATTCCTCCTAAGACCGCAATCACAGCGCGTTTCCAAGAAAGCTCGAGCGCGACGGCGAGAAGGGATCCGGACCACACACCGGTTCCTGGCAACGGCACTGCAACGAACAACAGAACCGCAATGAGTCCTAGTCGTTCATAATCCGTGCCGATCTTCTTCTGTACACGATGCAGCGCCCGTTCAAACCACACCACAGACCATGGAGCATGTTGTTCAGCGAACCGCTTCGTCCACGCAAAACCAAAGAATACAGGAAAGAACGGGATTGCATTCCCGATCATCGCGAGAACGTACACCAATACTGGCGACATATTCCACACCGTGATTGCAACGGGAATCGTGAGACGCGATTCGGTCACGGGGAGTGCAGAAAGCACGAGCGTTGCGATCCAGGAAGGAATCGTTGCGGCCCACGCAAAGAGTTCTCCGGCTATCATAATTGCGGCCAGGTAAAGGTTGAAAATGCCCAAATCGCGAGTGCCTTCGCGTCAGCAAACCGGTCTTCCTTCGAGCTTGCGCCAAGAACTGCAACAAATACTTCGTCGCCATCATGTGAAATCGTCGTGATGAAACAATATCCCGCTTCTGGAATATATCCGGTTTTGCCACCAGTAATCCGATAATCTCCCGCATTTAAGAGTGAATCAAAAAGTGCGTCCGTTGATTCCACAACAACAGCAATCCCGCTTGCGTGGGCAATAGGCAAACGTTTTGTGGTCATGAACTCAGAAAGAATTTCAGATTTTTTTGCCTCAGCAAGTAAAATCTGCAAATCACGCGCAGTAGAAACATTCCCACTATCCAGTCCAGTAACTTCCGTAAATGCACTCGACGTCATACCAAGCGACCGTGCCTTCGTATTCATCGCAACAATAAACTCCTCAGATGTCATTCCCGATAAGCGCGACAGGGATTGCGTCGCTGTATTGTCTGATCCAACAATACTCGCACCAAGCACATCCTCAAGTCTGATACCGTCGTTGTCATGTACATATACACGCCCACCGCCCACATAATCTTCTTGCACAATCGTGACCCACTGGCTCAAATCTGGACGCGTATCAAGAAATACCAGCGCGGTCATGAGTTTCGTAATACTCCCAATGGCACGGACATCATCTGCATTTTTTGCAAACAATACCGCACCACTTGCGGGGTCGATCACCATCGCGCTTTTCGCGTCTGTCACCACACCATAACTCGAAAGATCAGTCTTTTTTGGCGGAAGAACCCGGTTCCCAGCCTGCGGAAGCGTTGGGGCAGACATTAAAGAAAACAACGGCGCGCTCAGCGCGGCAGGAGTAGTAGGAATTCCAATATTCCATTCGAAATTTGCGGCATCCACGGGAACAATCTGCAACGTCGTGAGCGCGAGTAACATTTGTGCAATGACGCGAGAAATCATACGTTATCTGGCATCGTCACTGCAGAAAGCAATGCGTCAATCTTCGCATTCGTGTGCAACGATGCATATTCCGGAAGCTCCTGAACGCTATGCAACCCAAGTGCACGCAACGCGTCGTGAGATATCCCATATACAGGCTGAAGTTTGATCACGTCTTCATCTTCCGTAATAAGCCCTCGCATAAGCAAATTTCGTAAAATCAAAGTGCAATTTACCCCACGAATTGCCTCAATTTCAGGTTTTGTCATTGGCCCACGATACGCAATAATTGTCAGCGTTTCCAAGGACGGCCGCGTAAGCTCTGGTTCGACATCTTCTTTCACGAGACCGGCGACTACTTCCGCAAACGTGGGGTTCGTCGCAAACATAATGCCCTCATCACCAATCACGAGATGAATTCCTGAATGCTCAATGTTCCGCGCTGCAGCAAGCTCCAATAGTGCAGAATCGATATCAGAAATCTGTACCGAAAGCACCGTCGCAAGTTGCTTCGTTGTCATGGGTTTCGTCGCGACAAAGAGCAATGCTTCAATTTTCGCGGCAACATCGTTCATACGCATTCAAGATGAATCTCCTCACCATGCGCCGCTTGCGTCGCAAGAATATGCTTCCGGCGCAACAACTCGAGCAACGCTAAAAAGCTTACCACAATCTCCACTTTACTTCCGGCGCTCGCGACGACATCGCGAAAACGCATATTCGCACGCGTCGCCAGAACCATTTTCAATTCATCCATACGCTCCTCCACGGTTTTCACACGCTCCAAGGAAGTTTCTTGGAACGAAAAGAACGGTTCCAGCCTTTTTACTACACTCTGAAACGCATCGAAAAGTGCTGCGGGAGAAACGTTTTTTGCTGGAGAAAATTCTGAGGTAACCTGACGCGGCTTCATGTATGGCCTACGGTACATCATGTTCACAAGGTATCGCTCCTCTAACAGGAGTGCAACCGCGATAAACTCCTGATACAGGCGTAATTGATCCTCGAGCTTCGCCGCGGCAGCGTCTTCTTCATCGATTTTCAAATACGGCATGAGCTCGCGACTCTTGAGATAGATCAGTCGCGAAGCAACGAGCAAAAAGTCCGCAAGTTCCGTACTCGGCACGTCATGTTCCTCGAGATACCGAACGTACTCATCTGCGACCCTCGCTAATGAAACCTTGGTAATCTCAAGCTCCCGGCCATCAATCAGCTCGAGCAACAACGCCAACGGCCCGGAAAATTCCTCTTGTTCGATCGTAAAAGCCATAGCGAAATAGTATCACAATACGCAAAAACAAGCCCTTTTGACTTGTTTTTGCGTTTCTCGTCAGATCCTACATCGTCAATACCTCTTCCACGATCACTGTTCCAGTCATTTCCGGGTGGTAGCTGCAGAAATACGTATAGGTTCCTGGCTCATCGAAACGACGAACAAACCAACCGTCAGGTTTTATCGTTCCCGTTCCCCAACTCCCATCATCCGCCGTTGCAGTGTGGTTCACAGAATCGTCATTTCTCCAAAGCACCGTTTGACCAGCATCGATCGTGATTGTGCTGCTATCAGCAAGATCCGTTCGTGTGAATTCGTTATTTTTTATAACAATTTCGGTGTAATCCGAAAGCCCTTTATCGAAAGAGATTGTAAACAAACCGGGAAGCGACCTGTATGCAGCAACCTCTGCGGCAATCAACAATGTAAATACTTCTCCAGTCTGTGTGTAATTGCCGAAAAATGCATCTGGAATATCGTCGATATCCGACTGCCAATCCTCGCCATAAAATTCCAAAGCTGCCTCCTCACTGGAAACCCAATATAACGTTCCGTACATACCAAGCGCATACACTTTAGGATCGCTGTTAATTTTAACCATCTTCGGTCCTGGTTGATACGTCACGTTCCCTCCCATTTGGATCGTTGCGAGCTCTGCATCGCTAATCATTTTGACGTCATCGAAATTTTCGTACCACGTGAAGTACGTTTTATCATTTGGGAACACATACCGAAAACCATCTTCACCATAATAATATACCGCGGAAAATGTTTCACCACGAATGAGATCACCTGCGGAAATACTAGTACCCGCTGCTGCACGGACAATGGTAGTCGGCACGAACCCGAGCACAAGACTGAACATCGCAACCGTCGCAAGAAATTGGGAACGAAAATGCATAGGGAAGAATTTAAACTTAGTTTGCGCGTAACTTAGTTTGTCACGAACTAAGTTTGAATGATGTTTTTAATAATACATCTGAAGCGTGCGAGCGTTATGGACGCAATCGCTGAACATCGCGGGGGAAGATGGTGGCTTCTTTGACGTTCGCGAGGCCGAGGATGTTTTGCGTGAGGCGTTGCAATCCCATCCCGAACCCGCCTTCTGGCGGAATGCCGTACTTGTGCATCATGAGGTAATCCTCAAACTGTGCCGGATCAAGCCCTTTATCCTTCAGCGCTTGCACTTGCTCATCGTACTTGTTCACACGCATGCCGCCGGAAATGATTTCGCTTCCGAAACCAACGAGGTCAAACGTGATCGTGTTCGTTGGATCATTTGGATCGCGCATGGCGTAGAACGGACGCTTGGATGTCGGGTAATCCGTCACCATAACGAATCCCGAACCGTAATGCTTTGGCGCCCACACGGTGGAAAGCCATCGCTCCCCTGCCGGCGATAAGTCTGGTTCCGACGTCTCGTCCACACCGCCTTCATCTCGATACACCTCAAGCGCCTTTTTGAGCGGAATACGTGGAAACGCATCGCCAAGCGGGGGCAGGGCAACTTCGAGGAGTTTGAGCTCCATCGCACATTCTTGCTCGACGATTCGGATCATTTCACGAATCACGGCTTCCGCGTGATCCATAATCTCATCCATGCTCTCCACGAATCCCAACTCAAATTCAAACTGATTGAATTCCGTCAGGTGACGTGACGTGGCGAACTTCTCCGCACGAAACGAGTACGATAATCCGTATACCCCTTCGTACACACCCATCGTAATCTGTTTATACAACTGCGCCGACTGCGTGAGCGTCGCTTCGCGACCATAATAGTCAACCTTAAAGAACTCCGCCCCACCTTCACTCGCCGCACCCGCAAGAATCGGAAAGAAAATCTCGGTAAATCCTTGGCGCTCCATATAGCTTCGATACCCCTTCACGAGTGCAGCCTGCACCTTGAAAATCGCGCGCTGCTTTGGGTGGCGCAGCGTGATCACGCGGTTATCAATAAGCGTGTCAAGATTCAAATCGAGATCAGGCTTGCTGATTTCCACTGGTGGAGTGTCGACGACCGGTGAGAGGATTTCGAGGCTCGTGCATTGCACCTCGACCTCCTTTACATTCGGATCCTTACTCTTTTTCTCTTTCACGAGACCGGTCACCTTAATCACCGTTTCGAGCTGCAAGCCCTTGAGCTGCTCAAGATGCGCAGCTTCAAGCACCACCTGCGCAAGTCCGGTGCGATCGCGAAGAATCGCGAAACCAAAGTTCTTCATGTCACGGAGATTATGTAACCATCCGCCCATCGTGACCTCTTGACCCATGTGTAGCGGAAGCTCAGTAACAAATGTGCGATTTTTCATAATCGAGAAACAAACTAAGTTAGAATCAAACTAAGTTCGTCACAAACTGAGTTTGTTACGGTGTCGAACGATTGAGCATGCGTGGGAATGCAATGGTTTCGCGAATGTGATGCACGCCAGTGATCCATCGGACGGTTCGTTCAAGGCCAATACCGAATCCGGAGTGCGGCACACTGCCGTATTTCCGCGTGTTTAAGTACCACTCGTACTCGGCCAACGGATAGTTTCGATCGAGAATCTCTTGCTTCAGCGCCTCGTAACTCTCTTCGCGCTGACTGCCGCCGATAATTTCCCTACCCTCTTCAGGCGCGATGAGATCGGCACATCGAGCACGAAGCGCTCCCCTGTCATCCGTGTACCGCTTCATGTAGAACGACTTGATCTCTGCTGGATAATCCTCGATAAACACCGGAAGCTGATATTTATTTCCGAGCGCAATTTCTTCGGCAGTCGACATGTCGCCCAACATTTCAACCGGCTCTTCCGTAAGCTTCTCTTCCGCAAGAATCCGCTTTGCTTCGGCATGCTTCAGGTGCACAAACGGTTCGTCGACAAGGCGCTGGAGAATTGTGGTATCGCGTTCCAAAATCTTCAGCTCTTCCCGACAATCACGGAGCACGTCGCCAACAATGCGCTTCACCATCTTCTCCTGCACGTCCATGTTCATCGTTTGATCGAAGTACGCCATTTCCGCATCCATCATCCACAATTCACTCAAGTGATGACGCGTCTTGCTCTTCTCCGCGCGGAAGACCGGACCAAAGTCGTACACCTTGCCGAAGCTCATAATTCCCGCTTCGCTGTACAACTGACCGGACTGCGACAAGTACTTTGGCTCGCCGTAATAATCCACCGTGAAAAGCTGCGTGGTGTCCTCACAACTTGTTGGCTGGATAATTGGCGTGTCAAAACGAATAAATCCTTCTTCATGAAAGAATTGCTCGATACTAAAGAACACGCGATCGCGAATACGGAGCACAGCCCACGGCGTTTGCGAACGGAGATAGAGATCACGGTTCTCGAACAAAAAATCTGGCCCATGTTCTTTCTTCCCGATCGGATAATCCTCTGGCGCAACATGCACCATCGTAAATCCGGTTCCCTGAATCTCAAACCCCGATGGTGAACGAGGCTCCGCCTTCACAATACCCTTCACAATAACGGACGATTCAATTCGAACGCCCTGGAGTGATTCCCACGCTTCAGCACTGAGATCCTGCGGCGAGTACACAACCTGAACCCGTCCCGAACCGTCGCGGAACTGGAGGAAGTAAATCTTTCCACTCGAACGGAAGTTATATGCCCAACCCTTGAGCTCAACTTCTTGCCCGACCATGGATGCGAGTTGTGAGATGTATGTCATAAAAAGAAAATTCGCCTGTACAGAATCACGATTGATTAATCATGAAGCTGTACGGGCGAAATTACTCGCGGTGCCACCGTACTTCTCCGTCAAAATTTTGACGGACTCATTCTTTCACTCCCCTCTGATTCGATGGTTGTTTGCCACCGCCGCACGCTGTCACACGGTGCGATCAGTAAAAAGAGTGTAACACGAATGCAAAACTCTTCAAACTACCGCGCGAATCCCCGCCCAAAACGGCATGGTAAGTTCTCCGGGAACGTGGTAGGCGTAAACATCATGGACGCACTGAGCGAACTGTTCGACGTGATCGCCTTTAAGGGGATATTTTACGAGATCGGCAAATGATGTGTCACGCCCAAGGCGCATGAGGGTCACAATCTCTTCGTCGATCGGCCGCGCCGCAAACCAATCCTCGCGTTTGGTTGTTACACAATCTGTACACACCAATCCTCCGCGTCCTCCATGCCAACGAAATGCAAGAGGCATGACGATATTTCTGCATCCGAGACAATCATGAATCTCAACATCGTACCCGAGTCGACGAAGTAATCGGAGAATCATCGCACCGAGGAGGAATGTACTTCGCGTTTGCGGCAGCGTTTCCTGCGCATCAAGAAACCGCACCACGTCGACGATTTCATCGAACAACTCAGGATCCGACAGATCTGGCCGAATTGCTTTCTCAAGCATCGTAAACAGCGTCTGTGCAAAAAGGCGATGCTCGAGACTTCCGCGAATTCTTCCGAACGCCTCGGAGCGCTCAACACCGATTATCGTCGATCGTGCACCACGCACAATTTCAAGGTCGACGAGCGCAAACGGCTCTAAGTGTGCCGCGAGCTTTGCCCTTGGCTTCTGTGCACCCCTCCCCACAAACTCAATCTTCCCATACTCCGGCGTCAACGCCGAATACCGCCGATCCGCTTCCCGGAATGGCGAGGTGGTCAGCACGAGTCCGGTGGTTTTTACTGTGGACCACATAGCGCAAAAAAGGCTTTTAAGGAGTTCGGCGAGACGATAGAACCGTAAGCTCTGAGTAAAAACGCTCACGATTTGAAAAGAAATGCCGCTCAAACAAGGCATCGACGACATCTTCCGCGCCACGATAATTCCGCTGCCAGGGCGCATCGTGAAGGAATGCAAACGGCGCAGCGTGCAAAACACGATCAACGATACGTTCCTTCACCCAATGTTCAATGCCAAATCGATTAATATCCTCCTGAATACACAAATGCACAATCTCATGAAACACGGTCACAATTCCATCAGAATCCCGAAGGCTATACACAACCGTGTTTGGTGGGTTGTATGACCCATCAACTCCGTAGCGTGTGAGAAAAACATTGATCGACTCTGGTGCAGCGGAAAATGTTTGAGCAATTGCAGCGTCCCAGTTCTCCTGATACGACGCCAACTCGTCGAGAAGCGTGTGCTCGCGCTCCTGATACGGCTCCACGTCAAACGTCTCATGGACACACGACTGGATCACGTCCCCAGATGCATCTTCTGTTATGCCTTCCGGCAAATATGGACGATATCCGTGCTCACGAAACCAGGGCATGGCGCGAAGCGTGTTCTGAATACGCTTCACTTCAAAGTCTTCGCTAAATAAAAAGTCGATGCGCATAAATCAATCCTCCCGTCGCTGCGCGGAATCGATCGTGAGTCCGCGGTCGCCATCGAGGAAAGCCTGGAGAATGAT
>CAYMYA010000018.1:8811-14486 GCA_964394565.1 uncultured Gammaproteobacteria bacterium
CCTCGATGATCGTCGCGATCGCTTCAGCTCCCCCGTCGATATTCCCAATCGGAAATGCTAAATTCGTCTCGTCATCACCGGACGCGATACCGATCTTTCGTAAGCCAAAATCAATGCCGAGATATTTCATGTTATGGGCTAATGAAATCTGCGCGAACCGATGTTCCGCCGCTTGTCACCGGCATATCTTCGGACGCCGCAAATCGCTCGTCACCATCATCAACATGCAACAGTGCGACATATGTTGTTCCCGCTTCCATAAGCTCCGAGAGCATCAGCGTTACACCAACATCAGCACCGGTCTCAAGATACCCGGATGTTCCAAGAATTGGACCCGGCGCTCCGCCGATCGACTGGTGAATTGTGACAAAACCGGGCTCGATAAGCGTTACAATTGCTTCAACTTCCCCATCTCCAGACGCGGTCGCTGCGATCGTGCTTCCTGGAATTTCTACGGGGCCATAGGCAAGTTCCGATCCATTCTCCGCAAACAGAAAAAATGCACCAAGCCCAAGAATTGCTGTAAGGAGAAATGCGCCCCCAATGATATCGTCTTTTTTCATAGTTATGCGGTAACGCCGCGTACACGTGGTACTGGCGTGAGAATTTCTGGTCCCGTCGGCAGTGCAGCAATCGTCACTTCAAAATGCGCCGCATCGCTCTCGTCCGCCGTCACAATAGTCCAATCGTCATCCGAAACTTCAACGTCGTCCGTGCCGAGCGTCACCATCGGCTCAATAGCAAGACACATACCTTCTTCAATCTTCACCGCAGGGAAATGGTCATCGCGATAATTTGGAACGTTCGGCGCTTCGTGCACCGCGTGCCCGACACCGTGGCCAACCAAGGACTTCACAATACCGTATGTCTTCTTCGGAATCACCGACTCCACCGCGCCACCGATATCCAGCACCGTATTCCCAATCATTGCCGCACCTACCCCAGCCATCATCGATTCGTACGTGACGCGCAGCAACGTCATGCGTTCTGCAGAAACCGATCCAACCGGCACAGAAACCGCCATATCCGTACACAACCCCTCAAGCCAACACCCAATATCCAACCCCACAATATCCCCTTCGTTCAACACCACATCGCGCGTGCCGATGCCGTGCACTACTTCATGATTTTTCGAAATACACACGGTCGACGGGAACGGCACACTCCCCCCGCCTTTGTACCCAAGAAACGATGGCGTGCCACCACCGGCTTCTATCACACTGCGTGCAATGGTATCGAGCTCGCGCATCGTGACGCCCGGCTTCACTGCATCCACCGCAGCCTGAAGCGCTCGAGACAATAATGCCCCGCCTTTGCGCATGCGTTCAATTTCTTCTGCTGTTTTGATTTTCGCCATATTAACAACCGCCTTCTTTAGTACAAATGCCGTAAATGCGGTCTGACACTTCCTCAATGGTTCCGACTCCATCAACTTCTCGAACGAGTCCAAGTTCACGATAGTGCTCAATCATCGGATTCGTCACTTCGTAATACAGATTCAAACGGTGTTCAATCACTTCCGGCGTATCGTCAACGCGATGTTCCGTACGAGCACGATTGAGAATACGTCGCACAGACTCTTCCCGAGGAACATCAATCACCACCACAGCGGTCGGAACATCGTGCGCCGCATACGCATCATACTGATCTTGATTTCTCGGAAACCCATCAAGAATGTATCCATCGTTCGTATCAGATTGCTCAAGCCGTTGTCTGAGCACCTCAACCACAATCGATCCGGGAACCAAATCCCCTCGCGCTTGAATCGCCCGAATGCGCTCCGCGAGATCATTCGTTCCTGCTGCGGCATCGCGCAACAGTTGGCCCATAGAAAGCGCTGGAACCCCTAAACGCTTACTCAGAATTGCCGCCTGCGTGCCCTTCCCGCACCCCTGCGGCCCCAGGAGAAAGATTCGATGCATACAAAAGGATGGTACAGGATTATGAAGGAATTTAAAACAGAAAAACGGCCCCTGAAGGCCGCTTCCTGAATATGGTCTACACATCGTACGAACGCATGGAGAGCTGTGATTGGACCTGTTTGACGATGTCGATAACGACGGAAACCACGATGATCATCGACGCACCCCCGATCGCAAGGCTTTGATTCCCAGTAATACCTTGGACGATGTTTGGTAACACAGCAATGATACCAAGGAACAGTGCACCGGAAAGGAGCAAACGGTTCATCACCCACTGTAAGTACTTTGTGGTTTGTTCACCTGGGCGAACGCCAGGAATGAAGCCGCCTTGCTTTTGCAAGTTCTCAGCAATCTGATCTGGGCGGAACACGATCGATGCGTAAAAGAACGTAAAAGCAAAGACGAGCGCGAAGTACAACACTGCGTAGAATGTATTGTTTTCAAACACGGTAATTACCCATTCTGCGCCAGTACGCAACACTTCTGTTCTAGCCTGCAAGAAAAACTGCGCCAAAAGCGGCGGTAGCGCCACCATGGAAAGCGCAAAGATAATTGGAATCATTCCGCCGATATTCAATCGCAATGGCAAAGATGATTGAATCTTTCCAGATGCCTGTGCGCCGCCCCGCGCGTATTGCACCGGAATATTGCGCTGCCCTTCTGAAACCACCACCACCCCGACAATCGTCACCAGTGCCAAAACCACGAAAAGCACCAAATTCAACGTGTCAGCGGATGTATATGTGGCAAAGATTTGTGCAAGCGCACTTGGCATGCCAGCCATGATTCCAGCGAAAATCAGCAACGAAATTCCGTTGCCCATTTTACGCTCTGTTGCCAATTCCCCAAGCCACATCAGGAATATCGTTCCTGCAGCCATAGAGAGCATTGCTAACATGAATGTCCAGCCGTTCAACACCGCACTGCCACCTGCACTGGATTCCAGAAGTTTCAGTACACCAAACCCCTGCAAAAAAGCGAGCGGCACCGTGGCGACGCGCATCCAACGGTTCATACGTTGACGACCCTGCTCCTCCTTTTGCAATTCCTCGATGCTTGGAAAGATCATGCCAAGCAGCTGGAAGATGATTGATGACGTAATATACGGCGAAACACCCAAGGCAACGATAGAAAAGTTACCAAGCGTGCCACCGGAAAACATGTTGAGAAGCCCAAGAAACTGGTTGCCCGCAAGAAGCGATGCCAATGCAGAAGCATCAATACCCGGAACCGGAACGTGCGCCGCGATGCGGAAGACCACCACAACGAACACAAGAAACAGGAGCGCATTGCGAATTTCTGCCGTGCGAAGGATGCGTTTCAAGGTTTCCATACATGTTCAAGAAGCTAGACGATCACTGAGCCGCCCGCTGCGCTAACCTTTGCAGATGCTGCAGCGGAAATTGCACAATGCTTCACCGTCACCGCGACGGAGAGCTCTCCATTTGCGAGGATTTTTACTGGGAGTGTTTTATCCGCAATCAAGCCCTTTTTCATCAAGGTTGATGGCGTCACAAATTCCCCAGCAATGTATTTGGATGCAATCGAGTGAATATTCACCGACTGTACCACTGGAGCAATGGACTTAAAGCCGCGCATCTTTGGGGTTGCGAGCATGGTGTGGCGCAAACCGAGGCGCGCCAAACCACCAACACCGGAACGTGCACTCTGACCTTTTTGTCCGCGACCAGCGGTTGTGCCCCGCGAGCCAAGGCCACGACCAACACGGCGCTTGCCGCGCTTTGCACCGTATGCTGAACGGAGGGTTGTAAGTGTGATGGCCATATTATGCCTTCGTTACAGGCTGTGCGTCAGGTTTTCGCAATGCTGCGAGCGCCATGAACGTTGCCTTTGCGTTGTTAATCTTGTTGCTTGAACCCATCAACTTAGACACCGCGTTTGGCACACCAGCAAGTTCCAAAACCACACGCGTTGGCCCGCCGCACTTGAGTCCAGTACCCTGTGGAGCTGGTTTCAAAAGCACAGATGCCGCCGCAAACTTTCTCAAAACTTCATGCGGAATCGTTTCCTTCACCAAGGGAACCGTAATTAAGGCTTTCTTTGCTTGACGGAATGCTTTTTCAACCGCCATTGCAACGTCTGCACCCTTCGCGACACCAAAGCCAACACGGCCACGACGATCGCCAATCACGAGACTCGCACGGAAACGCATGCGTTTTCCACCCTTAGTCACACGCGTCACGCGAGCAAGCTCGAGAATTTTCTGTTCGAATTCTCGCGGCTCACGGTCATCGCGACGTCCGCCACGACCACCACCTTTGCCACGCGCATCGCCTCCACGGTTTCCACCGCCTTGACCTGGACGTCCGCCACGACCTGCTCCACCACGATTCGCCCCATACGTTGGTCGTGCAGCTCCGGTTGCTGCTGGCGCTGTTGTTTTTGCTACGTCAGTCATAGGTTAGAACTGAAGACCGTTATCTCGGCACGCCTGAGCGACTGCCGCGACACGACCATGATAAATATACGAACCACGATCAAAGATCACTGTCGTCACACCAGCGGCCACTGCAGCTTTCGCGAGAGCAGCACCAACTTGCGCTGCACGCACCATCGGCTTATCGCTTACTGGCATCTTCAAATCAGACGCGGCACAAATGGTGCGACCCGTGTCATCATCGATCACCTGAGCACTGATATGCTTGTCTGAACGGAATACCGTCAGACGTGGGCGTGAAGCAGTACCGTGAATTTTTGCGCGTGTACGGATGGCGCGACGTTTTGCACCATGACGTTTCGCGAGGATATTCTTTCGCAACATAGGAGAGATTAATCGCTCTTCGCGGCCTTACCTGCCTTACGACGGATAATTTCATCCGTGTAGCGGAACCCTTTGCCTTTATATGGCTCAGGTTTCTTCATCCCACGAATTTCTGCAGCTACTTTTCCGACCACCACAGCATCAATGCCCGAGATTGTCAGGACATTACCTTCAATCTTTGCGGTGATTCCATCAGGAAGAACAAATTTTACCTCGTGCGAAAACCCAAGCGCAAAGACGAGTGTCGTTCCCTGGAGGCTCATCTTAAAACCAACACCGTTGAGTTCAAGAGCTTTCGAATACCCCGCAGAGACTCCAGTAACCTTCTGCGCAATCAACGCACGCATGGTACCCCAAATTGCACGATCTTCACGCTCTGGATCATTCACCGTGACATCAACGCGCTCTTTTCCTTCTTCAGAAGAAACCGTCGCACGAGCATGTGGGTGAAGAACAAGAGACAACTCCCCTTTTGGTCCTTTCACGGTGACCACGCCTGCATCAATTGTTGCGGTGACGCCCGAGGGCAAGAACACCGGTTTTTTTCCAATGCGAGACATATTAGTAGATTTCACAAATAAGTTCACCGCCCAAACGACGCTTGTGAGCCTCTTTGTTCGTCATCAAACCGTTTGGCGTCGATACAATCGCGAACCCGAGACCAGAACGAATCATTTTTAAATCATCGGTCTTCACATACACACGGCAGCTCGGCTTACTCTTGCGAACAATGGACGAAATCGCTGGTTCGCCATTTTCACGATACGTCAATCTGACGCGAAGCATTGGCTTCGAGCCATCTTGAAATGTTTCAACGCCAGAAAGATATCCTTCTTTTTCAAGAATCTTTGCCATGGCGAATTTCATTTGTGACATCGGCATGTCAGCCACCGCTGCACGAGTTGCACTCGCATTACGGATACGGGTGAGCATGTCGGAAATTGGATCAGTCATCATAGGATTACCAGCTT
>CAYMYA010000019.1:0-14061 GCA_964394565.1 uncultured Gammaproteobacteria bacterium
TGCGCTCCCAACGGTTTCGACCGTTCCAAGGAGCGCAGCCCAGCGCGCTCTTTGTTTTCGGAGGCTGTGCTCGTCGATTTCCGCTATACTTGAAGCATGGCCTCTCCTTCCCTTATTTACCTCGGTGCGGATCATCGGGGGTTTGCGTTGAAAGAAAGCGTGAAGCGCCACTTGGTACGCGCGGGGTTCGAGGTGGAAGATCTTGGTGCGCATGAGCTTGAGCCACACGACGATTACCCCGTGTATGCTGCGCGGGTGGCAAATGTCGTGCGCAGCAATCCGCGATCGCTCGGCATCCTGTTTTGCGGTAGTGCAGAAGGCATGTGTATTGCGGCAAACAAATTCGACGGCATTCGTGCAGGTATTGGCTTTTCCATTCCTGCAGCAAAAAGTCTCCGCTTCGACGATCACGGTAACGTGCTCTGCCTTCCAAGCACCGTTTCCGTGCAGGATGACATTTTTACTATTGTCGATACCTTCCTCACCACAGCGCCGTCGACAGAAGCCCGTCATGTCCGACGAAGCGAAGAAATCACTTCTCTTGAAACCATTGAATAGCCCTTATGATCGAAATTCTTCCCGCGGTGCTTGCCGATGACGCGGAAACATTTCGCGAGCGCCTCACATTCCCCGGTTTTTGGCAGCCCGGCATAACTGCGCATATTGATATCTTAGATGGCTCGATGTTTCATACAACAGGTTTCTGGGATCCGGCAGCAATACGTGCCGCAGCACACGCACCATTACGCCAGGATTTCTCGTTTCCTTCCGCAATCGAACTGCACTGCATGGTCCGCAACCCCCTGCCAGTGATTGAACACTGGAAGACAATGATTCCGCAAACCACTCGCGCCATTGTGCACGCAGAAATTGATCGGTCACTGGACGAACTCCTCCACCGCATTCGTGGCCTCGATCTCGAGTTCGGCATCGCATGTTGCCCAGCGACGTCAACAGATCTCCTCACCGTACTTCCCGAACTGCCAGATCGCGTGCTACTCATGGGCGTGGAGCCAGGAGCTTCTGGGCGCACATTTCTTGGTGAACCGATTCTTGCAAAGGTGCAACGTCTCCACGCGCAACACCCCGCTCTCCACATCTCCGTCGATGGCGGTGTTACAAAAGAAAACGCTGCGGGTATATTTCAACGTGGCGCGACATCACTGGTGACAGCAAGCGCCATTTGGGCAACGTCACATCCGCAAGAAAGTTACGAACACCTCATCCACCATGCCGTGCTTCACGACTAAAAAAAGATTTGCTATACTATGACTAGTAATTATCCTATGACCAAACGCGCAATTTCAGTTTTGGGTTCCTTTGTTGCTGTTATCGCCATTATGGGCGGCGCAACGCTCTGGCACGTCAATCGTGCTGGCGCAGCAACCACGGTAAATTCCGGCGATTTAATTCGCGGAACATCGTTCTCAGCGGTGTACTACATGGGAGCCGACGGATTCCGTTACGTCTTCCCGAACGACAAAACGTATTTCACGTGGTACGAGAATTTTGACGACGTGAAGTTCCTCACGGACGCCGAATTGGCCAAAATTCAAATGGGCGGAAACGTCACATACAAGCCAGGATCGAGAATGATTAAGATCAACACCGATCCACGAGTGTATTTTGTAACAGATGGCGGCACGCTCCGACCGGTTGCGGACGAAGCGACAGCAACGCTCATGTACGGATCAACCTGGAACACCATGATTGATGACGTTCCAGATGGATTCTTTTCAAACTACACTGTGAGCGATGACGAAATCGGCACTTCAGACGCCGATATCGTCAACTCGAGCTTTGCAACTACGATTAATATCGATAAAAGCCTCACCGCACCAGCAGAAATCGAAATCACCAGCAATGGTTACAGCCCAATTGATGTCACGATCGATGTTGGCGAAACCGTGCGCTTCACGAACACAGACAGTGAAAAGCACACTGCAACAGCCGACGACCTTACCTGGGGTACCGGCACGATGTCCGCAGACGGAACGTTCGTTCGTCGCTTCGATGAAGCAGGAACATACACCTTCTTTGATAGCTACGACAGCGGCAACACCGGAGCCATTTACGTGCGAGAATAATTTCTCAAAAAATCATCCGCTCAACACGGATGATTTTTTGTTTCTTGCTATACTACACACATGCCAGCACGTAATCACACAGTCGCCGCAATCACAGACGACGGCGTCCGCAAACTTGAGCTTCTCGCGAACACCATTCGCCAGGATATTTTGCGCATGCTTGTTGAGGCAAAGAGTGGGCACAGCGCCGGCCCACTCGGCATGGCGGACATTTTCACTGCGCTCTATTTCCACATTCTTCGACACAACCCCAAAAAACCATCCTGGCCAGATCGCGACCGCCTTTTTTTGAGTAATGGTCATATTGCTCCTGTACGATACGCAACCATGGCTCGTGCGGGATATTTCCCCATTGAAGAGCTCGCGACCTTGAGAAAATTTGGGTCACGTCTGCAAGGGCACCCCGAATTTTTGCACATGAAAGCGCTCGAGAATACTTCCGGGCCGCTTGGCGACGGATCTTCTCAAGCTGCAGGCACCGCATATGCCGCAAAAATGAACGGTGAAACCTGGCATACGTATTGCGTCATGAGCGACGGCGAACTGGAATGCGGGATTACCTGGGAAGCCGCACTATTCGCTGCAAAATATCGGCTTAATAATCTTACCTGGATTATTGATCGCAATAACATTCAAATCGACGGGTACACGGAAGACATTATGCCGGTCGAACCGCTCCACGAAAAATTTGCTGCATTTGGATGGAATGTTCTGGAAATTGACGGACATAATATCCGCGACATCATCGCCGCATGCGATCGGGGTGAAAGCACGTGGGAAAAACCCACCGTCATCATCGCGCACACCATCCCGGGTAAGGGTGTTTCGTTCATGGAATGCGAGCCAAGTTGGCACGGCAAACCACCGAAAGATCGCACAGAGCTCACACTCGCGCTCAAGGATCTCCGCACGCTCAACGGCAAAATAAACAACGAAACCCTATGAATACCGAATCGTTCGTGAAAAACCTTGTCAAAGTCACTTTTGTGACGTGCGGTGCCCTCATCGTTCTTGCGCTCATTATCGCCTCCGGAACACCGCGCACCGTCCAGGCGCCAATGATGGCAGAGTGGTTCGACGCCGATGAAGCCCCAATTGTTACCGGCCGTACTATTCCTGTCGCCAGCGACGGCACCCCAATCCCAAGCGCCGCCATGGATATCGCGATGTCACCCGCCGCTACCCCGAATACTGAACCACGTGTCATCAAAACCGGCGCGATAGACATGACAACCGAAGACGTTGCGGCGACCGTCACCGATATTGAAGCTCTTGCAATGAGCTTCCAGGGATTTGTACAAACCTCAACGCTGTCCGACAATGAAATTGGCGAGGCGTCTGCATTCATTATTATCCGTGTTCCTACAGAAGTGTTCGAAACAGCGATGGCTGACATTCAGCTGCTCGGCGCACATGTCAATACAGAATCCGTGTCCGGCGAAGACGTCACCGCGCAATACATCGATCTCGCAGCTCGACTCTCGGCAGCCCAGGCGCAGGAAGCGCAATACCTCAACATTCTGGAGAGCGCCACAACCGTTGGCGAAGTACTCGCCGTCCAAGAACATCTTGCCGATGTGCGAGCGGATATCGAGTCGCTCCAAGGACAGATCACCTATCTCGCGGATCGCACAGACCTCGCAACCATCTCCGTGTCACTCAGCGAAGAAACGTCTGTCTCTACCGCTGGGGACACGAAGTTCGATCCCATGCGTGACGCAAAACGTGCAATTGACTTCGTCATTACACTCGGGCAGCAACTTGTGAGTGTGCTGATCTGGGCGTTGATTCTCGGCATCGCGATCGGCATTCCGGTCGCGATCGTGTGGCTCATGACGCGCCTCTTCATGCGTCGCCAATCTGGTCAGAAACGTCGGAAATAATTATGTCCGTGCTCGCTACCGCAAAACTTGTTCGTGACCTTTTTGGCAAAACCCTTGCCTTCGCGCCAACGCGAGATGGGTTTGGCCATGGGCTCAACACTGCCGCGCAACGGAACCAAAACGTCATTGCGCTCTGCGCAGACTTAAGCGAATCAACACGCGTACTTGAATTCAAAAAGAACTTTCCTGAACGCTTTATTCAAATGGGCGTTTCCGAACAATCACTCGCCGCGATTGCCTCAGGCATGGCGCTTGCGGGCAAAATCCCCTTCATCGCGAGCTACGCAGCATTCTCCCCCGGCAGAAACTGGGAACAAATCCGCACCACAGGATGTTTACAAAACGTAAACCTGAAGATTGTAGGCGCGCACGCCGGTGTTTCTGTAGGTCCGGATGGCGGAACGCATCAAATGACGGAGGATATCGCCCTCATGCGCGTGTTGCCAAATATGACCGTGTTATGCCCGTGTGATGCAATCGAAGCGGAAAAAGCCACTATCGCTGCAGCGGAAATTGACGGACCCGTGTATATCCGCCTCGGCCGCGAAGCGACGCCCGTTTTTACCACAAAAGCTTCCCCATTCATCGTGGGCAAGGCACAAGTTCTTACCAAGGGGAACGATGTCGCGATCATCGCCTGTGGTCCACAGGTGTACGAAGCACTCAAAGCAGCGCGCGACCTTGAAAAAATAGGGCTTGCTGCCCGCGTCATTAATGTCGCGTCGATCAAGCCCTTGGATAACGCAACGATCGTGAAGGCGGCGAAAGATTGCGGATCCATCGTTACCGTTGAAGAAGCGCAAAAAGCTGCTGGTCTGGGCGGCGCGGTGTGTGAGCTCCTCGCAGAAGAGTTCCCCGTTCCGGTGATCCGCGTCGGGCTCGAGGATGTTTTTGGACAATCCGGAACGCCAGAAGAACTCCTAGAACACTACCACCTCACCGCACCGTGGATTATCAAAGCGGTGAAAAGAGCGTTGAAAAAGAAGTCATAATTGCGAAGACGGCCCCTGGGAGGCCGTCTTTCGTCGTGCAGAGGCTGGCGTTACGCCGCCTCTTTGAGGAGACGCTCCTCCAGGACTCGAGCCATGAGAGGGTTTCGGCTGAGAAGGCGGAGGATCTCGTTCCTCTGCGGGTGCGGCGCGCCGATCGCCTCTTCGAACAACACCCGTAAGCGACCAGCCTCACTGTTCTGCTGATGACCATCGTAGTTCGCGATCACCTCTCCGAGCATTGTAAGAGCATTCTGGAGCAGAGAAATGTTGATCATGAGTGTCTCCGAAGATGGGGGGGCGGGATGCGCAGCGGGGATGGCCTTCTGGTGAAAACCGCACTAACACTAGCAAAAAAAAGCGTTTTCGTCTATACTCCTCCAATATGGAACCGATGCGACTTAATAAATATCTCGTCGATGCTGGCGTCTGTTCGCGCCGCGAAGCAGATCGCCTCATCACGCTCGGGAAAATCATCGTGAACGGCGCACGCGCAGAACTCGGCCAGAAGGTCGATGGAACTGAGAAAATTGTCGTCCAGGGCAAGGTGGTTGGGAAACCTTCCATGAAACGCGTGTACCTCGCCTACCACAAACCCGTCGGCATTATTTGTACGTCGGACCCAAAGGCAAAAGACAACATTATCGACGCCGTAAAGTTTCCAGAACGCGTGTTTCATGTTGGCCGCCTGGACGTCGCTTCCTCTGGGCTCATTTTGCTCACCAATGACGGTGACGTCGTGAACAAAATTTTGCGTGCCGAAGGAAAGCACGAAAAAGAATACGTCGTCACCATTGATCGTACTGTTTCGGACGACTTTGTGAACAGGATGCGTTCTGGTGTGGAGATTATGGGACGCAAAACGTTGCCCGCAAAAGTCACCAAACTGGGCGATACATCGTTTGCCATCACCCTCGTGGAGGGTCGCAATCGTCAAATCCGCAGAATGTGCGAAGAAATGCACGTCAATGTGAAACGTCTTGAGCGCATTCGAGTCATGAACATCCATCTTGGTGATTTACCCGTTGGCACATGGCGACACCTGTCCCCCACGGAAGAATCACAACTCATGTGCATGCTCGGCGCGCAGTCCCACCGCAAAGCTGCGAGCGGAACGTAGACAAATCATCATGCCAACCATTCTTTTTATCATCGTCTTTCTCCTCCTCGCGTCTTTTGCGTGGGGATCTCTCCTCGCTGCACCCTGGGTTCCGACCCTGAAAGCGCAACGGGATTTGTTGATTGAGCATCTTGATGTGCATTCATTGGATCCCCGCATGCGCGGAGATGACGGAATCCTGACAATTTACGATTTAGGCTGCGGGAGCGGCTCGATGCTCTTTGCATTCGCGGAGAAGTATCCAACTGCTCGATGTATTGGATACGACGTTTCCCTTTTACCGCTTGCCATCGGATTATTCCGAAAGCTCCGGTCGCCAAAAAAATATCGGAATGTTTCTCTTCGTTTCGGAAATTTTTTTACCAAACATTTTTCTGACGCCAATCTCATCGTCGCGTTCTTAATGCAAAAAGCGTACAAAAAATTTATTGCAAAACTCTCAACAGAACTTCAATCCGAAACACTCGTCGCCATTGAAGCCTGGCCCCTTCCCAATCGCACGCCAGCGCAAACCATTCAAGGCGAAAAACTTGTGCCCTGGTATATCTATCGCTGGCCAACATAATTCGGTTTGCAAACGCGTTTCCTATTCGTTGTTCGAGTGAGCTTGTATACTCAAAGTATATGCTCGACCTCCTCACTGTCGGCGATATTAAACTCGATACCTTTTTGTTATTACCAGATGCAAGTGTCATGTGCGCATTGAATGCGCCAGAATGCAAACTCTGTATTACGTACGGAAAAAAAATCCCTGTCACCACGATGCGTTCACAAATTGCAGGTACCGCCCCAAATGTCGCGATTGGCGTTGCAAAATTTGGCAAGAACACTGGAATCGTGAGCATGATGGGACATGATGAAATTTACGAGCACGCCAAAACATTTCTCAAACATTACAAGGTGAATACGCGATATATCCTCGGAAAATCCGGCCTTCATTCGAGTGCCGCAACCGTCATCACCTATAAAGGAGAGTCAACACAATTCGTCGATCATACCGACGTCACGTATCGATTACCCGATAGCACGAAACACGCAACATGGGTGCACATTGCAGAATTAGGCGACGGGTATGCGGAACTCTATCGCGACGCGATCGCCGCAAAAAAGCTGCATGACACAAAAATCAGCTTCAACCCTGGAACCATTCAAATTCGTGATGCAAAAACCATTCTCTTCGATCTCCTCCGCGTAACCGATGTCCTATTTGTCAATATGCAAGAAGCGCGTGCGCTCCTCTCATTGCCAAAACAGGACATTACGATACGCGGAATCATCACCAGCCTTCGGAACCTCGGCCCTTCTTGTGTTGTTGTGACAGACGGAAAAAATGGCGCATACGCTTTCAACGGAGAATCTCTTGCCTTTGCCCCAATGTTTCCAGGGAAACGCATAGAAGCAACAGGCGCAGGAGACGCCTTTTCCTCCGGGTTTCTTGGCGCAATGCTCAATGGCCACACGCATATTGAGGCACTCGAATATGCATCCGCAAATGCAGCATCCGTTGTGGGATTCGTGGGGCCAACACTGGGATTGCTTACCTACGCAGCGCTCACCAAAACACTCCGTAAACACAAAGCCTACCGCACAACCCTCCTATGAAACCCCTCTTCATTCTCCCCTTCGATCACCGCAGCGGCCTCACGCGCGAGCTGTTCGGCGTCGCATATCCACCCAATGCTTCCGTAGGTAAAAAGATCTCTGCTCTGAAACGTGTCATCTTTGAAGGATTTCTCGCCGCGTATCCCGTCGCACAACAATATGGCGATTGCGGCATTCTGGTCGACGAGGAGTTTGGGACGCCGATCATCAACGAAGCGAAGCGCAAAGGAATTATTTTCGCAGTTTCCACGGAAACGAGCGGTGGGAGCACATTTGACTTCGTTCATAAACGTGGGTTTGGCCGTGCGCTCGTTGAGCAGGATCCAACCTACGCCAAAGCGCTCGTGAACTACAATTTTGGTGACGACGAGCACAATAAAGAAAAAATGAAAAAACTCCGTCAACTCACAGATTTTTGCGAGACGGAAGGAATTCCTCTCATGCTCGAGCCGCTTGTACACGGAACAAAGTCTCCGCTCTCCATGGCAGTCACAATGATTCGCGATATGCACGCACACGGTGTTCGACCATCGTTATGGAAACTCGAAATGCAACGCTCAGTAAAAGACTGGAAAAAACTTGCGGCCGTCGCAAAGGCGCCCATGATTCTCCTTGGCCACGGCGAATCCATGAAGGTGGTAGACGAATGGGTCACGATCGCAGCAAAAAGCGGGGCGGTCGACGGGTTCGCGATTGGTCGTACGATCTTCTTCGAACCGATCAAGAAGCTTCACAAAACATCGATCACCAAAAAGCAGGCTATTGAGGCGATTTCGAAAAATTATCTCCACTACGTGAAGCTTTGGGCGAAGCACGCAAACTGAATTTCATGTAAACTAAGGTTGAACGAACCCTAGTGTGCTTTTATGACCACCTCTGTCCTCACGATTGGCTCCGCGATGCGTGACGTGTTCCTCCTCTCAAAAGCATTTAAAATCATGCCAATGCCCGGAAATCCTGGCGTCATGGCGGAATGCGTCACGCTTGGTGCAAAGATTGATATCGACAACTTGGTTCTTGCGACGGGCGGTGGGGCGACGAATGCTGCGGCTACCTTCGCGCGTCTTGGATTTGCGACATCCTGCATAGCACGTATTGGTGCCGACGAACCCGGCGAAGCAGTCCTAAAAGATCTCGTGTCACATGGTGTCGACACTGCGCTCGTCGCAATCGCGAAAAAAGAAACCACTGGGTACAGCACGCTCCTTACCGCAGAAAACGGCGAGCGCACCGTGCTCGTGTTTCGTGGTGCAAGTGCGAACTTTTCAGAAAAGGATGTAAAGCTTTCAAAAATTTCACACGGTGCTGTCTATCTCACCTCTCTTGGGGGAAATATCACGCTCGCGGCATCCATCGCAAAAACGTGCAAAAATAAGGGCATCTTTTTTGTGTGGAATCCGGGAATGCAAGAATTACGCACCGGAAGCGGACTCACCCCCGTACGCAAACTCGCAAATATTCTTCTCGTCAATTTAGAAGAGGCGCAAATTCTTTCTGGAAAACCATCAAATGATCCAAAAGTCCAATGCGATCTTCTCGCCCTCCCTGGCTGTATCGTTGTCATTACGGACGGCGCGAATGGTGCATTTGCACGCGAAAAAAATGTCACATGGCATTGCAGAACGTCTGGCATCCCTTCCATTTCGCGTACAGGTGCCGGCGACGCATTCGGATCCGCATTCACCGCAGCAATTCTTGCAGACTATAGCACTGAAGATGCATTACGTATCGGCACAATGAATGCAGAGCACGTCGTACAACAAGTAGGCGCGAAGGCTGGTATACTCAGCGCATGGCCAAAGCCAACCGAACTCGGCGCATACCGAGTGCGAAAGATGTAATGTTTGAAACACAAGCTATGCAACGTCATCCGCAACAACATGGTCATCCTCGCGCATGGATGACGGTTCTCCTCGTGTCCGCCGCAGCCTTAATTATTCTCGTCATGGCATTCGCTGCGCTTCAGCTTGCGGCAATTGCCGGAATGTAATGCTATGGCAACTCCACAAATTCCGGGCACACAACCGAACAAAGTACACATGTGGATGCTCATGCTTTTGGGCTGGACGGCAGTTTTTTCGCTCATCTCCGTGGGACTCCTCCTCACCAAGGGCTCTAGCGCCACGCTCTCTACCACCGATTTACGCGTTGCCTGCCAAAACGGAACCATCAACGGCATCACAACGAACCTCACGAGAATCGCGGAGGCGTGTTCCGATTCCGAAGACGTAGAACCAACATCACCTGCCGCAACAGGAACCACGTTCGACGCAACACTCAGCAACGGCACCCTCCCCAGCCTCACACTTCCGGCAAATTGGACAGCCTCGTGGAACGTCGGACCATTTTCTGAAGGTCTTCTCGCGGAATTCGATGCAGTGAAGGGCATCTATCAAACATGTGAAGCGTGTGGTGGCCTTGCGAATCCTCCAAGTTTCGAAATCACCACCTGGGTTGCGGCCAAGGCGGAACTCATGAATCCGGAAGACGCAAAAGCCTATTATATCGAGCTCTCCAAAGCTGACGATGCTGAATACACAAATATTTCTGTCACATCTACTGCTGTTGCAGGCGGAACGCTCACGAGTATCGATGGCACCCGGGATATTCAAGCAGCCGGTACGCGTAATGGAAACTTTCATATTCTGAAATTTGTGAATGACACCAAATACATCGAGATCACATTCGACGAATACGGTGCGACGGGTACTGAATGGGAGATTGTGAAGAATTCTCTCGACTGGTCAATGATCAAGTAGTCACTATGCTGCGCATTTTCGTCACCCGTCACATTCCCTCCCCTGGCATCGAGCTCCTCAACGCACTGCCGAGTGTAACGGTGGACGTGTATGGTGAAGATCGGATTATTCCACGAGATATACTTTTGCAACGTGTTGTGGGCGCCGATATCCTCATTTCGATTTTGACAGATAAGATTGATGCAGAGCTCTTCGATGCTGCGGGGTCACAACTCAAAATGGTCGCAAATTACGCCGTGGGATTCGACAACGTCGACGTCGACGAGGCGAAAAGGCGCGGCATCGTCGTCACGAATGCACCGACGCCAGAAATTAATGAATCCGTTGCGGAGCATGCCATTGCGCTCATTTTTGCTCTCGCACACCGCATTGTAGAAACCGATCAGTTCACGCGAGATGGAAAATATCATGGCTGGGGGCCGGAGATGCTCCTTGGCACCGATGTCATTGGCAAAACGCTCGGCATCATTGGCGGCGGAGCCATTGGTGCAGGCCTTGCGCGCCGTATGAAGGATGGGTTCGGACTTACGATTTTGTATAACGATCTCAAGCCGAATCCCACATTTGAACAGAATGTTGACGCATCGTTCCGATCGAAAGAAGCGCTACTGCAAGAATCGGACATTGTCAGCCTCCATGTTCCCCTCCTCCCGTCGACCACGCACCTCATTGATGCCAATGCACTCGCCATGATGAAACCGACCGCATTTCTCATTAATACTGCACGCGGGGCGGTTGTGGACACTGCGGCACTTGTGAACGCACTTGAAACAGGAAAACTCGGCGGCGCAGGGCTCGATGTGTACGAAGGTGAACCTCAACTCGCGCCAACGCCCCAACTCGCCGAACGGCTTCAAAAACTCCAAAACGTCATTCTTACCCCGCACACCGCTAGCGCGACCGTGGCAACGAGGGCAGCAATGAGCCGACAAGTTGTAAAAAATATCGAGGAATTTCTTGCGGGCGAGACCCCGGAAAATACAGTGAAATAATCAGGTTCCGCACAAAAATACAACGGTTACCCGTTGTATTTTTGTGGTGGACCAACAGGGATTCGAACCCTGGACCCCCTGCTTGCAAAGCAGGTGCTCTACCAACTGAGCTATTGGCCCTTGAGCGAGAGCACTATAGCAAAAACTAAATACCCGGTCAACCAATCTCCACCATAGGAACGGCGGCGGACAGGGGGTAAAGCGTTTCGCTATGATTTTTATACAGTAGCGTGTCACTCAGGAGGTTCCCCGTGCATTTATCCGTCATTTGCCGGTAAATGGCGTTTTGCCGAAAAACCTTCCCCGTGGAAGCAGATCGAAGGAACCGATGATCACGCTCAAGGATCGAGTAAGAATACTTTTGCTCAACATCCGAACGCATCTCTCCCTCCAGATGCGTTTCACCGACCGAAAGCAGGATTTGAAACACGGTATCCGTAGGATTATGCAGCTGAAGATCAACATAGTTGAAAAACACTGCAGCTCCCGTTCCAAAGGGAAGAACGCGCCCGGAATCTGGGAAAATGTCGTAACTATGATGATGGCGTTCCGTCACCGTCAACGGCGAATGGAGCGCCATCCAATAAAGCAAATTCGCCGCTTGGCATAACCCACCACCAATTCCCTCTTTCACTTGCCCATTCGAAAGCAGCATTCCCGTGACATACCCCTTTTGCGCAGTAGGGCGCCCAACAAGCCGCCAAAATGAAAATGTTTCTCCTGGGCGGATAACGACTCGGTCCATTTTTTCAGCAGCGATCTGAAGATTCTTCACCTTATTGCTCTGCAACCGCATATCCACGCCCCCTAACTTCCGAAGCAAAAGCGATCGATGCGTCGTGACACGAAAGGGTAAGGGGTTGTCCGCACGACGTACCGCAAACCTGCGCATGAAACACCATTGCAAATATCTGAACACCTGCAAACGCCAGATGCTCACAATGCGGAGAAATGGAAAAGTAGTGAAGAGCATCTTTCGCATGGCCAGCACAGTATACTGTTCACTTCGCGCAATCAAGGGCACAAGAGCAGAACACACCACAAAAACGACGTATACTAGATACATTCTATGGTTCACCTTCGCCGTACACTCACGATTTTTGGTCTCCTCGTCATCGAGTCTTTTTCATTCCCATCCATAGTTCTCGCATCAGCAGCGCCCGATATTCGCATTCTCGATACTACCGGAAGCGTGATCACCGTTTTCTCACCATACACCGATAGCTCGGCAACTATTGGTAGCGTTGCGGCCGCCGACCTTGGACGAGACGGAGTGGCAGAAATTCTTGTCGGTTCCGGCGAAGGCAACGATCCAATCGTGTCCGTCTTTCGGCAAGACGGCTCCTTCATCGGATCATTTCCCGCGTATGATATTGGGTATCAAGGGGGTGTGAATGTTGCAGCATGCGATGTGGACGACGACGGGTTCACCGACATCGTGACTGGCGCCGCATGGAATGGCGGGCCACATGTGCGAATTTTTTCTGCAATGGGCGTTGCAAAGAGTCCCGGCTTCCTTGCGTTCGATAGCGCGTTCACCGGAGGTGTGAATATTGCGTGCGGCGATGTCACCGGCGATGGAGTCGGAGATATTGTTGTTGGTGCTGGACTTGGAGGTGGGCCAAATGTGAAAGTGTTTGATGCTTCTGGAAAAGAACTCACAAATATTTTCACAGATAGCGCGACAAAAAATACCGGCGTCGCCATTGCGCTTGGTGATATCTCCGGTGATGGCGTTCAAGATATTCTTACGTCAACCATGGGCTACAACATTCCGACCGTGACCGCGTGGACGTACGACATTGCGAAAGAAACACTCATTCCATTCTCCACGGTAACGACATCACAATCGAACATGTCACTCATTGCACCAGTTGGAACACTCAACGGTGATATTCTTTTTGCAACACAAGGACACACGGAACCAAAGGTGCAGCTCATGAACGATACATTAACCGTCGCACCATTCTCTGCCGATACAACGCACGCAATTGCTGCAGCGCCGATTATTGCATCAGGCATCGTCAAAAACATTATCGTCGCAAACATTCCCCCAAAAATGAATCAGGACGTTTCTCCGAAATCTATTCTCATCGACAAATCTGAACAACGATTAACTGCATACGAATACGGCGTACCCGCGTTCACATTCCTCGTTTCGACTGCAAAACAAGGCTATTACACACCCGTTGGCCAAACAACTGTGCGTGCAAAATTGTTGTATCACGATTATAAATGGGTGTTTGGTATTGGTGATCCACGAAATTATTTTGTTCCGAATGTGAAATGGAATTTACGTATCTATGATCACATTTACATTCACTGGGCGTATTGGCATAACAATTTTGGAAACCCAATGAGTCACGGTTGCATCAACATGAATGCAGAAAACTCAGAACGCATTTATGAATGGAGTGAAGTTGGAACGCCAGTGAATATCATCGACTGATTTTTTTCTCGACTTCAGTAAAACAAAACTTTTTTTCCGGACATCCTTCTCTGCGCTCAGGATGACTGAAGTGACGCTGTGCATAACTCGAATATTTTTCTATCAAATTCTGTATACGTAACAAATTCACTGCTATACTTTAGGCAGCGTCATGAAGTTTCCTTCGTGATGACACTGGCC
>CAYMYA010000020.1:0-12148 GCA_964394565.1 uncultured Gammaproteobacteria bacterium
GCCCCTGCCACGAGAGACGGTCATCGCAAGGTGACCGTTTTTCGATTGCAGAATACGGTAATTTCAGCGCAAAAAGAGGTTCTCCGTCTTTGATTGTTGAGTTCGATAGTAAAAACTGTGCCAATTCGCGCTTTTCGTCAGGTGTGGCTTCTTTTGCCAGCATTTCGGCTTTTTCTGCGAGTTCTAAAATCCGACGGCCAAAATCGTAATAATTTACGTCTGCGCGGTTGTGTCGGCCGATGCGTTCTTCAAGATTTTCGAGCTGCTTTGTGTACTCAGAAAAACGACGGTCGTAATCGGCCTCAGAGATTTTGCGGTCGAGGCGGTCTTCATACATGGCGTCCATACGCTTCTTGAGCCTTGCTTGTTCCGCGACAAGTACCTCGAAGGCTTTATCCTGTCCCTCGCGTTTTTCTATAAGTGACTGTTTAAGAGCAGCCGAAACGAACGCTACACCCTTCTCGCTAATCTTTAGGAGCTGCGTGATGCGTTCAAAGCGTTCGTCAATTGCCTCCTCCTTTACCCACGGCTGGCCGCATTTTGTTCGATACTGCGTGCAATGATAGTAAACGTACCGTCCCTTTTTCTTTTCAGCTGTTACTGAGCGGCCGCATACTCCGCACACAAACATACCTTTGTATGCAAAAGGTTTTACATTGCTTTCTTTGTGGGAGTTATTCGTTCGTTTGTGTATGACGTCCTGCACTTTCATCCATAACTCCGAGCTCACAATTGGCTCGTGAGAGCCTTGTACGACCTTGCCTTTCCAATTGAACTTCCCTATGTAAAAAGGATTTGTGAGACAACGCGCAACTGCGGACTTTTGGAGTTTGCCGCTCTTGTATGGGTAATAAGCAGCCAGCCCTTCGCTGTCCAGCTTCTTGATGAGCGTCTCAACTGAGTAAATACCCGTCGCGTAGTATTCAAACATCTTCGTGACGAGATTGCGGTTCAAGGGGTCGGGAACGATAATGTTGTGCTTGGGATTCTGCGGGTCTTTGGCATTGAGATAGCCGAGCGGTGCTTGGCGTGGATACTCCCCATGCGAGATTTTCGTAGCAAAGCCCTTTTGCACCTCCTCCTTGAGATTGTCGATGAAGCCCTTGGCCATGACGGTTTTGATGCCGTACATCGTCTTATCAGCCGCTCGGCTTTCCTTACCTATGCTGCTACCCTCTTTTACAAACCAAACCGTCACGCCATGTTTCTCCGTTAGCTCCTCGATGGCAACGTAATCGGTGAAGTTACGATGTAGACGGTCAGTCTTTTCGACGAGGATGTGCTCGATGTTCCGTGCTTTAACGTACTCGAGCATTGCGGCGAACTCTTTGCGTCGGCTGTCTTTGGCCGTCTCAGCTTCTTCAAACTCCCTCACCACGTCAAAACTATTGCGACGTGCAAAGTCGTAAAGACAGATGCGCTGCGCTTCGGGGGAGAAACCTTGCTCGGCCTGCTCCTTACTCGAAACGCGGACGTATGTGACGGCTTTTTTGAGCATCATAACGTGTGTCACTCACCATTATGCGGCTCTTCGGCTGTAACGCCAAGAATAGCCTCGAGCTTCTTTGGGACGACAGGACGGAAGGCGGTGAGTTTTCGTTGTAGATACGGCACAACGCCGACCACGTCCTTCTTAGCCTCTGCTTTGGCGAGGATGTTTTCGACGGTCTTTTTGTAACGGGTAACAGTCGCAGGCGAGGCCTCGCGTTTCAGTTCCTCAACGGCTTGCTTGAGACCAATATCACGTACTCGATGCGCAAGATAGTACAGGATGGCACGGTCGCGGAAGTCTTCTGTGTGCTCCCCGATGAGGTGCAGCAGCTCAGTATTCTTGAGGTCGCTCAAACGCATAAGACGATTAAAATCCTTGACGTACACGTTATCAAACGTCCGCATCAGAACCTTCTTGGCAATGTCAGTCTTGGCGGCCTCGCGTAGAGTGTAGTCCTTCTTCTTTATGGCGTCGGAAAACTGCCGCAGGGTCGCGTCCACGGTCTGTTTCTTTTGGAGCGACAGCTCGATGCGGAGCGCGCCCTTTGTCCATTTTCCGTCTTTGTACTGCCGCGCAATTTCCTGCTCGAGCTTCGTCTTGCCGTTCGCCACGATTTCATCGAACTTATCGTAAATAACAAAGCCTTGTGACGAGTTGTAGAACTTGATGTAAAAGCCGTCTTTGCCGTCGTGAAAATCGCGACGGTTGAAATCCGAGGATTGCTTCATATCGTAGGGCATGAGCGCGCGGAGCATCTTGGCGGTCGTACCGAAGCTCGGGCTAATCTGGAGGATTTTGGAGTAATCAATACGAACAACAACAGCATCGAGAATATCCTCGGGTTTCACTCCTACTTTTATCTCCCTGAGTGCACCAGAGAGTTTCTGCGCCGCTATCGGGAGCAACCTCTCGTCCATGTCGAAGATGCTCGTGCCGAAGATGAGTTTAGGGAGAGATACTTGCACCACGAGTTTGCGTTCCGTGGGTATCATCCCGCGTTTAGTACGCCGTGAGCGCTCAATGAGATGTACCTGTGGGAAATAGCGCCCCTCAGCCTTGCAGCGCTGCGGATAGTCCGTATAGCGCGTAGCAAAGCGTCCGAAGATACCATGCTCCCCCTTGAGTTCCTGATATTGAGCCTTCGTGAAGTACTCCTCGGAGTACGTTACGAAATTCTTGATGTGAATAGTGACGCTATCAATCATACGAGTTGTCGTTTTGTTCTTTCGTCAATGCGAAGGAGAACCTCAAAAGCGCCAAGCAGGTTGCGAGCTGCTTCGGGTACGTCTTCGGGAGCGAGACCGAGCTCGTCCACGAAGTAACGCTTTGCTAATTCTTCGATAGATGGTTCGCATTCGGGCAACATAAAAACTCCGAGCCGATTTCAGCCGTTTATTTGGCTTACTGACGCGGAGCTGTGGGCAGCTATTTGAGCACAAGCACGGGTCGCTCTATAATGCCTTTGCGTGATAGCTTTCGCGTCAGCGAGGTTATTACCGATAAGCCGTCCGTTCGTAGCGGGCGGTTTATCTTTTTATCTGGATATTACGGTGGCATAACACCCAAATAACTCGGCGCGGGTCGCAACACTTCTTGCAAGCGATAGGTTGCCGTTTGCAGAGAAACATCGAAGGCTTTGGCAAGCTGTTGCATTTGCGCATCGCCGAAGGAGGGAGACTGGGCCTTGAGTTCGTGGTACTTCTTCAAGAAGAAATCGTTCGGCATCAGGTACATCGCTGTAGCTCGTTCAGTAATCCGTTCAAGGAGTTTGACGATGACACCTTCTGGAAGCGTGCTGTTCAAAATAAGTTCATCCAGAAAATCGAGGAAATGAGGGTCGATGGTCTGGAGAAAGTGCATAAGCTCATGCACTTGGCTGTACCGCTGACGTTTGCGCGAGGTACAACGATTATAAAAAATGATGACGTGGGTTGGGTTATTTTCGTCTAAACGCCAAAATCCCTCTGTCTTGTAAGCCTCGGAAAGATTGCAAAATGTTCGATATTCAAACGTGTATCCCGACAAATACTTTTCGAGAAGTTGCGGTTGCATCGGGGTCGCAATTGCTCCGCCATCGGCGGCAATAATGCTATTGATAATGCCTTTGTAATGTTCGACGCCCTGATTAAACAGGATTCTGTATGCCCGCACGCAGTCGGCAGGGATACCGTCTTGCCCCGCTTTGGTGCGGAGCCAATACATGTCATTAATTACCCTTGTTTGCTGATTTGACATATCGGGCATAACGGATGACATCCTCGGCTTCAACATCTGAGTAGCCCATGTGTCGCAACGACTGGGTAATCAGCTTATAACTTGGTCGTTCCTCGTTATTCAGAAGACCTACCCCCTGCAAAAATGCGTGCAACGAAAGACCCAGACCATCGGCGAGTGCTTTTGCGGTTGGGAGCGTGAGCTTTTTATAGTCCCCGTTTTCTACTCGGGAAATATAGGCAGGCGATAGCTTTGCCCTTTCTGCGAGCTCTTTTGACGTAAGGCCTGCTTCTTTGCGTTTTGAGGCAATGAATTGGGCAATGTGAGAAATTGGCTTGGCATTCATACGGTGATAGCGTAGCAAAAGTATTTACAGTTGTAAATTATGATTTGAGGTTTGTTTGTGTATAACTCACTCACTCAAGAGCAAGATTTGTGCGTAATACATGGGTGTCAGGAGGAAGGTGTGATACCTTATCGTGGTATTAACTTATTTCGCTATATGCCGAAAGAAACCATGGGCGGTGAGCCAAGTAAAGAGTTTGATTATGATAAACATGACCGTCTTGTGGAAGGGCTTTATGCCGCAGCGCGAACTCGACTCACCGAAACCCCTGAGCCACTCATGAAGTTGATTGACGGTCGTCACCTTTCAGCCATACCTACTGGTGAAATCGCAAGAGCTATCATAGAAACAAAAAAGACCGAGGGAGACATGACCGTTGGACTAATGGCTGAACTTAAACCCGAAGGTTTTCATACGCAAGATATTAGCGTTGATAGTCGTGATTTTACAGCAGCAGGCCACGAACGACGTAATTCTCGACGTGCAGAATTGATGGATAGACTTTGTAAACACCTAAAAATTGAGACTGGCTATAAAGAGCTAAAAGAAGACGAGAAGCAGGTTTTCCTTGAAGCGAATTTTGTTCGCCTCCTATCCGAGATGGTGGATTCTCTCTCAGACCGCGTCGGAGCACTCGAAACGGAACTAAAGATTTGTAAGGACGCAAAATAATCGCACGTCACCAACCAAGTACCCGTGTGGCAACGCGGGGGAAAACACACATCTCCTGATAAAGGGCTGGCCAATCCATCGTTCCAAACTCATCCGCCAGCTCCTACCACAACACCACCCTTCGACAAGCTCGGGGTGGTTTTGTGATAGACTTGAGGAATACTTGAATGATTCGGTTCCAGCTCCCCGTCTTCAAACCTTGTATCAACACCTATGGGCACTCGTGAACATCCACCAACTCCATCGCAGACGGAAGAAGATGGCCGCACAACTCGGAGGAATTTTCTTGGTCTTGCAGTCAAAAGTCTGGGGGCTGCGGCGGTTGGTGGTTCCGTTTTAGCGCTTGAAGCAAAAAGTGTTATCGATCGCGAGGCACGCGAACGTTCCCAGGAGCTCACAAACGTCTACGAATTTCTCCGTGGCAACACAGACCAAACAATGAACATTTTCGGTGCTGAACGCGACTACAACGAGGTCTGTGATCTACTGCGAGAACTGTGTAACCCACCAATAACACAAAAAGAGCTCGAAGCCCTGCTCGATTCATTCATCTCCATGATGGAGATTGAGGATAAATTTGCCGGATCACTGAACGTCATTCCCTTGCTGGAGGATTTGGAGTTTGCTCGAGAAAAGTATTTTCAAGATGGCCTTCATGCTGTCGGCGTCAAAAAGGACACGTTGTTGCTCTCAAACACGTTTGGCTATGGGCAAATCCACCCAGACACGGCTCGAATGATCGTGCTCGACAAACAGGAGAAATTTTTACAACTCAACGTACTCACCAAAGAGGCGCTTCAACAACTCGGACGAGATGATTTGGCGTATTATGAGACCTCAGACCTATTGGATTTGCGCGGCGGGGGCAATCTCATCATAAGCTTCTTGGCTTTTTTTGAAGGATGCAACCTCTACGCACGCAGTACTGGCGGAGCGGTTCATGGTGGTCTTTCGTTTCCCGACAACCGTGGAGCACTCCAACCGATGCGCCATCAAAATCCCCGCGGTTTCACGTTGGCGATCAGTGCGTACAGCGCCGGACTGGAGGCGCCAATGGTGGCTAAGGCGCAAACCTACATGAACGAGATGCTACTGACAGACGACGCCAATCAACCCCAGAGTGTGGAAATGCTATTGGATATCGATGGCGACATTGGGGACCGAACACTCGATGCCATGCGAAAAACGGCGGAACGCTACCATTTCCCTTTTCCGGAAGATCTCGCCCTTCATCCAAAAAATATGGACGAACAGCGTCGACAACTCGTCGCCCTGGACCAGTGGCTTGAGCACGCCAGGAAAAACTGGAGAGCATCCGTCGAGGGGCTTTCCAAGAATGAGCAGCAACCGAATCCTCTCACCTTGTCGAATCTCGTTCGGTATCGATACTCGTTTCAAGTGAGGCATTATCAACTGCTCAAAAAACATGCCGGAGAGGAACAGGCAAAGAAATTGTTTCTTGAATTTGTCGATCGTCGTGAAGAAGAGTTTCTTCACGTCATTGTTGACCCCGATGCGTATGAACGTCTCACTGGGAGAAGAGATCATCAAGCGTACCTTCAAGAACTCTTCGCCACATTTGCGGATCGTATGGCATTTGATGAACGCTACAAAGGGTATATCCCGACAAACTTCAAACTCGCCAGTCAGCCTGGAGCCGATCCGATGAACATGCCCGCCCGCCTCCTGCTCGCTTTCGAGTTCGACATGGAGGCTTCGTCGAGGATTAAGTAGCAGGCCCCCAAGTTCATGTTAATCTTTTTGTTCCGTTCGTACCGTTTTGTCATGCACAAAATGAAAAAGTTAAAGCTTAGCTTTGCCGTGTCGAGTAGAACTGCCGTGATAAAATGTCGACGATATGAAAAAATATGTGCGCGCAAGGGAAACGGCATTTCAACTGGGCGCCATGCAAAACCATGAAGAAGAGGTGGAGACCCCTAAAGTAGGGGGTACAGCCAGAATATCTCTGGGGCCACACATCCCCGAATTTAAGGAACGGGATTATGAACGGTATGCGGTGAACATGTTTGGCGTAACGCTGGTTCCCGTACCGAAAGATACAAAGGTTGAACTGTATACTGAGGGGCTGGTGACATGTACCGCCGTTGCCATGGCCGTACGAGAACCAGTGAGCGAAGAAACATACGGAATGCTTTCTCATTTTCCCTTCTATACTGGAGAGGAATTCGATAGAGAGCTATCGCGATACGAACGCGTCACCGATGATCGAGCTGAAAAGAAAGTCGTGATCATTATTCCGTATACCGAAAATTCAGTATCTTCTCATGAAGTGCATACTGTGAAGATCAGGTTACAGGAAGCTGGCGTACGAGATGAAAATATCGTCGTCTTACAACACGCTCCGACCGGGGCACTGGTGCATTGCCCTCAAGAAGGAAAAGTTAACCTTATATTTGAAAAAGATGGAAGGGTCTTCGTAAGACACATGGGTTCAGCTGCCAAAGTCATCACGACGGAATTATTTCAGCCCGAATAAGAGTTCTAACGTTGCGTACTAACCCCTAAAAAATAAAATCACGGCCAGTGCCGTGGTTTTTATGTTGTATTGTCTGGTGGGTTTTTGTTTGCCCTGCTAAGATTTCAAACAATATGGATATTGCAAAGGCTCTAGCGCATGCCTACTCATCAACACTACGGATTGAACAACGCGACGGAAAGACCGTCATGATTAAATCGGTGCATGCGCAAGAGCGGAGAAATGAGATCGCTTTTCATAAGGTGCTACACCAACTTGGCATGCCATCCATGGAAATGTACGAGAAGCACGCGGATCTCGTCATCTCATTCCTTGAAGATGCAGAAGGCGAGTTCAAACCCCATAGCACCACCCTGGAATCATTGAGGTAGTAGATGGTGACCTTCTCGGAACATACTTTTACCGGTATGTCGAAGGGATCTCCATTCTCAGGTCTCGACCCCCGAGTCATAGAACTCGGGTTCAGAAAAGAAGAGAGGCGTACGGTAAGTCGGTGCTTACCGTTCAGTACCACCGCGCGCTACCATCGCTTCTCGCGAAGACATGATGACAGGGAGGATGTGACGTAACGAGTTTTTTTGACGGTTCAAGAATGAGTATTTGCATTCAATTCCACCACCAGGAAGGTGATAGCGACCGTTCACGTCAACCACAAGAATCTCCCCCTCACCATTCCACACCACTGCATACGCACTCGGCCGTTCTTTATAACCATCCAGCGGCTGACCGAATTGAGGAATCGTTTCCATGGTCAAAACGCTGAGCATTTCTACAGCGTATCATCATCCTCCGATTCGTTGGAATCAACGTCTGGATCATCCTCTCCGTCCTCTTCGCTGTCGGATTCGTCGTCAACATCATCCTCATCACCATCCGTTTCAGTATCATCTGCGCTGTCGTCAGATGCGTCGTCATCACCACTGTTCTCGTCATCATTCTCATCGTCGTGCTCTTCGTCGTCAACATCATCGATATGCTCAACCGCCTTGCCGCGCGCTTCCATCGCGTCGTGCCGAGCGCTATCTGCATGTTCCTCTGCACCTGCAAAGTCCCCCGCGTCATACGCTGCCTGTGCTAGAACAAGGTGCTCACGCGCAGTGACCAAAAGTGCCGTTGATACGGTGGCATCCTTCCCATCCGCAACGTCCTCTGCGATATCGCTTTCCGCTTCTGCAATTTCCTCACGTGCATCACTCAGAGCATCTTCAACATCATCCATATCATCATCGTCGCTTTCTACTTCATCAAAATCTTCAACCTCCACCGCGTCATCGTCATCGACATCCACCGTGCGAAGATCAGCAATGAGCGCTTCGAGGACAGCAACCGCCGCCGCGGAATCGACGTGCGTCAACGCGATTGCGATCCCAAGTCGTTCCTCAATATCATCAACCGATAACGCATGCGTTTCAAGGACCGCTTCTTGATCTGTCGTGAGTACTGTGTCGATTTCCGTCGCGACTCCTTCACCGTCAACACGGAACAAATCGCCATTGTCGTCTTGCAAGATGGTTCCTTCCGGAACTTCATCATCGGCAAGCGGCGCGCCAACAGTAAAACTTGGCCAGAATGCTTCCGAAACATCGTCGACACGCAAATTCCAATCATCACCAAATAAGGCGATCGCGGTGTCTTCATCAGGAATCTCGCGCAACACACCATCATGCTCCACAACATACACCGATGGATCGCTTGGGATCTTTACTAGTCGCGTTCCCGCCTGATACACCACACGTTCCCCAAGCGGAATGCTCGCAAGGTCGTCGCACGAAATTGTGCGCACATCATGAAAATCCGGATACCAACTTAAATAGATGCGTTCGTTCGGAAACACATATCGCTCCCCGTCCTCAGCAAGGTAATACACGGCATCGAACGCATCACACTTCACCAAATCTCCCGCACTTGCTGCATGTACAAACTGCGCAGGGAATACAACACACACCACGAACGCAGTAAACAAAAATGCCCAAAAGATTTTTTTCATACCATACAAGTATACTCTTTTTTGAGAAAAAACCTAAAAGAAAATAATGAATAATGATTTTTTTCTTACGTAAATACAGTGCCTGGTGGTTTTTTGATTGTTTTGCTAAAGTTTGAGGAAATATGGATAGCCATGCGCACGACCTCCTGCATCACAAAGATCATGATCTGCTCATCGATGGCATAAACATTCTCGTGAAGAACGGTGTTTTTTCGCCCGATCCGCAACTGACGCATTCGACGTCGATGGTGTGGTCGAAAGCGGAAGGCGAAACCCAGCGGCTCGCGGAGAAATGTATCGCGCAAGCACCGGGGCAT
The DNA here is from genome assembly GCA_964394565.1 of uncultured Gammaproteobacteria bacterium. Taxonomy (GTDB): domain Bacteria; phylum Patescibacteriota; class Patescibacteriia; order UBA9934; family UBA9934; genus CAIKHN01. The sequence goes on from CAYMYA010000020.1 coordinate 9,526, forward strand.
CTCAATGAAGGCGGCAAAATCTATCTCGCCTGGAGCTCTTTGCGCAATGTGCAGCCCATCAAACAATTGCTTACGACGTCGAAATTTCACGTCACGGAATATCAAGAAGATATGCTAGGCTGTACCTGGTATCTTTTCGAGCTCACAAAAGTATCATATGCCCATTGAACACGTTGATTTCATCGAACAGTGGTACGACCGCCTTGTTGCACGTACGAACGAAAAAACGATTTTACCCGATGCGATTGCTGAAATTATTGGACAAGAACAACATCAATCATGTTTAGAAATTGGACTCGGTACAGCGCCAGTTTTTGCGAACAAGCTTGCTGATCGTTTTCAACGCTACACGATTGTAGAAAAACACATCGACGCGATGGGACTTCCCCAAAACACCACGTTTCTGAAAACCGATTGGGAGTCGTGCGAACTCAACACGCAATACGATGTCATTCTTGCGTCCCACGTCATGCATTACTTTCGAAACAAACCAGATGCCATTCAAAAAATCCTCAATCACCTTACGCCTAACGGCATCGCAATTATCGTGGTCAATGGAAAAGATGCGGACTACGGACCACTCAAACAAGCATTTTCTCGTATCATCCAACACCCATATTCGTTTACGTACGATGAACTCGTCAGCATTCTCGGCAATCGGCCATACCAGGAACACAGTTACTCATCCACGATCGCCTTCTCGACCCCAGAAGATCTTTTCGAAACCCTGCGCCTTTCTTTCGATCAATATCCGGAAGAATACGAAGAAAATAAAACTGCAATGTTGACATACTTCGCGAACGCGCTACCTCAAAACATTTTCACTATAAATCAGAAAATATTTGTGGTAGGAAACGGATGAAGAATATGCAAAATCTCTATACCGAAAAACAACGCATCGAACAAAAAACGTTTGATCGAATCGTGAAGGAAAAGACGCAAGGGAAATCGCTCGTAGTTTCCGAACGTCAGCCGTCATTTGCAGACTATAACGGGGATGTGTTTTTTGGCGCAATAGCATCGATCGATCTCGTCGGGAAGCGCATACTCGAAATTGGCTGTGGTAGCGGAGAGATTTCAGTGTGGTTTGCGCTCCAAGGCGCCGCGAGAGTACTTGGAATCGATATTAGCGAAGAAAGCATCCGCATCGCACACATGCGAAAACACGAAAACGCCCTCGGCGACACTGTGCAGTTCATTGCATGTCCTGGCGAAATGGTTCCCGAACCCGACGGCGCCTTCAATATTATTTTCATCAATGTCGCTTTGCATCACCTAGAAGTTGAACAAGCCATCCGCGAGTGCCACCGGCTTCTTGCTCCTGGAGGCATGTTCATTGCAATTGAGCCGCTCGCGCAATCGCTATTCATCCAAAAAATACGAGAATTTTCAATCATACAACATATATATCCCATTCGTCGCGAAACAGTCACAGAAAAAATACTCACCATGGACGACGTCGCATGCATCAAAAAAACCTTCGAATCCGTTTCACTCACGCCCTATCGCATCTGTTCTCCGTTCCTCTACAAAGCCAAACCCATATTCCACATGCTCTCGCGCCTGCTGTTTTTCCGTGAACGGGATTCAGAAACCCGAAAACAACACTGCAATCGCCTCTTCCAACACGTCGACGAAATACTCCTCCGCATACTCCCCTTCCTCAGCTTCGCCTCACGCTACTCCGTCATCGCCGCACGAAAAAGTGAGAGGTCGGAAAAAGGCTTCATGTAACTCTGTTATGCTTTGACGAAATATATTATGCACTGGATTTTCTACTCCATAATTGCCACCATCGCACTAGGCATTTCGATGTCGCTGTACAAAATGCCGTCGTTCAAGGGGTATAGCAGTTTCTTCTCGACATTTTGGTCCAATATATTCGCCGGCATGTTCGTCATTGGCATCATTGCGATGTTCGATACGCAAGCGCTTTCTGGCCTCCAAACAATTTCATGGGTCGCGCTTGCATGGGGCGTGTGCTTCGCGATCACCATGGTGTTACAAAAATTGCTCCTCGCTCATGCAGAATCGAATGCTGTATACCCCGTCACATCGTCACTGGGAAGCATTATCACGATTCTCATCGGCGTCACCGTCCTCTCGGAACACATCTCCCCCATTCAAGCGTTTGGAACCGCTATCATTCTTCTTTCCGTCTATCTCTTCACAAAAAAAGGCGGCGGATTCCACCTCACCCGTACCACAACGCTTCTCGCACTCGGCATTATTACCTCTTCAACACTCTCAAAATATATTCAAAAGTTCGGTGCAACACACGACACCGTGACGCATTTCATGCTCTGGCAATTCCTTGGTGCTGCAACTTTTGCACTCATCATTGCGTATATCTTTGAAAAGAAATCCTTCCGTGATATTGGAACATGGTCACGCTACTGGAAAGGATCAGTCCTCATTGGTCTTTTCACCGCGATTGGCGCATACACCATTTTTCTTGCCCTTTCCACCGGCCCTCTCTCTGGCGTTTTCGCAATCCACCCAAGCTACACCATCATCGCCGGAATATTCGCGTTCCTCCTCTTCGGCGAACGCCTCACCTGGAAGAAGGTAGCACTCGCACTCCTCAGCATGGCCGGCGTCGTCCTGATCAGAATTGGATAGA
>CAYMYA010000021.1:0-11741 GCA_964394565.1 uncultured Gammaproteobacteria bacterium
CCATTGGATTGAATCTGAGGATGTCGCAACGGACTACGCTGGCTCTTCATGGGCATCACGTGTCCAGGATGTTCCAGATGTGTTCTTCACAGATTACACCGTAGGATCGTCACTCATGGAAGCAACGGCCTTTGACGGCATGTTGTACATGGATGGTGGTAGCTACTACCTTTCTTGGAACGGTGAAGCACGTATGGTCAGCTCTGCTGGCCGCAGTGCAAACGGTCTCCAGTCTGAGTTCTTCCTCTCCGGCGATGGCATCGACGCAAGCAGCTTGTCTGCTGGCAGCGACATCACGGATGAAGTACTCGCAGTTATGGATGCCGCACAGACCGAAACAAGCGAAGGCACAGCAACTGGTGATGTGAGCGTTTCGCTCGCGTCGTCCTCTGTCGCAGCTTCAACCGTTCCAGACGCAGCGTCTGGTGTGGAGGTTGCAACCTTCAAATTCACTGCGGGTGATGCAGCAACCGTTGATGTGATCAACGTGTCGCTCATGGGTCTTGCAGCAACGTCCGATATCGCATCGAGCGGCGCATACCTTTACGAAGGCAGCGAGCGTTTGACCGATGGAAAGAGCTTCAACTCTTCAACACGTCAGGCAATCTTCGGTTCCCTCAACCTCGACTTTGCAGCTGGCGAAACCCGCTACTTCACGGTCGTTCTTGATATGGCAAACGCCGGAACAACCACCACCTTCTCGGTGGGTATCGAAGATGATTCCGATGTTGAATCAAGTGGCGATGTTACTGGTTCATTCCCAGTTGAGGGAAACACCATGAGCATCGTGAACTCGAGTGTTGGTAGTGTGACCATCATCGATACGGGTTCCCTTTCGAACCCAGTCCTTGGTGAGAACGACGCAACAATTTCGAAGTTCAAGTTGACTGCTGGAAGCACAGAAGACGTTTCATTTGAGCGCATCACGCTCAAGGTGAACGATGCTCCAGATCACAGCGACTACCAGCTCTGGCAGGATGGCACATGGTTGGCAGATGGTGAGTACATCGGCGACAAGCTTGTCTTGTTCGACCTTGGCTCGAATGCATTCGCAATCGAAAAGGGTGCAGACCGCACCTTTGACGTGACCGCCGATATCGGTGGAAACTCTGCAGACACCATCACCACGCACTTGGACAACGGCGCAGACCTCTACGTTGTTGGATCAGACTTCGGATACGGAGTCACCGTCACTGACGACGACTTCGACACCGCAGCTGAGGGTTCTTCTGTCACCATTCAGGGTGGAGAGCTCACAGTATCGTTCTCCGGTCCTTCCGCAGTGGATGTCAGCAGCTCTGCAGAGAACTTCTCGCTCTTCGAGGGTACTCTTGCTGCAGAACGCACCATGACCATCACGGCAATGCCATTCAACCTTGCAATGTCAGAAGCGGATTCGGCAAATGACTCGACTTTCGAGCACGACCCAATCTCGGATATTCGCATCGTGAATGCAGATACCGGCGCATTGCTCTCAGGTCCACTTGACCTCGCAGCAACTGCAGATGGTGACGTCGCAGAAGTGCTTTCATTCACGGACGACTTCACAGTCGACGCGGGTGAAACGCTGAACTTCAAGGTGACTGCTGATGTGGAAACAACAGCAGACAACAATGACACGTTCACGATTACTATGGACATGACCTCTGGTCTTACTGCCGAGGATGATGACGGTGATTCAATTACCGACATCGTTCCAGGTGCAGACTTAGCGGGTAATGCTCAGCGCATCGTGACATCTGGTTTGACGGTAACGTTGTCTTCAACCCCAACGGGAACCAAGACATACGTTCGTGGAACCGATGACGTCCTCGCAGCATCCTTCAACCTTGCAGCAGCAAGTGGTGGAGATATCGAGGTCACTGACTTCTCGCCAACCGTGAAGGTTGACGAAGACGGCGGTGGAACGTACGCAACCGGAACAGAAGGCAGCACAGATTCCACAGCTCGCATCACGTCATGCTCCATCTACGATGGCACAACGTTGGTTGCTGGCCCAGAATCGATCTCAACCGCTGCTTCCGGAAAGATCAACTTCACGGACTTCTCATACTGGGTCGATGCAGGAACCACACAGACGCTTGACGTCTACTGTGACCTCGCAAACGTCAACCCAGGAACTGCAGACTTGTTCGCATGGACCATGATTGCTTCTACGGACATGACTGCCCTCGACGAGGACGGTGATTCCGCAACAGTCACTGGCACGAACATCAACTTCGGTTCTTCGACGCCAACCATGATCATCAGCGTAACCAACGTTGGTTCGCTCGCAATCACGGCTGCGTCTGACACCCCAAATGCTGACTTCTTGCTCACTGGAAGCTCGAACAGCACGGTATCGAAGTTCCGCTTTGACGCCACCAGCGAAGCGTTCGTCATTGACCGCTTGACGGTGACAGAAGAAGAAGCTGAAACTGATAACGGAACTACAGATTCGAACGGATACTCGAATAACGTATCGCTTGTCACCATCAGCTACCCAGATTCAACGGGTACCACGGTGACAGAAACTGGTGCATTGACTGGCAACGAAATCACCTTCAATGGTTTGGACTTCTACGTCGGCAAGGACGACCATGAGGAAGTAACTGTGAAGGTCAACATCTCGTCGACGGATCGCTCCGGCGGTTCGGCAACGTCGAACGAACAGGTCCGCATGGGTCTTTCGCGCGACACGACAAACGATGACCAGATTCGTGCCGTTGGCGATGGCTCTGGCCAGACGCTCGACGACGACGATATCGCTGTTGCAACCGCAACATCGTCAATGAAGGTCTTCGTGATTCGTGAGACAGCTCCAACCATCACCTTGAGCTCATCGAGCCCAGATGGAACTGGATTCACGCCAGGAAACCAGGAATCGTTCCGCTTCAACGTTGCAGCAGCAGCAGGAGAGGATGTGGTCTTGAACAACCTCATCTTCACCTTCTCGGCAGCTGATAACGCAGCGACCGACTGGAACCAGTGTGACACGGACGTGACGGATGGCTCGCTCATGCTTGCTTCCGGAGCTGACTTCAAGTTCTACAACTTGACAGAGGACAGCAGCGCATCAAGCGCATTGGCTGGAACCTACAGCTTGCTCAAGTCCACCGGTGCAGTATGTGACACAACAGATGTGGATGTCGCCTTCGTGAAGTTGGCGCTCACCACCGCAGAAGTGATTCCAGCAGGTAGCACATACGTCTACTCGCTCTGGGTCAACTCTGATTCTGCAAGTTCAGTGAACAACGACTCGTTGCAGATCGGTCTCGCAGGTGATCCAATCACCACGACCTACATCAACGTTTCGAACGCATTGGATGACGCAGATATCGCGATCACCGCAACAACGGTGAACGTCGACTCTGGTGCTTCGTTCGCAGTCGGCGATATCGTCGGTATGGACGTGGATGACAGCGGCGTGACGGATTCAGACGAAGAAAAGGTCCTGGTAACAGCGATCTCTTCCAATGCCTTGACCGTGATCCGCGGCTACCTCGCTTCGACCGTCGAAGCAGCTGACGCAGACGCAGACTCTGACGATTACGAAGTCACAGACGATCTCCAGCGCCTCCCAACAGCATTGTTGTGGCAGGATGACGGATCGACCTCTGTCTCGTCTTCGACACAGGAGTACTACGGTGCATACTTGGTTGATAGCCTTCCAGTTGTCGGTAACGCAATGTCGTTCTAATCGAACACATTCGGTACTGGTACGGATCGCGTGACCATAGCAAAAGCCGCCCTCAGGGCGGCTTTTGTATTTTTCCTCTCCGTCATCCCCGCCTGCGCGGGGATGACGAACACGTGATAATCTTTCTTATTCGGATCCTTCACGCTTTTCCTTCTTTCCGATACACTACCCTTATATGAACATTACCAGAAAACAGGTAGTTATTGGCCTTTCTTCCCTCGCGGTTCTCGCGATCATCGGGGTAGGGGTACTGTTGCGCTTCCCCCAAATCCTCGACCCGTACGCTGGGCTCACAAAAACATTGGATGTTCAGATGAGTGATGCAACGCGACTGTTAGTGCAACAACGCCTCGAAACGACGCAGGCATCTATTGCGGCGAGTCAAAGTGCTGGGGAGGAAGTTGAAATGAATCTTTACCTCACTGTTGCGGAACAATATTATATTCTTGGTGATCTCGTCGCGTCGCGCGAAGCGTATGAAACGTATTTGGAGATGAATCCGATTTCCTATACCGCATGGAATGCCTATGCATCTGTATTGGAGTTTATGGGTGATTACGACACGGCTGATCTCGCATTTCGTCAAGCGATTGACGGCCGAAAGATGGAGGAATTTTACCGGGATTACGCAGAATTTTTAGCGGCGCATTACCCAGAAAAAACAGAAGAGTATAAAGCGGTTATTGATGACGCGTATACGAACCTTGGGCAAACAACCTGGACGATGCAAGTGTTAGGCGATTGGTATTTTGCGAACAACGATTGTCGTCTCGGCCGCGATCATTATGAAGTAGCTCAAGCACTGGATCCTAGCAATACAAACATTACGGTCGACGCAGATGAGAAATACGAACGCTGTTCCGAATAGTTTCCTTACGTCTAAGCTTCATGCAAACTAAGTTACGCTCGAACTTAGTTTCGCGCAAACTAAGTTTGCTGAAATATTGAGAGTCCTTTTTATGGGCTTTTTAGTAATGGCGTTATTCATCGAACGTATACGTTGTTTCTCGATCTTCGATCATATGAATGCTTGTGAGGCTATGCGTGACCCCGAAATATTCCCAGAGCATGACATCGTCGACAATGACGTTTTGTGTGAGTCCTCGGTAGTGTGGATAGCTGGACCAGTGATATGAATCGAGTTGCTGAACTGTTTTGTTTATGAGGAGATCCATGGGGTTTCGATGAATATATACCGCGATCGTTGTGAGATACGCATCGTTATTGATATGTTTTGCTTTGTATGTTGTTTCAAAGAGTCTTCCCGTTCGTGCGTGTCTTCGATTAAATGTTCTCGTGTATCTCGTCCCGATCCTCTGCATAAATTCCGCGATGCCGTTATCGCACAATTGCTCAACAAGGAAATGAAAGTGATTTGGCATACACACGTATGCGTGAATATTTACTAGCTGTTTTCCATCTTTATTCGAATACTTACTTTTATATATCGCTGAAAGAAAATCGTCGTAATCCGTATCGTCGAGAAACGTTTTACGCTTGTCGACACCACGATTGTATACGTGATAAAACTCGCCAGTCCCAAAAGTGAGATTCCGCATAATATATCTGCGGCCAAATAAAATCCCCAGGCCTTATTCAGGGTGGGGAGCAAAATATATAATCTCATGAAACTAAGCTTCGTTCAAACTAAGTTTGTGCATAACTAAGCTTGTCAGAAGATCGGGTCTCGGGGAGGCTTAGCCTTGGGGAAGTCCCCGAGGGTTTGTGCGTGCATTACTTTTTCTGTTTCGATGAATATGGGATACTACGAATACCTATGTATACACTGAGAACATCTCGTATTTTGTTCGCTATTGTTAGTGCGGCGATGATTCCGGGCGTGGTGTTTGCACAAACGCCGAACGATCCTGGGTATGCACAACAGTGGTATTTGGAGGCGATCGAAGCTCCTGGAGCCTGGGATGTCACGACGGGAATGTCCTCGGTGCTCGTTGCGGTACTCGATACGGGCATTGATCTGGATCACGAAGATATCGTTGCGAATTTGTGGACGAATTCAGAAGAAATTGCGGGGAATGATATTGATGATGATCGAAATGGCTATGTGGATGACGTGCATGGTTGGGATTTTGTCGACGCGGATAACGATCCTTCTCCCATGGTCGCAACCACAGAGTATTTTGAGGTTGGTTCGCACGGGACGTTGATCGCCGGAGAAATCGGTGCGGTGGGGAACAATGATTTTGGTGTCGCGGGGGTTGCGTGGAATGTTTCCATTTTGCCGGTTCGCATGTTGGGGGATGACGGGAGCGGTACGGGAGAAAATGCCGCAAAAGCCATTCGTTATGCCGTCGCGCAGGGAGCGAAAGTGATTAATTTGAGTTTTGCCGGGAATGATCCAAATACCACCTTACAACAAGCCGTGAGGGATGCATATGAACAAGGCGTTGTTGTGGTCGCTGCTTTGGGGAACGACGGGAGAGATGCAGACCGTGATCCGGTATACCCCGCATGTTTGCGGACGGGAGATGAAGATTGGGTGATCGGTGTGACGGCAATTACGGAGCAAAATTTGGGCGCAGACTTCACAAACTACGGCGCATTGTGTGCGGATCTCGCCGCACCTGGTACAAGCATTATCGGCCTGTCGTATCAGAATACTTCCTCGGGGTATTTGGACGCATATACCGGCTTGTGGAGTGGTACGTCTATGGCCTCTCCGCTCGTTGCTGGAGCCGCAGCACTACTCTTTTCTGAGTACCCGACGCTTTCTGCTGGTGACGTCCGGAATATCCTCAAACTTTCAGTCGATCCTGTGCGAGCAACGGGGTATCCATCTGGTGGGCTCGGGGCTGGGCGTTTAAATGTTGCTCGCGCGTTGGAATTGGCTGCCTCTTATGCACCGGCGATATCGGACGACGTGAATGTGGCCGAGGATGTCACTGAGCCGGTTTCTCAGACTGACGATACTCAAGCCGTTGCAGAAAAGCCGAGCACGGAAATTACAGAAGATGTGTTGCAATATTCGTTTGTTGCGTTCGGTGCGCCGTCGGGAGTATTGCCCGAGGTTGACGTGTATCGTGCAAATGGAACGCAGTACGCCAGATTCCAGGCGTACACGAGTAATTTTCGTGGGGGAGTGCGGGTTGCGACTCTCAATAATACCGGGGGGAGTATCCCACGTATCGTGACGGGGGCGGGGGAAACCGGTGGGCCGCATATTCGTGTTTTCACTGCGTACGGTGCGGTGGCGCACGAATTTTTCGCGTACGATCAATCATCAAATCACGGCGTGAATATCAGTGTTGGAGACATGAATGGTGATGGCGTCGATGAGATCGTGACGAGCGTTGGAAGTGGTGTGAGCCAAGATATCGTGACGTGGTCGGAATCGGGGGATGAACTTTCGCGCTTCACGGCATCACATTTCCCAGCATCGTCACCATTATCGGTTGCGACGGTGGATTACGATGACGATAGTGCGGAAGAAATCGCGGTGATGGGTATCATCGATGGGGTAGCGTCTGTTGCGTTGTATGACGGCGATGGAACGTATCTCGTCGATTTCATTCCGTACGATGGACAGTCGGAGATTAGTGTATCGCGTGTGGATCTTGACGGAGATTATTACGACGATATCGCGGTAACTTCTTTGCAGGGAACGAATGATATTCGCGTGTTCACAAAGATTGGTGCGTTACGCGGATCGAAAACGTTTACGGAACAAGCACTTGTTGGAAACAGTATTGTTGGCGCGGATTTTGATTTGGATGGATTGCAAGATCTCGCGGTGTTAGAGAACAGAGATCATGGGGTAGTAACCCTCCTCTCTTCAGATCTCGAAACGGTACTCGGGACGTTTACTGCGCCGACGTTTGCGTCATCCTTGGGTGCATACGTCACTGCGTGGTAGTGCGTGTCTTCATGTTTGATACACTGTAGTCATACTATGTCTTTTGAACAAAAAACAGTGCTTGTGACTGGTGGAGCGGGATTTATTGGGTCATTCCTTTGTGAAGCCTTGTTGCGCAGCGGAAACCGTGTGATTTGTATCGATAACTTTTCTACCGGTCATGTCCGAAATATTGAAGGACTGCTTCGCAACCCAAATTTTCAATTTCTTCGACTTGATATTAATCTTCCGTTTGACCTAGAAACATTTACGGAACTTGATGCATTTAAAGTGAAGTTTCTTGGTGTGCATGAAATCTATCATCTTGCTATGCCGACGGTGGCAAAAGGATTTGAAGAATTTCAAATTCCGACACTCCTCACGAATAGCGTTGGCACGCGTAATGTGTTGGACGTTGCTGTGAAATACAAAGCAAAGTTTCTTTTTGCATCGAGTGGCGTGGTGTACGGAAATCAACAAGCTGAGAAACGTATGTTTCAGGAGGAAGATTTGGGTATTGTCAATCATCTGACGCCTCGTGCACCGTACAATGAGGGTAAACGGTTTGGCGAAACCATGACCACAACGTATGGAACGGTGCATGGACTTGATACGAAGATTGCGCGTATTTTTAGAACATTTGGTCCACGTATGCCATTGTTTCAAGGTCATCAAATTTCCGATTTCGTGCTTGCAGCATTAGAGGGGAAACCGCTTGCGATTGCTGGGGAGGCCACGACCTCGACGGCATTAGTGTATGTTTCTGACGTTGTCGACGGGCTGATGCGTTTCATGCGTGCTGAGCCAGGTATCGGTCCAGTCAATATTGGTAGTGACGTAGAAATTCTTATGAAGGATATCGCGGCAAAAATCATTGCGCTGTCCGAAAGCACATCTGAAATCGTATACGAAAAGGCGCCGCCATTTTTAACATCGATCGGTTTACCAGACCTTTCAAAGGCGCGCACGCAATTGAGTTGGATTCCTTTGGTGCGTCTGGACGACGGATTAGCAAAAACCATTGAATATGTTCGCGCAAATAAGATTCTCTTGACCAATGGAGCTTAGCTCGTCACTATAGCTGCATTATGCGTGTTGTTGCGATTATTCCAGCATTTAATGAAGGAACTCGCGTTTTGGCTTCGGTAGTTTCCGCAAAACGTTATGTGGATGATGTTATTGTTGTCGATGATTGTTCAAGTGATGATACGGCATTGGTTGCAAAAAACGCCGGCGCGATTGTGCTTCGTCATATCATGAACCGTGGACAGGGCGCAGCATTGCAAACAGGAATGGATTACGCGCTTCGGGCTATTGGTGCGGACGTTTTGGTACATTTTGATGCCGACGGGCAGATGCGCGGTGATGAAATCCCTATAATGATCGAGCCGATTCTCAATGGTGAGGCTGACGTTGTGCTTGGCTCGCGATTTTTAGAAAAACGCGCGATACACATGCCTTGGGTTCGTCGATTCATGCTTCGTTTGGGCACGGTATTTACTATTGTCTTATCCGGTATTCGTGTGACGGATACACATAACGGTTTTCGAGCATTTTCTCGGAAAGCGGCGACCGAAATGCGCATCTCTCTCGATCGCATGGCTCATGCCTCGGAGATTCTAGATCTCATTAAGGCGAAGCGGCTCAGGTACGTCGAGCGCCCAGTGACAATTTCCTATTCCGTTGAAACATTGCGCAAGGGACAATCGACGATAAAAGCACTTATGACGGTGAAAGACTTTATGAAGAAAAAGATTTTCGGATAATATGGCGTTTAAAATATTTCTCATTCTCTTTTCTCTTTATGCGATCTTCCGAGTGAGATCGCAGTATACGACGCAACAAACGTCCTGGTATTGGGCGGTAGTGTGGTCCATGGTGTGGGCGGGGGTTATTGTTGTGGCGCTTGTGCCAGAAATAACGAACCGACTCGCGACATTTGTTGGCGTTGGTCGTGGCGCAGATCTTTTTCTGTATACTGCAGTGCTTGTGCTGCTATATACCACACATCGATTATTAGTTCGGCAACAAAAAATGAGCGAAGAAATAACGGAACTCGTACGCACTGTTGCGATTGATCATCCGGAACGATAATTCTTGTGGAGCACCGCATGCGCATCGCCGTTGTTTCGCCGGTATACCCGCCGTACCGCGGTGGGATTGGCACTGTTGCGGCACACGACGTTGCTGAACTTTTAGCGCTTGGACACGACGTACAGGTGTTTACGCCTGCGCATCGTCAACAGTCTGTGCATGAAACACATATTACGCGGTTCCAGCCTTTTTTTGCGTGGGGGAATGGGGCGGTACTTCTTCATCTTGTGTTCGCACTCCGGGGTTTTGATGTGGTGCACGTTCATTACCCATTTTTCGGGAGCGATATTTTGGCGGCATTGGCGTGTAAATTTTGGAGTATTCCGTTCGTGGTGACCTACCATATGAAGCCGAAGGCGAGCGGCGTGCTTGGTGCAACATTTTCTGCATATCGCGTGGTACTCGAACCGATGATTTTTCGCGTTGCGCGTGCGGTGCTCGTGTCATCAGATGAATACGCGGATCACCAACGCGTCGTGCATCGTCGCCGTATTGTGCACCCATTTAGTGTCGATACGCATCGTTTTATTCCCGTGGCTGATCGTGGCAACGCGCGAGCATATTTTGGGGTTCCGCACGACATGCCGGTGGTACTTTTTGTGGGAGGGTTAGATGCGGCGCATTATTTTAAGGGCCTCGATGTGTTACTGCGTGCGTTTGCGTTCATGCAAACACGCGCAAGGCTTCTCATTGTGGGTGATGGAAATCGGCGGAAGGAATTTGAAGCCCTTGCCGAGCAGTTACGTGTTGCGGATCGTGTGCATTTTGCTGGATCCGTTCCGTTTGAGAATTTACCCTCAGCATATCAAGCTGCTGATGTGCACGTATTGCCGTCGATTGATCGTTCGGAGGCATTTGGTATTGTGACGCAAGAAGCAATGGCTTCAGGAATACCGAGTATTGTGTCAGATTTACCTGGGATGCGGACACTCGTGATTCCAGATGTTACGGGAGCGAGAGTGATACCAAATCACCCTCATGCTCTTACCGCCATGTTGGATCGGTGGTGTTCGGATCGGGCCTTCCGTGAGCGGTGTGGAGCGAATGCTCGTCAACGCGCTGTGCGAGAATTTTCTTCTGAATATCTTACGCAGAAGTTAGTTGGAGTGTACAAAACCTGTATTGTGGAGCATAAATAGTGAGGTATGAAAATCGGGATTGTCACGAACTTGTATCCACCCTATACACGAGGTGGTGCAGAAAACGTTATTGTTCGAACGGTCGAGCAGCTCCTTTCATTGGGGCATGATATTTTCGTTATCACTGGTCAGCCGCGCTCTGCGGGCATTGGTCCAACACTTGGAACGCTGAGCGTAGAGCGGGTGTACCGTTTTTTTCCACAGAATATTTATTTTACGTTAGATGACCATGCGTATTCATGGATTGTGCGGCTTTTTTGGCATGTTATCGATGCGCTTAGCTTCCATGGTGCGCATGTTGTGGAGCGTATTCTGAAGGATGAACGCCCTGATGTCGTCGTGACGCATAATGTAAAGGGTATCGGATTGCGTATCCCTAAAACGATTCAGCGGTTAGGTATACCGCATGTTCATATATTGCATGATTTACAACTTGTCACCCCGTCCGGTTTACGGATGTTTCGCCAGGAACGTGAGCCCTGGTTCAGTACACCTGCGTATGCCGTGTACCGATTATTGTGCCGTTTTCGTCTCGGGAAACCGTCAATGGTCATTTCTCCATCACAGTTTTTAATTGACGCACATAAACACGTAGGCTTTTTTGAGAAGATTGATGTTCGTTGTATCCCGAATCCATCCCCGAAGCCGTCGGAGATGATACGTGACACGCATCGTTCTGGGCCATTGCGCATTTTATTTATTGGCCAACTTGGGTACCATAAAGGCCTTGCGTTTCTTTTGGATGCATTTGCAAAATATGATGGAGATGCACGGTTGCAGATTATCGGGGGTGGACCCCTTCGGGCACTGGTGGAAGAACGTGCAAAATACGATACGCGTCTTGTGTATTTAGGGTATACCCCGCAGGAAGAGTTATTAAAATGTATTGCTGCGGTCGATGCGGTGGTTGTGCCGAGTTTGTGCTATGAAAATTCACCGACGGTAATTTATGAAGCGCTTTCTGCAGGTGTGCCAT
>CAYMYA010000022.1:0-11063 GCA_964394565.1 uncultured Gammaproteobacteria bacterium
CAATTATTTGATCCCTTCGGTGATTGAGAAAACTGCTAACGGCGAACGTGCGTATGATATTTATTCGCGGTTGCTGAAAGATCGTATTGTATTTTTAGGCACGGAAATTGACGACGGCGTGGCGAATGCGGTTATTGCGCAGCTGTTGTTTTTAGAAAGTCAGGACAAGGAGAAAGACATCACGATGTACATTAACTCGCCGGGAGGATCCGTAACGGCTGGCTTAGCCATTTACGATACGATGCAATACATTCAGCCGAAAGTGTCAACGGTGTGTATCGGCATGGCAGCCTCTATGGGCGCAGTGCTTTTGGCTGCAGGGGCTGCAGGGAAGCGTTTTGCGCTGCCGAATGCGGAAGTGATGATTCACCAGGTGCTTGGGGGTGTGAAGGGGCAGGCGTCAGATATTAAAATCCATGCAGAGCGCATATTGGCCGTTCGTGAGAATTTGAACGAAATATTGGCAAAACACACGGGTCAGCCGGTCAAAACCGTGGCGATGGATACTGAACGGGACAATTTCATGACGGCAAAAGAGGCCCAAAAGTACGGTTTGATTGACAAAGTCATCAATTAAGGGGTAAAAAGAGCCTTCCTCCTGGCTCTAAGACTGCGGACACGACAAGCATGGGGATATATAACTTTCTGCGCTCTCTGGCTTCGGCTGGGCGGTTGCCGTGTATGTATCTTCTTGTCCGCAGCCTTAGCGCCGGGAGGTTTTTGATTTTCGGCATTTTGTCTATTTTCGGCTTGTCGCGTCGTCGACTCGCTCAACGTACCAATGAAGTACGTCTCGCGAGCTCTCCTTGCTCCGCACCGAAACTAGCCTAAAATGACGAAAATCATTTAATTACGTTTCGTGTACTTTTTTCGCTGTATACCCAAACTCGTCGCAGCTGAGCAAGCCTCTTCATCTGAACTGATAGCAAAACGCACCCGATTGGGTGCGTTTTGTGTTGTGAGTTATTCTGTGGCGATGGTGATCGGCTCTTCGCTGGGAGCGAATGCGGATTCTGTTGCCGGAGCGCCGACGAGACAGATTTTTGGGAGGGCGCGATAGCTTGAGAAGAATTCAGTAGTCTTTGTGGTGCCGTCACCATACGTGACATTGTAGTTAAACGTGGTGGTGTACCCGGGGAAGGCGTTTTGGCATTGTTCTTCGCCCGGTGCGAGATCTGCAGAAACTTTGTATTGCGTTGCACCTACACCAAGGCGCGAAAGAACCGTTGGCGGTTCATAGGAGCCGGTGCGACCGTCATCTGTGCCCCAAAAGGAAAACGTGATCGTACTTGCTTCATCGTCGAACGTGGTGATGAGAAGGACATATGTTTCCATGTCATTTTTGAATTTCAAATCCGGCGCAGGATTGTAGAGCGTTGCATCGGTTCCCGGGTTTCCATTGGTTGCATCGTTGTAATACGAAATCGCAAGGGAGTGGTTTCGTCGCTCAACAATTTCGAATCCGGTGTTCATTGCTGCGCGGAATGCAGTGGTCCCGAGCTGGCAAAGCCCACCACCAACTTCCGGTTTAATTTCATCGCCCTTAATCACGAGTTCTGGAAGGTATCCGTCTGCAATGGTGAACGGCTTGAGGTAAGAAAGCACGGAAACAATTTCCCCGGGTGCAATGAGCACGCCATTTAACTTTTCTGCGCCATGCCGAATGTTTGCACGCCGTGCTGCGGTAGAGTGGGGGAATTCGGTGGTGGCTTCGCCGAGTAAATCCGTAATGCCGAGGGAATTTACATTTTGTGTGGTGATGCTTGGGGTTTCTGTGCGCATGGCCACAGCGACGGGGGTGGTGGAAGTATCGGTACCGAGCATGGCATTGAGTGCCGCAAAAAAGCGCTCATCATCAACAACAGATCCATCTGTACTTGCTTGAAACTCACTCACCCTTGTGCCGTCAATCGTGAAACGCGCATTTTGTACTGCGATATCGACCGCGTCGTGCACTTCCGTCAGAAAATCGACTGCACGTTCGGGTTCAATATCAATAAAGAGGGTGCCTTTCGGTGAAATATTTGGGCGAATCCAATCAGCAATAGTATTTTGACTCACTGTCCACGTTTCTATTTCGCCTTCGGTATTTGTTCCAGTAATCGTGTATGGCGCCGCGACAATTGCAGCAACCGCTTCGTCGATGAGCTGTTCTGCATCCGATGCATAGATATTTGGTTCCGTCGCCGTGGTGGCGACGGGCATGCGTTCGAGACGGAGATCTCTAGCATCTGTTGCGATGAGTGATGCGACACGACTCAGGTTAAGTGACTGCCCGCGCGTTCCCGGAATAACTGCGACTGTTATGCCTTTACTGCGGGAAATGGTGACGTCAAAATCGGTCTGCGTTGCAGAAATTTCCATTTCTGGGAATGCGGCAAGAATGGTTTCTTGTAGGCGTTCTGCGTTCACGGTCACGGTTGCTGCAAAAGACTTTCGTCCAAAAAGCTCATAATAGAGCGTGAGCAGGCTATCTGCGACTACGTTGGTCCTGTGTCCGACGAGTAACGCTTCGGCTGCCGCTGCTGCGGGGTCCCATTCAATGAGGTTATACGCAACGTCACTTCCTTCGCTTGTTTGGAAGAGATTAATCGTTTCCGTTTCTGTCCCAACAACGATGGTGATGCCGCGAGAAATCATGTCGTCGTATGCGCGTTGCAGGGTGGATGTTGCGGCGAGCCCGTCCATACCGGAAAGATCTATTCCTGCAACGCTAACGTTTGGCACAATGGTATCGCGGTTTGTATAGTGAGCGTGCGCGGCGAATACCGACGTGGTTGCGAGTGCAGCAATAATGACCACGAGTGTCAGGATGAGCCCCGCATGTAGGCGCTTCATAGTTTCACTTCTTTACGCACTGGAATGCGAATATCGCCACGTGCTTTCTTGAGGGTAATCATTAGGATGCCGTTTTGTAGGCTCGCGTCGGCATCATCTGGAATAATTCGGCATGGCAAAATGATCGAGCGTGAAAATGCCCCCCAAAAACATTCTTCGTAATGCACGGTGGCATCCAGCGGAAGGGGTGCAATAGTGCGTTCGCCGCGAATTGTCACCATATCTTCGTTAATGGTGATGTGCAGATCACGTTCAGAAACGCCCGCGATAGCGGAACGAATCATGACGCGATCTGGCGTCTCGATCACGTCGACGGCGAGTTGCCCTTCGGTACGCGTGAAATCAAACATTTCCGCGTCATGTTCTTCCGTGCGTTTTTTGGCGAACATAGATGACGTCATTGTACGCTAAGTGCTTGTTGCTGTCAGTGTGGATTGTTTGATCATGGTTTCTGTGGTGAAATATGTTCATGTTCCGGCTTCCATCATGGAGTATGGGTGTACTGATGATCGCGATCGTGTTCGCGTCCTTAGTTTGTGGTGCGTTTGGAATGCTTGGGGTTTCGACAAACACCATGGTTGCTTCTTCGGTTGAGGATTGCCATGGCGATACATGCCGTGCACATGATGTTTCGTGTTTTGAGCACTGTCTTTCACGCGTCGACAGTGCTGGCGAACGATTGACCGTTGGGCAGGTTGCTCGTATTGATGCAGTATTTGAGGATACCGTGATGTGGGTACATCACATGGTTCGTTGGGATTTTTCAAAACATGCACCGCCATGGCAAAGCCATCGGTTGTTGGTATTTCGTGAATAACGTTTGTTCCCTGGAGGGGCGAGGTTATTTATAGAAATTTTATGCCAAAAATATTTCATTTTGCGGTTGAAGGAACACATTGTGCGAGTTGTGAAATTGTGATTGAGCGGGAAGTGAAAAAGATTCCAGGAGTTCTCCACGTAAAAGCATCTGCCACGAAAAATAGTGTTACCGTGACAGCGGAACGAGATATTTCTGCCTCGGAGTGCACTGCGGTCGTGAAGCATCACGGATATCGATTCCTGAATATCGAAACACCGTCGGTGGCCGCGCCGTTTTCTTGGGACCGTCTGATTATTGCCGTAGCGTTGGTGGGTGTGGTGTGGTATGCGCTCACACAAACGGGCATTCTCAACTACGCTCCGACGGATGCGTCGGGTAAAGGACTTTTAGCAGTGTTTGGCGTTGGCCTTGTTGCTGCGTTTTCGTCATGTACCGCAGTGGTCAGTGGTCTTCTTGTTGCGATGTCGTCGCGTGCTGCTTCTCGGAATTCTGGAGCGAGTTTTGCACAAAAGATGAAGCCACATGTCACGTTTAACGTTGGGCGTGTTGTAGGATTTGTTGGTTTTGGTGCGCTAGTCGGAGTCTTGGGAAGCGTACTTGAACTCTCATCGACCATGAATGGCTTTTTGGTGCTTGCGATTGCGTTTTTGATGATTGGCATTGGTGTTGACCTTCTTGGCGTCCTTCCTTCATCCTTCGCAATTCGTCCACCAAAATGGCTTTCGCATCGGATTCATGGGATCGCAGAGAGCAAAAACCCATTTGCTCCGGCAGTGCTCGGTGCGGCAACGTTCTTTTTACCCTGTGGGTTTACGCAATCGATGCAGCTGTATGCACTCTCCACAGGATCGCCTACGCAAGCGGCGATGATTATGGGTGTTTTTGCACTAGGGACACTCCCTGCACTTCTTGGGCTTGGTGCAGCGACGTCGGTGTTGCGTGGGGTTGGATTGAAAAAGATGACATATGCCGTGGGGGTGCTGGTCGTTGCGCTTGGCTTCACGAATATGACGAATGCAGCAACGCTACTTGGGTTTTCCGGTTTCCGAGCCGCGGACGATGCCGTACCGGTTACGGTTGCGCTGATTGACGGCAAACAGGTTGTTCCCATGGAAGTGACCGCATTTGGATACGCACCGAATGTCATTACGGTCAAAAAGAATATCCCGGTCGATTGGCAGATTTACGGGGGCGATCAGCTTGGATGTGCGAGTACTTTGGTGTTGAATGCGTTTCGTGTGAATGCTGCGATCCGTCCAGGAGAAAATCGTGTAGCGTTTACGCCAACGAAAACAGGGACGTTTCCGTTTAGTTGTTCAATGGGAATGGTTCGAGGCACGATGGTCGTTGTTGAGTAGTCCGTCCCCATTTCGCCCATTTTCGGCTTGCTTCCTCGACGTGATCGACGGCGTACGGCTCAGTACGCCTTGATGATCCCGTCATCGTCGCGCACCGAAACTGGTCTGAAATGGGAGCGTCCTATACATCTATACAAATATATGACGAAAACAACGTTTTTTGTTTCTGGGATGCATTGCGCGTCTTGTTCGGTGAATATTGCGAATGCGTTGAAGGAGGTTCCTGGGGTTACCGATGCTGGAGTGAATTTTGCGACGTCGAAAGCGACGGTGGAGCATGACGAGGCGGTCGCGCCGATTCGGGCACTTCATGATGCAGTCATTGGTGCGGGGTATGGTGTAGCTGAACATGATCATGCAGCGACGGGACGCGAGGAACATCACGCAAATGGCGATCTTCAGACTGCAAAACGGCGAGCACTCTGGGCTACCGCGCTCGCGATCCCTGTTCTTGTGCTTGCAATGATGCGCAATGATACGTTGGTGGTACAGGGCATTGAAGCCGTTTGTGCAACGGTGGTGGTGCTCTATTTTGGGATGTCATTTCACAGCACCGCGGTAAAACTTCTGAAACGAGGCCGGGCAAACATGGATACACTTGTTTCGCTGGGAACGATTGCTGCACTTGGATTGAGTTGGTTTGAGATGTTCCGTGGTGGAGAGGTGTACTTTGAAGCCGCAGCTGTTATTACGGCGTTTATTCTTCTTGGCCGTTGGGCAGAGGGAAAAAGCAAGGGCCGCGCGAGCGAGGCAATGACGAAATTGCTGTCCCTTGCGCCGACGATGGCGCGCAGGGTGGTCGGTGAAACAGTTGAGGAGGTCATGATCGACGCGCTCAAGGTTGGCGATGTGGTGATGGTGAAGCCGGGGGAGAAAATTCCGCTCGATGGCACGATCGCTCAAGGAACAACGACGATCGATGAATCGCTCGTGACGGGGGAAAGTGTTCCGGCGAAGCGAGGTGTGGGGGATGGTGTGATCGGCGCAACGATGAATATTGACGGGGCAATTCGG
This sequence comes from uncultured Gammaproteobacteria bacterium, assembly GCA_964394565.1. Lineage (GTDB taxonomy): Bacteria > Patescibacteriota > Patescibacteriia > UBA9934 > UBA9934 > CAIKHN01. The sequence goes on from CAYMYA010000022.1 coordinate 6,031, forward strand.
GTAACAATAACAAAAATTGCCGATGAATCGCTTCTCGCCCAAATTGTCAAGATGGTTGAGGACGCACAGACGAAGAAGGCACCGATTGAAAAGCTCGCGGATCGGATTTCAGGCGTGTTTGTGCCGACGGTTATTGCGATTGCCTTCATCACATTGCTCGTCATGCTCTTCTCGGGTGCGTCATTGGATGTATCCGTGATTCGTGCCGTCTCGATTCTTGTCATCGCTTGCCCGTGTGCCCTTGGGCTCGCGACGCCGATCGCGGTACTCGTCGGAACCGGCGCTGGCGCCGAGCGGGGTGTGCTCGTAAAGGATGGCACTGCGCTCGAACATGCATCCAGGGTTACCCGTGTCTTTTTTGATAAGACGGGAACGCTGACAGAGGGGAAGCCAGTCGTGACTGATGTTGTTTCATTTGGATCGAATACGAAAGATGACGTCCTCGCACGTGCGATGATTGTGGAATCAGGTTCGGAACATCCAATTTCTGTTGCGATCGCTCGAGCAGCTTCGGAACTCGCGTGGACATCATCGGAACAGATCACTGCAGTGCCCGGCGAAGGAATTTCTGGATCAATTGAGGGTGCGGATGTGGCTGTTGGAACCACGGGTTTCCTTGAGGCACGCGGAATCGTATTGCCAAATCTTGCGCAAGCCCTCGCGCTGCGCTCTGAAGGGAAGACGGTGGTATTCGTTGGCATGAACAAGGAATGCATTGGTGCGATTGCGCTACGTGACGAGCCTCGTGCTGGAGCGATAGCGGCAATTGCAGCGTTGAAGGCGATGGGGATTGCTGCGACGATGGTGACGGGTGATCACGCGGATGCCGCGAAGGCGATTGCGCACCGTGTTGGGATTGATGACGTGGTTGCAGAGGTGAAGCCTGGGGAGAAACGATCGGTCGTGATGAAGGCACAGGAAACGGGCGCAGTGGTGGCGTTTGTTGGTGACGGGATCAACGATGCGCCAGCACTTTCGCAAGCGGATTTAGGGATTGCCATGGGTTCTGGGACGGATATCGCGATGGAGGCCGGGCACGTCATTGTGCTTTCTGGTGGCCCCATGGCGGTTGTGGATGCTTTGTGGCTTACACGGGGGACGTACCGGGTGATTCGTCAAAATCTGTTTTGGGCCTTTGCCTATAATATTTTAGGCATTCCATTGGCAATGTTGGGTCTTTTGACCCCAATGGTGGCCGGTGCGGCGATGGCGTTCTCTTCTGTTTCCGTGGTTCTGAATGCCCTCAGGTTGCGAAAATACGGGAAGGCAATTGCATAAAAAATGGATTTATGGTATCTTATAGGCGCTAAGCATCCGTGAACGTCACTTCTCCGTGAGGAGCAGGGAAACGGCATCGGAGAAGTAACATTGCCACTATGGCAGACAACGCACGCGTATTCGTTGGCGGCATCCCGTATGCAGCAACCGAAGACGAGCTCAAAGCGCATTTCAGCGCAGCGGGAACTGTGGTTTCAGTCTTTCTCCCTATCGAGAAGGAAACTGGCCGCAAGCGTGGATTCGGCTTCGTCGAATTCAACACCCCAGAAGAGCAGGCGAACGCTGTGAAGATGTTCGACCAAACCGATTTCGGTGGTCGCACGATCAGCGTTTCAGAAGCACGCCCACGCGAGTAATCGCTGAGGCACTTGCAAAAAATCTCCGAAAGGAGATTTTTTGTTATACTGAAAGCAATGAATCTTGTCATGCGTAGGGATTAATTATGACGAAACCTTTTGATCACGCCAGTATTGCCCGATGGTTTTTTCTCATTGTTTTTATAGGGGTCGCAGCATTATTTTGGAAGGTGATTGCGCCATTTGCCATGGTGCTTATGACGGCAGCAATTGTGGCGGTGATTGTGACGCCTGTTGAACGACATGTCCGACGTTTGGTGAAATACCCAAAACTTTCTGCGGTGATCATGTTGCTCTTTGTGTTGTCTGTTGTGGTGTTACCACTCGTCACCATTGCGCTTCTGACCGCAAATCAGGCAGTGGATTTGGTGCAAAGTACGCTTGCAGATCCAGCGTGGGTACAGGCATTCGATCTCCGCTCATTTCCTTTGATTCAAGCCTTACCAGAGGTTTTAGTGACGCAATTGCTTGCGATTGACGTGGCGGAAGTGCTGCGCGGCATTGCGTCGTGGATTGTGCGGAATATCGGAACTATTTTCGCAAGCTCGGCAGATATCATCTTCAAAACGTTTATCTTCTTCGTCTCGTTGTACTTTTTCTTGGTCGATCGGGAAAAAATTCATGCGGAGATCCTCTTACTGAGCCCGTTGCGCGATAGCGTTGACGAGAATATCTCGAAGCGTCTTGTTGGGACAGTACGGGGTGTTGTTTTTGGTTCACTGATTATTGCGGTGATTCAGGGCGTTATTGCTGGGGTAGGGCTCACGATTTTTGGCGTTCCAGGGCCGTTCATTTGGGCTGGGCTTGTCGTCATTGCCGCGCAGGTGCCAATGCTAGGCACGTCCGTGATTATGCTTCCCGCCGTTGCATATCTCGCCTTTTCTGGTCATGCGCCTCAAGCGATCGGCCTCTTCATTTGGTCGATGTTGGCCGTTGGCTTGATCGATAACCTCTTGCAGCCTATTGTTGTCGGGAGTCGTACGCGCATGCACGCGCTGCTCATTTTGCTCTCGATGCTCGGCGGATTGAATGCCTTCGGACCGATCGGATTCATTTTTGGCCCGACGATTCTTGCAGCATTTCTCGTGATGATTGAGCTATACCGTTCCGGAGTACTCGAAAAAAAGCGTACATAATTTCACGATATGAATAACGACGTTGTCTTTCTTGTTATCGCCTTTGGTGTTTCGATTCTGTTCATTATTGCGTTCTTTCGCTTCATGTATACACTTTTGCAAAACATGAGAAAAAGCGACGATGCACGCGCCGCGTCAATCATGCAAAAGCCGACAAAAGAAGAGCTCGATACTGTGATTACCCTTACTCCAGACGAACAGCGATCCATGATGCGCAGCGCAACGGCCGCTGTGATGATAGGTGTATTGCTTTGTAGTACGCTCATGATCGTCATGAGCGTGCGCTATTGGCAATATGTTGTAGAGGGTGAGCGCATTTCTGCAACAGTGACGAACATCAGCACGTCGCGTTCCGGAACAAAACGACGGAGAACAAAATATACATATACATTGCAGGCAACGGTGGATGGGAATGTCGTTCGTGATACGTACAGTGCCGGTTCTTATCATTCTGCAAAAGTTCGGGATGTTATTGATGTGTATGCGACGAGTGAAACGCCTCCACAACTTGCGATTGCTGCAGTAGAAGACCGAGATCCGTTTCTTGTGCTTTTACTCGCCGTTCTTCTTGGGTTCCTTGTATTTGTCATGAAAAAACAGCGAGCAGTGATTGCGACAGGCCGTATGAAATTGCGACAGTTTTCTGAAAAGACCCGGTACAAAAAACTCAAGGAGCTGCGTGCAGGCGCTCAACATTCTTCGGCGCCAATGGAGCGCTCAACTACTTCCGACGGTAAGCCGATGTACACCTTGAACAATGAGTCCACCGAATCAAACATTGGAAACGATGGGCGCGATTATCGTGTTCAATGAAATACCAAGGTACCAGGAGATAATTAGTCGAACCCTCAAATTATCGCCAATCTTTAGCAATAAAAAAGGCTCATCCTGAGGATGAGCCTTCTTTGGTGACCCTGCGGGGACTTGATTGGAACCAATTAGTCGAGGAAATGAAAGGGTGGGCGCAGCTGCGGGCAATGATCCAATCGCCTAGCTACGCTTGATCGAACGATTTCAAGTGATCTCTTAATTTCTGCAAAACTTCGCTCGTCTCTTCCTCTGCTGACATTTGAGGTAACGCTGGCCAGCCTCCGTCTACCCAAGCTCTCCCATCCAAATCCCGCATCGTCTCATACCGAGGGATAACGTGGAAGTGATAGTGACGATCAACCATCATGTAACAAAGGTAGTTAATAATGTCGAAAGCGAAGGCCTTTCGTAGAATCGCCTCTAATCTACCTACTACAATGGGAAACTCTTGGTTTTCTTCTGGTGTCATTTCTGAGGCACTTATGAAATTACGTTTTGCCGCCAAGACCAACGATCCTAGCGTAACCTGCTTTTTTCGTATCAATACAACCCAATGATCGGTTTCAAAGAGGGTAAGCGTGTCGGCCGAGAAAGCCTCGGCAAAAGGTGCATGAAGGTTCATATATTATTTTCCAAAGATTTGTTTTCGATATTCTTCAAGCGTTCCCTCGTGCTTCATTCGGAATACGTCGTTCGAGCTTGTTTCCTCCCAAAAGTCTCTTGAACTCACTTTCTCAACGAATTCATCAAAATCAACTTCGAAAAGCTGAATCTTCTCTCCTGCATCAAGTTTTTGCTCACCAATCTTTCTACAGTCACGTGCCGCAAAAACGTACATCGTAAAATCCATTTTGCTATAAGGCGCATAGGAACGGATCAATTCCCAATTATCAGATCCTAACCCTGCTTCTTCGGCAAGCTCTCGTTTGGCGGCATCAAGAATGTCTTCACCCGGCTCCTGTCGTCCACCAAGGAATGAAATCCCTTCCTTTGTGCCGGGCTGTTGCTCTTTTGTAAGAATGATCTTGTCGCCAACTATCGGAATCACCTGAACATTCGCCGGACGGCGTAATGCTTCAAACGTCGTTTTTGAACCGTCGAACATTTCTTGTTCCCATTGATAAACATCAAAAATGATGCCATCAAATACCTTTTTTGCGTGTTCGGGTATTTTCATATTTATATATTTTTTAAAATGAAGATTGTTGTATTAAATATAACCTAAATTCATTTAACTTTTTACGAATTTCAAAATATCGTTTAAAGTATATTTTTTAGATCTTGTCCTACCATCCGCTTCGATCAAAGTAATTACATCAAGCGTCTTATCTGTATCTATACGACCAAGGTGTTTCTTTGCCCATTGATTTAAATTTTTTAATACGTCATCTAATATATCTGGTAGGTACCCCATTTTTTAGACACTGTTTCTCGTTTCGTCCGATAAAGATTT
>CAYMYA010000023.1:0-2794 GCA_964394565.1 uncultured Gammaproteobacteria bacterium
GATGCTTATGCGTTTGAAATCGGTGGACTGACAAACATTGCCGCATATGCATTTGATTTTCATGCACTCGCCAATCTTGCGATCGAGTCGCTGGATTGGGCACAATTGCCCGCAAATGATTTGTCAGAGGTGTTGGTGTTTACTCGCGGCTCTGCTGGCGGCACCGTTCAGGATTTCTTGAATCATCCGCCGGATCGTCCGGCGATTGTCACGTATCGAGCAACGCTTCCGGGGGAGTATCGGGAAGCATCCTACGTACCGCTTGCGCAGCCCCAGACGTTTAACGTATCGCTACGTGGAAGTCACGAGTATGTGACGTACGTGAACAATGAAACCTTTCAGCTTGCAGTAACGTATCAGGATATCAATCGCACGTTTGGTGCTGACGATGGGTTCATTCGTGTGACAAATGAACATGGCATTGTTGTGGTGAACCGCGCCTTGCATGATGACGGGAACACGTCGGAAGATCAGCGGTATACTACCTTGACCGCGACAATTTCGGGTGAACGCTGGCCGGAAGGGGTATATCGCGTTGAACTTTCTGGAACGTCGGATATAGTTTGGCGACAGTTTGTGACGTCTCAGCGATACATGGCATTTAAGAATCGGTTGTTTATTGCAGATGACGTGGGGTACCTTGCTGTTGATCGAAAGACAACATTTGTGACGAACAGTAAATCTCTCGTTTTTGAAACGTTACACGCAGACTCCGCCCATGCCGTGACGCTTGGGACTGAAGTGATTGAAATTCCCTTGGCCCACACAAAGGTGCGCGCTACGCTCGAAGCCGACGGCGTGGTAACCGGCCTTACGGATGCGGGGGATGTGAAAATGACCGGGGAAGGAAAATTTGCGCTTTCTCAAGCTTCGTTTTTTGACCCCGATCCTCGTGCGCTCACAGTGAGCACGAATCTCCACGACGACACATTAGCGTATCTCGTGGCGAAGCTTCCCCCGGTTATGATGACTGCTGAGGGCTGGCGCACGGCATCGGCGACATTTGATCTCGCGACACTTGTGAAGGAGGCTGGTGCATATAAATTTGCATTATCGTTGCCCGGGCTCATGGTGGACGAGGAACCTGTTGATCTTCATCGTATTGTGGTCACGTTTCAGAAAGAACCTTTGTCATTTGTGCAGGCGGTTATCGAAGAATTACGTGCGTGGAAACATGCGCTGAGTGAACGTATATGGTGAAATATTCGTTTACACGATTTGTGTATTGGGTGGTGCTTTCCGTGTACGTTCTTCTTGTGTTTGCGGAGTATGTTCGGCCAGGGTTTGTTTCAACGGTCGTAAACGTGCATGTGATGTGGTTTTTTATCATTCCCCTCACGTTAGTGCTTGTCTCGAACCATTCGCATGACGTCAGTCTTCCTCAGGGAGTCATCTTGCACGCACTTCTTGTGGCATCGGGAGTCGTTCTCGCATTGATCGCTTGGCATGTTGGTGACGTGTTCGGTGTGATGCGTTTTTGGTTTGCATGTGTTGTCGGGATAACTCCATTGGCATTCTTCCGATTTCATCGATAAGATGCTATGCATATGCAATGTCTTTTTTGTGCAATCATTGCCGGAGAAATTCCATGTCACAAGGTTTTTGAGGATGAACATACCTTCGCGTTTCTCGATATTGGTCCGGTGAGTGAGGGGCATACGTTGGTTATCCCGAAAAAACATGCTGATGAACTCGCGACCGGATCGATTGAGAGTGCAGAGCGACTCATGGCGACCGTGTACCGTATTGCGCCAGCGATCATGAGCGCTGTTGGTGCCGACGGGTATAATTTAGGTATGAATCATGGGGAATCCGCGGGTCAGGATGTGATGCATACGCACATGCACATTATGCCCAGGAAAACTGGCGTTTCTCGATCATTTACAAAAACCCATCCACCGGCAGAACAGCTTGCAGTCATTGCAGAGCGGATCCGCGAATGCCTTGGTTGACGCTCGCCCGTTCAATCCTTACTATAGGGGCATTGTTCTTGAATTTGCTCTGCGCGTATGCCAACCATGGAACAGTTTTTGACGCCGGAACGGAAGGCGTTTTGGAAAAATCGTCACGTCTTTATGACCGGGGCGTACGGATTACTTGGTTCGGCAATTGTGGATTTTCTTACACGACTTGATGCACGTGTGGTGGTGTTAAAGCGCGATCATGTTCCGACCAGTCGATTATTTGAAATCCCAAAGTATAACAATGTCATTGTGGTTGACGGGGATTTTGAGGATTACGAAACCGTGTACCGCACCATAAATGACTATGAAATTGAAACGGTGTTTCATGTAGGCGCACAGGCTATTGCGCCGATTGCGAATCGTTCACCGCTTCCGACGTTTCGTACGAACGTTATGGGTACGGTCAATGTGCTCGAAGCGTGTCGCTTGGCGCCAACGGTCAAGCGTGTGCTTGTTGCGTCGTCTGATAAAGCGTATGGTCCACAACCGGTATTGCCGTACACAGAGGATGCGCCACTCCGCGGGAATCATCCGTACGACTGTTCAAAATCCTGTACTGATCTTATTGCGTATACGTACTATAATACGTACAAACTTCCGGTATGCGTGACGCGGTGCGGAAATTTGTATGGTCCGGGCGATTTAAACTGGAGTCGTGTGATTCCAGAAACCATCAAACACATTGTGCATGATGAAGAGCCGCTCGTGCGGAGCGACGGAACGTTTATTCGGGATTACTTCTTCGTGAAGGATGCCGCGCTTGGTTACTTGACCATTGCAGAGAATATGGATCGCCCGGACGTCGCGGGTCAAGCGTTTAACTTGAGCAC
>CAYMYA010000023.1:2894-8306 GCA_964394565.1 uncultured Gammaproteobacteria bacterium
GATCCGCAGTTTGTACAGTTTGGAGAAGTGTATGTTTCCACTATTGTTCCAGGAGTAACAAAGGGCTGGAAATGTCACATGCGCTCGGTGAGTAATCTTGTTGTCCCGCTTGGGCATGTGCGGTTTGTTCTGTTCGATGCGCGTGAGGGGTCGCCGTCATACGGGGTGTACGACGATGTGACAATCGGCGTGACGCATTACTCCATGCTCAGCATTCCACCGGGCGTTGTATATGCTTGGCGTACTGTGGGGGAGGAAACGGCGATGGTGGTGAATTGTGCGACAGAGCTCTGGGCACCGGATGAAAGTACAAACCAACCATTGGATACATATACATATTCTTGGGAATAAAAACACCCCGACATCGCGTCGGGGGTGTTTTTTTTCTATGCCCATGTTTTCCATTTTGGGTCATTTGCCCATTGTGCATTCAGCGCTTCCATGTCTTGGTACGTATCCATGCATTGCCAAAATCCGTCGTGGTTATACAATGCAAGCTTTCCGTCTGTTGCCATGCGCATGAGCGCGTCTTCGATCATTTCGCCTTCTTTGAGGTATTGCATAATGCCGGCTTTCTCGAACACCATGAATCCGCCGTTTGTGTACTCCTTCATGACCGGGTACTGTTTGAATTCTCGGATGATTCCTTTCTCATTTGTTTCGACGAGTCCATATTTCGACTTTGGGTGCACGCCAGTAATGGTGCCGAATGCACCGCTCTCTTTCACCTGTTTTTCGTGATACGCAAGAAGCGCTCCGATATCGAGATCCGTCACTCCATCGCCATACGTGACCATGAATCGGTCGCTTGGAACGTATTTCATGACCTTGAGCAGCCGCTCTCCGGTGAGGGTATTTTCGCCAGTATCTGCAAATGTTAACTGGAAATCATCACGATCCGTACCCTGTGGCACTGTCACAAACCCATTGCTCGTTTCTAAATGAAAATCTGATGCAAATAAACGGTGATTGATAAAATATTCCTTGATCATTTGACCTTTATAGCCAAGGCAGAGGATAAAGCGGTTGTGTCCATGATGCGCGTAGCCTTTCATGATATGCCAGAGAATTGGTCGTCCACCGACCGTGACCATCGGTTTTGGGCGGAATTCTGTCTCTTCTTTGAGACGCGATCCCTTGCCTCCACAGAATATCACGACGGGTACCGGTTGACTGATTAGCATAAAGCATCGAGAATGGGGTGAATAAGGCGATTGTAAGGAACGAAACTTCTATGGTCAAGCAGATATCCCTCATCATTGTAAGCTGGAATGTTCGGCAGCTTTTAGAGGCTAACCTTCGCAAGATTTTTTCCCTGTCCCCGGAGGTTTCTTTTGAAGTTGTGGTGGTTGATAACGGTTCGTGCGATGGGAGCGCTCACATGGTGCGCGATGAGTTCCCGCAGGCGAAGCTTATTCAGAATGATTGGGATGCAGGGTTTTCTTTTGCATGTAATCAGGGGCTTCGGGTTACGACGGGTGAAATATGTGTGTTGTTGAACCCAGACATGTTGCTCGAATCGGGCGTGTTAGAGCGGACGTATCATGAACTCATGTCGGATAAAACCATTGGCGTGCTCGGGGTAAAATTGTTGACGGGGGACGGAAAGGTTCTGCAATCGGTGCGACGATTTCCTGATCTTGGTTCACAGCTTGCGGTAGTGTTGAAACTGGCACGCTTTTTCCCGAAGCTGATCGATCGATATATGGCGAATGATCTCGACTACGGTATTTCGCAAGATGTTGATCAAGTACGCGGATCGTATTTTGCATTTCGCCGTGAACTTCTTTCCTCGATCGGATTTTTGGACGAAGGGTATCATTTATGGTTTGAAGAAGTAGATTATTGTAAGCGTGTGCAGAATGCGGGGTTGCGTATTCGGTACGATGCAAGCGTCGCGTGCCATGACTTTGTTGGTAAGGGATTTGCAAAAATGAAGCACGGTGAAAAACAGATACTTTTTACTGCAAGCATGCAACGGTATTTTTGGAAGTGGCATGCATGGTGGCAGGCTGGAGTGATTGCGATCGCGCGACCGTTCGGTATTGCGGTGGCATATGTTGTAGACGCGTATGAATCGTTGATGGGAAAACGGGTATGAATCGTCTTGCATTGCAATTGACGTGCTATAACGGATCGCGGTATTTGCCGCACCTTTTTGCGTCGCTTGCCGCGCAAACGCTAAAGCATTGGACGCTTTACGTGCTTGATAATGGGTCGAACGATGACGAGCGTCTCGCGATCAAGGCCGCGGTCGATGCCGCGGGGTTCCCAATTGCATTCGAGCGCGTCGATGAAACGCTGAACTTTGCAAATGGTCATAATCATCTTTTTACCAAACACGATGCGGAACTTGTTCAGCTTTTGAATGACGACGCGATGCTTGAACCGACGTATCTCCAAGATGTCGTAGCATTTATGGATGCACATCCATCGTGTGCATCGGCATCTGGAAGAATTTTTCGTTGGGATTTTGATCGCGCAGACACTCCGACAAAGGGGAAGACCGACGTGATCGACTCACTCGGCCTCGAGCGGTTTTCGAATGGGAAGGTTGCAGAACGGTTTCGTGGCGTGCCTTTGGTGAAAATTACTGAGCACAGTTTGAGAGTATGGAAAGTGTTTGGTGTTTCTGGGTGTTTGCCGATGTATCGTCGGAGTGCGGTGCTTGCGTCGTCGCCGGACGGAACACTGTTTGATCCAACGTTTGTTTCGTATAAAGAAGACGTGGAGATCGCGTATCGATTTGAGAATATCGGGATGCATTCTGCCGTCGTGCATTCTGCGGTCGCGTATCACCGCCGAACATTTGTTGAGCGCTCTCATGCAACACAGAGTAGTTCCGTGCAACTCCACTCGTACCGAAATCACCTTTGGATTTTGTTCATGCACTGGCCGGTTCGGAACGTATTGCAGTCTTCATGGGCGCTTTTTCCGTTTGAGTTTGCAAAAATGTGGTATTGGCTGTTGCACCGTCCGCGTGTTGTGGTTGACGCGTGGCAGCAAACCAGGCATGAATGGGCAAACATTCTTCGGAAGCGACAATATATGCAGCGACTGCGCGATACGCGATCCTCCGGACATTTTGTTCCACTTGTTCATCCGCCGGCACCATACACGTTTGCGATTATTACGGTTTCGCATAACGATCTGCACCAAGAATATTTCACGTCTTTAGCATCGGCGATCGCAAACACCAAGGAACGTGTTCAGGTGATTATCGTCGATAACGCGTCGACGGCATATTGCGCCAACGAATTTGTTGATCGATTCTTACAAAAAGATGTCACAGTGATTTTGCGGAATGGCGATTTCGGTTTTGGATCTTCGTCGAATCGGGGCATCCGGGAGGCGCGTGCACAATATGTGATTTTTTTGAATCCCGATACGGTGATTGCCGATGAGCATTTCTTTGACCATTTGAAGGAATTTTTGGATGCAAATCCGCAGGCAGGTGTCGTCGCGCCCCGCATACATCATTTTAATGGGGAGCTCCAGGAAACGTGCCGCAGGTTTCCTCGGTGGTACATGCCGCTTGTGCAACGCACGGGGTTGGGGCATTTGAAGTTTGGTCAACACTACACAACGACGTTTTTGATGCGGGATTACGATCACCGTGTTCCACGCATGGTGGACTGGGCGCAGGGCTCTGCGTTGTGCATCTCGCAGCCGCTTCTTGAGGAGCTTGGTGGGTTCGATGATCGTTTTTGGATGTATTTTGAGGATATCGATTTGTGCCGGCGCGTGTGGAATACGGGGCATCCGGTGTATTATTTCCCTGGTGCACACATTCGTCATGCATACGGCAAGGCATCGGCAGGAAAAAGCAATTTTCTTTGGACTGCACTTACCAACACGATGGCGCATACGCATATTTTGAGTTGGCTGAAATATCAGTGGAAATGGAAACGAGGCGATTATTTATGATGCCAAAGGTTGCGATCATTTACCTAACGTACAACACACAAGCCTCGACGCAGGATATTCCTGCATGTTTGCGTTCGTTGGAGAACATGGATTATCCAAAAGATCGCGTGAGAATTATTTTTGTTGAAAATCAATCGAAGCACGGGCAATCGCGGCCGATGATTGAGCGGGATTGGTTCCCAAAGGCTGGAGTGACGTTGCCCGAGATGGAATATATTTCGAACACGGATGACGTGGGCTATGCCGGAGCAAATTGCATTGGTCTTGATGCTGCAAAGCGTTGGGGAGCGGAATTTGTGTATTTGCTGAATCAGGACACTACAGTTGATCCGGCATTTTTGTCGGCGATTGTGGAATATGCGGAAGCACATCCGAATGCGGCGGTGATGCAGTCGCGAATCATGTTGAAGCAAACGCCAGATGCGCTGAATTCGGAGGGGAATGCGCTGCATTATTTAGGGTTCGGGTTTTCGATAGGGTATTGTGAGAAATATACGCGCGGTCGAACGGCGGCGCTCCCAATGTTTTATGCAAGCGGCGCAGCGCTGTTTGTGCGCATTGCCGCGTTAGACACGATTGGTCTTTTTGAGCCGAGCTACTACATGTATCACGAGGACGTTGATCTTTCTTGGCGCGCGCGTTTGGCGGGATTTGACGTTGCTTACGTGGAAGATTCTGTTATTTTTCATCATTACGAATTTTCAAAAAGTATTCAGAAATTCTATTGGATGGAGCGCAATCGTCACCTCACGAATCTGACGAATTACGAGTGGAAGACGGTTGCAGCAATTGCGCCGATGCTGTTTGTGATGGAGCTTGGAACGATGTACTTCGCATTTCGATCTGGGTGGGGAAAAGAGAAGGCGCGATCGTGGATTCACTTGATGAAGCCATCGACCTGGGTATTCATTCGAGTTCGCCGTACCGAAGTCGCTTCATTTCGAAAGGTTTCTGACGCGAAGCTTCTTCCCTTGATGTGTGGAGTGGTGGTGAGTCAAGAGATCGAAAACCCGCTCCTCACAAAAATCGTGAACCCCATCATGAACGGATATTTTGGCTTAATCAAGCGACTTTTTAGAGCCTAGACATTGACTATTCCTTTGAAACGCGTGCATAGTGTATCACCAGCGGAGGGGTTCTCCGTAGTCCATCAGATTCTCAGTTCGGCACCAATATTGGTGCCGCGAGGTGACGAATGTCTCACTTCTCTGATTCGCGGCTGGCAGTTCTGGATGCGATGCGGTGCGTGGACCGCGAGGCCGCGATGCGCGAACTGTGGGGGAACGGGTTCGGCCGGCTGCTCAACTACCTCGCCGTCGCTTGCGCCCCGCAGGATGTCGGAATCGATATTCTGAGGCTCGCAGTCCAACGGACATCGTGTCCGACCGCGATCGTCACCGGTCAGCGGTGTAGCGGTGCGGACATCGACGGCGGGACGGACAGCCCGGTGCTCCGAGGAGTCGCCGCTGCTGCGGAAGTCCTTGC
>CAYMYA010000023.1:8406-10196 GCA_964394565.1 uncultured Gammaproteobacteria bacterium
GGCATACCGGTACATGCCGAAGGTCTACTTCGTCAGTACTGGCGCATGGAACGACCGTGATCCGCGGCGAGGCCGTGGCGACGGCATCCTCCGTGCTCAGGAGGCCTTCGGTCCGAGGCAGACACCGGACGAGGCCGTTCATCCCGGGAAGCTGCTCGGTTGCGAATATGCTGATCGGTTCCAGGAAGAGCAGGATCCGTACCGCAGCATCAACTTCGCTTGCCCTGCGCTGTCGCCGGGGCGGATGCTGGATCTCGTCCAGTCCTGGGTGAAGGACTACCTCGGGTATGTGGCATCGACCTGAACGAGATCGCGACGACGGGACGCCGCCTTGGCAACAGGGCGGCGTTCGTGCGTTTAGGCGGGGGTGATGGAGAATGTAGTGAGGATGGTGTGCATGCCGGGGACATCGTGAATTGCTGGGTGCCGGTAGTCTTCTGTGGTGTACGGCGTGGTGCCGAGCGCGATGGTGGTGAAACCATCTGCGCTCAGGGGCACAATGGCGTGGTACACACCGGCGGGCACCTTCAAACGTGCATATTGATTGGTTTCTTCCACGGTGTAACTCGGAACGCCGTGAGCATCCAGAGACTTTTTCTTTCCAAGAATAACGGCGAGAGTTTTTTGAAATGTTGGGGAGCTAGGGCGGAAGTCTGAAAGAATCCACAGCGCTGTGCCGCTCACGGTGCAGAACATTTCATTGAGCACGGGGTGGTAATGGCCACCGCGAAGTGCGTGTGGTTCATTGCTGAAGAATCCGTACACGTCAAGAATGTCGCCGTCGTACCAATCGGCATTCCCCGATCCACCCGGGAGTATATGAAACACGCCGCCGCCGTTCTTTTCGAACGCAGGCATGAGCGCAATAACGCATCCGTCAATTCCGGTTTCGATGATGCTATTTGGCATATTGGTTGAGTAAGAAATCTTCTAGTGCCTCGCGCCAGGGACGCATCGATGGTACCTTCGTCGACAGGAGAATTGAGTGTGCTGGCTTTTTGACAGCTTGAATGTTCAGTGCGGGATCGCGCGGCGTGACGGTGACGTTGAGTTTGAGTATTTCGGTGATGACGTTGGCCCACTCAAACCATGTACACCCGCCGCTGTTTGTCATGTGATAGATGCCTGGTGCGGGTTTCGAAAAGATGTGCGTGGTGATGTGTCGCACGATATCGTCGACGAATGTTGGTGCGGAAACTTCTGCATTGTTGATATCGAACGCGGATTGTTCTTTTGCGAGATCCGTCACAATTTCTACAAAACTTTTTTTCGCGCCTGGATCCGTTCCTGGTGCGCCGTACAACCGTGATGTGCGGATCACGTACCCGCCAGTGGGATGTTTCTCGAGAACTCCGAGCTCGCCAAGGCGTTTGGATTGTGCGTAAATACTTTCTGGGTTCGGAACATCTGATTCAATGTATCCTTCCATTTTTGTTCCGTCAAACACATAATCGCTCGAGAAATGGATGAACGGTGTTCCGAGCTTTGCTGCGGCCTCGGCGATGAATCCTGGCCCAGAGCCGTTGAGTGCGTTTGCTAGGCTTGGGTTCTTTTCTGCGCCGTTTACGTCGTTGTATGCTGCGCAATTGATCATCCAATCCGCGGCATGGTCCGTGATGTATTTCGTGACGTGTTCTCGATCGGTAAGATCGACTTCCGACCCACTCGGTGTGAGAAACGTCTGCTGAGGCAAGATGCGTTGAAATGCGGTGCCAAGGCGGCCGGATGCGCCAAAGAGGAGAATTGTCATACGGGGCTCATGGTACGATAGTTTCATCTTCTATGAAAGC
>CAYMYA010000024.1:0-4318 GCA_964394565.1 uncultured Gammaproteobacteria bacterium
GGAGCGGAGTTTTGCGATCACTGATGCGGCGAGGGAGCAGGAAGGGGCATCGAGGCCGGAATCGATTTCATCGAGGAGTGCGAATCTTGGGTGGAGAAGGACAAGCTGGAAAAGCTCGGCGCGTTTCTTTTCTCCGCCCGACATATCCGCGTGCAATATTTTCTGCGCGAAATCATCCGGAAGATTCAGGAGTGCGAGCGCTTCGCGAATGCGCTGCTGCGCTTCCGGCACATCGGAGATTCCGTGAATCGCTTCAAGGGCCATGCGCGCCATCGCGGCAAGCGTGATGCCGTCGATTGCCGGAGGCTCTTGATGCGCAAGAAAAATGCCGCGTTTCGCGCGGTCGTGAACAGCAACATTGCGCAACGATGCACCATCAAGCAAAATATCGCCCTTCACCACCTCAACGTCCTCAAAACCCATAATCGCAGAAAGAATCGTGCTCTTCCCTACACCATTCTGTCCGCGAATCACTACGCAGTCCCCTGCCCCAACTGAAAACGAAACATCCGAGAGGATTTCTCGTGCGTCACGAGCGATCGACAAGTTTTGTACCTCAAGCATCATACGCATTCAGTGCATTCTGCAGTGCAACGAGTGCCGTCGTCAAACAGCGTTCGCGAAGCGGCGAAATGGGAACGGAAAGAAGTTTTCGGATCTCATCACCGTTCATAAATCTGATACGACCAATGGGTCCCATAGCATTCGCAGCGAGCACCGATGCTGCTGCACGACTGATCACGCATCCTTTCGCCTCATACGTCATTGCAGCGATGGCGCCGTCAACCATGCGCACCCATACTCGGCACGAATCACCGCACGACGCATTCGTTGCCTCTCCCGTAGCATCAGCATGCTCCATTGCGCCGATATGCCTTGTGGAATTCGCAAACGCGATGAGATCGAGATAATCGTTCATACATTTCGCTTCAGCAACGAAATCACCTCGCGAAGTGCAACAAGAAAACGGTCAACCTCGCTTTCCGTGGAATACACCGCAAGACTTACGCGGATTGTGCCGCCATTTGGTGCGATGTAGTCGACGAGTGGCTGCGCGCAATGATGTCCTGCACGAACACACACGCCGCGCTGGCCAAGAAGATCGGCAACATCGTGCGGATGTGCGCCGTCGACCGTGAATGAAACGATACTGACAGCTTCGGGGGGATTGAAGATGGTCACGCCAACGATGGCGCGGAGGCCGTCGATAAGTTTATGACGGAGAACGTTCACTGGATCCCCGGCTCCCCCTTCGCTAAAGCTTCGGGGGACAAGTACGCGTGGATGACTGAAGAGATGGGGATGACGGGACATTTGGATCCATCGAAGCGCGGCTGCGAAACCGATTGCGCCTTCGACGTTTGGGGAACCGCCTTCAAATCGTTCCGGGATACCCCG
The DNA here is from genome assembly GCA_964394565.1 of uncultured Gammaproteobacteria bacterium. Taxonomy (GTDB): domain Bacteria; phylum Patescibacteriota; class Patescibacteriia; order UBA9934; family UBA9934; genus CAIKHN01. The sequence goes on from CAYMYA010000024.1 coordinate 1,399, forward strand.
CCATGATTCGGTATCGGCGCCAACCCGATCCACCATGCCTCCCCCAACAATCATCGGCTCCACGGCTAATGCGAGACGGTCAGAAAGTGCCATCGCCGCAATTCCGGCTGGGCCGTAACATTTATGCGAACCAAATACGATCGCATCAGCGCCAATATCGCGCATGGAGATTGGAAGATGCGCAGCGGCTTGCGCGGCGTCGACGATGACGAGCGCCCCAAACTTGCGAGCGTGATCAATGAGTTTTGTAACTGGCACGATCGTTCCAAACACATTTGAAACCATCGTCACCCCGATGATTTTCGTATGTTCATTCATCATCGCAACAGCACCGTCAACATCGAGCATGAAATCATCCGTCATCGGCATCGTGCGAACAGTCGCACCACGTTCGCGAGCAATGCGACGCCATGGGAGGAGGTTTGCGTGGTGCTCAAAGGGGCTGATAAGAATCTCATCACCCGCATGCACCATCGACTTCACCCCAAACGCAATCGCGTTCAGCCCTTCGGTGACACTTTTCGTGAAAACGGTCGATGCAGGATCGGCGTCGATAAAGTTCGCGATGGTTTTGCGAGCATCCTCATACGCCAACATCGAAACTTCGGCCATTGGGTAAAGCCCCCTGCCAACATTCGCCCTGCCAGTACAAAGATACGCCGTCATCGCATCGATCGCCGCAGCACAAATCTGCGTCGTCGCCGCGTTATCAAGATACGCAATGTCAGATCGAAGACCGGGAAATTGTGATCGAATATCGGTCATACAATGGGTAGCATTTCTCCGATTGGACACAATAATTGTTCAGCGATCTTGGTTCGTGCCGTGAGAGCATCGATTCCGCGTGATGCAAAATACGCTGTCATTGCACGCGTTGGCCGTGAAATCGCCACCGCATGCTTGGCTCGCGCCGCGTGTGACGCAATATGGAGTTCAGGAATGACGCGAATGCGTGCGCCGTCGCCAAGCAGCATGCCTCGCATCGATGTTTCGACGGTTGCTCCGATAATTTCAGGATCAACAACCACACGTTGGCGTATGATCGCTTTTGATCGTTCTTGTGCAACGCACCGGTCGTCGATTCTACATGCTATCTCGTCGGCATGCACTCGGACATCATCATCGCACCGAAATGTCACACCGGGCGCAATCATACAAGCGGCATGAAGCTCAACTTTGGCACCCTTGCCAACAAGTTCAATGCTTCGTGTAATCGAAATATCTGTATCAACCGCACCGGCAATGATGATCGACAACGTTGCGCCAGCTTCAACTTGCGCAGCAATCGACACGTTGATCGACGGATCAATCTGCACGCGCTGCTCCGTCCCTGCGGCAACAACAAAAACCTGTTCCGCAATCATCGGAGCAACCTCAGACAATGGTTTTTCGCGTTCGTCCATCATAGTTTAACTTAGTTCGTGGGCAACTTAGTTTGCGGTGAACTAAGTTACGTTTAAGCTTAGTTTTAACATCTTGCATTGCACTGAAGATGACTCACAGAACAGCTCCCTCCATTTCTAAACGTACCAACTCAAGAAACTCCACAGCGTATTCCAACGGGAGTTCGCGGGAGATTGGATCTAGGAATCCATTCACCACAGCCCGACGTGCAGCATCTCCATCTAGCCCGCGGCTCGCCAAATACGCAAGCTGCACATCGTTCAAACGCCCCACAGAAGCTTCGTGGGTTACTGTCATGTCCGGCGCGGCATCGTCAATCACGGGAATGGTGTTTGCGGAGGATGTACTGTCCATCAAGAGTGTATCGCAGACCACAGAAACACTCGCATCTACGGCACTCGACGTTGCCTTTACCACTCCACGATACGTCGAAATACCTCCCCCAACCGCGATACTCTTTGCCCGCACATTTGCTGACGTATTTGGCCCAACCAATGCAACTTTATGCCCCGTATCTTGCACCTGCCCCGGCCCCGCAAACGCAACGCCAAGAAAATCACTCTTCGATCGTGCGCCACGTAACACGCTCATGGGATACAACATCGTCACCCCGCTCCCCATATTCCCGTTCACCCACGTTATTGTTCCGTCGTCGTCCACCAGCGCGCGCTTCGTGTTCAAATTAAATGTATTTTTACTCCAATTTTCGATACTCATGTACTTCACCGTTGCCCCGCGCTTCACATGAATTTCCACACACCCCGCATGCAGTGCCGCCGCATCGTACTTTGGTGCAGAACACCCCTCGATATATTCCACGGTCGAACCTTCATCCGCAATAATCAGCGTGTGCTCAAACTGCCCGCCACGCTCCGCATTCATACGAAAATACGCTTGGAGCGGAATGCTCACCGTGACATTCTTGGGCACATAAATGAAGGTTCCGCCACTCCACACCGCGGCATGAAGCATGGCAAACGCATGATCGTGCACCGGAACGCAATTCGTCATAAAATGCTCACGCACTAATGCTTCGTGCTCGCGCACCGCAACATCCATGTTTAAAAAGATCACCCCTTGGTCTGCCAGATCTTTTTGCAAATTGTGGTAGACGATTTCAGAATCGTACTGTGCGCCCACGCCGGCAAGCCCCTTGCGTTCAGACTCCGGAATCCCAAGCCGTTCAAACGTGTTCCGAATTTCTTCCGGCACGTTCTCCCACGTATTCCCCTCCACCGCATTCGGCCGCGCAAAATAATGAATCTTCTCCACGTCAAGCCCTGCAAGCGACGGCCCCCACGTGGGCAGCGATGTCTGCAAAAAAAGCTCAAGCGCACGCAACCGTTTAACCCGCATCCACTCCGGCTCCCCCTTCGCCTCCGAAATCGCCAACACCACTTCGCGTGACAAACCAAGCGAAGCCAAAAACTTCGGCACATGTGGCGTTTGGGCATCAAGAATTTCCTGGAGAGACATACGCGCATCCTACCCGATTTTCTTGCAATATTCCAAAATT
>CAYMYA010000024.1:4418-6899 GCA_964394565.1 uncultured Gammaproteobacteria bacterium
CGGCAGCATGCACCCCATTGCCCACGCGCTGATGAGCGTGGGCGAAGAAGGCCGCGCGATCCTGCGCGAGCAGTTCTCGGAGGAAGTGGCGCTGACGGCGGCTCCGTTCCTCCACGTCTACGAGAAGGCTCAGTCGGGTGAGTTGCAGTGGGTGATCCCCTGCCTCCCCGCGCAGAGCGAGGTGCTGAGCAACGCCCTCCTGATGTTCGCTAGCTTGGTTCCGAGCCATGCGCTCGGGGAACAGTGCCTCGAGGAGTGGCAGGAGCTCTCCGGGTGGCACAATGAGGACACGGAGCAGCTGCTCGTGTACCTCGAGGCAGCGTTCCCCCCAGAGCAGATCAGCGCTTCGGGCTGAGGGGGACATCAACGCAGGGCGGCCGCACAACGCTGTGCGGTCGCCCTGATGCGTTTAGGAAAAAATTAGACCGCGAACGCGAGGAGGGTTCCGGTAATCAGAAGAGCAATCGCGAGCAAGACACCAATTTCAAGCACAGTAACAAACGGAACCTTTTTTGTTGAACGTCGCGGCATATTACGTAAAGTTTATCACACCATAAAAATCATTTCTCACACTACCCATACCAAAATGTTTTTCGGTGGATTGGCGTGAGGTCAAGACAATACGGAAATACATTTATCAGAATTATGAAGACATCGTGTCCTTTAACGCTATTGATCTTTGCTCATCAAAAGTAAAAAAACCTGCATTCGTCCATTCATCTAAAGTAAAATCAAAAAATTTTCTGTCATAATCTTGCAAAACTAAGAAAGGATTCCCTGCTTGATCCATTACACATACTAATGAATAAGTTTTATCCCAGGGATATTTCCCTTGCATTAAAACATAAGGGTCCCGACGATCAATCTGTACACTACCCATAGTATAGCGTGTGGAATAGCGAGTTTTCGTAGGAACACAATACATTATTTTATCAGCAAACTTACTCAAAAAGCTTTTCCTAATTTCGTACTGCCTTTGTTCTTCAGCCTTCATCCGATCTCTCTCGGAAACCTTCCTCTTAATTTCGTTCCAAAGAGATAACGCAAAATCAACATCCTGTTGTTCATAGAAATAAAAGTCCTCAAAAAATCCTACATCTTGCTGATTATCGTGTGAATGCGTCATACGAGCAAGAACAATTCTTCCACGTGAATCGGTCCAAGTAGTCTCTTCGCGCCAAAAAGGAAAATCCTGAGTATCATCTGATGCTTCTCTATGTGTTTTTTTCTGTATCTCTGTATCTAACTCAAAATGGTCGTAAATTTTCTTGGAAAACTCTCTGTGAATTTCATCAATTGGAATTTCGTGACTAGTCCTTCCTACCCCCATGTGTAACTGCCAACATTCCTGACTTGGTTTATAAACCATGGAATAAGAAAGGTAATTCCTTCTGACGATATCATTCTCAACCGCGCCCGCCCATTCGATTTGTATTGCCTTAAGACGAGCCTCTATCTCCATTGCCTTAGCCTCAAGTAAATAATATCGGTCGCTCGTCCAAGGTATATTTCTAATGAGCTCGGCGAGAATCGTGCCATCGTTTACTAACCTTCTATCATTATACTTCGTTCCAATAAGCTGAGCCCTTGCTGCAAGCGCATCAAATCTATTTCTTGGGCCTAATTCGTTAGAAATATCGTACTTTTTAACTGTTTTTTCCATAATTATTTTCGGGGTATACACAAATACTTTACATAAAAAACATCACCAGACCTGCACGAGACTATCTTTTTGTAGATCAAAAGCATTGAATTCGATCCCGGCTTTTAATAACTTGTCTATCGTCGGCAAAAGTTGTGATGTAGTACCCCCATTCGCTATAAGAGTGTATGTCTTTTTTGAATCTGGCATAAAGGAATTAGCAGAAACTGATACCAATTTTGCTGGTGATTGCAGCTGTTCATCTTCCCGAAGAAGAACCAACACAGAATTATTATTTCCAAAATACCTCCCTACATCATCCAGAATTTTTTCTGTATTACCGCTTAAAAAAATAATGATCTCTTGATTTTTTTCTCCAGATTCTTTGCATTCAGCCTTTTCTGGAATAGCTGGCGTTGTCATAAGAAGAGTCGTTCGATCGCGCTGTACATCATAGGCAGAAAATTGCACACGATTTTCAACAAGTTTTTTCACAGCCGGCAATAATTGAACGGCTGTGCCCCCATTCGCTATAACTACATACTCTAAACTCGGATCTACTATAAATTGAGCAACTGGCATTGTCGGTAAACCCTCCGGGACTGCAAGTTTTTCATCATCCCTTGTGATGACCAATATTGGATGCATCTGCCCAAATACCTTTTTCGCGTCACTCAAAATACCCAATGTATTACGCCCCAGAAAAGTAATGATAATTGGTTGTTTTTCAACTTCTGGGGACAGGTCGCCTTCCGCAAATACAATGTTTCCTTCATTCAAAAATCGCATATCCGAATCCTATAATACCTCTCACAATCAATAAAATGTGGATATTATAA
>CAYMYA010000024.1:6999-10146 GCA_964394565.1 uncultured Gammaproteobacteria bacterium
GGGATGCGTTGGTTGCCGTCGACGAATACGACCTCCCCCCGACCCACTCGTTCCACCGCACCCTTCATCGCGCGTAAAGTCGCTTGGAGGATGTTGATCTCGTCGATGATGGCGGAATCGATCTCTGCAACGCCGATCGCAAGTGCAACGGCGCGGATCGCAGCAGATGTTTCTTTGCGCTGTTTTCTGCTGAGTGTTTTGCTGTCACAAATCGGGAATTGTTGTGCGAGACTCAGAATCGGATCCGGATTCCCCCAATCGAACATCACCGCACCAGCAACCACGGGTCCCGCCAAACACCCGCGCCCGACCTCATCAACGCCAATGGATTGCGCACCATCGCGATTCCAGCGATCAATTTCGTCTTGAAATGCTAACGATTCTCGTTTCATACGAACATGGTATCAAAAACGCGATACGTAACGGCAGCACCTCGTGTCATTCGACGCTCGCCAGAATCGACGCGATGCACGCGGTGATCTTGTGGAATGTGGGAATGTGGAGGAATTCGTTCGGGCCGTGGGCGTTCGATTCTGGTCCGAGCACACCAGTGATGACAAACTGCGCTTGCGGGAAGCGCTTCCCAAGCATGGCCATAAACGGAATTGATCCTCCCTCCCCCATGACGGCCGGTGCGTTGCCGAAGTATGTGCGCGATGCATCGTCGATCGCTTGCGCAAGCCACGGCACGGTTTGTGGTGCACTCCATCCGTCTGCAGGCGCATCGTACGTGAATGTGACCTTGGCACCATACGGCGGATTCTCCTCAAGTACCGCTTTCATCCGTTCCGATGCTCCAACCGCATCAACACCAGGAGGCAAGCGCATCGATAATTTGAGCTCGGTGTACGGACGCAACACGTTTCCTGCGCGATCAGTAGGAGGGAATCCTCCCGCACCCGTCACCGAAAGCGCTGGCTCCCACGTGTGCGCACGAATTGCACCGGCAACGTCGTTCATCACTGGATGCGCACCGTCAACAAACGGAAAACGATCGAGCCATGTCTGCCCAAGTACCGATGCAGCAACGCGCATCTGTGCTTCGCGTTCACCCGGAATCGTCGTCCATAATTCTTCTAAAAGTACTTTGCCCGTATCGATATTCTCAATCCGCGCAAGCAATTGACGAGCAATACGGAAACTCGACGGTACAATGCCACTCGCGTCCCCCGAGTGCACACCATCTTTCAGAACGTTCACGCGCAACACGCCACCAACCACACCACGAAGCGACGACGTCATCCACATGCGTTCGTAATCGCCACACCCGGAATCCAAACACACAATGAGTGACGGTGTGCCAATTTCTGGTGCGAGCGTGTCGATGTACCCAGGAAGATTGTAACTCCCGCTCTCTTCACATGCTTCAAGCACAAGCACGCATCGAGGATGATCGGCTCCCTGCTCCTGCAGCGCCTTGATTGCCGTGATTGCGCTAAACGCTGCGTATCCGTCATCTGCCGATCCACGACCATAGAGCCGGTCGCTCTCAAGCGTTGGAACGAATGGATCAAGCCCATCGCGCCATCCTTCAAGGGGCGGCTGTTTATCGATGTGACCATACAACAAAACGGTGGACGAGATCGATCCTGCAATCTCAACGAAAATCACCGGCGTTTCATCGCCCATACGCACAATACGCTGCCTAAGGCCCGCAACATTTTGCGCAGCGATCCAATCGCTCACCAACTGCGCTGCGCGCATCATGTGCCCATGCTCACGCCACTCATGATCGTAATCCGGTGAAACATTTGGAATACGAATATATTCTTGCATTGCGGGAAGCACGGATGTTTCCCACTGCGATGTGATATATTTTTGCATCGCTGCTGGTGAAATATTTGACATACGAATGCAATGTAAACTGAAACGATCTTTTTGCGCAAATAACGCAACGTATCCCCAAAAGATTTGACACAGCATTTTTCTGTGCTATGTTTGTCTTATCACTTGCTATGAAACAACAGTCATCATCACGTGCAACAACGCCCACATTTCGAACCAGCCATCGCTGGTTTATTGGCGTTTCGTACTCGCACAATCTCGGTGGTGACCGATCGTTTCATGGGACATAATCCCCTCCTGCTCAGCGCGTCATATACGCAATGTGCTCATGAAACGATCTGCTCCACCGGCAGGTCGTTTCTCTGTTTTACAGGCAATACCTATGGAAAATCCTCAAAAACGTTTCTCACTCATGATTCACGGCGGCGCCGGAGCTCTTGAAGATGCACGCGCATACACTCCAAGTCTCGAAACAATTCTCCGCACAGGGCAAGCGATGCTTGCAGAAGGCGCAACGGCACTCGACGCAGTCACCACCTGCGTGAGCATGCTCGAAGACGATCCAATGTTCAATGCAGGGAGAGGCTCCGTACTCAACGAAAACGGCAACGTCGAAATGGATGCTGCAATCATGAACGGCCGTAATATTGCTGCGGGATCCGTCGCCGGTGTACGCAATATTAAAAATCCTATCCAGCTTGCACGTCTCGTCATGGAACAAAGCGGACACGTCATGCTCATTGGCGACGGCGCAATGCAATTCGGCGCAATGCACAAAATCAAGACGGAACCCGACGAGTATTTTATTACTGAAAAACGCGTCAAACAGCTTAAAAATGCGAAAGAAGAGGAGCTCATGGGACTCGATCACGGTTTACAATCATCCGGCGAAAAGAAAAAGGGTACCGTCGGTGCTGTGGCTATGGATATATTCGGCGATCTCGCTGCTGCAACGTCGACGGGAGGCATAACCAATAAAAAGTTTGGTCGTGTTGGGGATTCACCGATTATCGGTGCGGGCGTGTTTGCGGATAACGAAACGTGCGCCGTTTCTGCGACTGGCTATGGGGAACAATTTTTACGCACAGTACTCTCGAAAACCGCATCGACGTACGTTGCCCAAGGCATGGATGCACAACACGCAGCACATGAAGCAATCGCGTATCTCGTCCGACGAGTCAACGGCATTGGCGGACTGATCATCGTTGATCGTTTGGGCACCATGGGAAGCGCCTTCTCAACACAAGGAATGCTTCACGGCAAGGCCACACAAGATGGAATCTGGATACTCTCAGATCAAGCATCCTGATGGAACCCGCCTCGAGAACTTCGGTGGAAGAAGAACTCTAGCCGGCTTCTATC
>CAYMYA010000025.1:0-9979 GCA_964394565.1 uncultured Gammaproteobacteria bacterium
TAACGAAGCTGTTGAGTTGGCAAAGAGTTTTGGGGGAGAGTCGAGTGGAAAGTTTTTAAACGGAGTTTTAGGAACATTGTTTAAAGAAAATTCTGCTGAGGAATTACAAAATCATTTTAAAAAAGATAACGATAATAAAAATCAATAATTATTAAGTTGTCTAAAAAAAGACAAACGAAAAAGGAGAAAAATTTTATGAACAAATTACAGTTTACAGAACAATTAGCCGCTCGTTTGAGCATGACACATAGTGAAGCAGAAAAATTTTTAAACACCTTTATACAAATGGTGTATGAAAAGTTGCGTGAGGGTGACAAAATAAATATTAGTGGCTTCGGACAATTTTCAGTTTCTCATCGCGCTTCCAGAATTGGTGTGAATCCTCGAAACCCTTCTCAAAAAATTACCATCCCTGAACTTAACACTCCAAAGTTTAAAGCGGGTGAAGCTTTTAAGGAAGCAGTTAAACTTAGGCCAGCAGCTTAGAATAAAAAATCCTCTTCTGCTAATTGTGGAAGAGGGTTTTTTTATAGGGTTGAAATTTCTTTTATAAAAAGTTATAATTGTTAAGTTAAAAAAAGAACCTCGCGGGTATCGTATAGCGGTTATTATCTCAGTTTTCCAAACTGATGATGGGGGTTCGACTCCCCCTACCCGCTCCAGCAAAACACGTCCATCATTGGACGTGTTTTGCTTTACGTGATGAAGAAGAAAAGAACCACTCGTGGCGGTTCTTTTCTGGTACGCGATGTTTACGCTTTGGGTTCGCACGTGCAATCGCTCGGCATTGCATTACACCCACTACACTTGCCATCTTTCAGCTCCATCCCACATTTTGTGCATGTATCCATAGAAGATATGATGAAGAATTATGCATTCACCATAGGCTTCCCTTTCATCTTCAGCAAGGAGACTATACACTTTCGTAAATAATTGCCTTATAATACTTGTTTTTTCACAATCTCCCATGTTCCGTTTTTTACCAGTATTTTTGCCCGTGATATCGTAAATCCCGCTGCCAATTTATGGCCACCACCGCCGTACAGCCGTTCTGCAATTTCTGCAACATTTTTCGTTCGCGCTCGTGCGCTACCTTTTATTGATCCATCTTCTTGTTCGCGATACACCACTATGACATCGTGTGTTTCGTCGAGCACCGCGTTGAGGAAATTCGAGATTCCTTGAATGTCATCACTCGTAACGCCGTGATCGATAATGTCTTTTTGTGTGAGTGCGGTTGCGACTCCACCAAATATTTCATCCGGTCGCAATCGCTCCATCGCGAGCCCCCAGAGTTTGAGTGATGCTGGGCTTTTGTTGACGAAATTTTGACGCACAATGGTTGGAAGATCCGCGCCAAGCGCGCTGAGTTCTGCTGCGGCCTCCATGGCTGCATTTGTGGTATTTGTGGAGAAGAAAACTTGCGTGTCGGTGACAATCCCGGTCAGCAAACACTGCGCGGCATTTGGTGACATGGGGAATTGCGCAGTTTTGATAAATCGCCATACTACGTCGGCCGTGGACGCCGCTTCTGGTTCGACGACATTCAGTGTGCCATAGAGTGGATTTGTTGCGTGATGATCGAAGGAGATCATTGCGGGCTTATGGGGCATTTTTGCAATTATCGCTGGGAGATACGCGCCGTCTGAGCAATCGCACACAATAATGAGATCGATGGTTGGTTGCTGAAACACATCGTTATCGCGTCGGATGACGTCAACTGCGGGCAGGTAGGTGAAAATTGGGGGGAGTGGTTTTGGTGAAAATACCTCAACACGTTTGCCGATACCCTGCAAAACATGAAAAAGCCCGAGCGTCGAGCCTATGGTGTCGCCATCAATCCGCTCATCTGTCATGAGAAGGATATGTTCAGCTTTTTGAATGGTTTCAAGAATGGTTTGGACGAGAATCGGGTTCATACGGGAAGGGGTGAGTATACTATCCGCACTCGACTTTCACAAGTTTGTCTTTCCCTTTACACTTCCCTCATATGTACCTCTCCCGCATGGAGCTTCAGGGATTTAAGACTTTTGCCCAAAAGACCACGCTTGTATTTCCGGCGCCAAAGAAAGGCGATTACGCCGTGACGGTGGTGGTCGGACCAAACGGGAGCGGAAAATCCAATATTGCGGATGCTATTCGTTGGTGCTTGGGCGAACAATCCATGAAGCTTCTTCGCGGAAAAGCCGCACAAGACGTAATTTTTTCTGGCGCCGAGGGGCGTAGTCGTTCTGGTTTTGCGGAAGTCAGCCTTACGTTCGATAATTCGGATCATTCATTAAACGTTTCGTTTTCCGAAGTTGTTGTTACACGCCGGCTTTATCGTGATGGAGAATCGGAATATCTGTTGAATGGGTCGGCGGTACGACTTGCAGACATCCAGTTGCTCCTCGCCGATGCTGGCGTTGGCCAACGATCGTACTCCGTCATAGGCCAGGGAATGATCGATCACGTCCTGACGGCGTCGCCGGAAGATCGGAAGGCCTTCTTTGATGACGCGACGGGGGTTCGCGGGTTTCAGATGAAGCGGCATCAGGCGCTTTTGAAGCTTCAGAAGTCTGCGGAGAACCTTGCGGACGTGGAGATGGTATTGCGGGAGCTTGAACCGCGACTGAATATGCTTCGTCGCCAAGTGAAGAAGCTGAATGATCGTGAAGTTGTTGCTGGAGAATTGAAAGCGGTGTCGGCGCAGTATTTTGGTGTGCAGTGGTGGAATCTTGTTGACGAGAAAACATTGATGGACGAACGTTCGAAGCAGGCGGCGGAGCTTGTTGCGGCGAAGAGGTCAGAACTTGCTGCAGGCGATGCACGTTTGGCAGCGATCGAGGCTGCACAGAAACCAAATATCGACGATGCGGCATCGATGCAGGGCCTGCAGATGGCGTACAAGGATGCGCAACATGATCTCGCCGATGCGCGCCGTGCGCATTTTGCGGCAGAGCGCGATCTTGAGCTTGCAAAAGTGAGGTCGCAAACCACATGGGCGCCGTTGCCACTTCCGGATATTATCGCTGAGGTTCGCAACGTTTCTGATGCGCATGCGTCGATTGTGCCGAAGCTGCGCGCGGTGAAGGATCTTGCTGAGCTCACGCCGATTATCGACGAGATCGATAGCGTCGCAACCCGAGCGACCAAGCTCCGCGATCGGTTGACCCGACCAAATCCAGAAGATTTTGTGCCAAGTGCAGCGATGCTTGGAGCGATCGAGGAGGGGCGGGCGCGCGTTGCAAGTTGTGAGGCGCGAGTCAAAGCGTCCGAACTTGCGATTGATGTGAAATCCAAAGAGACGATGACGGCGACCAACGAAGTGTTTGCGGTACAACGTGAAGTTCGCGCGCTGCAACAGGAAGTTTCCGGTCTCGAGGCGCAGGCGAATGTCGTTGCGGTTGATATTGCGCGTTGCGAAACGCGTATGGAGGGATTAAGAAAGGAGATGGAGGATGTTGTTCCAGAATTAGTTCCATTGATTCTTACGGAGGTTCCAGCGGATCAAGCCTTCGACATTGGTGTGCTGCACGACAAGATGCTTCGCCTTCGTCATCAACTTGAGCTCATTGGTGGTATTGAGGAAACAGTCATGAAAGAATACCAAGAGGCTGATGAACGGTTTACATTCTTATCGACGCAAGTGACGGATCTCCGCGAAGCTATTGCATCGACCGAGAAGATCATTGATGAACTCGACGAGCAGATTCGTGAGCAGTCGGACGTTGCGTTTAAGGCGATTGCGACAGAGTTTCAGAAGTATTTTGCGATCTTGTTCGGCGGTGGCCGATGTTCGTTAGTGAAACTCACGAAAGAAGAATTGGATGATGATTCCGGTCATCCCCGTGAAGGCGGGGATCCAGAAATCCTGGGCGAATTGGTTCATCACGACGACGTTGATACACTTGAAGCGATTACGAAGCGCGTGCAGGAACGAAAGGATGCGGTGGTGGGTATTGATATTCAAGCCACGCCCCCAGGGAAGCGCTTGAAGGCACTGAACCTCCTTTCGGGCGGGGAGCGTGCGCTGACATCTATTGCGCTTGTGTCGGCGATTATGGCGACGAACCCGGCGCCGTTTGTGGTGCTGGACGAAGTCGATGCCGCGCTCGACGAAGCGAATACGGTGCGTTTTGCGAATATCCTCAATGAATTACGTACATTGACGCAATTCATCGTCATCACGCACAATCGGGCGACGATGGAGAAGGCGGATATGTTGTATGGTGTCACGATGGGCGACGACGGTGTGAGTAAATTGCTCAGCGTGAAACTAGAAGATTACGTGGGCGACGGAATGGCGAGACGATAATTTTTTTCTATGCGTCATACACAATCACGTCCGGGGCCAGCATTCGCTCGTCGTGGTAAGGGCACATTTGGTACGCAGCGTGGTACAAGAACACAGGGCGTGGAGCGGATCGATCGCACGTCGCGTGATACGCATTCGGAAGTGTCGTTCGATGGTGTTCGTCGGCCAAGTGTTCGCCCGCCGTACATGAACGATCGTCCACGTTTTAATCAACGTACACGCGGTCCGCGTGCTGCTGCGGCGTCAACGAGTTGGGAAAATGTTGCGGAATGGTACGGTACGCATCTTTCCGCGCCGGGAACGTACCAGAGCGAGGTGGTTTGGCCGGGTGCGATGAAGCTCCTTGGCGTTGGTGCAGGGAAGATGTTTTTCGATGTCGCGTGTGGGGAAGGCTCGTTTGCACAAATGATCAGCAAACAAGGCGGAGGAGTTGTCGGTATTGATGCATCGCCGACTCTCGTGCGTCAGGCACAGATGAAGCACATTCGAAATGCTGAGTTTTTTGTCGCGGATGCATCGCGTGGGACGAAGGATATTGGATCGCTGATGTTCGACGGCGCCGCAATCGTGCTCGCGCTGCAGAATATTGAGAACATGAGCGGGGTTTTCGTGACTGTTGCGAAACTGCTCAAGAAGAACGCGCCGTTTGTGATCGTGCTGAACCACCCGGCGTTCCGCATTCCTCGCCAAAGTAGCTGGGGATTCGAAGAACAGCGAAAAATGATGTATCGTCGTGTGGATTCGTATTTGGAAGAGAACGCGATCCCGATGCAAATGCATCCTGGCGATGCACCAGGTGTCAAAACAACGTCGTATCACCGCCCACTCTCGTCGTATATTACCGCGCTGGCAGATGCCGGATTTATGGTTGATGCCATGGAAGAATGGATTTCGCACAAAGAATCCACTTCCGGCCCTAAGGCACGTGCCGAAAACCGTATTCGCAAAGAAATCCCCATGTTCCTCGCAATTCGAGCGAGAAAAGTGAGTTAACCGCTACGCCGCTTCGCGATACGATTCGTCCTTCACCACCTCCGCCTCGTGCGCAGGGTTTTCAGTATTGAGTGTTTCTGCACAGGCGATTGCCGATGCTTCATCAGCAAACCAACTCACCGCTCCACTGCCCGCGTACCTTCCGAATTCGTCTAGATATGATGCCGCGACGTAATACGGCCCTTGCTGAATTGATGTCGCTCCTGGCCAGTCACGTTGGAGATACGTGAGCAGCGTATCTTGCTCGCATGTTCGGGTATCAGTTTCAATTTGTGCTTGGAAGTTTTGATTTTGCGCATTAATTCGATCGCGACATGCGTTTGCGAGGTCTCGCGATGCAAACGATGCTATGCGTTGCATTTTGCCGGTCGGGATACCACGACCATTCAACACGTGCGCGTGAACAATGTAGCGCCCATTATCGAAGGGCAGTCCGCGTTCCGCGCCCGTTCCTTCTAGAACGGGCGTTTGCCGGGATAACCTGATCACACGTTCTGAGCGATCGATCTGCATAGCGTTATGCGCCAAAAACGTTTGTGTACAACATAACTCCGCCGCTAACGATACACACAACGCCCGCCATCATGATGACGACAGTCTTTGTTTCCACGCCTGGAGAGTCGTTCAACGTCACACCCGCACCAATAAACACACCAAGGCCCAAGAGAAGAAGAAGAATTCCGAGAATCATATGTGGCAAGTATACAGGAGTTTGTTAGATTCGTTACGACCACTTCAGGTCAGGCCAGGAGGCCGCATGTCTGCTCAGGATTCCGCTCATCGCCGACTCATCCTCGCGCTGGATGTCCCCACTTCGGCGGAAGCCCTTGCGCTCGCGCGGGAGCTGAAAGGGAGTGTCGGGATGTTCAAGGTGGGAATGGAACTGTTCTACAGTGCCGCTGGCGGCCACCCGCTCGTCCATGCGCTCCGCAAGACGGCGCCGGGCGTCGAGATCTTTCTCGATCTCAAGCTCGCGGACATTCCGCACACGATGCGTGGAGCGATCCGCAGCGTCAAGCCCCTCGCGCCGCGGTTCCTCACCGTGCACACCGCGAACGGTTCCGATCATCTCGGCCCGTGCGTCGAGGAGGCGGGCGAAGCAATCGGGATCCTCGGCGTCACGGTGCTCACGAGCATCGGCGTCAAACAGGCGCTGGAAATTGGTGGTATTCCTTCGGGTCCGGGCGACTGGGATGATGCCGACCGGTGGCTAACGCACCAGGTTCGCGCGCGTGCGGCGATGGCGGCGCAGGCGAAGTGCGCCGGGATCGTCTGTAGCGGCCAGGATCTCGCGGTCCTCGGTCCGAGGATGAGCAGTCTGATCCGTGTGACGCCGGGAATCCGCATGCCCGGTGCGGCGGCGGATGATCAGCGGCGCGTGATGACCCCGCGGGAGGCCGTCCTGGCCGGGGCGAACTACCTCGTGGTTGGTCGGCCGATCCTGCAGCCCAACGGGATGTCCCGTCAGGAGGCGGCGGAACGCATCGTCGCCGACATGGCGGGGGAGTAGCTGATACGGTGACACGACGTCGTGCCGGGCGGGAGCAATCTCGTTCGGCTTCGTGTTTTTATCTGTATCGCCCTCACAGGTCTTGACAAATAATCGGTGTTCGGGCACTCTGCTCGCATTATTCGTTGAATTTCATTATGGTCACTATTCGTTTGTCACGCACTGGGAAGCGCAAGCAGCCGTATTACCGCATTGTGGTGCAGGATAGCACACAAGACCCGTGGGCACCGGCCATTGAAGTGATTGGGAACTTGAATCCTCGCGCCGAGCGCAGGGATGCCGTGGTGAACCATGAGCGCGCAGCATACTGGTTGAGCGTTGGTGCGCAGCCATCCGGCACGGTGAAGAACTTGTTTATCGATCTCGGGCTCATGAAGGGCAAAAAGGTGAATAATGTCACCATTACGGCCGATCGTGCGAAGAAAATCGCTGAAGAGAAGGCAAAAGCGTAAGAAGTACACAGGACGCCGTTCCATTGGGACGGCGTCTTTTGTATGATAGAAGGGTTGGAAAATTAAATCCTGTTTTTATGGAGTTCGATCAGCAGTTTGTTGAGTTCATTGTGAAGGCACTTGTGAACAAACCGGAAGAAGTCACATCAGAGCGGAAGGTGGACGAACAGGGCGTCTTGATCACTGTGCACACCAGTCCAGATGATACAGGGTACGTCATTGGAAAAAGTGGAAAGACAGCCGTTGCAATCCGTACGCTTTTGGCGACAATCGGTGCAAAAGCAAATATGCGCGTTTCGTTCCGCATCGATGCCCCAGCAAGCAGCACGCGTCGCGCTCAAACAGACGACAATTCTACCCCAGCGGCTGCTGCTGTGGTGACGGACGACGTGCCAATGGACGATACCGCGGTTGATAGCTTGACCTTCTAGCCCGTTTTGCAAGAATGATCGTGGTACCATAATCGGTGCCACGGTTTTTCTTATGACTATAGACGAAGCACGGTCGGCACTGGCTTCAGAAGGCTATACCGATATCAACGAATGGCACGATAACGCCAGAGTGATATATCCGGCGCACGCACACGATGGTGACACCGCGCATATTGTGGTAGCAGGAACGCTGTTCGTCACTATCGGCGATGAAGAGAAGGTCTATCATTCCGGCGATCGGTTCGATATCCCAGCCCACACCCCACACTCCGCCCGCATGGGCGATGACGGCTGTACGTACATTTTTGGGGAGAAGGTATGAAGAACGGGAAAACGCTGTTTATTATCCCAGGATTCAAGGAAAAGGTTTCGCATCAACAGTATCGCGAGCTTCAAAAGCTTTTCGTCGCGAAAGGGTTCGAGGTCAAGCTGGTTTCGGTGATGTGGAACCGGCGGCTATTGAGTGATTGGATTGTGCAGTTTGAAGATTTTTTCACACTACATTGCGGAAAAAAGAATGTCGTATTGGGTTTTTCGTTTGGGGCGATGATTGCACTGGCCACTGCGAAGCGGCTCCAGCCAGATCAATTGATTCTCTGTTCGCTGAGCCCGTATTTTTCAGAAGATCTTTCAAAGATTCCCGCGTGGTGGAAGCGATTCATTGGGAGACGGAGAGTAATGGATTTCGGGAAGTACTCGATGACGAGTGCGGTGAAGGGTCTTTCGATGAAAACGAAGGTCTTTATTGGTGGTGTAGAACAGAAAAAGTTTCGTCAACTTGCAGATCGGTGTACGTTGGCAGCGAAGGCACTTGGAACATCTGTTATTGTTATCGATGGCGTAAAGCATGACATCGGTGACGCGCGATACCGGGAAGCACTTGATCGCGAAATCTTCTAACCTATGATTCATTTCGATATCATAACGATTTTTCCGGAAGTGATTGCGCCGTATGCGGGGGCGAGTATTTTGGGGCGGGCGCAGAAAGAAGGGTTGGTGAAAATTACTGGGCATGATTTGCGGAAGTTTTCGAAAGATAAACACAGGAAAGTCGATGATACTCCGTATGGCGGGGGAGCGGGTATGGTGATGACGGTGCAGCCTATTGCGGATGCGGTGAAGGGTATCCGTCTCCGAAAGAAATTTTTCCGCAAAGCGGTGCCGACGGTGCGGGTGGTGATGACGTCGGCAAGCGGTAAGCGGTTTACGCAAGCGGATGCGGTACGGTTGGCGCAGTACGACCAGGTGATTTTTATCTGTGGCAGATATGAGGGGATTGATCATCGGGTAGAGGTTGCGGTTGCGGACGAAGCGCTTTCCATTGGGGATTATGTTTTGACTGGCGGGGAGCTCCCGGCTTTGGTGATGACGGACGCAATTTCCCGCCTTGTTCCTGGGGTTCTTGGGAACGAGGAGACGCTCGCGGAAGAGTCTCATGGCGCACAGGGTTTTTTAGAGTATCCGCAGTACACTAAGCCCGTCGTCTATACCAAAATGCAGGGGAAGAATGTCGTGGCGGAACTTGCGGTTCCACCGGTGCTTTTATCCGGAAATCATGCAGCAATAGCAGCTTGGCGGAGGGACGCCGCTGATCGTCGGGGAAGGGAATAGAGGATTTTCTCGTTTGTGACGAGTTTGGGCGCGCGGCGAGAAAAGTTCCGAGGCGTACCACGTTGTACGTTGAGGAAGTTTGCGATGGCGCAAGGCCAAAATCGACCAAACGGGGAAATCCTCTTTTCATCCACATTTTACGGGCATCGATACGCTTGACAGCTTTTTCCCATTCCATTACTCTACCGCCACATTCGTTGGTGGTTTTCCATTCGGCGGACGTCGTATCTTCACAACTGAAGAACAACAACCAGCCCATCATGTAATGAACAATTACGTGATTACAACGTCCACCGATACTGTTCGTAAGAACGGTCACTAAACAGAGGCTCTTCGCAAGAAGAGCACTATAACTGAGAGTTTGATCCTGGCTCAGGATGAATGCTGGCGGCGTGTCTAAGGCATGCAAGTCGAACGGGTGCAACATCGTAGCAATACGTTGAGGCACTAGTGGCAAACGGGAGCGTAACACATTGGTAACCTACCCCAGACTCGTGGATAACGATTGGAAACGATCGCTAATACACGATATTGATGAGGGGACGCAAGTCATTCTCATTGAAAGTTTTTCGGTCTGGGAGGGGCCTATGGTCCATCAGCTTGTTGGCGGGGTAACGGCCCACCAAGGCAATGACGGATACCAGGCGCGAGAGCGTGACCTGGCTCATTGGAACTGAGACACTGT
>CAYMYA010000026.1:0-9621 GCA_964394565.1 uncultured Gammaproteobacteria bacterium
GAAAGGTATCGAGAGTTCGAATCTCTCCCCTTCCGCCACAGAAAACCTCATAAAATTGTCCGCGGCGGTGTCGTCTCCTGCGCACAGCCCTCACCGTACGTCTCAGTACGCCTCGGGCTGTTGCTCGTCGACTTCTAGCCGCAAACAATTTTATGAGGTTTTCTTCATTCAATTCAGTTCAGTTTCAGGTCCGCCGAGCACCGCGAGGCGAAAGCGAGCGGCCGACAGACGACGCGCTGACGGGTGTATCCCGTCGAGCACAGTCTGTTGGGCAAGTTTGCCCCCGGGCTATAGCGCAGTTGGTAGCGCGCGTCGTTCGGGACGACGAGGTCGTGGGTTCGAGCCCCGCTAGCCCGACCATAAAAAATCACTCAAATATTGAGTGATTTTTTATATCATTTTGACAGCACTCCTTGCCGAAAGTCCCTCTCTGTGCTATTCTTTTGGTGCTTTTGATATGTCCTCAGTGGCATATCTGTCGTCTCGAACCTCGAGATTTGACCGGATTTCTGTCCGCCCAGTGGTGAAACGAGAAATCAAGCATTCTATTCAAGAGAACAGACTGCCGATTTCTATCGTTTCCGATCGAATCCTTCCCGTTCTCGCTGACAATTCAATCATGTCTCACGACATCTCTGCCGCATCAACCGGCTTTTCTGGACTTGGTATCGCGCCAACGCTCCTCACGATCCTTCAGAAACACCAGTATTCCACACCGACCCCAATTCAGCACCAGTCCATCCCAACGGCGCTGAAGGGCGCAGACATTATTGGTATTGCACAAACCGGTACCGGAAAAACCCTCGCGTTTGGTATTCCCATGATCCAGCGCCTCGCGCAATTTAAAGGGCGCGGCTTAGTGATTCTCCCAACACGCGAGCTCGCACTCCAGGTGGAAGAAAACCTCCGAAAAGTCGGTGGTGAAATTGGTATGCGTACCGTTGTGTTGATTGGTGGCGCTTCCATGCACTTACAAAAGCAGCAGCTCCAAAAAAATCCTCATGTTATTATCGCAACACCAGGCCGACTCATCGATCACCTCGAACAAAAAACTCTCAAATTAGGCGACGTCAAAATTCTTGTGCTCGATGAAGCAGACCGTATGCTCGACATGGGTTTTGCTCCACAAATTGCGAAAATTCTTGCCACAGTGCCAAAAGAACGACAGACCATGTTGTTTTCCGCAACAATGCCGCTCGAAATTGTGCGTATCGCAAACACTGCAATGCGCGAACCGGTGCGCGTTGAAGTTGCGCCACAGGGCACGCTTTCTGAACGCGTCGAACAAGAAATCTTCTTCGTGTCAAAAATGGACAAAGAGCGTTTACTTGAACAATGTCTCACAGAAACCTCGGGGACAGTGCTCGTCTTCTCTCGTACCAAACATGGCGCAAAAAAAATCGCACGTGCTGTACGCGAAATGGGTCATACTGCGGACGAGCTTCATGCAAACCGATCCCTCGCACAGCGGAAGGCTGCCCTAGAGGGCTTCAAAACTGGAAAATATCGTGTATTAGTCGCCACCGATATCGCGGCCCGAGGAATCGACGTGAAAGGCATCGCTCTCGTCATTAACTATGATCTTCCAGATAATCCGGACGATTACGTACACCGTATTGGCCGCACCGGCCGTGCAGGCATGGCCGGAAAGGCAGTTTCATTTGCTACACCAGATCAACGCGGCGATGTGAAGGGCATTGAGCGATTAATTCGCACCTTGATCCCAATGAAACCACTACCAAAAAATCTCCCAGCTCCACGTCGTCTTCCGCCAATGGAACGGGATGCGGATCCGCGCGATAAATTCCGTACCGGCGTCGGCAAAACGTACGGCGCAAAGCCAGCATACGGTTCACGCCCACCATACAAGAATCCTGGCGAGAAGTTTTACACGACCGCCGCGCCGAGCGGAGCGCCTCGTGCAGCATCCGAAAAATCCGCGTATGCTCCACGTGCATCGCGTCCATACAGCCGCCCCCGCGTCGCAGCGCCAAGTGCTTCTGCACCCAGCGCACCAGCAACACCCACCAACACCGGCACGTTTGCCTTCGCTCCACGGAAATTTAAGAAGTAAAACAAAAGAAGCCCTCGTGGGCTTCTTTTGTTTTTTAGTTCGCTTTTGCAAGCGCGTCATCGATAATTTTCTTCATGCTTGCATATGGCACCGCGCCAGACACGAGCGTTCCGTTGATGAATGTTGCCGGGGTACCACTCACGCCAGCCGTTTGGCCGGAATCTGCATCTTCATCCACTGCACTTTGATACTTCGCGCTTTCGTAACAATCATTATAGGTATTCATGTTTAAACCAATCTCCTCTGCCGTTGCCTGCATAAATGTTTCTGCAGCTTGCGCCGTGGTGGAAAGTCCAGCCTGCCCTTCGAACATTGCATCTGCAAACTCCCAGAACTTCCCCTGTTCTGCCGCACATTCGCTGGCAAGGGAAGATGGTTCTGCATTTGCGTGGAAAGAAAGTGGGAAATGACGATACACCCACGCGACATCGTCACCATATTCGTCCATCACCTGCAACATGGTTGGGTGGTGCTTGCTGCAATATGGGCATTGGAAATCACTGTATTCCACGAGCACAACTTTCGCTTTAGCGAGATCGCCACGCACGTGATCACCTTCAGAAACTGCGGCAAGTACACCAGCGGGAGCTGCGGCAGTTGGTGCTGGGTTCGTGACCACGGTTGGCGTTGGCGTCGTCGTACTACCGGTTTTCGCGAGCGCGGATCCCGTCGACAGCCCCATGAAGTTGTTCAGTAATAAAATGATCGCCATGCCGCTCACCACGCCAAACGAAAACATGGTTCGTGGGTTTCCATCCAAAAAACCTGGCACCGTTGAAGCAATAGGTGTTGATTGTGGCATTTCGTTCATTTCATCAGACATACGTATATTTTACAGTTCGAATGCAGTTTATCAGTTTAGGCCATTTTTTGCCGTTTTGTTATCCACATAAGAATTCCGACTCCGAAAACCAGAAGTACGATCGAAAAATATTGCCCTGGCGTCAGGCCGAAATACCGCACATCAATCGCGCGGAGAAAGTCGAGAAAAAACCGTACGATTCCATACCAAATACTGAACACCGCAAGGTACGTTCCGACTGGTCGTTCTTTGCGCGAAAGCCAAAGCAACACCATCGCCAGCACGAAACCGTTGATCGATAAGTATAATCCGAGGTCATGTCGCGTAACACCGTCAGGATACTGGACGCCGAGAATGAAGTCTGTCGCAGTACCAGGATGGTCGTGAATCAAAAAACATCCAATACGCCCAACCCACTTCCCGAACGGCAAACCAAACGCAACGATATCGGCATACCGCCACACATCGACGTGTTGACGACGAAGCCGCCACACCGCAACGATAGCTCCGAGGATGAACCCGCCATACACGGATAATCCGCCTTTCCAAATTTCGAAAATCTCTAAAGGATGCGCGACGTAATACGCAGGATCATACAGAAATACATGGCCAAGCCGACCGCCGACCATGCCGGCGATCGCCATCCAAAGCACGAGATCCCAAATAATTTCTGGATTATCCCCTCGTCGTTTCGCAAGCCACGCAGCCATGAAACCCGCAAGCAAAAATCCGAACGCAACGAAGATTCCCCAGACATGGATCGAGAAGGGGCCGAAGGGAAATGTGGTGAGAGAGATATAAGGGATCATAGTTCATGTCCGCGCTTCATCACTTCCCACCCCGACGATAGGAGGGGTCCTGAGTTCTGTTCGAAACCATATTACTCTAACTGATTCGTGACATCACTCCACGTCGGATTGGCAACATTTACGAGACTCGCCTTCTTCCACCTTGCCCAACCTTTGAGCTCTTTTTCTCGAATCAGTGCAGCCTCTCGGTCGGGAGCAACCTCGAAGTACACGAGCTTTGTGCAGTTATATTTCTTTGTGAATCCTTCGACGACCTTCATTCGATGCTCCTCGATGCGGCGGCTGAGATTCGATGTCATTCCAATATACAAAACCGTATGGGATGGGTTAACAAGCATGTAGACGTAGTGATCTGGCATAAGAATTGATCGAACAAGGCGCAGGACCCCTCCTATCGTCGGGGTGGGATCTGATGGCTACATAGAGAGCACACTAATTATAATGTTTTGAGAATTACCAAAGCTTTCCGTAACTCCCCGATTACACCTTTTGCTTCGATGATTTTGAGTTCCGAACCTGCTTCATGAACGATTCGGTTTCGGACTGAGCGCGCCCAGAAGGTTTTTTTGAGTTCTGGGTACTTCCGACTCGCAAACTTCAGCCGCTCCCCCGTCGTCGTTCCTGGAAATGCTTTCGTTTTCAATGCGAGGTCTAGCACCGCGTCCGCATGAATCACTGCCAGCCGATAACTCATCGCGTCCCCGCGTTTCATCAGCGCTTCAACCTCCACCCAATGCTTCGCCACGTTCTCTCGCTCAGCCCCAAACCGCCATCGTCGCAGCGTACGACGAATCCATACCAACATAACAACGGCCAACACAAAACCCAAAATACCAACAGCAATGTACTCTATGGCGTCAAAGCTAAGCTTTAACCGTGCGAATTCTGAGATATCTGGCATATTTGCTCGTATCTCATGAAAAATATATAAAGTTACGCTGGTTAAAGCTTAGCTTTGGCGTACAAACGTTATAATTTCCCGGTATGCAACGCTTCAAACGCGGCCGCAACACGTAACACGTTATTGTCGTCAAAGTTCTTTCCCAAAATCTGCAATCCAACCGGAAGTCCGTGCGCTTCGCCGCATGGAACGGAGATACCCGGAATGCCGAGTATATTCGCAGAAACAGTGAGGACGTCAGCAAGATACATCGCAACAGGATCGTTCATCTTTTCGCCCAATCCCCATGCCACAATCGGCGATACTGGCCCAACAATTACGTCTAAATCCTTCAGAGCAGCATCGAACTCCATTTTCATCGCCGCACGTACAGCAATCGCTTTTTTGTAAAATGCGTCGTAATACCCCGCGGAAAGAATAAATGTCCCAAGCATAATGCGTCGCTTGGATTCTGGGCCAAATCCCGCACCGCGTGCTGCGCGATAGCTTTCTTCGAGCGTACCTTCTGCGCGTGTGCCGTAGCGCATACCGTCGAATCGCGCCAAGTTGCTACTCGCTTCGGCTGGCTGAATGATATAAAAAGCCGGCAATGCATACGGTGCGAGTGGCAACGTGATGTCGACAATTTCTGCTCCGCCGTTCCGCAATATCTCAATCGCTTCACGGACACGCGCCGCAACGTCTTCATCCATTCCGTCGATGAAATATTCCTTCGGGATACCAACTCGGACACCGGAAAGGCTTCGATCCGGAATCGACGATGCATCTTGACGTTCAACCGATGTTGCATCATGAACATCTTTTCCTTCAATCACTGAAAGGACGATTGCGACATCCTCCACGGTCGACGCAAGCGGACCAATCTGATCCAAACTCGATCCGTCTGCGATAAGCCCATATCGAGAAACTCGTCCATACGTCGGCTTCATACCAACGACGCCGCACAGCGCTGCTGGCTGACGAATTGAGCCGCCTGTATCGGATCCAATTGCCGCTGGAACCATTCCTGCAGCTACTGCTGCAGCCGATCCTCCCGATGTTCCACCGGGAACTTTCGAGAGATCGCGCGGATTCTTCGTGACGTGATATGCCGAGGATTCTGTGGATGATCCAAACGCAAACTCGTCCATGTTTGTTCGGCCGATAATGATTGCGCCTGCAGCAATCAATCGCTCGACGATCGTCGCAGTATACGCGGCGCGATGCTCTGCAAGCATTTTCGATCCAGCGCTTGCAATATGCCCCGCGTAGAGCATGTTGTCCTTAATCGCGATTGGCACGCCAGCAAGAGGGAGATTAGTCTCCCCCGCTTGAACGCGTGCATCCACTGCTTTTGCTGCGGCACGCGCGTCATCCGTAAACACCTCTAAAAACGCGCCAATCGCTGCATCGTTCTCCGCGATTCTTCGCAACGATTCATTCACGATATGTTCTGCAGATGTTTCCCCCGTATTCACCGCGTCACGAATATCTTTTACCGTCCAATTTGTCATACGTTATTCAGCAAAAACTCCTGGCACTTCTAAAGCCTCGGCGACAGATTTTGGAAATGCCGCCACGACAGCATCCCGCTCCTCGCGTGTGGACGTCACCACATCCTCACGCAATACATTCACTGCGTCCGTAAGGTATGCCTTTGGATCAACACCCGTCGTATCCACTTCTTGCAGTGTACTCACGTACTCTAAAATATTCGGCAGCTGACGGGCTAACATCTCTTTTTCCTCATCCGTGAGCTGTAATTTGGCTAACGTCGCCAATCGAGTGATATCAATATCCATAGATTACGCAATCATACGGAGAAATTCGGCTTCAGACAAGACAGGGATTCCCAGTTTTTCTGCATCCGCAAGCTTCGATCCCGGCTCTGTGCCCGCAACCACGTACGATGTTTTCTTGCTGACGCTTCCGGACACTCCCCCACCGAGCAAGCGAATTTTCTCTTTTGCCTCTTCACGACCAAGCGAATCAAGCGTTCCGGTGAGGACAAACGTCCTTCCTTCGAGCACACGTGTAATAGCCTTTGCGTTCTCGATCGTGATACCAACATTTCGATATGCATCCACAATCGTAGCGCCATACTCACTCGCAAAAAAATCAACAATGCTCTGCGCAACTCTTTCACCAACATCTGGAACTGCAACAAGCTGCTTCGTCGACGCTGAAACAAATGCATCTATAGATCCAAACGCTCGCGAAAGCGCAAACGCCGTTTCTTCACCAACATGACGAATGCCGAGCGCGACGATGAATTGATCAAGTGCAATGTGTTTACGTGATGCAATTTCGTTGATAAGCTTCTTCGCCGAGATTTCGCCAAATCCTTCGAGATCTTTCAAGTCATCGACAGTGAGGGTGAACAGATCTGGCGCAATGCGAATGATGTTCAGCGTGAAAAGCTTCTCGATAACCTTATCGCCGAGGCCATCGATCGCAAATGCTCGAGCAGCATGAAGTAAACGCTCACGCTCAATTGCAAAACACTCTCGGTTCGTACAGTTGAGGGCCACCTCGCCTTCGCGACGTTCCACTCTCGATCCGCACATCGGGCACGTCGTCGGCAACGCAATCTTTTTTTCTTTTCCCGTTCGAAGCTCAGTAAGCACTTTCGTGATCTTTGGAATAATATCGCCAGCCTTCGTCAAAATAACGCTGTCTCCAATTCTCAGTCCAAGGCGATCAATTTCATCCGCGTTATGGAGCGTGGCGTGCGTCACCGTAGTTCCAGCGATAAACGTTGCCTTCACAGTCGCAACCGGAGTCAGTGCACCGGTTCGACCCACAAACCAATCCACCGACTCTACCACTGTCGTGGATTCTTCTGGAGGAAACTTCCATGCCGCAATACCACGCGGCGTCTTGCCGACCACGCCGAGCTGAGAAAAGATCTTGTTATTATTTACACGAATGACGATACCATCGATCCAAAAGTTTAACTTCTCGCGACGTGTTCCGAGAGACTCGAAAAATGTACGAATATCGTCCACGGTTTCACAGTGCGCTCCTGGTGGCGTAGCAAAACCGAGCTTTTTCAGTGTTGCGATGCCGTCAGTCTGTGTTGCTACATCAATGCCGTCTTGCAATCGCCAGGCAAAGAATGCAAGTGGACGACTCGCCGCAATAGACGAATCGAGCTGACGAATGCTCCCCGCAGCAACATTTCGAGGGTTTGCAAACTCCTCCAGACCTTTTTTCTTTTGTTCTCGATTCAGCTTTGCAAATCCGGTCTTTGGCATATACACCTCGCCACGAATCTCGACACGTCCGTGAGCCTCGCCCCGAAGCTTCAATGGAACCGATTCGATCGTACGGATATTCTGCGTCACATCTTCGCCGACAAGTCCGTCGCCACGTGTCGCTGCAGACACTAAAACACCGTCCTCGTACACCAAAGAAACCGCGAGGCCGTCAATCTTCACCATGGCATAAAAATCAAGCGCGACATGCCCACCGACTTTCTTTACGCGTGCCTCCCATGCCTTGAGCTCGTCAAACGAAAAGACGTCCTCGATGGAGAGCATGGGAGCGGCGTGAGTAATCTTCGTAAATTTTTCCAGCGCGACGCCCGCAACACGTTGCGTCGGCGAATCCGGTGTGATCAATTCCGGATATGCGTCCTCCAGCTGTTTGAGCTCATGTTTCAACGCATCCAGCGCAGATTCCGAAATCTCCAGCGCATCAAGCACGTGGTATTGATACCGATATTCGTGAATCACCTCCCGCAATTTTGCAATCCTCTCTTTCGCTTCAGCCTTCGTCATATCGGTTCGATTGTACAGGAAAAGCGGGGGGGAAGGGAGGGCAGGGATCTGAGTCTTGAAAGGGTTGGGACGTAAAGTTCAGACGATTGGAGGACGAGGGGTTGATTTTGAACACGATGGGTTCCTTAACGCAACCGAGTTGTGTTAAGAGAATAGGGTCGTTATGCAGCGCAACGGATGACGGACTGTGAATGCCGAGAGTCTCGATGATGATCAGATCGACATTTCAGCAAGGATCATCCTCATTATCGTGCGCATAACAATATATATTGCGCAATCTTCAAGGGTCGATTTTCGGTCAGGCATTAAAAAAACGATGTCTCAAGGAGCCTTCACCCTCCTCCCTTTACAGGCATTCCAAGACTCAGAATCACTGGATCCCCGCCTGCGCGGGGATGACGGACGTTTGGTTTCGTTTCTGCTCCCATCCCAATCCTTTCCAAGACTCCTTTTATTTTCTAAAGCTACAGCTCTTCTCTCCCGTTAACGTGAAGCGCCCCGACCAGATGGCCAGGGCGCCGTGCCCGCCGAATCGTCGCGGCGAGCGTGTCACACGAAGGTGAAGAACACCTCCGGGGGCACCTCATTCCGAAGGAAATAGGTATTGAGCCGCTGCAGCCCCCCCTCGCCATCGATCAGGTGCTGATAGACCCGCTCGATCACCTCCTTCTTCGTCCCACGTCCCCTGACCGTGAAGGGGATTTGCACCCCCTTCTGGCTGTAGATGATGAAGCGGCACATCTCGAAGCCGTGCTTCACCATGATGAAGCGGGTGCTGATCCGCCGGGGGATCACCTTCCCGTCCTCACCGAAGGCCACATACACCCAGCTTCCGGGCCCTGGCCAGTAGCCCAAGTCGAGCACGCTGTACGTGCTCCAGAGGAAGAGCGCCAGGCAGGCGTTGCGGAGGGCGTTGGCCCAGGCGGGCCAGGTCGAGACGGCGGTCGGCGGCATCCTCGGGTCTCCCAGGAGATACTGCCCATCGCTGGACACGGGTCTCGATTCGCCGCCGTCTCCGAACAGGACGGAGTGGGGTACAGGAATGGAGAAGAGGTGAGCGACGAAGAGCGGCAGGGGCATGGTGACTCCGGTGGTTGCGGGCGAACGGAGGGTGGCTCCGAACAAGATAGTGTAGCAGATTTTGATAAAAAAGCAAAAAACTGCTTCTATTAGCCGTTGTATTACGGAAATGTACTGGATCCCCGCCTACGCGGGGATGACGGAAGAAAAAATGACCCTCCCCGGCCTCACGGCCGGGGTTTCGGTCGTCCGCA
>CAYMYA010000027.1:0-9269 GCA_964394565.1 uncultured Gammaproteobacteria bacterium
CCAAGGAGAAGGTCGCCGGTTCGATCCCGGTCTGCCGCTCCAAAAATACCCCGACATCCGTCGGGGTATTTTTGTCCTAAGCTCGTCGAAGGGTACGCGTTCCACTCTTATGACTTCAGAATGAGCTTCGTCAATCCGCGTTCGAGTCGGGTGATGCGTGCTTCGTGATCTTTTCTCGGAGGAGCGAGAGTATTGAGCAGGTTCTGCGTGCCCGACACTTCGCTGGCAATCATTTCCAGAAGTTCATCGTGCTCCTTAGACGAAGAGTGAATTCGGGCAAATTGTGCATCGTGCTCCGTGAGTGCAGAGTGAATTTGCGTGAAGCGCTCATCGTGTTCGCGGAGTTTTTCATTGACCTTCTCGAATTGCGCATCATGTTCAGTGAGCGCTGAACGAATTTGAGCGAAGTGCTCATCATGTTCTTTCAGTGCTGAGCGAATTTGGGTGAAATACCCGTCGTGTTCGCGAAGCTTTTCGTGCACTTTCAAGAACTGTTCAAGGAAGAATTCTTTGGTGAGTGGAGTTCCTTGGCTCATATGTTCCTACTATAGCAGCAACGCATAGGGCAGAGAAGTTATGCCATCGCACCGGCTTTTTTCAGCGCATATTGTTTGTGCGTATACGCCGCCCCACTTTTACTCCCAGCGCGAAATTGCTCTCGTGCAACGGACATAACGAAGGCCTCGATATCATTTGAGATATCTTCCGGCATGTCGTATTTCTTCATAATGGAGTGAAACGTATCCATGAGAATGCTGTACCATCCCTTTTCTGTCTTTTCGGTGTTCATAGTGTTTTCGTGTGAAGAGTAAGTTTAGTGAGTGACGATTGTGGACGGTTCCGCCACGCCCAGATGCCGAACCCTGCAAGGGCCAGGGCGAGGGTGCCGAGAGCTCCGAGCCAGGGAAGGAGAGAGGATGATGATGTGGCCGCGACGGCAGCATCGGAGGATTCCTGAACGACGACGATATCTGCACCATCACGAAGAACGATACTTTGGGGATCGCGAGCATTTTTGAGGATTCCTGTGATGGTGAGTGTTTTCCCTGCCAGGTCGTCCCAGCGCACGGAAATGCCCGTCGCCGGAGTGATAGTGATAGAGCGCTCGTCATCGATGCGTAATACGATGGCATTACCATCTCGCGCGCTCACCGTTCCCGTCACGTGAACCAACGATCCGTACGGAAGCGATTCCGCGTACTCGTGCACGATTGGCGTTGCAGAACCAAGGACGGTAACGCCCCCTGCTTGAATATTCACTCGCTGGTACTCGGTAAGCACACTCACCGTTCCGGTTATTCGTACACGGTCACCAATCGATAGCACAGCAAGATCGCCTTGACTTTGATAAATCTCGAGCCCGTCAATGAAGAACGATCGCTTCCCAACGCTCCCCGGAAGCGCGACGACGATTCCTTCCACGGTGACGTTGGTGTCATCGGCGAGCGTGAGAATTTCCTCAGGGCTCACCGCGCGTGGTGTGCTGGGAGTGCTCTTCGATGACGTCGAACGCGATGTGGATTTCTTGGGTGTCGATGTCGTTGCTACGCGTGTCGCAATGTTTGGCGTTGTATGAATGGCGGGGATGCTGGTGCTGGTGGTAGCCACAGCAGCCGATTGAGTCCCTCCCGTGTCCGATGAAGGAGTTGAGAGATTGGTATGAGTTGCGCTTGTTGTGGGCGTTGAAGTCGTGGTCGTGTTGTTTTGCTCTTCATATGATTGTGTTGTTGATGAATCGGTAGTCTCGCTATCGAGCGCTATCGACGTAAATAAGAGAACTGCGCCTTTTTTTGGTGCGGGGAACGCCTCGGTTCCGTATTCGACGGAGCTGATCATGTTGCCTCCGGCATCGAGGATCGTGACCGTATCGCCACTGTTGTTTAAATTGCCATGGGGATTGAGGACATAAATTGTTGCATTTGCATTAAGAATATCGGCGAGTGCGGTAAGGGCACCGGATCCGTCGACAAGCGTGCACCCCGCAAGGTCGATCACTTCATTTGTGGTATTCGTGAGTGCGACCCATTCATCCTCGCCAGTGTTCGGAGATGGGTAGATGCTCGAAATAACGATATCGCCTGCGAGAAGAGTTGAGCATTGCGCAGCAGGTTCCGGTTCAGTCACCTCTGTAACGGTCAATGACGTCGACTCAACAACTGCGGGAGGTGGCGCTTCGGTGACGACTGGAACCGCCTCTTCAACGGGTGTTTGCTCAGTGCTTACTTCCTCGCCCACTACTCCGATGCTTGTGGGAACAGCATCGAGAATAACGACCGGATCGGTAACGTCTGGTGTTACAGGCGCATCGACCGTTCCTTCTGGCTCCTCGGGCACCTCGAGAACGGTCTCGGTGGAGACGCTCTCAGTCGGCGCCGGTTCCTCTACGACTTCAACGGCAGGATCCGTGCTTTGCGTCTCGATCACTTCGGGAACCATTACCGCTGGAACGGTGATTTCAGTCTCGGGGACGGTCTCCTCGATGATGACGGGCTCTTCCACTCTCGTTGGATTTTCCGATTCCGAGATTTCTATGGGCGCCGCGATTGCGTGCCCGATGATTCCGGGGGAGCCAAGCTGCTCGTTCAGCAGATTCGTCGACGTTTCCGCATTTGCCCAGTCGAGAGTGCTCGTGATGCGCTCCATGCTCGCGAAGGTTTCGGACGATCCCGCATCCGGTGTCCCTGTATCCGTATAATTATCTACGATGAGCCCGGTGTTATCGAACAACGAAACCGTGAGTGATGCGTTGAGAATGCTCACCGCGGTTGTGACGAACGATGTTTTGATGTTGAGGGTGGTTTTTTCGTCGCCATGAGCATAATTGGAGATGAGATATGTTGATGCGGGATTGAGCAGTGTTCCTTCCGGAAGAGTAATCGCGGCTCCGCCCGTGCCTACTCCAGTGAGCTGCCATCCTCCCACGAGAATCGGCGTCTCCCCGATGTTGGCGAGTTCGATCCATTCATCCGCTGTTGATGCCGCCGATCCCGCCCACGCAATTTCCGAGAGGATGACGGTGGGCGTTGCGGCGAAGGCGTTTCGGGGTACAACAGACATAAGGGACATCGCGAAGATAAGTCCGATTGCATAGGAATGTTTCATAAGAATTTGGTTGTTAAGGAACGGATCGATCCGCGGCAAACAAAATCCCCACAAGTCCCTTGTTCAGGGGTTGTGGGGAGCTGTCTGTACACACATTGCACCATGTTTGGTGTTCAGCATCAACCGCGCATCTGAGGACAAAACCAGCATTTTCATTCGGATTTCACCGAACACATTGCGTGTGAACACGAAGTGTACTCAGAATTTCCTCATTCATCCTTCGTTCCGCTCTTTCCGATTTTCTTCACCTCCGATATGATAGTTTTCGTTGGGTGGATGGTGGAATTGGTATACACGCATGCCTTAGGAGCATGTTCCGCAAGGAATGAGAGTTCGAGTCTCTCTCCGCCCACCAATATTGTTGTGACGTTTTTCTATTGTGAGATACAGTGCGAAGTGGCACATATGAATAACATTTTAGATACGACGCGCTATGTCGTCGATCATGCCGAGCATGTTGCAATTTGTCGGGAGCGTATTCGTGAATGTTCTTGGCACGTGAATGGTGATCACATTCCACATTGGATGAGCGCCGCGCCGTGGGATCTCTCACACTTTTCCGAAGAAGACAAACTGCATTTCCTCATGATTTTTGATGCGTTAAGTTTTTGTTATTGGGGTGAGCCAAAATGGACCATCGAATATACAAACAACAGGTATGACGGTTCATGGGGCATGGTGATTGCGTTGGGGCGAAGTATTCAGGAGGGAAGTGCATTGTTGAATTTCGAATATTGCGCACAAATTTCTCGGGAAGATTTTGCACGAATTTTGCGAGGTAATGTGGAAATTTCGCTTTTTGAAGAACGGTGGCGCATTATCAGAGAAATCGGAAAAATCATGACGCAAAAGTACGGCGGCAAAGTAAAGAACATTATTGCGAAAGCCGGAGGAGATGCACAAGCGCTGGTGGATCTCGTCGTGAATGATTTCCCATCGTTTTCCGATGTTTCGCGGTACAAAGGAAAGAACGTCTTTTTTCACAAACGCGCGCAATTACTCGTGGCAGATATTTCTCGTACATGTTCCGGGCAATCATTTAGCTCATTGCAACATCTCGATCAACTTTCTGCGTGTGCTGACTATAAGTTGCCACAAATTTTGCGTAAAATGGGTATTATAGAGTACAGTACGATATTATCTGAAACAGTGGATCAAAACATTGAAATTCCACACAATTCTCGAGAAGAGATTGAGATCCGTGCAAGTACGATTTGGGCGGTGGAATATATTAAAGAAGAAGTAAAAAAACAAAAACCCAATAGTGTTTCATTTGAGGTGAACGATTATTTATGGCTTGCAGCGCAAGAAAAATGTGCAGACGATAAACCCTATCATCATACAAAAACCATTGCGTATTAGTATATGAACGAACAACTGCGGCCAAAGGTTGGGGTTGGTGTCATGATTTTTAAAGAGGGGAAGGTGTTGTTGAGCAAGCGCAAAGGATCACATGGCGAAGGTGAATTTTCGTTTCCAGGAGGGCACTTGGAATACATGGAAGGTTTTGCTGACTGCGCCCGCCGGGAAACGCTGGAAGAATGTGGTATTGAAATTGATAATATTCGTTTTCAATTTCTTGCAAACGTGACCAAGTATGCGCCGAAGCATTATGTGCACATTGGTGTGGTTGCTGATTGGAAAAGTGGAGAACCGACGGTGCTCGAACCGGAAAAATCAGAATCATGGCGCTGGTACGATGTGAACGATTTGCCTAATCCGATGTTCGAAATGTGCAGGCAGTCGATCGAATGCCATAAAACAGGAAAGAACTATTTGGACATTGGGGAGATGTAGGAATTTTTGGATATTCTGATATGATCCATGTATATGCAATACACCGCCGTGATTCAAAAAAATAAAGGCTGGTATATCGCTTGGGTCGAGGAGGTTCCTGGAGTCAATTGTCAGGCAAAAACTCTCAAAGAGGTAAAAGAACACGTGAAGGAAGCTTTGGGAATGGTGCTTGAAGCAAACAGGAAGATTCTTGCAAAAGAGCGTCCGAAGGGGCGCGCGACACGTCACCGATTTGCGCTTACGGTGTGAAGCGGTTGTTTTTACTCAAACTTTTAGCGAAGCACAGTTGTGTTTTATAACGTGAAGGAGGAAATCACTCGTTGTATTTGAATCCCGAAACACAGCAGATCACCACAGTCCCTCGTCATAATGAGATTCATGAGTTTCTCGTAAAAAAGATTTGTAAGGATCTCGGAATTCCTTTGAAATGATGTTATGAAAAGCGCATCGAGAAATTGCCTCATTATTCACGGCTGTCCGTCTGATGCGGAGAAATCGATGAATCCGGAAGCGCGAACGTATGATAAGCATTGGCAACCATGGCTTCAGCGTGAATTACTTGCACGCGGTATCGTGATGGAGCGACCGATGATGCCAAATCCATGGACGCCGAAGTACGAGGTGTATCGAGAAGAGTTTGAAAAGTACTTAGTGGATGAGGGCACGGCGCTTGTTGGGCACAGTTGCGGAGCGGCTTTTTTAGTTCGGTGGCTCGGGGACACTCAACGGAAGATCGATGCCCTCATTCTGGTCGCGCCGTGGAAGATTCCTGATGAACAGAACGAAATCAAGAAAGCATTTTATTTGTATCCGATTGATGAAAATATTCGTTCTCGGGTGAGGCGTGTGGTGATTTTTACGTCAGATGACGAGGAAGAGGCCGGGAAAAAGAGCGCGGCGATATTTCATGAAGCGCTGGGTGGTGAACTCGTTGAGCTACAAGGCCATGGACATTACTGTTTTGGTGACATGCAGACGGAAGAGTTCCCAGAATTACTCGCAAAGATTTTGGGAAAAACACGTTAAAGTCGCGTCGTGATATCGGGGCAGCTTGCGTTTGCGGGCGGCGTTTCCTATAGTGGGCATGTTGTATGCGCATCATTCTGGTTCACGGCTATAAAGCCACGCCACAATTCGGTTGGTTTCCTTGGATCGAGCGCGAATTGCGTGCGCGGGGCTTTGATGTCCTCATTCCTGAGCTGCCGAATCCGGAGGAGCCCGATCGTGACGTGTGGACGACGGCGCTCGTCGATGCATGTGCGCCGTTGACGGAAAACGACATTATTGTTGGCCATTCGCTTGGCGGAGCCGCAGCGCTCCGGATGCTCGAGGCATGTGAGGCGCGTTCTACGCCGCACGCGATGATTATGGTTTCGACGCCGTGGATGATTAAGGACGAGAAGTTTCGTGGCTTTTTCCTTTCTGAACTCGATTTTGAGGTGCTTATGTGGCGCGCGAGTAAATTCGTCATTATTCACGCGGAGAACGATACGATTATTCCCGTCGAGCATGGCAAACGGTATGCCGCAGCGCTGCACGGCGCGCTCGTCACCACGGCAACCGGCGAACATTTTCAGGGAACAGAATATCCAGCAATTCTCGAAGTGATCGACCGCGTTTCCAAAGAGCCGATTGTCTACGAGCCAGGAATGTCGCTCGAGGATGTTTTTACGGATGTACGTTAATTTTTTTCTATGTTTACTGGAATTATTAAGGGACTTGGAACGGTTGTGAGTATTGCGCCGCGTGATGCGTTTTTGGATATTGTCGTGGACACGCACGGGCTGCTCTCGACACCAGAAGTGGGGGCGAGCGTGGCGATTGACGGCGTGTGTTTAACGGTGACGGCGATGGAGGGTTCGAAATGGTCCTTCTCTGCAATGGAAGAAACGCTCGCGAAAACCACCATCGGCGATCGCAAACCTGGTGATAAGGTGTGCCTGGAGCAGCCGCTACGCATGGGTGAGGAACTTGGCGGGCATATGGTGCTCGGCCACGTTGATGGAACGGGGGAGATTTTGGCAAAGCGCCTGGACGGAGAAAACTGTTGGGTGACGGTGCGCGCACCAGAATTCTTTGTGAAATATATTGTGCAAAAGGGTTCCGTCGCCATCGACGGCGTGAGTCTCACCG
Organism: uncultured Gammaproteobacteria bacterium; assembly: GCA_964394565.1. Classification (GTDB taxonomy): domain Bacteria; phylum Patescibacteriota; class Patescibacteriia; order UBA9934; family UBA9934; genus CAIKHN01. Next base: position 7,033 of record CAYMYA010000027.1, read on the forward strand.
TGTGCGATCCACGGACTGTCGAAAACGGCGTGGAATTTTCAGTGTCCCTTCTCCCGCTCACTCTCGAACGCACCACCCTCGGGTTTAAAGATGTCGGCGCCCGCGTGAACCTGGAAGCGGACTACCTGATCAAGGCGATGATGAGATAGGGATTTTGATTTTTTATTCAAAGGGTGAGACTTTACCGTGCGGTGACGAGAAGCAACCTGTATGACGCGCAAGCGTCGGGAGAGTGGGTAATGGTCGATGTGAATGACCTGAGGCATGGGTTCCTGGTGGGGATTCTCAAGGATCCGGCAGGAAGCCAGGAGCTCGCCGAGCTGTTCGAGGCCGATCGGCGAGAGCGTGGAGAGGGTGCCTTGCTCCGGAGTGGCCCGGCAGCAACGCTCAAGCTCCGGGAGCGCGATGCGCTCAACGATCAGACGTCCACGCTCTGCTTCGCCGCGATCGACCTCGCGACGGGGGAGTACATCGGGTATGCGTCGGCGCATCTGGTGACGACCCGCACCAGGGGGAGCAAGGTGCGGATCGAGGACGTGGTCACGCACCTCAAGTGGGAGGGGCGCGGCGTCGGCAAGGCGCTGATGGTCATCGCCTTGCTGAAGGCTTGTGAGCACTGGCGCGCAAGGAAGGCGGTGCTCGAGTCACGTCTCGATCGTGTCGCGGCCCGCGGCTTGTATCTCAAGCTCGGCTTCCAGCAGAAGGGGGAGGATCGGTTCGAGCTCACGTTCGACCGTCTGGGGCGCTGGTCGCCTCCCGCGGCTGCGAAGCTCCGCTACTGGGGTTCTCCTCCGGATGGAAGGGAGTTGATGAGCGTCCCGATGCGGCGCGCGATCATGCGGATCTGCACCGGAGAAGAGAGCCACCCTTCTTGGGGGCCGTGGACCGTGGCGGAGCCACTCGGAGTCATCCGGTACAAGGACGCCCCGTCCTGAGGGGTGGGGCACGACGCACAACGGGATCCGCCGAGCTGACGAAGGCTCGGCGGATCGCTGCGTTTAATAGTGATATTTTGTGCCGTGATTAATAGTGCACGCGCGGTAGAGTTGTTCGAGGAAGAAGAGGTGGGCGAGGTCGTGGGTGGTGGTCATGGGGGAGAGGGAGAGACGGAGGTGGGCTCGGGATTTTAGGGATTCTGGGAGGCCGTTGGGGCCGCCGATGATGAAAGTGAGGTGGTCGCCCTGGTCTTCGTAGGTTTTCATGGTGGAAGCGAACACTTCAGAAGTGAATGTCGGACCGATAGCGTCGAGTACGATGAGAATATTGTTTTTTGGAATTGCTGCGTCGATTTTTGTGGCGTCGGAAACGACCTTTTGTGTGAGCATGGTGAACTTCTTGAGGCGCAAACGAAAATCATCCCCAACTGAGGAAAACGGCCCCTTTGGGAGGGCGCCCACGGTGATGAGGGTAACTTTCAGCATAACGGCGAATATTAGCAGAAAAAGCGCTGTGTATCAAGAGTGGATAGATTCATTCCGTGCATTCTTGACAGTCTTATTCTCCTGCTATACCATTTCGCGCACGTTCGATTGCGCGGAAAAATCCGATTCGGAGCAGAGGATTGAAGGAAACTTCAAGGCTTAACTCCGAACTTTCACAACCGAAGAAATGCAAAGAGAAAAACATTGCTGATGATGGTAATGCATGGACGTTGATATTTAGTGACAGTTTTGGTGCGCTTCGAGAAAAGCTTTTGAGACGCACTTTTTGGTGCGTTGAAAAAGTTTTCGAAGCAGCAAGCCAAAAATGGCTCAAAGAGCAACGGACATATTGCCCGCAATCAGTGAATGGAGAGCATTAAGGGTATATTGGTGGATGGCTCGACAAAACATGCCGAAGAAGGACGTAGTAGCCTGCGATAAGCTCCGGTCAGGTGGCAAACAACCGTTGACCCGGAGATGTCCGAATGGGGAAACCCACTTAGGGTAATGCCTAAGTATTCGACCAGTGAATTCATAGCTGGCGAATGGGAACCTAGGGAAGTGAAACATCTCAGTACCTAGAGGAAAAGAAACGAACGGGTAAGATCCTCATCTCGAACCACGATGCTTCGTGGAGCGAGATGATGGATCGTGCTCATATTCCCAAAGTAGTGGCGAGCGAAATGGGAGCAGTCCAAACTTCATGATGTGAAATTTAATCGTAACGTTCCTTCGGGAGCGCCAAGATTTTGTGAAAGGCACCAGCCGTTGCATCTGAAGTGTGGTAAGGGAAACACGATTCCAATCTGGTGATTG
>CAYMYA010000028.1:0-2025 GCA_964394565.1 uncultured Gammaproteobacteria bacterium
GAGGACACATCCTCGTTGTTCGCTGCAGCGGCACAGCGTGTATTCGATGACGGTGCGAAGGGGTTGGTTCTTGATTTGCGGAACAATCCTGGCGGGCTTTTGGATGCGTCTATTGATCTCGCTGGGTATTGGATTCCCGCAGGGCGCACTGCAGTGATTGAAAGTGTTGGTGATGAACAATCCTCATTTACGACGAATGGTTCCGCAATGCTTGCAAACATCAACACCGTGGTGCTGGTGAATGGCGGTTCTGCATCCGCTTCTGAAATTCTTGCCGGTGCGCTGCAAGATTCCGATGAAGCGGTTATTGTTGGTCAGACGACGTTTGGAAAAGGTTCGGTGCAGGAATATCATGATTTACCCGACGGCGGTGCGGTGAAAATTACCGTGGCGAAGTGGCTGACTCCGCTCGGACGGTCAATAGATAAGCAGGGTATCGTTCCAGATCAAGACGTGGTATTTACTCAAGAAGATTTCGATGCACAACGCGATCCCCAACTCGACGCGGCGATCAATCTCCTCCAGGCGAAATAAGGGGGAGAGTGAGCGTCACCGAACTGAGGTCTCCGCTGGAGGACTGGTGTTTAAGCGTGTCAATGGCCTGGTATACTTTGCCATGGTGAAGGATTCATATGGTAAGTGGGCGTTTCCTAAGGGGCATGTTCGTCAGGGGGAGTCGTACCGTGACGCTGCGGTGCGCGAGATTCAGGAAGAGATGAATCTTTCGGGATTGAAACCGATTTGCCGTCTCGATACCATCGATATTTGGTTTCGCGATCGGTTCGTTCATAAGGGGAAACTCGTCCATAAATACATTCATTACTTTTTGTTTGAAGTACCGGCCCAGGCGGTGATTCGCGCTCCTGACCCGCAAGAAACTGGTGAAACCATTCGAGCTGTGAGTTGGGTTCCATCGAAAGAATTGCTCAAGCGTTCCAGTTACAAAGATATGGTGCGTATTATTCAGAAAGCCTTGCGACTATGCTCGTCTCCCTCCTCAGCGACGTCCGTGCACTCGGGCCACAGGGCGCAATCGTCGACGTCCCCGACGGTTACGCGCAAAGCTTCCTTTTTCCGGAGCATCTCGCCGTTCTCGCGTCCAAAGACGTCATAGCTCAAGATCACGCACTCGACGCTCGGCCAAAAGAACGTAAAACCGAACGTGAAGATCGGGAGCTTGCGGGAGAAATTGATGGGCTTGAAGTCGTTATTCCCGTTCAAGTGAAGAAGGGTAAGGTTGTAACAGAGGTTACGAGTGCAATGGTTCGGCAAGGGTTGAAAGATTTAGGTTTCAAAGTGCCGATTGATGCCATTGTGCTCAAGCAGAAGGTTGACGATATTGGGAGTTTTGACATTCCCGTTGTGTTTCCGTCCGGATTTGAAGCGACAATTTCACTTATCACCGAGGCCGCGACATAGCGGCCTTTTGATGATCTTTCTTTTTATGCATCATCGATATCTCTTCGTGGTAGGCGGTGTGATGAGCGGGGTAGGTAAAGGAACGAGTAGCGCTGCACTAGGACTGACATTGAAGGCACGTGGTTTTCGGGTTACTGCGGTGAAGATTGATCCGTATGTCAACGTGGATGCCGGGACGATGAATCCAGTTGAACATGGTGAGGTATTCGTGACGGTTGATGGTGACGAAACGGATCAAGATATTGGGAATTATGAACGATTTTTGGACGAACATGTGACATCGACGCATTACATGACGACGGGGCGTGTGTACCAGTCTGTTATCGATCGTGAGCGTCGCGGAGATTATCATGGAAAATGTGTTGAAGTGGTTCCGAGAGTTCCAGAAGAGGTCATTCATCGTATCGAGATTGCGGCAAAACAGGCGAAGGCTGATTTTACAGTGATTGAGATTGGTGGAACGGTTGGGGAATATGAAAACATTCTTTTTCTCGAAGCCATTCGCATGATGAAGCTGAGAGCGCCGGAGGATATTCGCACGATTCTCGTGAGTTATTTGCCTGTGCCACCATCGATCGGCGAGATGAAGACGAAGCCGACGCAGCA
>CAYMYA010000028.1:2125-7418 GCA_964394565.1 uncultured Gammaproteobacteria bacterium
GAAGCCATTAAGCATGCCGCGTGGTCGTTGCAACGGAAGCCGGTGATTGAGTGGTTGAATGCCGAGGTATATGAACAGGATAGTTCGACGTTGCAGGAACTTGATGGTTTTGACGGTATTTTAGTGCCCGGTGGTTTTGGTTCACGGGGGATCGAAGGCAAAATTGCAGCGATTCGGTATGTGCGTGAGCATGGCATTCCGTATTTTGGCATTTGTTATGGCATGCAGTGTGCGGTGATTGAATTTGCGCGTTCGGTGCTTGCACTACCGGATGCGCATACGACAGAAATTGACCCGAAGACGACGAATCCCGTGATTCATCTGATGAACGATCAGGCGCAGAAACTCAAGGGAAAGGGGATTGGTGGGACGCTTCGACTTGGCGCGTACCCGTGTCATCTTGCGCCCGGATCACTGTCGCGTAATGCATATGGGGAAGAGCGTATTTCTGAACGGCACCGTCATCGATATGAATTCAATACTGAGTACCGTCGGCGTCTTGTTGATGCCGGACTCGTGATCGCAGGAACGTCGCCGGATGATCGTCTGGTGGAAATCGTTGAGGTCGCAAATCACCCGTTCTTCGTCGGCGTACAATTCCACCCGGAATTTCAATCACGACCATTGCGGCCGCATCCGTTGTTTGTGGGGTTTGTGCGTGCCGCGAGTGAGCGAGTACGATAAATACAAAACCTCGCTGCTCAGGAGCAGCGAGGTTTTGTATTACTTCACGGAAACGATGGTACGAAGCTTCAGGGCGCCGGTGAAATCCGGGAGGCGCTTTTTCATGAATGAGACTGCACCTTCGGCAATGGCATACAGGGTATGGTCTTTGCCGACGCGAACGTTCTTTCCAGCATGAATTTTGGTACCACGCTGGCGGACGATAATATCGCCAGGGCCGACTTGAGTGCCGTCTGCGCGCTTGACTCCCAGTCGCTTTGCTTGCGAATCGCGGCCGTTTCGTGTGGATCCTTGGGCTAATTTGTGTGCCATATATATTCGGTCGTCGTAAACGCTCATCTGCGGCCTTCACAGCGCCTAGCAGATGAATGTTTACGGCTAACCTCATTAATTCTTTGCGCTAATCTCAGCGGATTCGAGATCAGCTAACGGGTGGTAGGTTAGCCGAATTCCCGTACGGAGTCAAGCATTGGTATGGGGAGAAACATGAGGTATACTTGGTGCGTTATGAAAGACTTGCTCGAGGATGCGTTGGAAGAGGTGCGAAAAACGCTTCGGCTGCACCAGGGGGGGATCGATGTTGTGTCCTGGGATGAAGCGACCGGAGAGCTCGTTTTGGCCTTTACTGGTACCTGCGCCGGGTGTGCGCTTTCATCAATAACCTTGAAAAAGGGCGTTGAAGTCATATTGTGCTCGCGAGTGCCGTCGATTCGAAAGATTCGTACTGTTGAATCCCATGCCTAATGTGATCGTGGAACGAAAAGGCCGGTTTGCGTCGCTGGTGCGCCTGCCGTTATTTCGCTATTCTAGTGCGATCGCGATCCTCTTTTTGCTCGCGACGATTCTTTTGCCATTATGGCGATTGTTTCCGGATATTTACGGCCGTCCAGTGGTGCCATTACATTACAATATTCACTATGGTGTGGATTGGACGGGGGCATGGTGGCAGATCTTTTTGCTTCCAGCAATGAGTATTGTATTTTTTATACTTAATGTGGGAATTGCGGTATATTTTGTACGACGAAACCCGCTCCTTACTGGTGTGGCACTGTGCTCGACGATTGTGTTATCCGTACTATTGTTTGCTGCGATGGTGTTTGTGGTGTCCTTAAACATGATGTATGGTTGATGCTTTTGCTATTACAAAAATTCTTATTTTGGGCACAGCGTCTTTTTTGTTCGCGATCAGCTGGACACCGGCGCTCACGCACGTGCTCTATAAATATCGCCTTGGAAAATCTATTCGTAGCGCCGTCACTGCGCCCATGTTTGCAAAGCTGCATGCAAAGAAAGCGGGTGTACCAACGATGGGTGGTGTGCTCATTTGGGGAACGACGCTCGCGCTTGCCGGAATTCTCGCAGCATTCGCGTATTGGATCCCACAAAGCGCGCTGGCGGAATTGAGCTTTCTTTCCCGGTCACAAACCTGGTTGCCAATTGCAGCGCTTGTCGCGGCAGGATTGGTTGGCCTGAGTGATGATCTCATGAATGTGTTTAAAATTGGCTCACACGGCGGAGGTATCCATATTCGGCATCGGTTGCTGATGTACGCTGTGGTGGCAGCGGTGGGCGCGTGGTGGTTTACTATGAAGCTTGGTTTCGATGTTCTGCATGTTCCGTTTGTGGGTGATATCGTGGTTGGTCCAATTCCCTATGCGTTTTTTTTCATCGCGGTGATTGTGTCGACGTCATTTTCCGTCAATCAAACGGATGGATTGGATGGGCTCGCAGGTGGGACATTAGCGAGCGCTTTCGGTGCGTATTCACTGATTGCGGTGATGCAAGGACGGTATGATCTTGCTGCGTTTTGTGCGGTGGTGATGGGAGCATTATTCGCGTTTTTGTGGTTTAACATTTACCCCGCACGGTTCATTATGGGCGACACTGGTGCGATGTCACTTGGCGTGACGCTTGGCATTGTGGCGATGCTTACACACCAGCCGTTGCTCTTACCACTCATTGGTTTTGTGTTTGTCATGGAGATGGTGACGACAATACTCCAGATAGTTTCAAAAAAGGTTTTTCAGAAAAAGATCTTTCGCATTGCGCCGATTCACCACCATTTTGAAGCGGTAGGATGGCCGGAGCCAAAAGTCGTAATGCGGTTTTGGGTGGTGTCGTGGATTACTGCTGGGCTCGGGGTATTGTTCGCGTTGTTGGATATGGCGAGGTAGCAAAGATGTATGGCGCGTGCGAGCCTTTTTCATGCGGATAAGACATTTCTGGCGCTCCTTGGCGGCGTGGTATTGCTTGGAATCGTGCTCCTTGCATCGGCATCGGGTCCGTTGGGTTTTGTGAAGTTTCATGATTCGTATTATTTTTTGAAACATCAGTTGATCTTTGGCCTCATTCCTGGCGTGATTGGTTTTGTTGTTGCGAGCAGTATTCCGTATAGCTTTTTCCGTCGGTTCGCAGGTGTAATGCTCATGCTTTCTCTTGGGTTGCTTCTTTCCGTATTCCTTCCCGGGCTCGGGACGAATCTTGGCACCGAAGCAACGCAATGGATTGCGCTTGGTACGTTTACCGTACAACCGTCGGAAATTGTGAAGCTTACATTTTTATTGTATATCGCGGCGTGGATGGAAAAACGGACCGAGCATGATTTACGAGATATTCATTCCGGGCTCATCCCATTTGTGATTGTACTTGCGACAGTGATGAGCATTTTGCTGTTGCAGCATGACACAGGAACGATGGGGATTATTGTTGCTATGGCACTTGGGGTGTATTTCGTTGCTGGTGCTCCGATGAAATATTTTGCGGCATTCGGTGCCGCGGGTGCGTTGTTCATGGGAGTGTTGTTTCAGTTTTCTACGTATCGTTACGAGCGCCTGGTGACATTCTTGCATCCAGAACTTGATCCGAGCGGCGCGGGGTACCATATTAATCAAGCATTACTTGCGATTGGGAGTGGGGGATTTTTTGGACGAGGTTATGGACATTCACTTCAAAAATTTCAATATCTCCCAGAGGTTGCTGGAGATTCTATTTTTGCAGTGATCGGGGAAGAACTTGGGTTTTTGTTGACCACGGCATTTCTTTTACTGTACGTGGTGTTTTTGCAGAGAGGATTTCAAATTGCTGCTACTGCACGAGATGCATTTGGGAAATATTTGGCTGCGGGCGTTATGTCGTGGATTGCTGCACAGACTATTGTAAACATTGGCGCAATGGTTGGGATACTCCCAATTACTGGAGTTCCGCTTCCTTTGGTAAGCTATGGAGGAACGGCGCTCGTGGTGACGCTCACTGCACTTGGCGTGGTGGTGAATATTTCTGCACACGCAAAGCAAGCTTCCTGATATGAGAGAACACAAGCATATTCTTTTGACGGGAGGTGGCACCCTTGGTCCGGTGACGCCATTGCTTGCTGTGGCAGCGGAGTGGCGAAAGCGAGATCCGCATGTACAGTTTACGTGGATTGGGACGCGCAATGGACCGGAGAAGGTGTTGGTGGAAGCCGCAAAAATTCCATTTGTTGCTTTTTCTGCACCAAAATTTGATCGTACCCGTTGGTGGACCTGGCTGTTCGTGCCGTTTGCGTTGCTCTTGAGTTGCGTCCGTTCGAGCAAAATCCTTATGGATGTAGAGCCGTCGCTTATCATGTCCGCCGGCGCATATGTCAGTGTTCCGTTTGCGTGGACTGGGGCATTATTGAGGATTCCCACATGGATTCATCAGTTGGATGTCACACCTGGCCTCGCGAATCGACTCATGGCGCCTGTCGCGAAGCGGATTAGTGTGACGTGGGAAGAAAATGTGGCACAGTATCGGGCAAAAAAAGTGCTTGTGGTCGGCGGCATTATCCGCCCGTTTTTGCGACTTGGGGATGCGATGACGGCGTACGAGCTTTTTGGCTTGAGAAAGGACATGCCAACGGTGCTCGTCATTGGCGGGGGAACCGGGGCGTCTTCTATGAATGAAATGTTTTCAATGTTCGGATCGGAATTGGTTCGGCATGCGAATGTCCTGCATATTACCGGTAGAGGAAAAATGCTCGCTGCACTTGAGACGATTGGCGACGGGTATGTTGTGCGAGAGTTTGTTGGCGAAGGTATGGCAGATTTGTACGCCGCGGCAGATGTTGTGGTGTGTCGAGCTGGCATGGGCACGATTGCCGAACTGGTTGCACTTGGCAAACCAGCGATTGTGTTACCGCTTGCTGGGCACCAGGAAGCGAATGCAAAAGCACTTGAAGATCGTGGTGCTGCAGAAGTGCTTCATCACGTTACCCCACAAATCATATTACAAATGATTTTGCGTTACGTACAAAGTTCGGAAAAGCGCAACGCTCTCACCACAAAAATTCGTGCCGTTTTCGCTACAAATGGCGACGAACGTATTGTGCACGAAGCTGAGAGAATTTTGGGGGAGTGAACCCGGCCCTGCCGAGTGGTGAGCGTTCTAGGAGTGAGTACAAAGCGTTACGCGTGCCCCGTGATCCAGTCGGACTGCGGGCATGAGCGTTCTTTACGTGGGAGACCTTCACAAGATTGCAGTATTTTGATATCCTCCCCTCGCATTCGCAACTTTCGCGCTGGTAGCTCAGTGGTAGAGCAAGAGCCTTTTAAGCTCGTGGTCGTGGGTTCGATCCCCACCCGGCGCACCA
>CAYMYA010000029.1:0-6212 GCA_964394565.1 uncultured Gammaproteobacteria bacterium
CGTGGTAACACGTTCAGCCGAGCGGTACTAATAGGTCGAGCTCTCCATTCACTGATTGCGATGTTTGAAACTCTTTATTTTGCCCATTTTCGTGTTGTCGCGGCGCAAACTTCCTCAACGTACCAAGCAGTACGTCTCGGAAGCTTTGCTTGCTCCGCCGCGAAACTGGTCTAAAATAAAGAGTTTCATTACTCGTAATCTCAGTGTTCTTTCTCTGCATCAAAAGATATTTTGTCTTGGTGGCACTTCCGGCAGGGTCACACCCGTTCCCATCTCGAACACGGTCGTTAAGACTGCACGGGCCGATGGTAGTCAAGGTTGGCGAGAGTAGGTGGCCGCCAGGACAAAGTATCTTTTGTGAACATGACGAGTCTCCTGTGGCTCGTTTTTGTTTTTTTCGTTAAAATTACGCCGTATGAACACTGTTGTGATCACTGGCGTCAGCCGTGGCATTGGTCGGGCTATTGCGGAACGATTTTTGAAAAATGGTGATTTTGTTATTGGCACATCAACGTCGGGCGAATCATCGATCGAGCATGTGAATCTCGTCGTACTTCAACTCGATCTCGCAAATCCGGAAAGCATTGCAACGTGTGCAAAATCGATCGAAGCAATGGGAAAGAAGATCGATATTTTGATCAACAATGCCGGTATTTGGTCGGGGATTGAAGGTGACCCAATCATGCATCAGGATTTATTGCGCAAAGTGTTGGGCGTGAATGTATTTGGGACAATCGATTTTACTGAGCACATGATTCCACTCATGCAAGACAGCGGGCACATCGTGAATGTATCGTCGCGTCAAGGTTCTCTTACATATGTTCACGAAATTGACTGCCCAGATTATCGAATTTCAAAAGCTGCGCTCAATATGGCTACGCGACTGTTCGCTATGCGCCTCGATGGAAAAATCACCGTCTCTTCCGTTCATCCAGGCTGGGTAAAGACCGACATGGGCGGTTCGGACGCCGACCTCACGCCAGAAGAAGCCGCTGAAAACATTTTCACACTCGCAAATTCCCAAGTCGAAACAGGGCAATTCTGGTTTAAAGGTGAGAAGTTTCCTTGGTAAGATATTCGTATATGTCTTTCGATCTTCCTGCATTCGAACAAAAGAAATTACTGCATTCCTTGCTTTTAACGATGGACCAGGAGGTTGAGGCTCGGAAGGAGGACACTAATGAATATGGCGAGATGCCGTATTTCGTGAAGCGTTTTGCGGACGGTGATAGAAAGATTGCTTTACTTGGAACGAAACATTCGAGTAGATATGAAGATATCGAAAGGGACGTTGCGGTGTATAAAAAAACCGATCCGGAAATTGTTCTTCATGAAGGAAATGATATTCGTGACGTATTCCAAGATATTTTTCCTGGCATGACAGAAGACGCGATACGCGAACTCGATCCAGCACTGGTGGCAAAAAATCAAGAGCAAATTTTTTTAGCGTGGCAGGCCTGGAAAGACGGAAAAATTGTGCAGTCGTGGGATCTTCCATTCGACCAGCAGCTTGAAGTTGTTGCAAAACATCATACGCCGGAAGCGATTGCGGGATTCTTAGTATCTATCGCGTTAAGTAAACTTTATGAAAATGGGACGTCTCCAACATATGACGCAATGGAAGCAATGTTGGCGAGGGTACTTTCTTTAAAATCTAGAGATGCCCTTTCGCAGCAGGTTCTTGGTCAACGTTTGCCATCAATTGATGCGACAATTGAGAAATATTTTCAAACAACTCTTGCGTCTTTGGCAGACCGCTTTGCGAATGAGACACTTCGCCGAGAAGACAATGGCATGTTCCATGGCCGTTTTGATCCAGCTTATCCAGGCGAAACAAATGCAGTTCTTCGTGATATGAATGTCATTCGGGACCGCCGTGCCATCGATGTCATACAGGAGGTAAAAACACTATACAAGAATATTCTTGTTGTTGCCGGCGGTAGTCATGTTCGAACATGGGGGCCAGCGGTTGCGGAGTTATACAAATAACGCTATCGTGCTACCATTTTTGTACTATGCCAAGCACACGCGTGATTATTCTTGCTGCAGGGAAGGGAACCAGGATGAAAAGTGATATTCCAAAGCCGCTCATTCCCGTGGCCGGGGAGCCTATGGTGACGAGACTTGTGCGGAGCGTGAAGGAATCAGGAATCGACGAGAAGCCGATTGTTGTTGTTGGCGCGTGGAGTGAAGCGCTTTTCCGCGAGGCGCTCGACTCCGGTGTTGAGTTCGCTGTGCAGGAAGAACAGCTTGGCACCGGGCATGCAGTACGAGTGGCGAAGAACGCCGCGGACGGTGCAGAATGCATTGTGGTGCTGTACGGTGACCATCCATTTCTTAGCCCAGAAGTGATTCAGAACATTGCGAGCCTTCAGGACAAACACCCGAATGCATTAGTGATGCTTACATCGATGGTGCCGAATTTTGAAGGTGATTTTCAGGCGTTTATTCGTTGGGGGCGGGTGCTTCGGAATGCTTCTGGCGATGTGATTGGTAGCCGTGAAGCCAAGGATGCGACGCCGGAAGAGCTCATGATCACCGAAGTGAATCCGTGTATTTATGCGTTCCCTGCGCCGTGGGTGTGGGATCGGCTCGATCGCTTAAAAAATGCGAACGCAAGTGGAGAATTTTACCTCACCGACCTTGTTTCTGCCGCGATGGACGACGGATTGGAAATCGTGACCGCTTCCGCGAACCCATTCGATGTGATTGGTATCAATTCTCCTGAAGAATTAGCACGCGCGGAAGCGCTCCGTCGTAAGGTATAGCTGTCAGGCTTTCTTTTGACAGTCCGCAGATTGCTCCGGTATTCTTGCTCTGTATGGAAGTATACGAAGCACTGTTTGAGGCGCTCGGAATCACGTCGAAAGAGGCGAAAGTGTACTTATCGCTCGTCAAAGAAGGTCCTTCTTCAGTGCGGCAGCTTGCGGCGGCGACGGCAATGAATCGGGGAACGGTGTACGACGTGCTCAAGGTGCTCCAGGCTCATGGCCTGGCGCGTTTTTATAATGCGGAAACGCGGCAATATTTCGTCGCAGCATCACCGCGCAGGCTTGTGGAAATGGCGAAAGAAAAGGAGCAGGCACTTCACCATGCAACCGAGGATCTCGGCACCATGGTTTCACAATTGGAAACACTGTACGACGGTGGTGACCGCGACCCGATCGTGCGCATGTACGAGGGGACGGATGGCGTGCGCACTATTTTGGAGGATGTTCTCGCGTCTGTGAGCCGAGCTCCCGAAAAAGAATATTATGTGTATTCCTCGAGCGCGGTACGGAACGCTGGATTGTATGCAGGATTTCCGGATTTCACGAAAACGCGCATCGAAAAGGGTATTTGTGTGAAAAATATCAGTTTCGGTACGCCGGGCATTGTGTCTGGACTTGATGAACGGAAACACGTCATGAGTAGTGCCGGTGCGCCGACGTATGTGCTTATTTACGTCGGAAAAGTGGCCAACATCTTTTTAGATCAACGCGGGGAGTTTATTGGGCTCATTGTCGATAACCGTGCCATGTACGAAACACAACGCGTACTCTTTGCCGAACTTTGGGATCGTCTCCCGTCTGAGTAAGAAGCTTGGTATTATTGATGTATGAACATTCTCGCGCTTTCTGAAAAGCTCGGAAGGGACTTTCTCGGGAAAGGACGGAAATTCTTTGACGACGTTGCCCGTCTTTTGCGTGCGGCACCGCTTTTTGGAGGCGCGGTGGTTATATCTGGTGTCATTCTCGGCCTTGGGCCAGCGTTATGGTGGCAGTTTTTTGCGCAGTTTATCGATTCTGCCTACAGTTCACGTGGCGTTGGCACGATCACGAGCGATCTTTCTCACGCAGCGCTTTGGATCAGCATGCTCGCCGCACTTATGGTGATCGCCGCGGCGTACATCGCGCAAACGAAGGCGTTATCACGCACGATTGCGTTGACGATCACTGTGTGGGGCATCGCAGCCACTCACGTTCTCGTCATGATGCCGATCACGAAAGCATTTCTTGTGTTTCTCGCGATCCTTTCAATCGGTTTTCAGATCATTCGCGACCGTTATGGCCGTATCGCACTCGGTATGACGTTGTTCTTGTTGGCAGTTGGAACGATATACGATCTCTTGCTCATGATGACACGCCGGAGCTTTTCCGTGGGCAGCATGCTTGAGTATGCGGGAGTGGTCCTTGTACTTACCACGCTTGTCGCAGTGCTTTCTTCGCGTAGGCTGAGGGTAGCAGTATGCGGATCATAACGGACTGGCACTTGCATTCCCGGTTTTCCCGGGCCTGTTCTCAAGAACTAACACTCGAGAATAACGCGTTATGGTGCGAGAAAAAGGGGGTGAACGTGCTCGGTACTGCAGATTTTACGCACCCTGTGTGGTTTGCGGAGATGCAGGAGCGGCTCGTGGAGGCCGAGCCGGGATTGTATCGCCTCAAGTCGGGTGCACACCCATCCATGCGGTACATGATGACGACGGAGGTCGCGCAGATTTATACACGTGGGGGAAAGACGAGGCGGACGCATAACATTCTCATGGCGCCGACCATCGAAGTCGTTGCAAAGATTAATGCATGGCTCGACAGCGCAGGATTCAATCGAAAGGCGGACGGACGACCGATTCTCGGAATCGATTCCGAAGAGCTGTATAAGCGGCTTCGCGATATCGACGAGCGTATTGTGCTCATCCCGGCTCACGCATGGACGCCGTGGTTCTCCGTATTCGGCTCGAAATCCGGATTCGATAGCCTCGAAGAGTGCTTTGGAGAGATGACTCCGTATATTTATGCGCTCGAAACTGGCCTCTCGAGCGATCCGCTCATGAATCGTTCGCTTTCTGCACTTGATGGCCGAATGCTCATTTCGAATTCTGACGCGCACTCGCCGCGAAACTTTGGTCGTGAAGCGAATGTGTTCGACATTGACCCCGCGAAGTATTCGTATGATGAGTTTATTCGCATTCTTAAGGAACGAGATACGAAATCGTTTCAGTACACCATCGAGTTTTACCCAGAAGAAGGGAAGTACCACGTCGACGGGTGTGCGAACTGCAACTTTTCATGTGAGCCAAACGAAACGAAGATGATCAACGGGGGCTGCCCGACGTGTAAACGCCCACTCACCATCGGCGTCCTTTCCCGCGTTGCCGACCTTGCCGATCGCGAGCCAAGGATGAACGGTCACGTTTCGTATAAATCGATTGTCCCACTTCAGGAAATCATCGCTGAATGTCTCGGCGTCTCGTCGACATCGGGCAAAAAAGTGCAGGAACTATACGAAAAGATGATCACAAACATCGGCAACGAATTTCACATTCTTCTGGATGCCGATCATGCACTCATCACCGCAATCGCCGGAGAACGCATCGCTGAAGCAATTCATCGAGTCCGTTCCGGAAAACTCTCCATCACGCCAGGATACGACGGAATTTATGGGAAGGTAAAAATATTCGAGGAGGAATTCTCACGATTTTCGAAGAAACAATCCGCGTTGTTATAACGCATTGATTGCGATAATCTAGGAATATTCCCTGGTTCCTGTGATTTATTTCCGCGACACGTTTCTCGGGAAGGAAACGGAGGTTCGTGTCGCATATTGTATATGCTCGATGAAAAGGACGTGAGTGTTTTAGAGATCATGTTCGAGCGACAAGAAAAGAAATACGGTCAGACTATTCGTGAGTTGCACGAACGTCTGAATCAGCTTGAGCAAAAAATGATGGGGGAGTTTTACGTCACGCGCGAGGCGGTGATTGATATCGTGAATACTGGAATTCATCCGCAGATTGATCGACTGAATGCAAGAATTCTTCGCCTCGAACGTCATTAGCTTCACGCACGGTGAAATAATAATCAGCGAATATTAGCAAAGAAACGGTTGACAATTCAGCCGTTATTTGCTTTTATACCCCCACGATCGACAGCGATCGCCACCGGCAAACCTTACGCAGGCCACTCCGGCCTTGTGCGGGTTCGTCACGTTCCTGCTGCCACGCTGTCTCGGGAGGGACGGCGTGGCGTTCCGTTTTAGAGAGAGTGAGAGAAGTGTGTTGTTTGAAAAAATTTGGAAAATAAAAATTCCCGCGTGGTGATCAGCATCTCCTCCATGGATCATGCTCATTACCTCAACGGGAACTTTTTTTGAACTAGGCGCGTGCCTTCTTTGCAGCCTTGCGCGTTGCAGGTGCGCGCTTCTTTGCGACCTACTTTACTGCCTTGCGCTTT
>CAYMYA010000030.1:0-3662 GCA_964394565.1 uncultured Gammaproteobacteria bacterium
AGGGACAGGGCGAGGGTGGCGAGCATGGAGCTCTCCTGGCGCTAGGGCCGGCTTCGGGTGGACCTGACGTGCGCGACGGAATTGTCGCGGAGGCGTTTGTCGCGCACTCCGTTGGCCTGGCGTCGACCGGTATTGGAGGAATACCAGGACACCAAACCAACGGAGAGCACGAGTCCTTCCTCATTTGGTCTATTTTCGACGCAAATCAAGAAAGGCTCCCAACTATCAATCACCTTATCACTCATGTTCCCTTTTTCAAGGAACAAGAAAGTATAGCATTTTATTGGGAAAAAGTCAAAAGGAAACGTTTTACGAAAAAATCGCCAGATTTGGCGATTTCTGTTCCGACAACGCAACAAGCCGAAAAGTGGCCAAATACAGCAATCCCCACTCTGGAGACCCGACAGTGGCAAATTGCAACGAGGAGGAGGCGTCACAACCGCTCCATCGGGTCCCCACAGGGGGAATTGGAGTGCCCCGACGGTAGCGAGAACGCACCAGAACGTCAATAGCCACTAGGCCTCGTCGTGCATGAATTGATGACGGCGACGGAGCTTTTCTGCAGCAATCAGTACGTAACCTGCTCCCCCAAGGAGGCCGAGGACGAAACCGGAGAAACCATTCACCAGTAAATTCGGCTTGACGGGGTAGCGTGAGTTCAGCGGTTCGTCCACCACCTGCACTGTAATGCTCCCGCCGGATGTGTACGTCCACCCTTCCGTCGTCAGCACATAGGCCACGGCCGTCGCGAGTTCTTCTGCTTGGGCAATGTCCGTATGGTACGCCGTGATAGAAAGTAAACCGCTGCTCCGCGAGACAGACGCACTCACCGCTTTCCCCCATTGCTCTCGCCGTTTAATTTCGTCGTCAGAAAAATATGACGCATCAATATCGTACCCAGACGATAATACTTTTGTGAAAAATGTTGACGTGTACACAATACTCGCCAAATCGTCCGCAATTCGCTCCGCAGAACGGCTTGCAGTATACGCATCCACAGCACCAAGTTCCTGCGTGATCAAAATACGTGTGGTGGAACTATATTCAAGCGGGCGCAAAAACGAAAGCAGTATTGCAAGTGCCATGCCAATGATTCCAGCAAGGAGAATAGAAACCCATCCGTGCAAGAGCGGAGTAAATTGTGCGTAGCGATATGCCATATTTTTAGTATACCACCGCAGCACGCTCCTCTAGTACCACAGAAAGCGTGATCGTTTCACCACCGCGGTACACTGAAAGACGCATGGTATCCCCAACATCGTACGTCACGAGCACTTCTGCAAGCGATGTCGTGTTCGTGAGCAGTTCTCCGTCAACCGCAAGAATAATGTCGCCGAGCGCGAGGCCGCCATCTGCCGCCGGACCATCCGGGATCAGAGGGCGAACTGCGCTGCTTGGCGCAACCACCAAGGCTCCGGCACGTAAATCTTGGCGTACCGACGGTGCAATCGCGATATGCTGTGTTAAATCCGCCGTATATACCCCAAGTGCGGGCAAAGAAATTTCTCCGTGTTTCACGACGTCACGAATTGCTGCCACAACATGATGCAACGGAAGAACAATGAACGAATTTGGCTGTGCGAACCCCGCAAAATCCCCCGCTGCATTGAGCACCGGCATGCCCTTTGAAACCTCATCGGCAACCTCCCATGCAGTCGTAAATGTTTCCGCGGGCAATACCCCATGTTCTATGTACGCATCACTCGCAACAACTTCCGTCGGTGCCACGAACATCTCTCCAACGATAAACATCATTGTGCCGGACTGCACGTTCTCTGTTGCCGCAAAATCAATAGAGACGAGGTTCTTTGCATCAATACGTACCATCACGAGACCGGTATCGCGATCCGATAAAACATCAGTAATTGGATATCGAATCTGCGAAATCCAAATTTCATGCGTCGATGATAACGTCTGTATATCATCGACATCCGGAAATGCACCCGCGCTCGTTGCGATCCACCCATCGTCGCTCACCACAACTCCATATGCAGTAGCGTCTTGTGACGCGATCCATGCAGAAGGCATGCTCGTATCTTTACTTGCTGGAAGAAATGCTGCGACGCTGGATTGTGCTCGTGTACGCACGCGTGAAAGCGCTTCTTCGTAGGTTCCAGGAATTGGCGTCGGCTGAACATTGGACGTTTGCGGAATGTGCTGCGCAATACGCAAACGATCCGCGTATTCATTCAAAGCGAGTGATGTCCATACCGCACCAATAATTCCCGCCCCTGCTCCAGCCGCAGTACCAAGAACAATTGCGCGCACAAACGGCCACCACGAAGTTTTTCCGTCTTTGATTGCCATAGTTTAAAACCAACGGGCGGTGAAAAGAATCAAAAGAAACAATACACTCACAAACCCCAATTGCCGAATCGCCATCGTGCGGTTCACGCGTTCCAGGACATTCGCGCGAGCAAAAACGAAAAATGCATACAATAACACGGAAAACAATGCTGCATTCGTCACAAAACTCGTCGGTAACATGGTAAGAGTCGCATACAATTCCGCCATCACCACTGCACCAACAATGGCATACGGCCTACCGGTTTCAAACCCAATTTTACTCACCCAAAACACCGCAGTCGTCGCAAAAAGCACTGCGAAAAAAACAAGCACGGTTGGAATCCACATCGGCAATAGCAAAAAAAGCTGAGCACCAAATGCACCACTGGTAAAAAAGAATGCCGAAAGCACATACACCACCAGAGAAAGATTTTCGAGAGCATACGCTTGGTATGCACTCGGAAGGTGATAAAATGTGAAACAATTTTCTGCGTACACGGCAACAAGGGCGCTGACGGTGCTTGCAATAATCCACTTACTCACGGGATCTTCCAGAAAAAAGAAAAAAATGAGTGATGAACTCCACAACACCATGGGCGTTCCCAAAAAGACCCAAAAGGCTGGGCGCCGAACTTCCCAGAGCAATAACCGCGCAAGCAACACCGCAAGCAGCGCACCAAGCGGAAGCAAAGCCCTGATCCCGACGAGTGGCCAGAATATCAAAAGGATAAAGCTCACAATACTCGTGAGCCCAAGCGCAAATGGGGTAATGCGATGCAAGAGAATCACATTGCAAGCCAAGAATATTGCGCAATGAGCGCATCGAATCGTGCCTCACCATCAGCCACGTCAGCACCGTCGCTTGACGCAAGTTTTCCCGACGCGATGATGAGATCAATATGGAACGCCTGCATACTGGCAGGAACACGAAGAAGGACAAGCGCATCGTACGCGGACTGTGCACTGTCGCTGAGGTCGAGAATACTCCGCACCGCCATTTGATATTCCTCTTCCGTCACGGGATCAGCGACTGGTGCTGGCGCGGCCGGTCGATCTGCAAACCACGACGACATCCACGTGGAAACATCCACAGAACGATTCGTGGCATAAAACACAAGTGCAAGAAGCACCGTCAAACCGGCGACAATAACAGGGAACCAATTCCGCTCACGATTTGGGGAAAGAATCATAGGTTATTGTTCTAAGGTTTCACGATGAAAAATTTCTTCAAGGAACACCGCAATCGCCATGGCAAGTGGAATAGAAAGCACCGCACCGACGATACCACCAACACGCGCACCGATCAAAACCGCAAGGACGCTAATGATTGGATTCATTCCAGCAACTTTTTGCATGATTTTTGGCACTAAAATATT
>CAYMYA010000030.1:3762-4883 GCA_964394565.1 uncultured Gammaproteobacteria bacterium
GTCCATGGCCCCGCAAGCCACGCTTCCGCCCCCACACCCCCAGTAACTTGAGAAAGCAGCGGTGCAAACGCAGTAATAAGCTCGCTCGTTTCCGCAAGGAGCGGCGGCACAATAAGAATAGCAACGAGCGCAACGAACGCGAGTCCAATAAAATACACCGCCACAACCGCGAGCGCACGCGGAATATTTTTTCGCGCCAACACGTCAGCAAACGGATCAATGAGTGCGGCGAGGAAAATAGCCACCAACGTCATGGCGACGATATCGCGAATAACATACAGAAACGTCACAATCGCAGCAATGATCAGCACACGAAAAATGGTGCCACTAGAAATAGCAATCGTCGATGCGTGCGAAAGTGCTTTACGGACCGTCATATCGCCAGTATTGTATCATGCATCTATGGCACTCGCTACCAATCGCAAAGCCTTTTTTGATTACGAGATCCTGGAAAAATTCGAGGCGGGCTTAGTGTTAACGGGCGCCGAGGTGAAGGCGATGAAAGCAGGCTCTGTGAACCTCAAAGGCGCGTTCGTCACCATTCGTGGGGACGAAGCATACGTGACGAATATGCATGTAAGCGCGTATCCAAAGGCAGCGGAAAAAGAAGGAGGAGACCCAACACGTACCCGAAAGCTCTTACTGCACAAACGTCAAATTGCGTACTTAAAAACCAAACGCGAAGCCGACCGATTGACCATTGTGCCGATTGGCGTCTTTGTTTCCCGAAATAAGGTGAAGCTCGAAATCGCGCTCGCCCGCGGCAAACGCAAATATGAAAAGCGCGACACCATCAAAAAACGCGACCTGAACCGCGCGATTCATCGGGATTTGGAGTAGACAAACGGCCCAGAAAATGCTATTATTTTCGCGGGCCTGACGGGCATCGATGCTCTTCAACCCTTCACACAATCAAGCCGGAGTCGTGCAGTACTCCGTAATCCACTGCACAACGAGATACATGCAAACGCATTCTCAAAGATGAAGAACATGATTGCTTCGGCATTCAGCGTTCCTTCATTCTCAATGGTCACCGCCTAAGGGCCGTCACCCATCCCACGTGAAATGTCTCATATCACGACTGGGGTGCAATATTATGAGGCTCAGCATATCTGCGTTCG
>CAYMYA010000031.1:0-3859 GCA_964394565.1 uncultured Gammaproteobacteria bacterium
AACCGCGGAGTAAGCTCTCCCACAAAACCACTCGCGCAGGCGGGTGGTTTTGGTTACCTGCTATGTTACGATACACTGACTATGAGAATTCTTGGTATTGATCCTGGGTACGGTAGGCTTGGCTATGCCGTGATTGATGTTGTGCGGGGGAAGCCGAGCGCGGTGGCGTACGGAGTCATTACCACGGAAGCAAAAGGGAAGACGGAAGATCGGCTTCTGGAAATCGCCGCTGACGTTCGCGGAGTTTTGAGGAAGTATCAGCCAGAAAAGATGGTGATCGAGGAGTTATTTTTTGCAAAAAGTACGACGACGGCGCTTAAAGTCGCTGAGGTGAGAGGTGTAATGTTCTTCCTTGCTGGCGAAGCGGGGATCCCTGTAGTCGAAGTGAAGCCAAATGCGGTAAAGTTAGCCATGACAGGCTACGGTAAGGCGGATAAGAAGCAGATGATGCAGATGGTAAAAGTCGTGTTTACCCTTAAAAAAGCTCCTAAGATCGATGATGCGGCCGATGCGCTTGCAATCGCATGGACGGGTGCAACAGTATGATGAAAGCATTTCCACACATCATCATCGATCTCGCGAAAGCAATCCAGGCCGCAGGTGGCCGTGCGCTTTTGGTTGGGGGATGTGTGCGAGATATGCTTCTCGATTGTGTTCCGAAGGATTTTGATATTGAAGTGTATGGTTTGGCGCCAGAAAAACTTGCTGAAGTTGCATCGCTCTTTGGTGAGGTGATGGAGGTTGGGAAGGCATTTGGGATTTTGAAGCTGAAAACTCTCCCCCTTTCGAAGGGGGAGGTGGAGGAGGTTGGAGCGTTAGAAATCGATCTCGGCATTCCTCGTGCTGATTCGAAAATGAATTCCGGGCACAAAGGATTCGATGTTCACGTCGATCCATCAATGTCTCCAGCGGATGCAGTTCGTCGAAGGGATTTCACCATGAACGCGATCATGATGGATCCGTTAACCGGTGAGATGATCGATCCCGCTGGAGGCGTTGCGGATCTCGAAGCAAAGATTTTGCGCGTGGTTGATATGGAACTCTTTGGTGATGATCCGTTGCGCGTGCTTCGTGCACTGCAATGTGTTGCACGGTTCGATCTTGTTGTTGAGCCGGAATCGATGCGGGTCATGCGAGATGCCGTTTCGCATGTACATGAACTTTCTCCAGAACGGCTTCGTGATGAATGGCGAAAGTTACTTGTACTCGCAAAGAAGCCGTCGATCGGCTTGCAGTTGGGGTTTGATCTTGGCGTGTTCGATGTATTGCATCCTGAATTGTCGATATTGAAGACGACGCCACAACACCCCGAGTGGCATCCCGAAGGGGATGTGTGGATTCATACGCTCATGGTAGTCGACGAAGCGGCCATTATTGTGCGCCGTGAGGAACTTGATGAAGAATCCGCATTTACTATTATGCTCGGTGCATTAGTGCACGACTTCGGTAAGCCGCTGTGCACGCGCGTGATCGATGGAAAGATTCGTTCGATTGGCCACGAGGAGGAAGGCGAAGCGCCAGCACGAGTGTTTTTAAAGACGGTTGGCGTGAACCGTGATGCGACGGAGAAGATTGTTGGTATTGTGAAAGATCATTTGAAGCCGACGAAATATTATCTCGACGATCATAAAGAGGGTTTGTCGATTTCTGACGGCGCAATCCGCAAACTCGCTGCACGGATTGCTCCTGCAACGATGAATGAGCTGTTATTGGTCGCGGAGGCGGATTATTTCGGGCGTGGGCAATGGCGTCACGGTGAAGCCCGGGAATATCCAGAGCGACCGTGGTTGCTCGAACGTGCTGCGAAGCTCGATGTGCTTGTTGGACCAGCGCCCCATGCGATCACAGGACAGGAACTCATTGATTTTGGGATGGTTCCCGGACCAAAGCTCGGGGAGCTCATTCGCGAAGCAGACCGGCTGCGTGACGACGAGGGGAAGACGAAAGAGGAGATTGAAGAATGGATAAAAAACGAATTGCGGTGGATGTAATACAATGATCGCTATGCAATACCTTAAGCAGTTTCAAGAATTGAATACGCATGATGTGCATCTGGCTGGCGGAAAGGGGGCGAGCCTTGGGGAAATGACTCAGGCGGGGATTCCGGTGCCACCGGGATTTGTGGTGTTGCGTGGCGCTTTTGACCGGTTTTTGGAGGAGACGGGGCTGAAGGCGGAGGTTGAGGCGCAGTTGAATGGGGTGAATTATGAAGACGTTGCATCGGTTGAACGGGCGTCCAGAGTGTTACACGACCTTATTCACGACGCACGGTTTCCGGAAGATTTGGAGGCGGATATTATGATCGCGTTTGCGGCTCTCGATGCTGAATTTGTCGCTGTTCGATCGTCCGCAACCGCAGAGGATTCGTCGACGGCGAGCTGGGCTGGGGAACTTGAAAGTTATCTCAACACAACGGAAAAGGTGTTGCTTGGAAATATCAAAAAATGTTGGGCGAGTTTGTTTACCCCGCGCGCGATTGTGTACCGCATGGAGAAAGGCATGCGGGAAACGCACGTCTCCGTGGCGGTCGTTGTTCAGAAGATGGTGCAATCGGAGGTCGCAGGCATCGCCTTTACGGTGCACCCCGTCACGAAAGACCACGACCAGATGATCATCGAAGCGTGCTGGGGTCTTGGTGAGTTCATTGTCGGGGGTGTGGTGACGCCAGATTCGTACATTGTGCGTAAGGCGACAAATGCGATCATTGAGAAATACACATCCGAACAAGAAACCATGTTGATCCGCGGGGAACATGGCAATATCACGGTCGACGTTCCTTCCGATAAGCGTGCCGCGCAAAAGCTCACCGCCGCACAAATCGAAACCATCGGCGCGCTCTGC
This sequence comes from uncultured Gammaproteobacteria bacterium, assembly GCA_964394565.1. GTDB lineage: Bacteria > Patescibacteriota > Patescibacteriia > UBA9934 > UBA9934 > CAIKHN01. The sequence goes on from CAYMYA010000031.1 coordinate 2,842, forward strand.
ATCGCGATCGAAAAACACTACACCTTTCCCTGCGACATTGAATGGGGCATGGAAGCGGGGGAGTTTTTCATTCTTCAAAGCAGGCCGATTACGACGTTGTAATATTCTATGCCGAATTTCGAAAAGGTTTATAGTCGTGATACTTCGTTGATTATTCAGCAGGCGTGGTTCGCAGGTTTTTGGAACGATCAGAAGAATTTCGGTTGGACGAACCCACACCGCCCGGCAATGATTCATGTTCTACGGAGAGGGATTGTAGAGGTTTGGGAGAATATAGAAGCGACGGCGTGGTTTGTGGAGGCGTTGCTCAGGAGGAATAGGGAAGACTCGTCGTTTGCTGAGCGCACGATCGCGACGTATCGGGCACAGATCGCAGTTCTGGAAACGTATTGGATAAAGAGAGTGGCTTCGGATAGTGGCGATCTCAAAAGAGCGATTGATCTCGTATTCGATGCGATGATCGGATTTATTGTGATGTATTATTCGTCGCTCGACGAGCGAACGCCAGAAAAGATCCGCACAGAGGCATTAGCACTTCGAGACGTTGATGAATTTTTTGATAAGAACGATCGATTTATCCGTCAGAGCTTGATTGCGCTATATCCGCAGATTTCTGGAATGGAGTCTGGTGTACTCCGATCTGAAGTTGCCAAGATTCCGGATAATGAAACGCTGCAGAGGCGTCAGCAATCTTTTGTTGTTTTAGGGGAAGATGCGCAGTGGCTCGCGCCTTTTGCTGTGTTTATCAAAGAACATCCTCAATACACTTTTGCCGAGGAGGATATTGGGATTACAACACTGAACGAACTTCGAGGGCGCGTAGCGTGTCCGGGTATTATTGGTGGAAAGGTCCGAGTCGTGCTCATGAAAAAAGATATTGGCTTTGTCGAAGAAGGCGAAATTCTTGTTTCAACAATGACAACGCCGGATTTTGTGCCTGCGGTGAAAAAGTGTGCTGCAATCATCACCGACGAGGGTGGAATTACCTGCCACGCAGCGATTGTGTCCAGAGAATTAC
>CAYMYA010000032.1:0-3710 GCA_964394565.1 uncultured Gammaproteobacteria bacterium
TGGATCGAGGATCATGTGGGTATTGTAGCGCACATGCACACACACCGGAGAAAAAACAAAACCCCCGCACGAGCGGGAGCGATACGTCGCACCATGTTGAGGTACGACTGTCCATAAGTCTACTATGCCACAAAAAGTGACTTTTGTCAAGGAACTCGGCTAATATTAGCGGATATACAGCCACCGAATCACAGGCGAATCCCACATCGGGTACACTCAGCACAAATGACGATTTCTGAATTCTTCGTACCAACTGCACCGGACGTTTCCACATTTAACGCCTGGGCAACACAGTATTCCCCATTGCAACCGCAGATCACATCTGCTACACATGCAGTGATAGCACGGAATTCGTGCGCATCCGCACAATGTTCGAAACGGAGTGCACATTCATCTACCAGTCCGTCATCTCCAAACGCCGCATTACACTCGTCAAATTTCTCGCCCCCATCACAACAGCCCTCGGTGACATCTCACTTCTCGAACGTTCCGATCAAAAGCCCGACGGCAGTCAAACGAGCGGATTCGACCACATCGAAATCTACCCAACACACCACTCAATCGAGGATTTGGTGACGAGCCTCGAAACCCAGGGCGCCCTCTTCGAAAAAATCATCCGCCCCCGCCACACCACCTTCGACGCCACTCTCCTCGACGACTTCAAAATCCGCCTCGAGCCGGAGGCGTTACTCAAGAAAGTAACGGCAACGGAGATGAAATAACACACAGCCGACCTTTGCTGGCCGGTTGTGGTTAGTGGGTGCCGCCTTGCTGGACTCGACCGGAATCGAACCCGTGCTTCCTATGAGAGTGACTGAATAAACCCGATCGCCACATCTTGTTCCGCCACACGGAAGGAAACGGAGGTTGCGGATTCGGGGATGGGGCCGAGGGAAATGGAGGACGCGAGCGTGTCGGCTTTAATGGCTTCCGCGTACTCGTCAAACATCGTTTTCACTTCGCCTGATGCAGAATCGATATACAACGCAACACGATCGGCAATAGTGAGACCAGCATCCTTGCGCATCCCGTTCACGCGGCGCGTGATTTCACGAGCCATACCTTCGCGAATAAGCTCTGGCGTGAGGGACGTATCCACGTCGACGGCGAGAGTATCCCCTTTCGCAACTGTCGCGGCCTTCACATTGACTTCATCCAGAATCACGGAAAGAATGCCCGAATCAATCACGCCACTCGGCGTCGTGATCGTCATCGATCCCAGCACTTGTTTAACGGATCGCCCAGTCTTCTCACGTACCTCCATCACACGCGACACAATCGCACGTGCCTCACCCATCGTTTCTACAATACGTGTTTCACCATTCTGCGCCACCGGCCACAGCTGCAAGTGGACAGAATCGGACTCTTCTGCGCCAGTGACGTCACGATAGATCATTTCCGCTAAGAACGGCATGAACGGCGCGAGCATTTTTGCGAACGTGGTGAGTGTGGCGCGCAACGTTGCGAGCGCTTCGGCACGATCCTCCCCAGCCACTTTCACGCGATCGCGAGAACGACGCACGTACCAGGTGGAAAGATCAGTAACGAACGATTGGAGCGCGCGGGAGGCATCCGAAAGATCGTACTGCTCGATTGCCGCGGTTTCGATCTCAAGCGTCTGCGCGAGCCGTGCAGTGATCCATTGGTCGAGCACATGCGTGTTCGACGGCGCTCGACCGTCATCGTGCTCTTTGTACAGTCCGTAAAACGACACCACGTTCTTCATGATCGTGATGAATTTCTTCGCCACCTCGTCCACACCCGCTTCGTTGAAGTTCATGTTTTCACCGTTCACGATCGGGTTACTCATCAAGTAATAGCGCACAGCATCTGCACCATACTTGTCGAGGACAATCGACGGGTCTGGATAGTTTTTCTTCGACTTACTCATTTTCTGCCCGTCGGCTGCGAGCACCGTCCCAGTCGTCAGCACATTTTCGTAGGCATTCTTGCCAAAAAGCGCCACAGACATGACGTGCATGACGTAAAACCACGCGCGGGTTTGTGCGATGTATTCCGTGATGAACTGTGCCGGGAATTTTCCGGAACCGACAACGTCCGCAAATGGCGCATGGGCGACATGCTCGGCCGCAAATGGCATCGATCCGGACTCGATCCAACAATCAAACACCTCAGGAATACGCTTGCCTTTCTTCGTTTTTGCATCATCAACCCAAACTTCAATGGGATCAATGAATTCGCGATGAAAATCTGTAAGCCCTTCGACGATCTCAGGATGTACTGCCCATGTTTTCAATTCGTCGAATGAGCCCATGACGCGGCGCGTACCATCCTCAGAAACCCATACCGGCATTGGCGTGCCCCAGTAGCGCGATCGGGAAATATTCCAGTCCGGCGCCGTCTCCAAACCTTTTCCGAACCGCCCTTTCTTCAGGTGTTCTGGGTACCAATTGATATGCTCGTTCTGCGCGACGAGCTGCGGCTTAAGCGCCTGCACGTCAATAAACCACGCTGGCACCGCATTGTAGTAGAGTGGCGTAGAGCAGCGATAGCACATGGGGTACGAGTGCATGAATTTTGTGGCTGACCACACGAGGCCGCGATCGGAAAGATTAGCGATGACCCAGTCCTCGGCTTTCTTGTAAAATACGCCCTTCACCGGCGCGACGAAATCCAGGAAGCGACCCTGATCATCCAATGTTGAAACGCACGGGAGATCGAATTCCTGCGCGAGCTTGTAGTCATCTTCGCCGAACACTGCCGCGGTGTGAACGATTCCCGAGCCGTCATCGAGCGACACAAAATTCGCCGGCATGATGTAATGCGCCTTTTTCCCCTCAAGCGGCATGTACGTGTATAGCGGCTCGTATGCAAAACCGAGGAGATCGGAACCCTTGACGGTTTCAAGTATATTTCCCTTCCCGCTCAATACGTCGAGACGCTTCTGCGCGACCCAGACGCACTCGTCGCCAACCTGTACTTTCACGTATTCTGCATCACGATCAACAGCAAGGCCAACGTTACCTGGAAGCGTCCATGGCGTTGTGGTCCATGCGAGAAAATATTCGTTCTCCGCATCCTTCCGCTTGAACTTTACGTACAACGAATTATCCTCGACATCTTTATACGAATTATCCATCGCAATTTCAAAGTTGCTCAACGGCGTTGCGCAGCGCGGACAGTACAAAATCACGCGCTTCCCTTCATAAACCAACGCCTTTTCGTAGAGGGTTTTAAACGCCCACCACACGCTTTCCATGAACCCGTTGTCCATGGTTTTATATGAATTTTTAAAGTCGACCCAACGCGCAATACGTCGAATTGTACCTTCCCACTCTTTATCGAAACGCAAAATCGCGGCGCGACACGCAGCATTGAACTTATCGATGCCCATCTCTTCAATGCCCATCTTCCCGCCCTTCAAGTCAAGCTCCTTCTCGATGATGTTTTCAATGGGCACGCCGTGGCAGTCCCAACCCCATCGTCGCTCCACACGGTAGCCCTTCATGGTCCAGTACCGTGGAATGACGTCTTTAATAATGGACGCAAGGAGGTGACCGTAATGTGGTAAGCCGGTGGCGAATGGAGGGCCGTCGTAAAAGGTGTAGCGTTTGCTTTCCGGCCGTTCTTCGACGGATCGTTCAAAAATTCGGTACTTCTCCCAAGATTCTAAAAGCTGCTTTTCCTGCTCAGAATGACTTTGCATATCAGGCAAATGGAGCACCGGAACACCGGGCTCGATAAAATGT
>CAYMYA010000033.1:0-3005 GCA_964394565.1 uncultured Gammaproteobacteria bacterium
TCGGTAATGTGAGTAATCCCCAACGTAGCCCGAAGGGCGAAGTGGGATGGCGGAGAGGGAGGGATTCGAACCCTCGATACCCTTTCGGATATACATGATTTCGAGTCATGCGCGTTCGACCAGCTCTGCCACCTCTCCAGGTGTGGGGAACGGAGCATAGAGTAGCGGAAAGGGAGTGATTGAGCAAGCAGTTAATACGACCTCGTACTGTGGACCCATCGAACACCATTACGCTTGAGGATGTTGCTTTTTGCGGCGTCGAGCGCACGGGGAAGGTCGTCTTCATCTTGCACAGATACGCCATAATCCGCAAGCACTAAAACAATATCGCGCAGGAATACCTCGTCGTTATCGTATAGGATTGCGTCAATGCGATCAAAGAGCTCGTCAAGTTGAGCTAATGCATTTGTATAGTGCTTGGCCTTTTCTTTGGCAGATAGTCGCGGAAGATCCGCGTGTTCTCGACGGAGCAGCTGAAGATTCGGCCCCTCAATACCATGTTGAGAATACGCAAACGGGTCAATCCATACCGCGGTTCCGTCGTTGTGGCGGCGAAAGTTTTGTACTGGGGTATCGTTTTTGTGATTTTTGTCGACGCGGACATTGTGTCACAACGGAGTTGTTCCTTGTGATTCAAGGTATTCATCCGCTGTGGTCGCCGCGGCATAAAACGTGGCGCGGAATTCTTCAGACCGCGGAAGTTCATTGGGAACAAATTCTTCAAGAATAACGTCATTTGTTGCGAAAAAAACACGGGGTAACGCCACGCCAAGAGAAGAAAGATCGTGTGCGCAGTCTGTGCCAAAAGATTGAAGCTCGAGCATCTCATTGACGTACGGTTGGTGAACGTTACTGTGGGGAAGATGAATTTTTAAAACAAAGGAACGATCATCAATATCAACGCGGTATACGAGGGATTGATTTCCCCCAGCGAGGTATTCTATACGGCCACGACCTTCAAGAATCGTGTGAGCCTCTTTGTCTATGATCACGCGGTGCTGTTCAAGCCTTGGGCCAGAGTGTGCAAGAAACTGTTCCAGAGTTTTCAAGATGCCCGGAGTCGATCTGAGCAAATCTTGCCCGTCTGGAGAGACTAAGAGAATAGAACGATTTTCGTTCCCCTCGCGATCAAAATATGCATTTTTGCGCGAAGAAAACACGCGGTTTCCAAATCGATCTCTATGCGTTTCGGCATTGGTTTGAATATGCCGGAGTGGGGCATCTAGAGATTCGTGCTGAGGCACCTTTCCAACAAAACGGGAAAATTCTCGCATAGGATACCCGTATTGTACTAAAAACTTTGTATACTGAGAGAAAATGCTTTTATGTCCAATATGTCTCCGAACACAACCATCACCACGACTCGAGCACTCAAGGCGCCTTCTTGGCCGTCGGTAGCATTGTGGATTCTCGGGTGTGAGGCGATTGGATTCACCGGTTCTTTTTGGACTGTTTCTACAATTCCTACTTGGTACGTATCTTTAGACCTCCCTTCATGGCAGCCACCGAGTTGGCTCTTTGGCCCGGTGTGGACGATGTTGTACCTACTCATGGGTATTGCCGGAGCACGGATTTGGACGAATACACAAAATGGTGATGTCACGCGAAAACTCTTTGTGGGGCAGCTTTTCTTGAACGCGCTATGGACGCCGGTTTTCTTCGGCGCACACAATCTTCTTGGCGGACTTGTGCTGATTTTGGCGCTAGACTGTACTGTTTTCGCATTACTTCGTCGTCTGCACACGCACGATCGAGCCTCGATGGCGCTCTTGATGCCATATTTCGCTTGGATCCTCTTTGCAACGGGATTAAATGCTGCAATACTGGCACTGAACCCTTAATCACTGCCCTATGCAGTATCGCCACGCGACGTTTCTGCTATTCATCATTTTTATCAGTACCGGTGTGTTAACGGTGGCAGTGTTTCAGCGCCGTGCCGCGCTTGAAGAAGTCGAGGAGCTTGAACGGATCGCAGTGCAGCGCGCCGTGGAAGAGGAAATGAGTATGCCAGCACTCGTGGAAGGTCAGTACCGGGCACGTTCGGCGGATCTGGATGGCGACGGCGCTGCGGAGTCGGTGTCGCTTTCTATACGTACCGGTGCGGAATTCGGCACCGTGCGAACCCTTACGGTGAATGGACTGAGTGTCGATATCGTGAATGACGGGAATAGTGCGCAGCCGTACTTCGGTATTGTTGATCTGAATAGCGCAGATACGTTCAAGGAAATAGCATTGAGTGATTGGGGTCCAAGCAGCGATGACACTACCGTGTTTTACGGATGGCAAAACGGTGCGCTGGTGCATCTTGGTACGACGTCAGACCTTTGGGAGAACATGATGTTTGCAGGCGACGGGACATTCCAGGCCGACGTTCGCGCTAGCGTGCTCGATACATGGTTTTACCGAGAAACGTTTAAGCGCGTTGGCACAACAATTGTTGATGTTCCCCAGGAGTTTTACACGCGGCGCGACCCAGCGCTCGTCACCATGACCGGGTCACTCAACCTATATGTCTCTCCGGGGAATACGACCGTGATTGCCATTCTCGCGCCAGGAGACACCGGAACGATTGTGGGATGTACGTCGGCAGACGATGCCTCACAATCGTGGTGTAAACTGGTGCCCGTCGATGGCGTCGAGGGCTGGTTTGCTGTACAGAATACGAGTGCAGATCTCTTTGAAGGCCTTTCATTTGCCGATGAAGTTTTATGGAAGAAAAGACGTTAGTCGAAGCGACGGTGGTGTATCCGGTGCGGGAAGATGGTGCGGTATTGCTGGCAAGGAAAGTTGCGAAAATTGGGGCGGGGTGTTGGAATGGATATGGTGGTGGTCGAGAAGCGGGGGAGACTTTGGAGCAGACCGCGGTACGCGAGTTGCAGGAGGAGTCTGGGCTTATTGCACGTGAAGATCAGTTAGAAAAGATTGCCATTCTTCATTCGTATAATCACAAAACTGGTAGGTACCCCATTTTTTAGACACTGTTTCTCGTTTCGTCCGATAAAGAT
>CAYMYA010000034.1:0-2969 GCA_964394565.1 uncultured Gammaproteobacteria bacterium
AAATGTAGCCTTGCGGACGACCGAAACCCCGGCCGTGAGGCCGGGGAGGGTCATTCACTGCACAGATTTTTGCAGTCTTCAGAGCCATTCGACATACGCTTGAACAAACCTCGTATTCCAGCTACTCTAACTTGTCCTTCAATCCCCACGCCACGCGCCCTAGGACAGCTCAAACCCGGAGTTCGACATGAACGGCCACATCGTCACCAAGATCTATTGCATGCGTCATGGTCATCCCACCGAAGATGGGATCCATCTCACCGACCTCGGACAGCGTCAGGTCGCCGCAACTCGGGACGGGTACCTCAAGGAGGTACAGCTCCTCTTCGCCGCAGTGAGCGAAACGCCACGCGCAGTAGCATCCCTGGAGACTGCGCTCCGGTTCACAAACGACGTCGAAGTCTACAGGCATCAGACGAGCCTCGGCTACGAGTGGCTGCTCAACGACACGCGCCTGCCGCAGTGGGTGATGCCCGAGCCTCGGCCAACGAACGCCATGACACTCATCCGGCACTGGCCACCGGCTTTATTGCTCGGCCACATGATGTGGCGACGCATCTGCCACATCACAAGAGCCGAACTCATTCGCTCATTCGAAAGAGAGGGTGAAAAAAGTCGTGGTCCTTGGAAGATGTATCCGGCACAACATGCCCTAATCGTCAGCCACGGGGGCACGATCGAACCCGTGGCGGCAGCGAGCGAAAACCGATCCGTTCCCCTTGCAAGCGTTCCGATGCTAGGGCACGCGGACATACTCCTGCTCACAGTCATGTGGAATGTGGATGAATGGGGAGTATGGCATCCACGCATCACCGCCATCGAGCACCTGCCGTGCCCGATCCCGACACCACGTGAGCCAGAGGATAGGTAGCACGTCACGACGCCCCGTTCGCCGCAGCTCCACAGGAGAGCTCGGTGGGCGGGGCGTTCGCATTTTTGGAGTTAAGGGAGAATACGAATTGTTCCGTGCGTTGCGTCGACCTCGAGCATCGCTCCGTCATGAATTGACTCAAGCGCACCTTTCACATTCGTCACGCATGGTTTTTTTAATTCACGGCACACAATTGCGGCGTGACACAAAATACCGCCCCATGCCGTCACCACTCCCCCGGCCTTCATCATGAGCGGTAAAAAGTCGGGCGTTGTCATGTCTGTGACGAGAATTTCACCAGGCTCAAGATCGGCAGTCGCAATATCCGCTGCTCGGATGACGCGAGCACGGCCAGTAACAATACCCGACGAAGCGGGTTGACCACGCAACACTCCGACATCAGGAACAATCGGCGATGAAGGAAACGTCACCTGGAGATATGCATCCCCAATCATGCGATTCCAATCAATAAACCACGTTCCAAATTCTTTTGACGCTACCGTTTCAAAATATCCACAAAGATATTCACCAAAAAATTTCGCATCATACTTTTCTTCGAGCATTGCACGAGTCGCTGAATCCTTCAGTCGCAGTAAACCCAAGACTTCAAGAAGATGCTGCTCAGCATCGGTATGTTTTGGGCTCGATTCCATCACGTCACCATCCCACCAAAACGTGATAGGCTCCACGCCTTCATCGTAAAACCCTTGCGTCAGCTGGTTGTGCGATCCTGGCGCAATTTGGCCAAATGCACCGTGAAGGTTCACCACAAAAATCGTTGACCACGTATGATCACTTGGGTGTGGCACGAAATCAGCTTTATACTTATCCGGATCGATGTCTTGTTTCGCAAACCATTTCATCGACTCTGCAATCGTCGCGCCACGCGTTCGTAACTTTGGCAATGACGGATCAAGCGGTATCACACGAAGCGCACACAATTCATTCCCACGACTGTTTAAAAACTCCACGAATCTTGGCGACGAATCCACAATCTCGCGCGCAGAAAATTGCGTCGGACGATCGAACGGCAATCCAAAAAGGTCATGTAACACCGCAAGTCTCTCGCGTTTCTCGTTGTCCTCCTTCCGATGCGCCTCGACAGTACTCAGTCCCATATGTTGAAACCACTCCGTCAACGAAATTTGCGTTTGATATAACTTCGAGAGATCCATAAGGTAAAATAATCAAAGCAATCACTACTGCAATACTACACTATGCCTTCATTCGAGTCCCCTACTGGCCTTTCTCCGGATATTGCCCCAAAAAAACCCGGAGCTTTTTCGAGAGAAACTCCTTGAAAGCCTTGAACGTCATTCTGCAATGAGCGGCGCAGTATGGCAAAAGCTCTGCAACCGTGGCCACACTTCGCCTGAACAACTCGAAATCGATGCAACGCGGTGGGATAGCATCAGCCACGCCGTCGGTGGACGCATTCGACTCGGCGCGGCATTCATGCCCCAAACAATTCATCATGCCGTCACGTTCGAAGATTGGCGTTTTCGCGGCGAACAAGAATTCGTCTATCGACTTTCCCACGAACTCGCCCACCTCGTTCATCCGAAAATCTTCGGACTCTTTGCGTATGCACACGCAACACCCCACAGCGCAAGTATTGATTTCATGAATACCATCTTTCATGCGCGCCAAGCAGGTGTCGGCCTTTCTGCGTTAGGAAATCTCGAGACATATCGCGCGAAAGGCGCACAAGAGCAAGCCGTTGAAGACCACGCAGAACTCATGAACATGTTCGCACTTGATCCGGCGTACCTCCAACGCTATCTCAGTTTTCTCGGCGATCCAGCGCACAAAAAATACCGCGCCGACCATCGCCTTATGGATGTTGACGATGCCACCGCGCAATACATATTTCAATCAATAAAAGAGTCGTACAAGTTCTTTTTCAACGACGAGAACGATCGCAGATGATTCGTTAGGCGCGAGAAAGAATCCTCACAATCCCCTTTTCCGCATCCACTTCCACCACATCCCCATTCTTCAGCACCTTTGTTGCGATCTTCGTGCCAATAATGCACGGCTTCTGTAATTCTCTGGACACAATCGCTGCGTGGCAGGTAATTCCACCCTCGTCGGTGAT
>CAYMYA010000035.1:0-2701 GCA_964394565.1 uncultured Gammaproteobacteria bacterium
TAGTGAAAGCAGTGTAATCGGAAACATCGATTGCGCAAAGGAGCATTCCACAATGCGAAAGCCCCGCCCTCCTCAGAGAGCGGGACCGTAAACGCGTGCGTCAGTCGTTGATGCGTACTGCGTTGGGATACCGACCTTCGCACAAACGCAGAAACAGATCGATGCCGCTCCCATCGGCGGTGTCGACGACGACAGCGCAGGGACGATCATCACCTGTGGTTGCGTACACAGCCCCCTTGCGGTACGTAACGGTGTCGATGGTGTGACGTGAGGAGCCTGGAAGTAGAAGTGTAATCTGCTGGTCACTCTTCTCCACATCGTCCACACGAGTGACGATGATCGTTGCGACGTTCATCGTATCGTTACCGGGCAGAAGCACCACCACGCGACGACGCGTGGGGTCGAACCCGAGAAAGATGGGGGCGAAATCCCTGGGATTGGCAGGCGGAAGATCGGAAAATGAAGACATCGTTCCTCCAAGCGCTTGCGTACAACCTCGAATGCCGTCGGAATTGACGGACAAAAGATCCTAATCCAAAACAACACCTTCGGCAAGAAGACGCTGTTTTTTCTGTGCTCTCCCGCGATTATACCCACCAGCCGTGCCGTCGGATCGTACCACCCGATGACATGGAATTGCGGGATTGAAATTTGTTTTCATGATCGCCCCCACAGCGCGTGCGGCGAGTGGATTCCCCGCAGCCGTCGCAACCTGTTTGTACGTCATGGTGATGCCCGATGGGATCTCCGAAACGATCGCAAAAACTTTATCACGAAATGAGTGCATAGTTGATATATTTGTGACGAGTTTCGATGAGCGATGAACAAAACTCTCGATGCGAACTCATTCGTCCGTTGAGAGAGTTTGCGATGGTGCGATTCGAAAATCGGCCAAAGATATCGACTATGCCGTTGCGTGGAGCATGGCGCGAATTTTCTGGCGTTGATATTTTCCGTGAAGCGCCGCCTGCGCAATAATATGCCCATCCATGGCTGCTTCAACAATGTCGCGCGTGGCACCGTGGCCAACGTCCAGCACACAATCGAGCGCGAAGACGATAAAACGATATTCATGTTCACCAACACCAGGGCAAGGGCCGCCGTATCCCACTTCCGAAAAATCGGTTTCGCCTTCGCGCGCGCCCTGCGGAACACTGTTCTCCCGAATGCTTCGCACCGTTGGCGGAATATTCCACACACTCCAGTGCAACCAATTTCCAGAAGGCGACGATGGGTCGTCAACAATGACTGCAAGGCTTTCTGTGTCACCCGGAACGTCGGCGATGACGAGTTCTGGGTTCACATCTTTTCCGTCGCACGTATATTTTGCCGGAATCATGTCTCCGGAAGAAAACGCTGGTGACGTGACACGCATAAGCAGATGAAAAGGCGCACTGCTTCGACGACAAGCGCTAGATGTCATGCATTGTACAAATGTGTTTCTGTTGCGTGAAGTGCGAACATCCACATGTGCACGAACATCTTGACGAAAAAGAAAATCTCCAAAACGCGAAGACGCGACCCCGTTGGATCGCGCCTCGTCCTCCCCCGCTCACTCACGAGCGCTGCACACGCAGCGCGCGCTTCTGCGCGAAATCAATCACCTGTCCCGAACGGCGCGCGCTGTAGTCGCGCGTGATGAGGTCGGGACGCAGGACGAACACGTCCCACGGGTGATAATCCTGGTCTCCCTTGTGCGTCTCCGGCACATTGAGAAACCAGAATTCAATCACCGCCCCCAGTGCAAGCCGGTTCTGCACCTCCAGCACCGTTGCACCCTCGCCGAACTGGTAGAGGACCAGGGGTTTGCTCCAATGGCTCGGCCCACGCAAGCGAACCTTGCGCCCATCGATCAGCTCCACGAGGACGTGAAACTGATACGCATTCCACCCCGCCTGGGGCGGACCAGGGTGATGGTCAACTGCGATGATAGTTCCCGTCGCTTTCCACATGGCTCCCTCCTGACCAGAGGCGTCTCGTGTCCACTATGGACGTGTCACGCTACCATAATATCAAAACATTATCCAGCGGAGTCGGGGGCGTCGGCGTTCATGGTCGCACGAACCCAGCGATCAATACGGCGCATTTCTTTTTCAATCGTCGACCCGTCGTACTCGCCGCTGTGAGCGTGATGTGTGCCGTATGACGGTTTTTTCTGATCGAGGTGCAGATTCAACGTGATCTCGTTTTGATGCGCTTCAACATACAAGTGAAACCGCGGGTAAAACTCGGCCGTCAACCGCAAAATAAAACTTTCCTCGCCAGTATTTGGATCGGTGAACGACGAATATCCCGCCTTCCGCAATACGACCAGAGGATTCTGAAGCACCGATGTATCGTACGTCACTTTCATAAAAGAATATCAATCGTCCAGCAAACGTATTTAATCCGTGGTCGGGCTAGAGGGATTTGAACCCTCGACCTCTTGCACCCCATGCAAGCGCGCTACCTCTGCGCTATAGCCCGCAAAAAATTCAATAACCTGGGCACACAATACTCTTCTCCCACACAAGGCTCAAGACAGTTGCGAATACGGGAAGACTCGGGTATTCTTTCCCCGCACGTTCCCATGGAAGGGTCGCATAGTGGTCTAGTGCGCACGCCTGGAACGCGTGTATACCGAAAGGTATCGAGAGTTCGAATCTCTCCCCTTCCGCCAGGACAATTTCTTATCGTGCAACGCGCGTACTCAGGTATGCGG
>CAYMYA010000036.1:0-2492 GCA_964394565.1 uncultured Gammaproteobacteria bacterium
CTCCTCTACAGCAACGAATGTTTCTTCGGGATGGCGTTACACAAAACTTATCATCCGCGGGCGCACCGTTTCAGTCGCCCACTTCCGCGAAGCCGTAAAACACCCCGGTCGCGCCGGGAAATATCTCGACGGCCTCGACCTCACCGACGAAGAGCGCGATCGTATTTCCACGTTCCTCACGGAGCGTGATACGATGCGTTAATAATCGTGCTCAAAGCAATTTATTACGGCAATATGACCGCTCTTCGCAGAGAACCTAGTGCGCCCCGACCGCAAAATCAGGATAATACTTCGCGCAATAGACTGATTAGAGGCCTTGGATTTGGAGCGCTCGGAGCCGGTGCACTATATTTGGCACAAGGAGATGATGAAAAAGATTTATCGCCTCAAGTGGATGGGAAAGCTCCAGTAGAGCGCTGCGAACCCGTTCGTGTTTTTGCTCCACACAAACCCACCAGCGAAACCCCGTCTGAATCCACAGAAACGCAAGCGTTCAGTCTAGGCGATATTCCACTCGTCCGAGAGGGGTTCGATGTGTACGATGAAAACCGCCTCAGCTGGTCTACATGGAAAAGTGAGGACGCGAAACAAGAAACGCTTCGAATTTACAGGGATCTTTTAGAAAGAATGGTCCTTGATCAGTCTGACGAGGCTATTCATATTTATGTCCAGGGCGCTGAAAATCCAGATTTACTTATTGTGCCCGGAGAAACGGTAGGATCCGAACTTGAGCTTGTTGTGACAGAATCTGGTCGTCCGACATTCCGAACCCCCGAAATGAACATCGACGATGCTGCGGGACGCATTGAGTCCTTCGTTTCGGATGCACTAATGCATGAAGCACAACACCTTTATACAGAAGCCCACGGCGAGCAACCAGTAGATGGAATACTCGACGAGTACGAACACGATCGTGAATCACCGGGTGAAGCGACGGGAGATACCGGCAACAATATGACTGAAGACACAGGCGGCACGGAATAATTTGTTTTACTTTTGAAGAAGGCGAGAGAAAGAGTATGTACTCATGTGAGTGTACTTTTACCGTGTATCGCCATTTCGAAAAGCGCCTCACCAATCGCGGCAGAATGTTTAAAACCGTGACCGGAACAAGGCAACGCGATAATAATGCAATCATCGTCCGGGTGCGTGTCAATAACAAATTTTACGTCGGGAGGAACGGTGTAAAAACAAGAAACGGCGCACACACATTCTTCGCACAGTGCGGGAATATATTTCGCCACCTGCCGATACATTGAACGCGTTTCTTCCGCGGCGACCACTCTGTCGACGTCGTCCGGCGAAGTATCAACTTCGTAATCTTCGAGCGCGACCTCATTTCCTCGTTCCTCACGGAGCGAAATATCCTGTGGTAGCGGCAAACGATTGTCGGTAATCGCTATTCGTTCACATCTTCAAAAGCGAGCATGGCACCAAGCCGCTGTTCGCGCTTCCCTGCAAATCCACAGGCAGGAACAAAATCGTCTGCTTCTTTGAATGTGCCAAAAAGCCTGTCCCACCAAGTAATATCGCCGAAATTGTGTTGATGAACGCCACGTTCATGATGTATAGCGTGATGCTCTGGGCGCTGTAAGAACCACCCCGTCCAACGAGGCGTACGAACATTCATGTGGTAATACAATTCGCCAAGTAATCCATACACGTTATACCAAACCGCTGCAGCAATCGAACCGCCAAAAATCACATATATCAACACACTAATGATGACAGTATTGGTGAACATTTCTAACGGATGCTTATAAAATGCGGTCAACACTTCGATGCGTGTGGGACTATGATGCACTTGGTGAAATACTCTCCACCACCCTGCACGATGTCGCAAACGATGCCACCAGTAAAAAATAAAAGTGCCAACAAACCAATAGAAAAAGCCTTCAAGTGCCGGCGGTATTGTGCCCGCCATGTACAAGATCGACCAGTCCTGCGCCCATACATTCCACATCATTCCCGCAAAATATACCAACGCAAGCTGACAAAGATTCAACGCAAGCGCGCGAATATACCAGCCTGATGCGTCCGGTAACACACGTCCCGGATGAAGACGTTCTACAATAAGAAAAGTCGTAAAAATGCAGATGATCAAGAAAAATTGCATCATACTCTCTCAGGCGTAGATGAGCCCATTACGGAGCTGCGATATACGCGCATTGTACCCTATACAAACGCCTCAACTTCTTGAATGTCAATCGGTTCAAGTATTTCTTTTTGGAATGGCCCATAATGCACGGTCACACGCAACTTTTGCCCTTGTAACGCCGCGGGAACCCACAATTTATCTGCAGGCATAAGCTCCTCTAACGGAAGGCTCGCGAGAGAAAACCATGTTGGTTCCGTCATTTCTTCTGTACCGTTTGGCTCCCCCGAGCATTCGCGGGCAGTGTAAAAATGTACATCACATAAAACAACACGGCCATCGGTTTGGAATGTCCCCCGTTTGTTAGACACCTTGTCTCATTTCGCCCATCATAAAA